>NZ_PYAV01000009.1 GCF_003014715.1 Salsuginibacillus halophilus
TATTAGCCCCGGTTTCCCGGGGTTATCCCGATCTGCAGGGCAGGTTGCCCACGTGTTACTCACCCGTCCGCCGCTCGATCCACCAGCGTCATCCCATAAGAGAATCAACTGGTTTCACGCGCTCGACTTGCATGTATTAGGCACACCGCCAGCGTTCGTCCTGAGCCAGGATCAAACTCTCCGATGAACAGGATGTTCGAGTGCCGGTGTTGCAACAGGACATTGCGAACTTAACCGGCCTTCCATCCAATCAAATCGAAGGGATTTGATGTGTTTCGTTTAACGTCAATTATATTGACGGGCGCACTTGCTTTCATTCAGTTTTCAAAGGGCAAATCATGTTCGCACTTTATTGGCGCGGATTTCTATTTTAATAGTTATCAACTTAAAAGTCAACAACTTCTTAAAGAAATCTATTTTCTCAGCGCTGCTTCGCTTGAAGCGGCTCGCTGTTTTTTTGCGCTGTCATCAGCGCGGATTTACTATATTATCACTTTAATAACATGTCGTCAATAACTTTTATAAGTTTTTTTGAGTTCGATGTGTGCCGCGCCTTTTTCGGTGCGGATTGACTAATATAGTAGATCTTTGTTTTGTCGTCAACAACTTTTTTCAACGTTGTTGCTTTCCGCTAAGAACTTAGCTGATCTCTTCAGCGGATAAACCACAATATTAGACACAATCTCTGTCGTCAACAACTTTTTATAATGTTGATGATGTCCGCCGAAAGCTTTACTGCTCTTAATGACTGCTTATAAACGTTGTTAATCACCAGGCTACAGAAAAAGCAGGATCATACCTCAAAAAGGAGACCCTGCAATCACATCCTTATGATCTTCATAAAATGTATCGCTGATTAAACCTTATAATCATTCACTGCCTAAAACGACGATTCACCTCAGCGTGTAGACAAACTTTCAAGAAAAGCGAAGGCTGACGTCGCTTTTCGGCGGACGCTTGCACCCGGAGGGCACAAGTGCGACATCGGTTTGATCTACGCTGCCGCTTGAAGTCACCGTGTCTTCTTAGCCCCCGTCACCGACCCAACTTCCTCGGCAGAAACTCTCTGCCTGCGGGATTTTCGGCTCGCGCTGTTCCTGGTGGCGCCGCCGCCGGTGCTTGTCAGCCTTGCGTCATTTGATGGTCATGAGTGGTAGAGATCTTTTCGATCAAGCAACAGCTACATGAACCAATTTCATAGTGACGCTTCATGAGCGATCAAAACGAACCATATTCATTGGAAATGACGATCATCTGTAAATTGAAAAGTGATCGAAACGAAAGACGGCGACTCCCAGAGGGTCAAGCGCAGGCTGAAGATCCACTTGTTCGAATGGTTTGGATTCGAACAAGTTAGCTGAAGCCAAGCCCTCGGGAAAGCGTCCGTCTGAAAGTGAAGGTTACGTTCATGATTCGGTTTTTACCTCTTAATAAGGAGGTTCACGGAGATTGGAGCAGTAAGCTGCGCGTGAATGTTAAGTTTTCTACTTTGTCGACAGTCTGGATTCACCTGTCGTTATAGAACGAGCGTGTCATCGATCAAATTTTACCGCCTTTTTACTGAAACGTGCACAAGCAACTCACCGATGCTGCTGTTAAGCGGTAAAGTAATAAATGATTCTGGAGAGCGAAATGTTGAGCCACCTTCGTTAATAACTGGTGGTGTCACATCAATATTCACTTCTTCTCTGGATAGCTCAGTAGCTGTTGTACCAGCAATCCAGTTTCCAAACTCCTGGATTGCACTCCAGCCCATATCATCAATCTGGGAAATCTCCATCCCGCCCATCATTGACCCGACAACGGAGCAAGCCGTAGGTTCATCCATTGAACAAATGATCTGTCCTTCGAGTTCCCCGTTCACTCCTAAGATAACAGAAACCTGGCTTGATGGGATTGTTTTATCTGCTAAAAATGGTTGGTCAACATTTACACCCACCCCAAGATGAGAGTCCATGATCGTCGTTGCTGCTCTTGTAATTGCATTTACGTGGGTGGCCTCCACGGCATTCACGCCCTTTCTCGCGACCAAACCAACCGCCCTCTCTTTACCATAAAAAAAGGAAGGCGGCGGATGGAAATTTACATGGCTTTATTAATGGCTTCCATTACACGGTCAGCTTGAAACGGCTTGACAATGAAATCTTTAGCTCCTGCCTGGATTGCATCAATCACCATCGATTGCTGCCCCATCGCCGAACACATAATTACAGTTGCGTTTGAATCAAGCGCCTTAATCTCTTTTAAAGCTTCTAAACCATCTTTTTCCGGCATCGTAATATCCATTGTCACTAAGTCCGGTTGTTGATCTTTAAAAATCTCAACAGCCTCTTCTCCGTTAGCTGCTTCGCCTGCAATTTCAAAATCGTTTTTTTGAAGAATATCTTTAATCATCATCCGCATAAATGCAGCATCATCTACAATTAAAACTGAAGCCAATCTAGACACCTCTTTTACTTACACCTGGAATTTTTTAGAATTTTATACACCAATTGTTGAACGGTCATGCAGTACCTTATCAAGATTAAGCAGTGTGAAGAGCCTGTCCTCAAGCTTCACGACACCACGAAGGTATTCCTCTTCCACGCCACCGACGACTTCTGGTGTCGGCTCAATGTCTCCTGTGGTAATATCAATCACATCATTTGCCCCATCTACAATCAAGCCTAGCTCAATATTATCTTTAGAAAGTACCAAAATACGGGTTGCCTCATCATATGCTTTTTCTTCTAAACCAAAGCGGCGCCTTAAATCAACAACTGGTGTGATGACACCGCGAAGGTTCATAACCCCGATAATATGTGCGCTAACCCGTGGGATACGTGTTACAGTCTGCATCCGTTCAATAGACTGCACATGGTCAACTTCTATTGCATATTCTTCATCTTTTAACTGAAAGACAATGACTTTTAAGTCTTTATTATTTCCCTCTTCTTCTGCCAATTTTCCTCCTCCTCCCCGGTTTATTTAATTAATGCATTCGTATCTACGATTAAAGCAACTTGCCCATCACCAAGAATGGTAGCTCCTGAAATTGCAAACACATTCGTTAAGTAGCTTCCGAGAGATTTTAAAACAACGTCATGTTGACCGACTAATGAGTCAACAACAAGCCCGGCCATTTTTTCACCCTTACTTACAAGAACAACAGAGTAATACTCGTCTTCAATACCAGCTTCCGGTACTTCAAATACATTTTTCAAGAAAACGAGCGGAACAACGTTGCCCCTGAAATCAATGACTTTTTGATTGTGAGCGCTGTACACATCTTCTTTATTTACAATTGCTGTTTCCACAATTGAAGAAAGCGGAATCGCATATTTTTCTTTTTGCAGCTCTACCAGCATTACATCAATGATCGACAACGTTAACGGAAGCTGAATAGAGAAGATGGAGCCGACATTTTGTTCAGAATTAACGGTAACGACCCCGCCAAGCGATTCAAACGTATTTTTCACTACATCTAAACCAACCCCACGGCCGGAGACATCCGTTACTTGGTCAGCCGTGCTTAAACCTGATTCAAATAAGAGGCCGAAAATTTGCTCATCACTCATCTTCTCTATTTCTTCTTGCGTTACTACCCCATTACTCAATGCTTTATTAATTACTTTTTGTTGATTGATGCCGGCTCCGTCATCTTCAATCTCAATAAAGACGTTATTACCGCTATGGTAAGCTCGCAGCACAAGGGTGCCTTCTTCACTTTTTCCTTTGTCCAAACGTTCGGCAGGCGTTTCTATACCATGGTCGATTGAATTACGGATTAAGTGAACGAGCGGATCGCCAATTTCATCAATAATTGTACGGTCCAGTTCGGTTTCAGCGCCGTAAATATCAAGATTTACCTTTTTACCTAAATCTTTTGAGAGACTTCTTACCATGCGTGGAAAGCGATTAAATACTTGATCCACAGGCATCATGCGCATATTTAAAATGATTTCTTGCAAATCCCCTGAAATTCTTGACATTCGTTCAACAGTCTCACTTAATTCATTATTGTCAAGTTCGCTTGAAATCTGCTCAAGACGTCCACGATCAATAACAAGCTCTTCAAACAAGTTCATAAGCACATCTAAACGTTCGATACTGACTCGAATCGTCTTATTGGCTTCACTAGGCTTTTTAGTCGTCTCGTCTTTGTCATCTTTCTTCTGTTGCTGAGGTTCGAGCTGTTGTACAGGCTGTGAGCTTTCAGGAGATTCTGCTTTAGCAGAATCTTTACTACTTTGTCCCTGTGCTTCAGTTTTTGGCTCTGATTCTGCCTCGCTGTTTTCTCCTAATTCTTCTGGATCGATCAAGATAATTTCTATGTTTTGAATCTCAGAAATGCGATTGATACGCTCATTTAAATCTTCTTTAGATTCTTTTGTTACAAGGGTCACAATAAATTCATGATCAAAATTTTCTTCTTCAAGCTCATCAACCGGCGGCGTTGATTTAATTACCTCACCAGCTTCTTCAAGAATCTCAAACACCATGTAAACCCGGGCTGCTTTTAACATCGTATTCTCATCTAATGTGATTCTAATTTGATAAGGACTAAAGCCCTGCTCTTTTGACTGGGTGATCACGGTTAATTCAAATTCATCATAGCTCTCACCTAAATTTTGCGCCCCTCCACCTACTTCGGTTTGTGCATTTGCTGCAGCTACCTCGGCACTTCCGGCGGCTGATGGTGCCTCGCCGCGCTGAATCGCTTCAAGCTGATCGGCTATTTGTTGAATATCGCGCTTACCACTTCCGCCCTCTGCAATGTCGTTAATCATTTCTTCTAGGTCATCGACAGAATCAAACACAACATCAAGGATTTCAGATGATGCTTCAAGCTCTTCATTTCGAATAAGGTCAAGTACATTTTCCATTGTATGCGTTAAATGTGCTAAATCCTCAAATCCCATGGTTGCAGCCATACCTTTTAATGTATGCGCCGAACGAAAGACTTCGTTTACAAGCGATAAATCATCAGGTTCTTTCTCTAACTGAAGAAGACTGTCGTTTACCGTTTGTAAATGTTCTTGACTCTCTTCAATAAACACGTCCAAATATTCGCTGTTACTCAACGTACAATCACCCCTACTAATCAATAAGCGCAATATCACTTATGTATTCTTGAAAACATATGCGCACATATGCTTGAAGTTTTAAAACGAAAGTTAATTGACTGCACTTGTTTTCTAGTACCTTCATTGTACAACTTAAGACACAATCAATAAAGGGAAATCTTTCAACCCCTCACTTATATTTTCTCTGCTGGCACCATAGTTTTTCATAAAAGCATGTTGGGTATATACCATTAATACCGTTCTCGCTTTTTATTTTAAGTATAAAGGAGGCTGTGTCATGAACCAAAATTACGAGCCTATGGGGAGCAGTCAAATTCAAGAAGTGAAGTATGACAAGCGTACGCGCACTTTGTATGTCAAAATGAAAAACGGAAAAACGTACATTCATTATGATGTACCAGAGCTCGAACACGTCAGTCTGCAATCCAACAGTGAACAGGAAAATTATTATTTAACTCACATTTACGATTCATATCGGATGCGAACTATTGAACCTTAAGTAGAAAGGGGCTCTTCCACAAAGGAGGCCCCTTTTTTCATACATAAGAACTATGACTTACTTCACGTTCCTGTGATTACTTGCTCGAAAAGAAACTTTAGCCAAGTCACTTCGGATTGCTGATATTTATAAACCATCTCTTTTATGCAGGTTTACGAATTTCACTTTCTTCATTCGAAGCATTGATTTCCTTCTGTTTTGCTGGCGTCTCTTCTTCATGTTTATGATTAACTCCGACAAGCAGGGCCAAATGTTCGTTCTTAGCATTTAAATCTGAAAACTGCTGATTTAATTGATTCAAGTAATTGTTCTGCTGCTCTACTCTAGCAAACGCTTCTTCTGCCGCAGCACTTGTTGTTTCCGTCACATCAACTGTCTCTGTCATTCCACGGCGCACTTGTTCTTTCCCTTTTTCCGCCTGTTTCATTGCTTCAGTTACACATCCTGCATACTGCTGCATCTCCTTGGTGTTCGTCATAATTTCTGTCAGCCGCAGCGTTACCTGTTGATAAGCACTCATACTTTTTTGAAGGATGTCACCTCCGACATGAACACGATGCTCGGCAGCTTGTGTTTCATTTTCAATTCCTTCAAGAATACTTTGAACTTGAAGCACCGACGCTTGTGTGTCACTAGCAAGTTTGCGCACTTCGTCTGCTACAACAGAAAAGCCTTTACCGTGCTCACCTGCCCGGGCCGCTTCTACTGATGCATTTAATGCAAGTAGATTTGTTTGTTCACTCACATTTTCAATTGAATTTACAACACCTTCAATTAAAGCAGCTGAGTCACGTAAAGCGTTCATTTTGTTCTCAATTTGTTTAAACATATCTTCAAGGCTTAATACGGATTCGTTAAGTTCCTCGATCTCACGCTGTCCGGCATCTAGTGATGATCGATTTTGACCCGCAGTTTGTTCGAGTGCATCTGCACGATTTGAAGCCTCTTGAATCCGCTCTCCTAAAAGATCTACATCATTGTTCATTGAAGAGATCGTTTCACTTTGTTCTTCAGCGCCATCAGCTACCGTTTGAAAAGATGACGATACATCATCGGAAGCTTCATGCATCGCATTTAAAAACGAATTCATCTCTTCAGAAAACTGTTGTACTTCAGAAGCATTTACAGACACTTCGCCAAACACATGCTGTAGCTCTTCCTGCTTTAAGGTTGCTTCTTTTTGTTTTTCTTCAACAGTGTGCTGCATATCCTGACCGATTTTTGCTTGCGTAATTAAAACAGCACAAATAATGATCATAAACACATTTAAAGAGATTAACACATCCATGCCTGCCCCTAAAAACATCGTTTCCTGATACTGAAGAAAAAACCAGTTCGTCATAAAAAGACCGGCAATACCCCCTCCAATAATCGGGCGGTACATATGATAAAGCGTCATAAACACAAGCAGCACATAAACCATTAAATAATTTGACAACTTGGGGGAAGTTGCTGCCATGACGACAGCCACCACAGTGTAGCTAATCACAAGGACGTAGGGAATTAGTTGTATCATTACGCCGCGCCAAACAAGCCATGTTACAGCACTTACAGCCGCTGCACCTGTTAAAGTATAGGCAATGATCCCCTGCAAACTAACATCCGCAATAACATTACTGAACAAACCAAAGATAAATGCTGCCCAAAGGAGTTTTACAACCAGCTTGTTTCGCTTAGCAATTTCATTAATCGCCACCAACTACAGCCCCTTCCGTTGAAATGAATGAATCTTCAGTCAAGTTTAACTGTATAGATTGTAACCTTTTACCAAATGGAATTCAATGATAAATCATATAAAAACGCCGGCTTAATCTTCTGCCGGCGTTTGACGTAGTAAGTTTGAAAACTGATCTTCTGTCAAGGGGTGACTGAATTTGTATCCCTGCAAGAGAGGGTTCCCATAAGTTTTTATCGTCTCCCACTCAAATTCCGTCTCTACACCTTCTACAACAACCTTCACATTAAAAATTTCGCCAAGCTTTAACATCGTATGAACCATCGCCCGTCCACGCTCGTGATGGACCATCTTTTTCACAAACGACTGATCCACTTTGAACACATCAAACGGTAGTTCATTTAAATGCTGTAAAGAACTGTACCCTGTACCGAAATCATCTAATGAAATTTTCACACCAAGTTTTTTCAACTGCTGTAATACTTTGTAGGTTCGTTCAATATCCATCGTTACAGTTTCAGTGACTTCTAGCTCCAAACATGTCGGCGCAAGACCAGTTTCTAAAATGATGTTTTCCACTTTGGTCACAAAGTCTTTCTGCATGAATTGTTTCATACTCACATTCACTGATATCGGGATCTTTGTGTCATACGTTTGTTGCCACGCCTTCATCTGTCGACACGCTTGTTTCAAAACTTGATGGCCTAAATCGACGATCAAACCTGTATCCTCTGCAACTGGTAGAAACTGTCCAGGAGCGAGCATCCCACGTTGTGGGTGATTCCAGCGCACCAAGACTTCTACTCCGCACACTTTTTCACCATCAATATGAAACTGAGGCTGATAAAGCAGTTCAAATTCATTTTGCATCAATGCTTTTTGTAAATCATTTTCTACGTAAAACCACTCTGCAAAATCCTGACTCATTTGTGATTTGTATACACGAATATTTTCAACAGGATCATTTTTTGCTTTGAACATAGCAGCATCTGCAGCTTTAATTAACATGTCAGGCGTTGTCCCATGTGCAGGATACGTAGCTGCACCAATACTTGCCCGTAAATGAAATTCAAATCCATCGATCTCTAAAGGGGGGTGTAACGAAGCTAAAAGACGTTCAGCTACATATTCAACTTCATCTGCTTCTTTCACATGAGAGATTAAAAGCATAAATTCGTCACCACCAAGGCGGACAAGCAGGTCGGTTTTTCGAACATTGCTTTGCAGTCGTGCAGCTAATAATTGTAATACTTGATCACCAACGACATGACCTAGCGTTTCATTAATGAGCCGGAAGCGGTCAATGTCAATAAACAATACCGCACACTGTGTACGATCCTGCTCAGCTTGTAGCAGCGCATCCTGGAGTTTTTGCGACATGACAAGCCGATTAGGTAAACCTGTTAGGGCATCTTCATGCCAACGTGAAAAGCCAGCAAGCGGTGAAGTGTTGTCTGTGACCATTTCGATAACGTAATACGCTCCGCCCTCCTCCGGCACAAAGGTGCAGTGCACCCGTTCGATCTCGCCACCAATTTGGTTGACGTTAGCTGCACGATGAAAGGCATCTTCATGTTCAGGATCTTCAAGCCGGTCATAAACCCAATCTGACGTAAACTCCGGAAAAAATGCGTTAAGGTGTTCACCAATATATTTACGAGCCGGTTCCCCAACAAAGGCTTCAAACGCTTCATTCATATCTTTGATCACACCAGCGCGACTTGTAAGCAGCAACGGTTGAGGCGATTGCTGAAAATAATGGGCCATAGATTTTACACTTGTGCTGCCGGCTTGCTCAGTTTCTCTTAATATTATTCGACCGCTTGAAAATTTCATAAATTGATATGTATAAGTTCCGCTCATCTCTCGAAACTGCAGGTCTAGCATGGTCTGTTCACCTTTTTGGACTGCTTCTTGTAAAGCAGCTGCTGCAGCCGGGGTCAAATAACTTCCTATTTGTTCTCCCTCAACCACTTGAGGCATTGATGAAGGTCGTATAAAAGCATCTAAGATTTTACTGTCTGGGGTAAGTAAAAACATGCCTTGGTCGTGGTTCAAATCATACATATACAAAATTGGCACCTGCTTTCTAAGTCATCTGTTTGTGTAGAAAAAGAGCTATTCTGAAACGTATCAGAACAGCTCTTTTGAGGTCTTTTGCAAAGTTGTAAGTTATAAAATGACACCAAAACCGATGAGAACGACAACAATGAGTGCAATGACAAATTGAAGCCAGTAATATTTTTTCATGCTGTCTGTCATGACGCCACGTTTCGTGCGTCCAAGCATTGCTTCCATAATATAAATGAGCCAAAGCGCAAGTACTGCTTTAATGATGTAAGCTACAGGAAAACCTAAACCGAACAACATATAAACGCCGGTAACAATCATAACAATATAAAACAGACGGGCAATTTGATGTAATATGAAGTATGGTTTTTGATTACCCTTCGCCAAGTTTATGTAAGCAACCAAAAATAAAATGACGAGAATCAACCATCCAGCTCGGTGGATCATATCCATTACAGTATACATGTTAGCCTCCCCCTTTCTCTTTTTTAATGTAACTTCATTATAATACAAACAATCACACATGAATATCCTCACACGCTTTTGTCACACATCGTTACGATCTGCGGCATGTTAAGATATCAATAAAAAAAGAGCGCCGCTGCAAAACGCTCCAGCATCCGCTTAACAGTTACTGGTATGCTGCTTGTACGCTCTTATTTTTATTATTTTTTTTCAGTGTCATCACTTTTCTTATCGTCATCCATCATACCTTTTGTGGATGATTTGAACTCTTTTAATGTTTCACCAAAAGCCCGGCCGATTTGAGGCAGTTTGCTTGGACCAAAAATTAAAAGCGCAAGGACGAGGATTAAAATTAAACCAGGCACACCGATATTCATTGGGTTCATCGAATCATCCTTTTCATATTAACTGATTACATTATAACGCGGGACGTATGAAAGTAAAACCCTGAAGCCCGGTTGTTTTCCTTACGATTTTGTAAACGAAAACGTCCAGCCGCTCACAGCAACATCGACAGTTCCGGAAAAAACTTTAGAAGCCTCTGTTTGCAAGTCTTCATGATTACCAAAATGAGGTAAATGTGTTAACAATAACTGCTTTGCATTAGCTTGCTCGGCAAGCTTAGCGGCTTCTTCACTGTTGATATGGCCGATGTGACTCCCATCCTGCCCTGCATATAAACTGCATTCTGCTACAAATAAGTCTGCATCTTTGCCGGCTTCAGCCAACTCTGCCATGTATCCAGTGTCGGCTGTATAAAACAAGGTGCCATCAGTATGTTCAACCCGCATTGCATAAGTCGGTACAGGATGATCGCTTTTTGTAAATGTAAATTGAAAAGGTCCAAGCTGAAGCGGTGCCTCGCTCGTATAAGTGCCCCGCTCCACAAAAGGCGGTGCACTCAACTGGTTGGCAAACGCTTCATCTTCATCATGTGTGTAAATCGTAAGCGGCCGCTCACCACCTTCGTTATAGTGCCGCAAAATCCGATGATAGTGCAGTACTTGAGCGTCAGCTGCGTGATCGTGGTGGTGATGGGACAAAACAACAGCATCTACATCGTTTACCGATATGTAGCGGGCAAGGTTTGAAATGACCCCGCTGCCGCAATCGATAAGCACACGATATCCGTTCGCTTCGAGCAAATAGCCGGAAGTTGCTTCGCCAGCTTCTGGATAACCATGCCAATACCCAACAACTGTGAAATTCATTAGACCACTCCTTTTTGAAAAAACCCGGCTTCCTAAATGGAAACCGGGCTCTTTACAGGTAGTTACGCTTCCTGTGGATATACGCTTACCTTTTTACCGCGCTTACCGCGGCGCTCAAAGCGTACCACGCCGTCGCTTTTTGCAAACAGCGTGTCGTCACCACCAATTCCTACGTTTTCGCCAGGGTAGACGCGCGTGCCGCGTTGACGTACAAGGATGGAGCCGCTTGTTACGTTCTGGCCATCTGCGCGCTTCGCACCAAGACGTTTCGAGATCGAATCACGACCGTTCTTCGTGCTCCCGACCCCTTTCTTCTGGGCGAAGAATTGAAGATCAAGATTCAGCATCATGGTTCTTCACCTCCTTTAACATCGTGAATTGTTATAAATTCATTGTATGAGGCAGCGATCGTCTGCAGGGAAACAAGCATACCTTCAATTAGAAGTTGAACCTGCTCCCTATTTGAACGAGCCAACTGCTCCGGTACCGTGCAGGAAAGATAACCGCCGTCTTCGCCCTGTTCAACATTCAGAGCTGTATCTGCAAGTTCGTAAACTGCATTAACAGCACCAAATGCTACAGCTGAAGCACCGGCACAAACAAGATCTTCCCCATGCGGCCCGGCGTTGGCATGACCATCCATTGTAAAGGATGTAATCCAGCCTGACTGCTCGCGTGCCACGTGAACATTAATCATGCCATCCTCCGTTTACGCGTCGATCTTTTCAATCACGACTTTTGTGTACGGCTGACGATGGCCCTGCTTCTTCTGATAGCGTTTACGACGCTTAAACTTGAAGACAAGGACTTTACGGCCTTTGCCGTTTTTCTCGACTTTGCCTTTTACCGTTGCACCTTCAATGTATGGTGCGCCGACTTTTACATCATCACCGCCGACAAACAAAACGTTATCAAACGTTACTTCGTCGCCAGCTTCAGCGTCAAGACGCTCAACGTAAATTTCCTGACCTTCTTCAACTTTAACCTGCTTACCGCCGGTTTCAACAATTGCGTACATTCTCTGCACCTCCTATGGACTTAGACTCGCCACAATGTCAGGTGCCGCAAAGCGGACTTTATAACCTGTTCGTGAGCGGTTGAAGTTTGGGTGCTCCAAACAACGAACAAAAGAATTTTACCATTGCCTCGCATACGTGTCAATCGGTGAACTTAAAGCCTGGAATGATCGACTCTTTAATGATGTTTCCCTCTCCATTGCACAATGAACATAATTGCTTTGCTTCCTCTAGCCAGCTGCTGCCGGTTCGTTTGCGGGTAAGCTCAACTAGCCCAAATTGAGTGATCCCTCCCACATTCGTTTTTTTACGGTCATCTTGAAGTTTCTTTTTGAGCAATTGTAAAACATTTTCTTTATCAACTTCATCTGCCATATCAATTAAATCGATGACAATTAAACCACCGATATCTCGCAGTCTCAGCTGACGAGCAATTTCAAGAATGGCTGTTTCATTTGCCTTTTGTATTGCTTGTTTGCGACTGTTTTCTTTTTTAAATCCACCCATATTTACATCAATGGCTGTCAAAGCTTCCGTACATTCAATCATAATCGAACCGCCACCGGCAAGCGGTACCTTTGGTGTAAAAACGTGCTTAAGTTCAGCGCATACATTTTCAGCTGCAAATGTTGAGCCTTGATTTATCATTTCAACCGTTACGTTCCTGGCACCAAATCGGCTTAAAAAATCTTCAGCGGCAGCTGCATCGGCTGGGTGATTCACAATTACACGGTTAAGTAAACTCACAGCTGTATCGGTTAGTTTTTGTTCAAGGAAAGAAGCGGAAGGAGAAACGACGGCAGGCGCATCCGCTCTTGCATCCTCGTGAACATAAGCTGCTGTTTTTCGAAGCCTGTCCGCTTCTTTTTTCACTTCAGTTTCGGTCATTGCAGCTGCTTCTGTACGCAAAATAAAACCTTCGCCTGGCGCAGCCCACGTTTTTAAAGTTTCGCGCCAGGCAGCCCGACCGGATTCAGATGCTAAGCGTTTCGAGACGCCTATTTCTTCACTATTTGCGATGTATACAATGCCTCTGCCGTTAAATTTTAATATGGTTGATAACTTCGGACCTTTTGACTCTACTTCTTCGCGTCGAACTTGAACGCGAACACACTCTCCTGGCCGCAGCCAGTCTTGAATCTTTGCTCCTTCTTTTATTGACGCATCAGCGCGAAACGCTGCTAAATCTTCAAGGTGCAAAAGCCCTGCCTTCGAGCGTCCGACATGCACAAACGCTGCATTCATGCTCGGCATTAATTCCGTCACAACCCCATCAACAATTGTTCCAGCTGCAAGCGCACCGGCACGCCGCATATCTACTTCTACAATTTGCTTTTCTTCTCTAACCGCCGACCAAACGGCTTCTTCAGTACGGTCAATGATTAATTCCAACCATTTTTCACCTCGCTTTCATTACCAATGACATCTTCAAGCCGATCCTGCCACCGGCTTGAGCGAAAACTTTCTTCAAGCAACTTTTTCTCATGTAGAACTTCTCCGTCAGGCTGAACAATAAATACGGTTCTTTGGTGCAGACGTAACTGTGAAAGAGCAGTTTTCACCGGTGTTTCCGGCGGGAGCTTGCAGATGCGTGGTGTTCGCTTTTCTAAATGCTTGAACGACTGCTGTCTCTCAAGAAGAAAACGCATATACACATACGGACGGGATTTATAAAATTGATAATGATGCATGAATAAAAACGCTGCAAGCACCCACCACTGCAAGTGACCAGCCTCGCCTGCAATCAGTACAGCAAGTATACCACTAAACACCACCCAGGAAACAGCTGCAGCCGCCTGCTGTGCCGTTTGAAACGAAAAAACTTGCGCTGACAATACTTGTAACAAACGACCACCATCCAAAGGGAGAACAGGAACAATATTGAGTAAAAGCAAAGCAGTATTCATTTGAAACAACGTATTGTAAGTATCTATCGATAATACCGGAGTTTGAACCAATAAAAAAGCAGCCGCCGCCAGCAGCAAGTGCATAGCAGGGCCGGCCAATATTACTGTAACTTCTTCTTGAAACGGACGGTTCGGGCCTTGATCAAACTCAGCAGCCCCGCCAAACGGAAATAAAACAATGCGGCGAATCGTCCAACCAAAGGAGAACGCTGCCGCCGTATGCCCGCATTCATGCAAGAAGATGATGAGCGAAAATAAGAGAAGCTCACGAAAGTGCCCAGTCAGCACAGCCGTTCCGATAATCAACCAGCAGACCGGATGGATCCGCACAGGGGGCAGCCGTCTATTCAAAAGTCATCACATCCAACGGGTCAATAAACTCTCCGTCTTCTTTCACACCGAAACTGAATTGACGCTTGTCTGTCCCTTCCTGCACTGCAGCTTGTCCGATAACATCACCGGCGCTCACGTGTTCATATAGTCCGACATCTACGTTTTCAAGCATGCCGTACCATGATTCATCCCCGTTTTCATGCTGTACAGCCACCGCTTCACCCCAAGTTTCACTTGCGCCTGCATGAATCACAACACCACCTTGGGCTGCTTCCACCGTTCCACTTTCAATGGTTTCCAATCTAATGCCGCGTCCATGTTCAGAAAAAGGCTCAGCAATAACACCTACAGCTGGTGCCGCATAGGAAACTTCAGCAGCAGGGTCCTCCACTGTTTCATCACTACCAGCGATCTCCGGCATATAAGGCAGTGGAGAACCAAAGTTTTCTTCATACCAGGAAGCAGCAGCGGCAAATTGAAAATGGTCCTGAAAAGAGGACTCAACGGCCTGCTGTACCGGCACAAGTCTTGGATTATCAGCTTGAAACAACATACCGATGATTAAAAACAAAAACAAAGCACTTAACCATTGCACGAGAAAGCGGTGCTGCAGCTGCTTTTTACGTTTTGGTTCATCTTTGTAAGCTTGCTGCCACGCGTAAAACTCCGGCTCATGCTGCTGCATCTCTTCGGGCCCCGGATGGTACGTATAAGGCAGCGGCTCGCGCTTCTTTTCGTCAACATCCCGCTGGCGAGCCCTTATTTTTCGGGCAATTTGTGCTCTTCGGCGATCCATAATCATCCCTCCGCATGGAGCTTTCACCCACAATAGTGAATGTAGTTCATGCTATGAGGTTGTACAACAAGTTATGATTCAAGAGAAATACCATTTGGCATGTTGTTTACAGTTTGGGTTAAATGGGTGATCGCATTCCGGGCATTGGTCGTTTGCTGTTTGATAAACTTCTTTTGTCATTTTATAACCACAGTTTCCACACATGACACAGCCTTCCTTCCGCCTGGAAGCAGGAAAGGGTTGAAACGGCCGATTCATTACAGCTTGATGGCAGCGTGCACACGCATAAAAGCTGTCACAACAAGCGCAGGCATTGCTAATAATATCAACTGCTGTATGATAATGCTGGCATCGACTTTTTTCATCAAGATCCAATCCGTAAACCGGTGTGTGATCCACATTGATTTTCATAAATCATCCCGCCTCTTTTTTATTTATCGCAAAAGGTCATAGCAAAAGAAAAACCCCCAGATTTACTAGGGGATCCAGCGTGTAGGCAAGCTTTTAAGAAAAATGAAGGCTGGTGTCGCTTTTCGGCGGACGCTTGCACCCGGAGGGCACGGGTCTATAGACCTTTAATTCACGCGCAGGTTACTGCTCACTTACCTTAGATGTAAACAGGATCAAAACAAAATATGCGACACCTTCTGGCTGAAGAAAGCCCCATTAAAAAACATCCGTCTAGCGTGAAGATGGCTTCGGTTTTATCCTCTTATGACGCATGATGACATTCATTCACATACTAAAACCCTCAGATTTACTGAGGGATCGTTTCTGTCTCAGCTCTTACTTTTGCTTTCTCTTGGAGGAGACGTAGTTCTGTTGTATAGCGACGAAAATCTTGTTCTGTCTCAGCGCTGCGGATTTTTGTCTCCAGCTCCCTCTGCTTCGCTTCTTCTTCAGACGTTAAATAACGTTCTTTCATCATCTCTGATTCCTCCTATCCATGAACGGCATGATCCGTGGCAGGTTATCAGGACACTTAAGCAAGCAGGACGTTTAAAGTTCATAAAATATTCAATCTATTTGTATGATAGCACAAGTTGTCCGCGTTCGTACAGTATTTAAGTTTTCTTACAGAACTGATTTAAGGTTGATTGTACCGAAACGTTTTCGCACTTCGTAATACGCGTAAGAGCTCTATGTTACAATGGCGAAAACACGAATAAAGCGGTGAATGTTATGCTAAAAGATACCGGAGAACGAATTATACCCGAAAATATGTCTTGGGATAACGGCATGTTAATTGAACACTTAGCACGCTATCATTTTGCTGTACCTTATGTACACGGACGAACACTTGATATTGCTTGCGGTGCCGGCTATGGGACGAAGCTGCTTGCGAAAAAAACGAAAAAACAAGGAACTACGCTTGTCGGTGCAGATATCGATGAAGCTTCTCTTACTTACGCAAGAGCGAATTACCACCATCCAAACACTACCTTTTCTTACGCTGATGTGAACGCACCGAATGCGCTCGAATCCCTTGGGATGTTTGATACTATCGTTAGCTTTGAAACGATTGAACACGTCCCATCCGACGAAACCTTTATCGCCGCAGTAACTCAATGCTTAAAACCGGGTGGCACACTCATCGTTTCTACACCGTTTGGAAACGGCCGCGGGGAGCCGACCAATTCACCATTTCATTATCATCAATTGACCGAAGCTGAGTTTTTGAACTTATTTAAGGCATTTCATGCTGAACTGTTCTACCAAAGCGGTCCACTCATCGAATCAACGAAACGAAAAAAACACTACCCGCTCGGCATTGCAGTGGCTCATAAACCGATATAATCATTGAAAAAAGCCGGAACCGTAATTACGGTTCCGGCCTTTTTATTTAAGATGTTTTTCCGACGCCAAACATCCGCTTCAGCTTATTCATGAAACCTTCTTTTTCCTCAAGAGACATAAGCGGTACAGACTCACCGAGAATACGCCGGGCAATGTTACGGTAAGCAAGACCGGGCTTTGTCGATGGATTCATAGCAATAGGCTCCCCTTGCTGGGCAGCTTTCAGTACGTTTTCATCGTTAACCACCATACCTAAAAGATCAATAGCAAGGGTGGAAACGACATCATCTACATCTAACGCATCTTCATAATCAGAGCGCACGATGGGTACACGGTTTACAATAAGTTTCGGTGCTGCTAAGTCTTCCTGTTCTAACAAACCAATAATCCGGTCTGCATCGCGTACTGCAGAGTTGTCCGGAGTTGTTACAACAATCGCTTGATCTGCACCTGCCACTGCATTTTTATAACCTTGCTCAATGCCGGCCGGGCAGTCAATTAATAAATAATCATAGTGCGGCCGGAGCTCTTGAACTAAACTTTTCATCTGTTCCGGCGTCACAGCGGACTTATCTGTCGTCTGTGCTGCCGGCAGCAAATGGAGGCAGTCGAATCGTTTATCCTTTACAATCGCCTGCTGCGGCTTACACCGGCCTTCAGCTGCGTCGACTAAATCATAAATAATCCGGTTTTCAAGCCCCATAATGACGTCAAGATTACGAAGCCCAATATCTGTATCGAGCAGGCAAACGTGCTTGCCCTGCAAAGCGAGCGCCGTGCCTATATTCGCCGTCGTTGTTGTTTTTCCTACGCCGCCTTTCCCAGACGTAATCACTATTGCCTCTCCCACCATGATTCCTCCTTCTCTTGAAAAACGGCATTACCTCGTGCTGAATCCACGCATTTTATCAAATTGAATATCCTTGCCATTAATATACGCGTAACACGGGCTCTCCTGCACATCGTTCGTACTTTGTCCGTTTTCTTCAACATTTTCATCCGCTGCGATATAAACGGATTCGTTTATCATAATTTGTGCTGGATTCATAACCCCTGCTGCTACATAGGCATCGCCGCGCCCTTCAATTCCTGCTCGTGCCATACCTTGCAGCGTACCCATGACATAAATACTCCCAGTTGCTTCAACAGTGCCGCCAGGATTCACATCTCCTAAAAGAAGAAGATCTCCTTTTGTGTGAACGACCTGACCAGAGCGGACAATCCGGGCAACTTTCGCTATTTCAGTTTCTTTCTTTTGCTCTTCAGCCTCATATTTTGAAATGACCTGACTATGTACATTCGCAACATGGATGCGACCATGCTGTTCAATTGTTTGAATCACCGCGTGCTCATCTTCCGGAGGAATGTAGCGGTAGCCTACATCAACATTAACGTGAATTTCAGGTCCTTCTCCGGTTGGAAGCCCTTCTTCAGTCATTTTTTCCTGCAGTTCTTCAATCAGTTCTTCAAATGCACAACGGTCATCTAAATGGACCGTTAAGCCGTCTTTATTTCCTTTAATCGTTACTTTCTGCTTACTCTGGCTTTGCAGCACACCATTCACCTACCCTTTTAGACCGCTGTTTTTTCGCAGCTACAGCAGACGATACTGTTCTTATTCGCCAAAGCCTTTATAAAATCCTGCCTCTCAAAATGAAGGTTTTATACAGCTTCGTCTCTTGATTGTTCACGCAATTTTAAATACCGCATCAACTTACGCATGGGATAAATTAATAGCATTGCTAATAAAGCATTTAATCCAAGAGAGGGTAGAAGACGATGATAAAAAAACACTTCTCCGCTTAAATGAATCGTTCCAATGCTTAAGTGTAAGACATATACAAGAGATTCAAACACGGAAAAACCGAGCATACTAACGATCAATATCCAAACGAAGCTCCGCTGTACCTGCGGCAGCTTAAAAGCAAATAAATAACCGGTAAATGCGGCTGAAAACATATAAATCCCGAGCACATCCGTATAAATAAAATCATATAAAAGACCGATACTTAATCCGTAAAACATGCCAAGCACCGGTCCTCGGAATATGGCACAAATGATCAAAGTGACAATTGTAAATCTAGGAATGAGCATCCATCCGTTTTCCAACGGATGGGGCACAACCATCTGATACCACGTTCCCTCAATCAAAAACAGTGTAAACACAATGAGAAATGGCAAGTAACGCATCACGGATCGCCCGCCCCTTCTTCAAGCGGCACTTCTTCAATCTCTTCTTCATCTTCCTCATCGTCAATTTCTACTTCATCCAGCAGCTGTTCATCCAAGTTTTGTGCTTCACGTTCAATGACGCGGACATGCTCAATATTGTAAAAGTCTGCAACCGGCTTGATCAAGGCATCTTGCGTCAAACCGTACTCATCCGGACCGACTTCTTGAATCTCTCCGACGGTTAAACCGCGGGGGAAAACACCGCCAAGTCCGGAAGTACTCACAAGCTGACCTTCTTCAACTTCTGCTTCCGACTCAATCTTACGTAGAAGCAGCCCTTCTCGTTCTTCATCCCAGCCTTCAACAAACGCATAAACTGGATCATCTTCGGTATGTACCATAGCTGAGACGCGGTTTGACGGATCACCGTCAGATAACAGCTGTACAGTCGAGCTGAACTGCGACGTCCGGTCAATTTGTCCGATTAACCCTTCCGGTGTTATCACAGCCATACCGCTTTCAATCCCATCCTGGCTTCCCTTATTAATACCAATTGTTTCCGTCCATTGATCAGGCGAACGGTGAATGACAAGTGCAGGCCGGGTTACATAATCTCCTAGGCTTTCTTCAGCATCAGCCATCTCTTGAAGTGTCGCATTTTCTTGTTTCAATGTGTCACGTTCACTTGCGACCATGGCGTATTCATCAAGCCTGTCTTTTAACACTTGGTTTTCCTCGTAAACATAGCGGATATCACGGATTGTATCTACAACACCGTTAATCATGTTTGCCGGCTGTTGAAATACGTTTTGACCAACGCCGACAGCATCGCGTACAAACTGCTCCGGAAGTGTTAACTCTTCGCGCTCTCTTGTCGAAAACCCGATCACAGCAACGAGTAGAATAATGCTGACCATTAAAATAATTAAACGTTTATTTGAAAAGAAATGAGGCATGATTGAACACCTGTATTCGTTAAAATATGCACACTAGACGCGGCACCTACATTTAATGATACAACGCGCCGGGTGAAACTTAAACAGCAGAAGCCGGAAAGATTCGATATCTTTCCGGTCGCTTGAAAAAAAGTTTAGCTTTTTCGGTTAGAACGCGCTGTAATTCCAGCTTTAGAGTGAAATAAATGAATGTTTTCAAGCGCGCGCCCTGTACCAAGTGCGACGCAGTCAAGCGGCTCTTCAGCAATTAACACGGGCATATGTGTTTCATCGCTGAGGACTTGATCCAAGCCGTGCAGCATGCCGCCACCGCCAGTAATCACAATACCGCGGTCCATAATGTCTGCTGCAAGCTCCGGCGGTGTCTGCTCTAACGTGTACTTCACCGTATCAACAATCGTGCGCACAGTTTCACTCAAAGCAGAAGCTATTTCCTGAGCTTCGATTGTAATTGTTTTTGGCAGTCCGCTTACAAGATCACGGCCGCGAATCTCCATTGTATCCGGCTTTGTTTCTTTAGCAGCTGAGCCAATTTCCATCTTTAATGCTTCTGCTGTTCTTTCACCGATCATTAAGTTGTACGTCCGCTTAATGTACTGAATAATGTTTTGATCCATCTCATCACCAGCAATGCGGATCGACTCGCTCGTGACAATACCGCCGAGTGAAATAATGGCAACTTCTGTTGTTCCTCCACCGATATCTACAACCATACTTCCTGTTGGTTCCCATACCGGAAGATCTGCACCAATTGCAGCCGCAAACGGCTCTTCAATCGTGTACGCTTCACGTGCACCTGCCTGTTTTGTCGCATCCTCTACAGCACGTTTTTCAACAGATGTAATCCCTGAAGGCACACAAACCATGACATTCGGCTTACGTCCAAAAAGCGATTTAGAACGTTGCGCCTGCTTAATAAAGTACTTTAACATCGTAGCCGTTGTATCAAAATCTGCAATGACCCCATCTTTCATTGGACGAACCGCCGTAATATTTCCTGGTGTACGACCGATCATATTTTTTGCGTCATTTCCTACGGCTTCAATTGTATGGCTATCCGATCGTTTTGCTACAACAGACGGCTCACGTACAATGACACCGCGCCCTTTCGCATAAACGAGCGTATTTGCTGTTCCTAAATCAATACCTAAATCTTTCGAGAATCCACCAAACATGCTATGTAATCTCCCTTCATTGTCCCAAAGCCTCAAGCTACTTAAAAGCAGCCGGGGGTCTTACTCATTTTATCTCTTCCGGCAGACGAAACTGCACAGACGTTTATGACAGTTCATCATTATACGTAAAATTGTTCGAAAAACATAGCCTGTACAGCCCGATTTACAAATTTCCTCAAAATGTCCCCGGTACCGAGGCACATGGCCGGTGCCGACACTGCTACATATGACCTTCTTCTTTCAAACTTGTAAATGTGCGGTTACCAATAATTAAGTGATCAAGGACTTCTATGCCAAGAAGATGTCCGCAGCTTACGAGACGATTGGTAACTTCGATATCCTCACGGCTCGGGCCTGGATCACCGGATGGATGGTTATGCAGGCAGATGATCGACGCTGCTGAGCGGCGGAGCGCTTCTTTAAACACTTCACGAGGATGAACGATGCTTGTGTTCAACCCGCCAACGAATAACGTTTCACGATGAATCACTTGGTTTTTCGTGTTTAAGCAAAGGGTAACAAAATGTTCTTGTCGGAGGGAACGCATATCCTCCATGACGAGGCTGGCAGCGTCATCCGGGGTACGAATAAAGTAAGGTGCAGGAGATTGAAAGTTTTGAATGCGGCGGCCGAGCTCAATCGCAGCCTGTAATTCCACTGCTTTCGCCCGACCGATACCGCTAATTGTCTGTAGTTCTTCAATCGTTGCATCACCGATCAATTCAAGCCCGTTAAATTTTTGCAGCACACGTTGAGCGAGCTGGAGCACAGATTCGCTTTTGCTGCCGGTGCGCAGTAAAAGGGCGACAAGTTCTGCATTGGTTAGCTTGGAAGCACCAACGTTCAGCATGCGTTCACGAGGACGTTCACTTGCCGGGACATCGCGGATAAGAAAGGGTTCTGATGAATTCAATTAATCCTCCTTAATTAACGGATCGATGCCATAACTTTTAAGTTTGTGATATACCAGGCTGATAGGCAGACCGACCACGTTATTGTAATCACCGGTAATCTGCTTCACAAGCACTGCGCCGAGACCTTGAATGCCGTAAGCGCCTGCTTTATCTACCGGCTCTTTTGAAGCAATGTAGCGCGCGATCAGCGTTTCATCAAGTTCATTAAAACTTACAATCGTCTTTTCGTAAAATCGTTCCATGCCATCAGCGTGAAAAAGCGCAACACCTGTAATGACTTCGTGTGTCGTTCCGGATAAACGACGAAGCATTTCAAAAGCTTCGTCATTGTTTTTCGGCTTTCCAAGTGCTAAGCCGCCTTGTGTAACGAGCGTATCAGCCGCTAAAATCACTTCGCCAGGTTGTGGGGTTAAGGTTTTTGCTTTTCGGGCTGCAAGTTCAATAACACCGTCTTCTAGTGTCATATTAACCGGCAACGTTTCATCTGCATCTGTTGGTTCAATACGGAATTCATAGCCGACCTGCTCAAGCAGTTCTTTTCGGCGCGGAGAAGCGGAGGCTAAAATAAGTTGGGACATGAAGGGTCACCCTTTCAAAAACAATGATTGATTTCATTGTACAAGGGTACTATAAGTTTACCAAACGAAACCCTTTCGTCAATGAAAAAGTTCATCAAATGCTGCTTCCTGCAGTTCAACAGCTGATGGCTCGTCCGCTAAACGCTCAAGCCACAATTCAGCAGCCGCTTCGTCTCCTTGTTCCGCAAGTTCATTTAACTCTGCTTGTAAATCATTGATGGTTTCTGTCTCAAGCTTTTCTCCTGTAACAGCTGAAGCAGTCGCATTGATCACTGGCTGCAAAATTTCCTTTGTACTGCTTTCAACCTCAATTCGCTCTTCTTTCATATAAATTGGCTGTTCTTCTTCCTCAGCCCACGCTTGCCACATCGTTTTCGTTTCATTTTGATCCGTGATGCCTGCTGCAATGAAGTACGTTTCATCTGAGTCGTATTTTAAGGCCGGCCAGCCGCGCGCGGCAATTTGACTTTGATCTTCTTCAGCTTTAGCTGTTGTCTCATAGGCGCCAAGTTGTAAAAGTGTGACCTCCCAGTCTGTCGCGGCAGTATCTGCCGCTGGAGGTGTCTCGTTATTTAACGAAGCTGTCGAAGCTGGATCAGCAGGCTCTGGACTGGTTAGTAGCTGCAAAAGCAGTGTCCCAAACACGACACCAAGCACAACCGCGGCACCAATCAATAAGCTTAATTTGATCCATACACGCTTTTTGGCGTCTGCTGCATCCGGACGATCTGCCTTTTTTTTGCGGTGAAATGGCAGGCCGGGACTATGCTCCCTGTTACCATCATCCCAATACGGGCCACGGCGCTTTTCATGTTGTTGCTTTTTTGCATTAAAATCTACGATACCGTCACGATTCTTTTCGGTTGTACGGGGTGACTCATTGCTTTGACCCTTTGGCTCATCCTTTTGATTCGTATCATTTCCCGTCACCGCACGGCCTCCTTCCGCCTGATCGGTTCCTTTCACTACTTTCACTTTATCACGCTTGATACAAAAAAGAACAAGACATTTGTCGTCCTGTTCAAAGCTTAAATATCATTTTTATCTTTAACGTGAGCCCTCTTCTAAGATAGGGTTATCTTTATTTACCGGTGGCAGAAAGTCATGTACAGGAGCTTCTTCTGCAACTTCTGCACCTTGAGGAAAATAATAGGTGGAAGCAACAACCGTAAACTCCAGCGGATCTGTTTCGTCATCTATAGATACTCGTTCATCCTGCCCGTCAAAATATAAATATTCAATGTTTAACAACCGCTGCAAGGAATCGAGCTGATGTAAAAACGACGATAAGCCGAAATAGTCTGCAGAGCGCACCGACATCTCCACCGTTAAAGCTTCTACACCATCTACCAACTCAGCCTCTGTGACACTTGCACCTGCCGGTACCCCACCTTGCTCGGACCCCTGTTCTTCATCGTTTTCCTCATCAGCCTCTTCAGGCGTTTGTGGTGCTACAGCGTCCTCGTCAACGACAGGGGCTTCGTTCTCTTCCTCCGGCACTTCACCATCTGCCGGGGCAAGCGGCGCCCCTTCGGCGACATCAACGTATAAGACGTAAGCACCCGACATCCCCTGAGCCTGTTCAATATCCATCATTAAGTCGTCAATGGCAGGGTCAGCCGGCAGCTTGCGCTTCTCTGACACCGGAAGTACGCTTTCATCTACTGCTGCTTCTTGACGCTGCTCTTGCAGGTCTTCTGTACGCTCCTCAGCATGTTCGAGGGCTTCTTCCTGTTGTGATAACGCTGTCCGCTCCGGCTGAATGACTTGGGTCATGTAGACAAAGCTTAAAATGAGCAGCAGTCCACCGACTGCACCAAGCAGTATGTAATGAAACCGGGTGAAAGAAATCATTCGCTTTCCTCCTCACCGAGTGCCTGCAGCTCATCGTGGTTCCAATCAAGCCGGTAGAACACATGGTAACGCGGCAGACGTGCCCCGCCGGTTGCCTCTGCCTCCTGAAGCGGGTCAACTGTATCTAGGCTATGTAGATGGGCTTCTTCAATAAAATCAGCTTCACTTAATTCATGCTGATATGATGCTGAAGCTTCGATGTCATCAAACTGCACACTTAAAAACACTTCTTCAAGCTCATAATCAAACTCAAATTGTAGAAAGTACCCGCTTTCAGGAAGGAGCGATACAAGTTCATCAAGCATCTCAGCAACTGGGAGCGTTCGTCCTTCAACACCTGCGACCGCCTCCTCGTAACGTGCTGTGTCATCTTCTTCAGCTTCTTCAATGTCTTCTTCAAGCGCAGCTGCCTGCACCTGCTCCTCTTCAAGTGCCTCTTGAACTTCAGCCTGGTCTTGTTCCAGCCCGCTTTCCCAAAGGGTGAAACCGCCAAACACGAGAAGCAGCCCGGCAAGTGCGATGCCGGCGACGGCAAGTAAGCTGTAGTCGCGCTTAACTTTTTCAGGCAGTAAATTTACATCAACAAACACGCCGCCGCCTCCTTCATTACTTGTGTAGACGTTGTTTAATAATTAAGCCGGCCGCCTCTACAAAACGCGACGGCAGTTCTTCGTCGACCGTAAAAGCGCCGGCGCCTGCAGTCATTTCTTCAACCGGAAGACTTGATGCTTGTTTCAGCTGGGCAATAAATGCTGCAAGCCCCGGGTGGTCGCCTGCAACGAACACGTACTCCACCCCGGCTTCCCCCTGCTGAAACGAGTAGCGGTAAAAGTTCATAATCCGAAGTGCTTCTTCTGCTGTCTCACGTGCCTGCACATCTGCGCCGGTTTCATCTCCTAAAAGCTCCAAACGTTCGGTACCGTCTTCATCATGCACAACACGCCAGTGTCCGGCTTCATTTGACGGTTGAAACTGACGGATAAACACCGGAATATGCCGGTGAAAAATGCTGATATGTACCGACGTGGTGTCGTGATGAATGAGCATTAAATGACCGCGTCCGGGCAGACGGTCTAAGCTGCTGAGCAGCCGGTAAAAGCTGAGCGGTGCAGCATCGGCAGCTTTTGGCTTCAATCCTGCATCTTCGAAATGCTCTACATATGCGTTGATCACATCTCTTGGGGAAGCAACAACAAGTACCTGCTTCGTTTCTGTTCCTTCTTCGAGCAGGTGATAATCAATGACCGGGTCATCAAATGGAAGTTGAATCCGTTCCCCAAGTTCAAGATAAATGTGACCGACAATTTCGTCCGGCTCAAGCGATGCAGGTACCTCTACCTGCCGTACCGCAACATAAGCATCAGGCACATTAAATACAAAGGGTTTGCGCTTTAAGTTCCACGTATCAACACACTCTTCTAAAATACGGGCAAACGTTTCATGATCTGTGATGCGTCCATCATCTATGACACCAGGCGGCAGGTAACGCTCTCCCCACGTGTTCACCGCCGAAAGTTCACCCTCTGCAGCAGTGACCAGCCGGATCACATGGTCTTTTACGATGAAACACGCCCGGTGCTTTTTCTTCTTTTGCAACAAAGCCAATCCAACGTCCGCCTTTCCTATGTATTTCTCCGGCTACAGCCAAAAACCTGTATACCATTGCAGCACAGCTTCACCAAAACCGTAAGCAAGAAGTGCACCAGCTGCTATAAATGGCCCGAACGGCATCGGTTCTTTTCGCCGGACATGTCCAGTGATTAAACCGATACCGCCTAGCACCGCCCCAAGCGAGACTGAAAAGAAAAATGCAAGCAGCACAAGTTCCCAGCCGAGCACCACACCGAGCACCGCAAACAGCTTTACATCACCACCGCCCATGCCGCCTCGGCTTACGAGTGCAATAACAAACAGCAGACTGAAACCGAGCAGGGCTCCGGCAAGTGGTGACCACCAAACATCAAGTGGAGCGGCCGTCAGACGAAGCAGTAATATCGGTAAGCCAAAAGCAAGGAGCACTTTGTCAGGAATGAGCATAAAACGTAAATCACTTACGACAATGACGTGCAGCATCATGAGAAACAAAAGCGCGACCGCCCACTCAGGGCTGTAACCAAACGCAACATATGTAACCGCAAATAAGCTTCCCGTTGCAAGCTCCATCACCGGATATAACTTTGAAATTTGTTCACCGCACCCGCGACAGCGGCCGCGTAAAGCAATATATGAAAAAACGGGAATTAACTCCAACGCGCGGATGGTGCGGCCGCAGGCAGGACAGCGGGAGCGGTCCGTCGTAAACGGCGTCCCTGCCGGCAGCCGGAGTCCGACGACATTTAAAAATGAACCGATCACCAGCCCGACCACGAGCCAATACAGTGCCATCCATTCCATCATCCGCTGCCGCCGCCTTTCTCCGATTCCATCGATCAACCTTTTCTTCTATTCTAGCACAGCAACTTTCGTATGACTATGCGCGTTGTGACAGAAGCCGCAGTCATTCAACTTCATCCATGTAGACAGCTTCCTCGATGGTGCACAACGCTGTTCCTTCATTGCAGAAAACGACCGAGGCCGGGGCACCGTTTTCAAACGTGACAAATGAAGAAGGGCTGTATAACAGCAGCCCCGGGTGTACAAACAGCGATAAGCCGTCCGTTTCATCGAGTACGCCGGCCTCGTTCAACTCAGTTAATGTACGAACCGCCCCGTCGTCCGGACGCTCTTGTACAGCATAAATTTGTGCTGCATCTTCAACAACCGCCGCATGATACGCATGCACCGCCGGTACTGCAGCATCGAAAGCTTGACTGCTGTAATACAAGCCGAACGCAGCAATGAGTCCTAGAAGTACTAAGAGAATGAGCGCTTTCGGCCGGTCAGGACGCGGAAAACGGGTGCGGTACGTTCCAAGCGGCATGGACTTCCCTCCTTTCGTGCGGAAAAAACCGCCCGGGGGTTAATCCCGGACGGTGACGTGTTAAATAGGTTATTGTGGTTCCACTGAAAATAAATCATTGTCTGAGAAGGCTGATTTGTAATGAGGTATTTCAATCAAATGGATTGAGGTTTAATTATTACTCACCGAAAGGGTCCTCGTCTTCAAACAATTCGTCACGATCACCTTGTAAATCATCCAAACTAGCACCATCAATATGTTTTCCATCATCTTCTGGGTCATTCAAGGTTACTTCATAACGGTTTTCATCCTCACCGGCTTCAGGGTCTACGCGCACAAAGCTATCATCGTTGTAATCTTCTTCACTACCAAATGGATTTGATGGGGTTTGCTCGATATAACCGGCCGACACTAACTCATCAAGTGTATAACCGTCATCTTCAGCGTCAAAATCCTCTCCCGCCGCATAAGCCGTTCTTGCTGCGTTAATCATCTGTTCTGCGTTGGCAACGTGGGCGTCTTCTTCCGTGTCACCGATAATGTTGGCGATGGCTGGGACAGCAATGGCTGCAATAATACCGAGAATCACAACAACGGCAAGCAGTTCAATAAGTGTTAAACCGCGCGAGTCTTTCAGTAATCTTTTCATCTTTCAATCCACTCCTATTAAATTATTCATTTCTGCCGTGTAGAAAGTTCCATCCATAAAAAAACCGTCATTGCCACAGAAAAACTGTTAAACAATCACGGCCGGTTGCACTACTAGCTCCCGCCTTTCAAAGTGCCCACATGAGAAAGGTGTTCATCGCTTCCGTATTTATGTTCTATTGTGTAACATTACATCTCTAAGACTATTATACGGAAGAAATGAACTGCGTCAATAGTGTGATCAAACAAGATTTGTTCAACATTTCATTAAGTACAAAGCAACCAGCTTAGTGCTTATTTACCCGCACTTTCGTTTCATGAAACACGGGAGTTATTGAACTTCACCAAATACTTCAAACATCGGAATGGCAATTGCTGCAACAATCACGCCGACCACGCCGGCTAAGACTAAAATCATGAGCGGTTCAATGAGCGATTTCATTTGATCAGTTGCGCTTTCAACTTCAGCTTCATAAAAGTCAGCCACTTTATCGAGCATTTCATCTAAGTTACCCGTCTGCTCCCCCACAGCGACCATCTGCGCCACCATCGGCGGAAACGCCCAGTGTTGATCCATCGGTGCACTCATCCGCTCTCCGCGCTCAAGTGAAGTGCGCGCTGCCTGCAGTACGCGGCTGATTACCTCATTACCGACGACGCGTTCAACAATGGAAACCGACTGCAGTACAGGAACAGAGCTTGCAAATAATGAACTTAGCGTCCGCGTCATTCGAGCTAAGGCGGCTTTACGAAGCAGCTGCCCAAACAGCGGCAGGCGCAGCAATGTATAGTCAATGTAATAACGCGCCTGCCTTGAGCGTTTCCGAAGCTGTATATATGCCACGACTACACCGATCAGCCCAAGCAAGATAAGCCACCAAAATGATCCGGCAGCTTCACCGGCTGCCATAACAAAGCGGGTAATCCACGGAAGCTCGGAGCCGTACTGTTCAAACATATCAATGAATGTCGGTACAACAAACGAGAGCAAAAACAAGACAACGAAAAACGCCACAAGGCCGATGACAATCGGATAGGATAAAGCCGAAACGACTTTTTGCCGCGTTTCATTCTGCCGCTCATAATAAGATGCCAGGCGTTCCAAAATTTCATCAAGATTACCGCCTGCTTCCCCTGCTTTCATCATATTCACAAACAACGGCGGAAAGACGCGCCGGTGTTGATCAGCAGCTTCCGAATACGGCCGTCCTGCGCGCAAATCTTCTTCTACATCTTGTAAAACGCGGCGGAACACTTTATTTTTTGACTGCCCTGCTAAAATGCTTGTTGCATCGACAACAGAGATCCCGGCGCCAAGCATGGTTGCGAACTGCCGCAGAAAAATTACAAACTCTTTGTTTTTCACGCCGCTACCAATGTTAATTTCTTTATACAAAATACTGTTTAAGGGACGTAGTTCTGTCACTTGAATGCCGTCCTCTTTCAACTGCATACGGACGTCGCGCTCGGCCTCTCCCTGCATACGGCCGGAAACTTTACGTCCGCGGCGGTCGCGGCCGCGGTAACGGTACTGGGCCATCTTCATCCCTGCCTTTTTTCACTTATGAACCTTCATTCCGAATGTAGGGTTGGGCTGCTTCCTCCGAGATGACCCCTTCATTTAACAGCGCTTCAACATCCATTTCAAGCGTATGCATGCCTGCAGCTTTATTTGTCTGCATAACCGTCGGCACTTGATGGATTTTTTCATTACGGATTAAATTTTTCACAGCGGAATTGTTAATTAAAATCTCTGTCGCTGCCCGGCGCCCGCTGCCGCTTGCTGTTTTAAACAACCGTTGACTCACAACAGCACCTAACACGCCGGCAAGTTGAATCCGCACTTGCGGCTGCTGGCTCGCCGGAAACACATCAATGATCCGGTCAATCGTTGCCGGGGCATTTGTCGTATGCAATGTGCCAAATACAAGGTGCCCAGTTTCAGCAGCTGTAATGGCAGTCGAGATTGTTTCTAAGTCACGCATCTCGCCGACGAGAATAATATCCGGGTCCTGTCGGAGGCTGGAACGGAGGCCATTGGCAAAGTTTTGCGTGTCAAAGCCGATCTCACGCTGATCAATGATTGATTTGTTATGAGTGTGTAAGTATTCAATCGGGTCTTCAAGTGTGATAATATGCCGGTTATGATGGCGGTTAATGTAATCAATCATTGAAGCAAGGGTTGTTGATTTACCGCTACCGGTCGGGCCGGTTACAAGAATGAGCCCTTGTGGTTTTGAAGCGATATCTTCAAGCACTTTCGGCATATGGATCGATTCAAGACTCGGGATTTCCGTCGGAATGGTACGAATTGCAAGGCTCACACATGACCGTTGAAAATACATGTTAATCCGAAAACGGGATACGCCACGAATGCCGTGGGAAAAATCAAGCTCGCCTCTTTTTTCAAACATCTTCCATAAAGGTTCAGACACAAGCGCACGGGCCATTCCTTCAGTATCCCGAGGTTTTAAAGCTTCTTCCCCGTGATAGGATAGTTCGCCGTTAATTCTTAATACCGGCGGCACCCCGACGGTTAAATGAAGGTCGGAGGCGTTTTGTTCAAAAGCTGTGCGCATAAGTTGTTCAATCTGTTCTTTCAAAGTGAGCTCCCCCCTTCACGATTTATTCATCAAGTGCCACCCGCATTACTTCTTCTAGCGTAGTTAATCCCTGCCTTACTTTTAAGAGGCCGTCATCTACTAAATAAAGCATACCGTTTTCTGTTGCATACTGCCGGATGTCCCCGGTGGACTGGTTATTCATCATCATACTGCGAATATCATCATCGACTTGAAGCACTTCATGAATCGCCATTCGCCCTTTATAACCGGTGCCGCTGCAACGATCGCAGCCGGTGCCGCTATACACAACATCAGGCGCACTAATACCGCGGCGCTTAAACATTTCCGCAGCCATGGATGACGGCGGTGCGCCCTGCCGGCAGCTTGGGCAAATGCGGCGGACGAGTCGCTGTGCAACAACACCGCTTAAAGAAGATACGACCATATACGGCTCTACACCCATATCGATTAAACGGGGAATCGTTGCAATTGCACTGTTTGTGTGCAGGGTGCTGAAAACGAGGTGGCCGGTTAGTGAAGCACGAATTGCAATCTCAGCCGTTTCAGCATCACGAATCTCTCCGACCATCACAATGTTTGGGTCCTGTCTAAGCATTGAGCGTAACCCTGTGGCAAAGGTTAATCCGACGTTTGTGTTCACCTGCACTTGGTTAATGCCATCAAGCTGGTATTCCACCGGGTCTTCAACTGTCATAATGTTTACTTCATCTGTATTTAAGTGATTCAGTGCGGCATAAAGCGTTGATGACTTACCGCTTCCGGTCGGACCAGTAATTAACACCATGCCCGAAGGTTGTTCAATCATTTTCATAAACGTCCGGTAGTTCATTTTATTAAACCCGAGCTCACTAATTTTATTGAGCGCACTGCTTAAATCAAGAATACGGATGACAATCTTCTCACCAAACACTGTTGGAAGTGTGGCAATCCGCATATCGACAGGGGCATTTCTTAAGTTCACTTTGACCCGGCCGTCCTGCGGCAGGCGGGATTCGGTAATATTTAAGTTGGCCATAATCTTAACGCGGGCGGTTAAAACGTTCTGCACGCTTTTTGGGTACGTCCGTTCCGTTTTTAAAATGCCATCCACCCGGTAACGAACAAGTATCCGGGTTTCTTGAGGGTCAATATGAATATCACTTGCTTCTTGCTCAAGCCCTTCTTCGATCAGCTCATTCACGATGCGGACAGCCGGCGCATCTTCTACATCACCTTCAGCAAGCGCCTCAATATCACTGTCAGAGGGAGCTTCCTGCCGGGTTTCTAACACGCGGTAGTGCCGATTTATTGCCCGGGAAATGTCATCTTTTGCTGCAATGGCTGATTCAATCCGCATCCCGGTAGAAAGGCGGATATCATCAAGTGCAAAGTAATCAAGCGGGTCCGCCATCGCCACATGAAGCACGTTGCCATTGCGACGGAGTGGGATTAACTGCTTCTGCCGGGCAGTTTCTTTTGGAACGAGCGCAAGAGCTTCTTCTTCAACCGGGTACTGATTTAAGCTGATATGTGGAATCCCGAGCTGATACTCTAGTACTTCAATTAACTGCTTCTCGGTAATGTCTCCTCTTTGCAACAGCACATCACCAAGCTTTTGATCACTTTCTTTAATCTGCAGCGCTTCCTGCAGCTGTTCATCGCTTAACAGCCCTGCCTCAACGAGCAGGTCACCAAGTCGCTTCCGCTGCTCTGCCACGTAGCGCTCCCTCCTTACTTATCTTCCCAGGCGTTCGGCTCTTCTGGTGCAGGCATGCCCGGGGTCAGAGAGTCACCGCCGGGTGTCGTGCTTGTGCCGTTATTGCCATTTGACTCACCATTATCGAGCTCACCTTCTCCATCCGGACCAGCATCTTCGGCAGGCGTTTCGCTTGTGCCGTCATCTGCATCTGGTGTGTCACCTTGAGACGGTGCAGCATCATCCCCGTTTTCCGGAACTGTTCCATTTTCTTGAGAAACCTCGTTTCCTTGCCCGTCATCTGTTCCGTTATTTTCCGGTGCTGCATCATTGTTATCATTTGTTTCATGATCATCCTCTGTTTCAGGTGCACTTAACCCTCGCTCTTCAATTTGGTGATCGGCCGGGTAATAATCTTCAGCGATTTGGTTTTCTTCAAGCGTCGCTCCGGCATCATCGGTCGTAATAATATAAACACGGCCATAAGCTCCGTTGCTTCCTTCTTCAATCAGCTCTGATTCATAAGGGAGCCGGCTTTCTGAATAATGCACAACAGTTCGCGGTTCAACTTCCACCTCGTCACGAACTGTGCGCTCATAATTAAATAAAAAAGGCTCGCCTCGTAAAGCGACAAACAGCTCCCCACCTGTGTAAGAAACTTGCAGCTCATACGGCTGATAATTCGGATTATAAATGATTAGTTCTTTCTCACCAGGGATGACACGGGCGTCCTCTCCGAGTGCAGCATAATCAGGGAGCTCTCTATGAATGTGGCGCTCTGTTACAACAAAATTTGTTTCACTTAAAACTTGAAAAATGCCGGAAGCGAGCATTTGCAGCTCTATGTTTTCAAACGCCATAATCCCTGCTTCATCCATTGCGTCGCTAAAGTGAAATGAGCTGCGCGGCTCAATCTCGGTGCCATCGAGCGCGTCCGCCCACTCTTCAAGTGCAGGCGTGTCTTGATTCGATTGCAGCGTTGTACTACGCAGTTCCTGCTCACTTAAGGCATAAGCTTCGCTGAAATAATTTGTCACCCGAAAACGGGTATGCGGTTCGCGCAAACGGACATGTTCACTAACCGCCTCCTGCAGCCGCTCAATATCTACTTGATCCGGCACTTCTTGATAAGGCAACTCTTCCAAATGGCTTTGCAAGGCGTTCGCAGCGATTCGCGGACGCAGTTCAGCACTGCCAGTAGCTGAAGCTTCCTCAAATGCTTCTTCAATTTGAAAGTCAAGTACCTCGGTTTCAAGCTGAACGTCTTCATCATACATAACAAAATCAACTAACGCCTGTCTCTGCCACGTATGAACAGCCTCTTCAAGCTCTGCTTCTGCTTCTTCAAGAGAAGCACCGCCTAATTCAATGCCAGCAATCTCGGCATTTTCAGGCAGATTGCTGCTTTGAACAAGCACCCGATCATAAGCCGCCGTACCTGCATATGTAAAACCTAAAATAAACAAAACGATTGCGCTTTTTAATGCAAGCGCCTGCAGAAAATAACGACGGTTCATCACTTTTCTCCTTTCGAGTCACGACTGTCGTGAAACAAATCATCTTCAAGCTCCCGCATAACATCCTGCCGGCTTTTCGGCTCTGTTTCAGCTGCAGCCGGAACCTCGATATCTTTTGCCCGCACTGAACGCGCCTCCGCTGTCAATTCATCCTTTACGGGTTCGGGCCCAGTTTCTTCCTCAACTTGAGGCTCCGCTTCTAATGCAGACAAGCGAGGCGGCAAGCCTTCTTCCTCATCTGCATCAATTAAAGGCTCTGGTTCTTCTTCAGCAACAACAAAGCGGCGACCTGTACCGGCGATCATTTCCTCCATATCCATCGCGTCTTCTTCGCTAGGTTGAGAAGAAGTGTCTGGCGTTTCCACTTCTAGGTTTGGCTCGCCTGCCGCCGGGAGTGGTTCACCATGATCCTCACTGTTCTTTTCATTAACAGAGGCTTCATTTGTTTCAGCTAAAATAAACGTGTCATCTGGTTTCGGAGGTTCTTCCGCCGGCCTTTTTTCACTAGACGTCTCCTGCGCCGCCGCAGCAGCAGCTGGTACATAAGGAGGAGGTTCCTGCGCCTCTGTCTCCGCTTCATTCAAAGCTTTTCTCTCATCATCATAAGCAAATTGGCTTCCGAATAAGTAAGAAAATACGACGAGCCCGACAATCAAAGCTATGCCAGCTATCCAAAAAGGGTATAGTGTTGACAATAAATACGTTAAAATAGTAAGAAGCGCTGTTGTGCCAAGAAGCTTTAGCACCATACGATTGGATAAATTTAACGGAAGCATTACGATCACAAAAAACGCAATGATCGTCGCTGCAATGATAAAAACAATTTCCGGCACGAACAGCCCACCTTTTTCAAATCTATGTATCTATTTTTAATTGTATATCATTCCATACAACTTGGGAAGGTTGTAAGCGCGATGCTTCACCTTCTGCACCTCACTTGCAACCTTTTTTCATGACCTTGAACAGGAGGGAACCCGGTGTTTTCAAATACAAACAGTCAGCACGGCCTTACCCTCATTGAAGTCCTTGCTGCTCTCACCATTTTAGGCGTCATCCTTGCTGTCTTTGGTACGATGATGGCCTCTAGTGCAACAACTGGTGCACAAAACGAAGAACGCCTTGATGCTTTATACACAGCCCAGGATTGTATGGAAGACATACGAAGCGAACGGGCAGAAGGTACATCAATCTCAAGTATAGCCTCCGACTTTTGTTTTACTACTGATGAAAACACTTCACTCACACTTGCGATTGATGCATCAAATGAAGTTACGAACTTGTATGATGTCCAAGTTACCGTTGAAAAAATTGAAAGCAACCGCCCGGATGTTTCCGTCACTTTAGAAACAAAGCTGTACAATGAACTACCTGAAAGAGGCGAGAGCGAATGAAGCAGCAAGGCATGGCACTCCCAACAGTTTTAATGGTATTTGCTGTCCTTTCCCTCGTGTTTTTAACAACAGCAGCTGTACTGCTCACTGATTTAACCGGGCAGCAGCAAACGTACGCCGATATCGAAGCCCAGTACGACGCTGAAGGGCAGGCAGAGACGTTGATCGCACTGCTGGATCAAGAAAACATTGAAAATGAAAACAGTGAAGATGACGTGATAAGTGAGATTGAAGACAAGGCGGAATTAGCAGGTGCCGAAGATTTCTTCTTTACGAACAACGAGAATGACGCTGAAATTTTCGCGGTGAATTTTTTAGGCAGCGCAGCTGTCACTGGCACATCTGATGCCGAAAGTACGTACAACTTACGCGTTGAATTGTTTATGAACATTGAATCTAGAACAATTAATGAGCAAACAACGTACCATTTAGACGAATGGGGACTCACCCGCTGGGAACGAGATCGCGGGTTTGGTGAGAATGTTTCAGATAGCGTGGACCCTGGTGGTGAAAATGGCGGCCATGAGCCTCCCCCTCCATCAGCTGAAGAATGCGATCCTACAAGCGGATCCTACTTTGCCGGTAATTGCATTTTCACAGACTGGGTTACCCTTTCTCATGATGAAGACTTTGAAGTTGAAGGGTTTAGTGAGTTTCAATCTACTGTGATAATGCGCGATCGATCGCAACTTACAATTGGTGATGATCTAACATTCGAAAATGAGTTGAGTGCAGACAATGACACAAAAATTGATGCAGGTGACAATGCGATATTTTTAGGTGAATTGACAACCGGAGACCGTTTTGACCTTACAGTTGATGGTCAGACAAACTTTGAAAACGATGTGAATATTCAAAATGATGCTTCCCTTACCTTAGAAAGTTCAGCTGATTTTATAGGCGAATTCGACGCTGGTGACCGGCTTGAAATGGAGGTAAAATCCACAGCTTCATTTTATAATTTAGTTTCAATAGGCCATGGTGCAGACATTCAATTCAATCAGGACGCGGTATTTCATGACGAACTTACAGTTAATTCCAACAGCGAAGGAACGATTCAGGGCGAAGCAGTTTTTCATGATGATGTTACTTTTAGCGCGGACAGTAACATCACCCTTGAAAAAGATGCCGAATTTTCAGGTGATCTTAACCTTGGGCCGCAAACCGTTTTAACCATTGAAGGAGATGCGAGCTTTCATGGATCAGTTTTAGCCAATCAAACAGCACAAATCATTGTTTGTGGTAATGTTGAAGGCTATAACGAAGCTGATGACTGTGGTTAATACAAAAGGAGCGTTAACTATGGTGATAAATAACCGGTCAGGCTTTACTTTAATCGAAGTTTTAGCAACGATCACTTTGCTCTCTGTCGTCGTCGGCACGGCGTTTCTCATTTTAAACACCGGGATGCTCGTCTCCACTGACCAGGATGAAGCGACACAGGAACGGACAGATACACGTATCGCGTCTCAAGAAATTACTGAAGACATTCAAGGGAGCCGAAGTATTGAAACAGACAACGGTATATATACGCTAGAGAAGTCAGCTGGCGATGAAATTACGTATTCGTTTCATGAAGCAGAACAAACTGTCGAACGAAACGGCAGCACTTGGCTCCAAGGTGTAGAACACTTTGCACTGACTGAAAGCGGAGGCAGCGCCTACACTGTCGAACTGCAATGGGCGGATGTGGACCGGGCTGCTGCCGGAGACGGCGATTGGCGTTTTACCGCTGCCCCGCGCATTGCCGGCAGTATGAGCGGTGGCACCACGCCATCAGAACCTGAAAATGGGGACGATGACGAAGATGAAACCGGCCCATGTAACCTTGAAGACTATGAGTTTGATGGTATAGATGAGTTCTGTACGTTTGAAGAAGACCAATTTTTAGATGAAGACCAATACACCTTTCCAGAAGGGGTGATTTTTGAAGACTCCGTTTCATTAGAAAATAACCCTGGTGCTAGCGGAGGGGTGAACTGTAATAACGGTTCAAGCGAGCCTGAAGGTGTTTGTGCGGAAATATTAGGTGATTCAGAGTTTCACGATGAAATAAATTTCGCACGTGGTGGGCAAATTCATATTCTTGAGGGAGCTTCAGCTTTAATTCGAAGTGACATCAACTTTTCCGGGCAAGCAAACAAAAATACAAATGAATTCCTGATTACTGGAGATGTTACTTTTAATGCTATAAATGAATCCAATGTAATCAACTTTGATACCTCGGACCTCACAGCCTCAAGTACAAGAGATAATTTAGGGGATTTGTTTACCATTGAAGGTGACGCTACTTGTGAAAATGGAACTACCGTTGAAATAGATGATGGTACGGAATTATCTGACATTGTTGAAGGTACAATTAGTGGATGCTAATCCCAGCGTGTAGACGAACTTTCAAGAAAAACCGAGGCTGATGTCGCTTTTCAGCGGACACTTACACCAAGAGGGCACAAGGGCGACATTGGTTTGATCTGCGCTGACGATTGATCTCACTGTGTCTTCTTAACCCCCGTCACAGCCTAAGCTTCCTCGGTAGAAAGTCACGGCCTGCTTGATTTCCGGCTCTCGCTTTTCTTGATACTCATCAGCCTTGCATTATTTGATCGTCATGAATGGTAGAGGTACTTTTGATCAAGCAGTATCTATATAAATCAGTTTCGTTATGATTTTTCATAAACGATCAAGCGAACCATCCACTAAAAACAAATATAAAAGTGACCGAAACGAACGACGGCGACTCCCAGAGGGTCAAGCGCAGACTGAAGATCCACTTGTTCGAATGGTTTATATTCGAACAAGTTAGCTGAAGTCAAGCCCTCGGGAAAGCGTCCGTCGGTAGTGTTGGTCACGTTCACGAGTCGGTATTTTCCTCTCGATAGATCCGCGGTGATTGGGGCAGTAAGTTGTGAGTTGATGTTAGGTTTTGTACTTTATCGACCGTCCGCGATTAGTGGGTGTTAATTCTTTTCTCTTCATGAAAACGTCAGCTTGGCGACCTCAATCAATGGGGCAAGCAACTGCAAAACGCGATCTACCCTCGTTAGTAAAACACTTTTTACTTTGACCAACTCACCCCCTTATAAAAAAAGCACCCGCGCTTTAAAAGCCGGGTGCTTCTTTTATGCGTAGGCTGCGACTTTGTTGCGTCCTGCCTGTTTGGCGCCGGTATACATCGCCCGGTCTGCTTTTCGTACGAGCGAGAAAAACTCTTCTTCTTCTTCAGGCACAGTCCCTGCGACACCAATGCTTGCGGTAATATTTACACTGCGTTCTTGATCTTGTTGAAGCGACTCGCGGATTTGAAAGGGATGGTCGGCGAGTAAAAGGCGCAGTTCTTCAGCGAGCAAGGCTGCTTCCTCCTGGCAGCGCTCAATCAAAAGAACTGCGAACTCTTCTCCGCCGAACCGGGCGACAACAGATGGATACGGTACATGTGCCTGCAAAAGCTCCGCCACTTGAATTAATACGTGATTGCCTGCTTCGTGACCGTATGTATCATTCACATGTTTAAAATGGTCCAGATCAATTAATAAGGCTGATAACGGAAGCTGCTGTTCAACCGCACGCTCATGTTCCATTTCTAATATCATTTCAAAATAACTGTAGTTATAAAGTCTTGTGAGCGCGCACCGTTCACTCTTCTGCTTTGCCTGTTTGTAGTAACGCGCATTATCGATAGCTGCGATTAAAAAGCTGCTTAAAAATTCGACGATGCTCACGGCTTCTTTACCATACATGCGCTGTTTTTTCACTGCTAACGTTAATACCCCGGCAATAGCTCCCTGGCGGTAAATTGGTACAGACAATAAAGATTCCGCATGAGGAAAGAAAGCATCATCATCTTTTGATTTCCATTCATTCTGCTTAATAAACCGTATCGGATCACCGGTTTGTACAACCTTTTTACTCCACCGGTCACCACCCCCATAATCAAGCGCCACCGCTGAATGACGGTCAAAGCGGTCAATATGTTCAGGTTCAAGCCTGCCATCATGCAAGCTGTAAATAAACATATAATCTACCGGTACGATCGAACGGATCCACGTCGAAAAGGTTTGAATGATTGCTTCCTCATCCAACGTTGAATTCAACTCATGCCCTGCTTTGTTCACTTTCTTCATCATAGACTTCGTTTCTTCAGCCGAATGATATAAGCGAACAACTAAAGCGACACTTAAAAATGGAATGCCCACGTACAACACCGAAGCTAACCCAATTTCGTTATACAAAAAGATTAAAATAAGAGCAAACGGTACGTTGAGTGAGGTAGCTGCAACTTCCCAAACTAAGCTGCGGGTAATTAAACGTTCCCGCTGGCCGATAAAATAGTTGCGGAAAAAGTAAATTAAAATATGATTCACAAGCAGATGGACAATGAAATACACAACAATTGGAATATAAGGGATGGTTCCCTGCTGACCATACATCGGCGTAAGGGGCCCGCCTGCAGCCCAATACGCAGCGGCAGCGATAACTGACGTGATAAAAAACATTGTACTGTTGAATAAATAACGATAAAAGTCCTGCCGGCCGACCCGTAAGTACATTAAAGAAAAAATGACAGCCGCCTGGCTTACCAAAATTTCTGCAAAGAGGCCAAATTGTACAAAAGCAGCAAGCGATACACCTTGAAAAAGCACGATAGACGGTCCACTTTTCATGACAATTGGAAGCATAGCCGCCATTACAGCAAGCAGGGTGAAAACAAAAACATCCAAACCGGCCACGCTGAGTAGAGGGCGCGGGTCTATAATTAAAGCGGTAAGATATACACTAACTGCAATAATAGAACTGATCCATAATACAATGTATTTCCTCGTAGAAATAGTAGACCCTCCCTTCGCTCATATTTACTTAATGGCCGTACGAATTCTACCAAAGAAACATGCCTTTAGTAGTATTGTATATGAATGATGGTTTTTCCTTCCTATAAATTAAATTTTCCAATTTGTTTGATGAAGAAATTCGCGCACAGCTGAAATAAAGTAAAGTGAACCTGTGATTAAGACGAGATCTTCTGCCTCAGCGTCTACTTGAACTGCTTCAAGCGCTGCAGAAATTGAACTTGCCGGTTCAGCCTCAATGGCGTGTGCATGCTTTACGAGCTCAGCTTCCGGAAGCGCCTTATAGCCAGTATACGGAGCTAAGTACATTTTCGCCGGCTGCAGTTCCATCAGCGGGGCAAATAGTTCTTCAGGTGTTTTCTCTTCTGTAACCGTAGCAACAATATAAACATTTTTTTCGGCATAACGCTGTTGAACAAAGGCAGCAAGCTGCTCAACACCCTGCCGGTTATGCGCTCCGTCTAAATAAACATCCGGTGCTTCAGATACTTTTTCAATCCGGCCTGGCCAATGCGCCTCAAGCAGACCTCGGCGGATATTGTCTTCTTCGATTGGTAGCGCATACAGCATTTTTAAGTAATCAAGCGCCATCATCGCAAGCGCTGCATTTTCTGCTTGATGGGCCCCTTCCATTTTCAACTCTACTCCTTCTTTTGTACCAAATGGATAAGGTGAGCGGAATTTAAACTTCTGTCCTGCCGAAAGCGCCTCCCAATCTTCAATAAAAAAGTCACGGTCCAGCTGATACGTTTTGGTTCGAAGAGAAGTAGCAACTTCATCAAAATAGCGGCGGATCTCCGGGTCTTTTTCAGTCGTTGCAAGCGGAACACCTGACTTTACGATGCCTGCCTTTTCACGAGCGATTTCTGCTTTTGTATGGCCTAAGATGGCTTGATGATCCTCGCCGATATTTGTAATTAAACTAATCATCGGCTTCACGACATTGGTTGCATCCAGCCGTCCACCGAGCCCGGTTTCAAAAACAACGACATCTGGAAAAGCCCGGGTCGCAAAATACTGCACCGCTACAGCGGTCACAATTTCAAATGATGTTGGATGGCCTTCTGCTTCTTCAGCAAGTTCGTCTACATACGGTTTAACTTCGTTTGCTGCGGCGAGAAAATCTTCTTCACTTACCGGCTGCCCATTCATTGCGATTCGTTCGCGAAAATGAGTGACATAAGGAGACGTAAATGTGCCAACTTCAATACCTGCTTCACTCATCGCTTTTTGTAAAAATTCGGTTGTGGAACCTTTGCCGTTTGTCCCGGCAACATGAATTGATTTTAAACGCCGGTGTTTGTTGCCGAGTTTTTCAAGCAGTTTCTCCATCCGTTCCAGACCTGGTTTAATGCCGTAAGGTGCCTGTTGTTCGATCCAATCAATCGCCTCTTTACACGTCTGCATAAGTTATTCCTCCTGCTTCGTTCTTGTCAATTGAAAAACAGCCACCGCTGTCTCCTAAAAAGAGAGCCGTGCGGTGGCCGCCGGAATGTAACAATGCACTTAGCGCAGTTCGTTCATGCGTGCAATGACTTTGTTCCGTTTATCAACATAATCTTGTTCTTTTGCTTTTTCTTCTTCGACAACGGCTTCTGGTGCTTTATTTAAGAAACCTTCGTTGTTCAACTTCTTTTGTACACGTTCTACTTCTTTGTCTAAATTCTGCTTTTCTTTTTCAAGCCGGGCAATTTCTTCTTCAATATCAATTAAGCCTTCAAGCGGCATAAATAGTTCAGCACCAGTTACGACGTGCGACACAGCTTTTTCTGGTGTATCCACAGTTGTGCCGAGCACGAGATTTTCCGGATTGCCAAACTTTGTAATGTAAGCTTCGCCGCGCTGTAAACGAGCGAGCACATCATCATCTGCTGCTTGAATCATTAACTGAATCGGACGGCTCGGCGGCACATCCATTTCTGCGCGGGTATTACGTACAGAGCGGATAATTTCTTTTAAGAGCTCCATGTCTTTGACAGCTTCATCATCTTGTTTCGCCTCATCAGCCACCGGCCATGCGGCAACGCTGATCGATTCACCGGATGTCGGCAGGTGCTGCCAGATTTCCTCGGTAATAAACGGCATAAACGGGTGCAGCAGACGCATCGTTTCGTCAAGGACGTGCGCGAGTACAGAACGGGTCGTATGCTTGGCTGCTTCATCTTCGCCGTAGAGCGGCAGCTTCGCCATTTCAATGTACCAGTCACATACATCATCCCAAATGAAGTTGTACAAGGTACGACCGACTTCACCAAATTCATAACGCTCCATTAACTGGGTAACGTGCGCTGTCGTCTCCTGCAGCCGCGTTAATATCCAGCGATCGGCAATCGTCTTCTCACCGGAGAGGTCTATCTCATCATAAGTTAAACCGTTCATATTCATGAGTGCAAAGCGTGATGCGTTCCAGATCTTATTACCGAAATTCCAGTTCGCCTCAACTTTTTCCCAATGAAAGCGAAGATCATTTCCTGGTGTTGTTCCTGTAGCAAAGAAGAAACGAAGCGCATCAGCCCCGTAGCGGTCGATGACATCCATCGGATCTACACCGTTGCCGAGTGATTTACTCATCTTACGGCCTTCAGCATCACGCACCAAACCGTGGATTAGTACATCTTTAAATGGACGGCGCTCGGTGAATTCGATGCCTTGAAAAATCATGCGCGATACCCAGAAAAAGATGATGTCATAGCCGGTCACAAGCACATCGGTTGGATAATACCGGTTGTAATCATAGGCTGCTTCATCCGGCCAGCCCATTGTTGAAAACGGCCAGAGCGCGGAGCTGAACCAAGTGTCAAGCACGTCCTCATCCTGCTCCCAGTTTTCAACGTCCTGCGGGGCTTCGCGTCCAACATACATTTCGCCCGTCTCTTTATGATACCAGGCCGGAATGCGGTGACCCCACCAAAGCTGCCTGGAGATGCACCAGTCTCTAATGTTTTCCATCCAATGCAGATACGTTTTCTCAAAACGATCCGGCACAAAATGTACTTTATCTTCAGACTGCTGCTGCTTAATGGCAGCTTCAGCAAGTGGATCCATGTTTACAAACCACTGAGTAGACAAGTACGGTTCAACGACCGCACCACTTCGTTCTGAATGACCAACAGCGTGCACATGCTCTTCCACTTTAAACATCATACCATCGGCTTTTAAATCTTCAACGATCTGCTTTCGGCACGCAAACCGATCGAGCCCTTGATACTTGCCGGCATTTTCATTCATGATGCCGCCTTCATCCATGACTAAAATCCGCTCAACATTGTGCCGGTTGCCAATTTCAAAGTCATTTGGGTCGTGGGCCGGAGTAACTTTTACCGCGCCGGAGCCAAACTCCATATCAACGTAGCTATCTGCAACAATCGGAATTTCACGGCCTACAATCGGCAGTTTCACCTTTTCCCCAATAAGATGCTGATACCGTTCATCATCCGGATGCACTGCGACACACGTGTCACCAAGCATCGTTTCCGGACGGGTGGTGGCTACTTCAATTTGACCTTTACCGTTTATGAGCGGATAAGACATATGGTGCATACCGCCGGTAATTTCTTCATACTCCACTTCAATATCAGAAAGAGCTGTTTTTGTTTCCGGGTCCCAGTTAATAATATATTCTCCGCGGTAAATATATCCTTTTTCGTACAAGCGGACAAACACTTCACGTACCGCTTCACTTAAACCGTTATCAAGCGTGAACCGCTCACGGGAATAGTCCAGCGACAAACCGAGCTTGGCCCACTGCTCGCGAATAAACTCAGCATATTCTTCTTTCCATTCCCAAGACTGCTCCAAAAACTTCTCACGACCAAGGTCATGGCGGCTCAAACCGCTTTCTTTCAGCTTTCCTTCTACTTTTGCCTGCGTCGCAATGCCGGCGTGATCCATACCAGCGAGCCAGAGGGCATCATAACCCTGCATCCGCTTCGTACGAATTAAAATATCCTGCAAGGTTGTATCCCACGCATGTCCAAGGTGGAGCCGTCCGGTCACATTCGGCGGCGGAATTACAATGGTAAACGGGTCTTTCGTTTCATCATCTGTTGCTTCAAAAAATTTCCCATTCACCCAAAATGGATACCATTTGGCTTCAGTGTCCGCCGGGTCATACTTTGTCGGCAGGTTGTGCTCTTCATTCATATTCATTCCTCCTTAAGTCGTTAAGGTGTTAAAGACATAAAAAAACTCCCTCCATCAAAGGACGAAGAGAGTTCGCGGTACCACCTTTGTTTGCTATACGCCAAGCGTAAAACACACTTACCCGGTAACGGCGGGGGCCGGTTTTTCCTACATTCGTTCAGAAAAACAGCTCAAGGGCGACCTTCCATTCTCCCTGCTCGAAAAGCCTTTCAGCCACGGACTTTCCTCTCTGCCAGCGGGTGGAATGTACTCCTCCCTTTTCAACGCATTACATGTAACATTCTATAGTTATTTTACTCAGCACCGTTTATTACGTCAAGATTTCCCGGGAAATCTTGACGAATGGCGGGCAACTTTGTACATCATCTTTCATACAATAAGAACACAACTTATTTAAAAACCAGCAAAGACAAAGCATAATGCCGGATTAAATTTTGAATAATACCCTACGCTCTATAACGGAGGTTTCAACATGAAACGTTTCGGACGGCCCGGCGGCTATTACGGAGGTAAAAAACGCCATCGAAAAAAACACCGTTATCCGCCATGGTTTTACTGGTGGAAAATATGGCTTGCCCAGCTGCTCATTCCAGTGATCTGCTTCCAATTATTTCGTACATTAATCTTTCCAACCACGTTTGATATCATTCTGCTCGGACTGCTTATTTTGTTCTTTTTATATTGTTTTACAGGTTAATACATCTCAGGCAGTGCATGATCGATCCACTGCATTCTTCGTTGGCATCGTAGAAACAACAGCTCCAGCGCCTTTGTTCGTTCATGTTCTTCAATACGAGGGTTTCTTAACAACCTCTCCGCTTCCGCTACAGCAGGTGTCGGGCTCAATACCATCGCGCGTAGCAACTCTTTTTCTTCGCGCAGAAGTTCAAAACGTTGTTCGTATGCACCCAGCCAGCCGGCACCTTCGGCTGTAACCGCCTCAGGAGACTCTGCCATCCTACGTAAATAACTCGTTAAATCTTCCAACGGATGCCCATACCGCGACTTCTCCCAATTAATCAGCCGCGCTACATTTTTATGATCTACTAATATATGATCAGGCTCATAATAGCCGTGGATCCAGCCGCGACGTTGATACCCTCTGCTCTGCAAGTAAGAAAGCCAGCTTTGAAAAGCGTCGCGTCCCCGCTTCATCATAGCCTGTAACAACGGATGATTCGTTAAAAAGACATAGCCGGACGGGCGGATGTAGTGCTGTCGCTCTTCTTCATATAAAAGCTTTTCAAGCTTCTGGTTATATGCCGCTACAGCCGCCTTACGTTCACTTTCATAACGCGTAATTGCACCTTCACTTAGCGCGTTTTGCCGCATCGTATACCTATGAAAACGACCTAGCATGTCCAAAGCAGCATCAGGCTGCGCCTGCCGGCTGTCACCAACTACCGGCATGACATAAACGTAGCGATCCGGCGCAGCCGCAAAATGCAGCCATTCATGATTTCTCCCGGACTCCGGTATCACAGCAGCATGAATCCGATGACGCTGCAACTGACGCACCCGCTTCTGAAATGACTGCTTCTCTACAAGTGTAAATGAAGTGTTTTTCACTGCATAACGGCGGTTTTCATCTTTAAAAAAATGAGTTCGCCCGCAAGCTCCATCGTACGCTGCGTGACATCCATAAGCACCAGCAAGCAGGCTTGTTAAATCATTCTTCATAAACCGAAGAAGCAGTCAGACGTGGCGATTTTTGTGGAATATAAAGCAGGTCTCCTTCGGTCACACGTTCACTACTAAGTTTATTCCAACGAAGAAGCTGGGCTGTACTAATATTATAACGCTCTGCAATCCGCTCGAGCGTCTCATTTTCTTGTACAATACAAAGGCAGAGTCTCGTAAAAGATTCTTCTTCTTCCTGCATTGCGAATATTTTTGTTAAATCACTGCGATCTTCATCCTCATCTTCCTCTTCTTCGTTATTTGGCTCAGGAGATTCACTCACTTCTGATTCAGCCACAAGCTGCTCATTTTCTTCTGTTGTCCATTGATCTGCGCGATCTGGGAGCGTTTCAGATGCATGAAAACTTAACGGCTGACTACTAATTGTGACTGCTGCTGAGTTATCGTCAACGTCTTCTAAGTGATCCGCTTCAACGGTATCTTCTTCTGCCTCTTCCGCTGTGTCTTCTTGGCGTTCAGACGATTGTACAGCTTTTTTTTCATCATCAGCTGGTTCAAGATCGATCACTTCAAGATTGTTGGATGGTTCATCAGCTAGTTCATCTTTATCTCTTTCTCCCTCTTCAAATGTTTCCGTTGGCTGCACTTCTTCATTTGCATGGCCTGCTTCATTTTGTTCCGTTTCATCAACTGCTGCTATCGCTTCCTTATTTTTTTCTGCAGATGCTGAATCGTTATCGTTGCTTATCGTTTCTTCACGCTTTGGCTTTGGCTCTGGCTCAGTTTCAGCTTGCACCCACTCTTCATCTGTTTCTTTATGCACTACTTCAGCTTCTGCAGGTGTCATTGCAGGGGGCTCTTGTAAAGTTTCGGTACCGCGATCTTCAGTTCGCAGACCAGAAATTGTTACATCAGCAGTCATTTGAATGCAATTGTTGGCCGGAAGTTCATAATCAAAACTGTCGATTTGAATATAAACGTCTTCAAGGCGCTCAATCCGCTGCAAAGGAATGGTAATATCGACAGGGAAGAAATGCTGTAAACTGTACGTATCGTCATCATTACGGTACGAGTGCTCTATCATTTGCGGAAAAACAGCTTCTTCATCAGATGTGTAATCTTCTTCTTTTTCATATGTGCCTGTCAGCCGCAATCCCCCGCTAATGATGATATCACTTTCATGCTCCTCTACAGCAATATCCGGCTGCAGCTCTAAAGAAAGTAACGCCCGGACCGCTGCTTCGTCTTCAAGCCACACCGATTCCCGCAGAGTAAACGAAAGCGCAGACCCGGATTGCTCTTCATTTGCCATATAATTGGCCTCCTTTTCACCATCTGCTTATTGAAAGCAGTTAATCTCACTCTCAATCTATGCGGAGGCTTCAGCTTGTATGTTCACGAAACGAGAGAATTGTGCTTGTTTCCAAAGACTGCTAGCATAAGTTTAGAAAGGAACACATTAGACGACTTATGCAGCAACTAAATATTTTCAACCGAACATAGCAATAACCGGCCTTTACACTGAAATGAATCTTACAAATTAGGAGTCTATATGTATGGCACAAAACCGCTCAGAAGCAGATAAGCTGCCGGTAAACCCACCGTTTTTTTATGGCTGGATCATTGTAGCTGTTGCTGCTTTAACCGTTTTCTTTTCTGGGCCGGGGCAAACGTACAGTATTTCTGTCTTTATTGATGCCTATGTCGATGACCTCGGCTGGTCGCGTACAACAATTTCTAGTCTGTACTCTGTGGCAACGTTAGGCGCAGGGTTTACATTATTTTTAATTGGCCGACTTGTCGATAAAAAAGGCCAGAGAATGATGACGGCTGTAATAGGAACGTTGCTTGCACTCGCCTGTTTTTGGAATGCCATACTTATTGGCCCAGTCATGATGTTTATCGGATTTTTTATGCTGCGTTTGTTTGGTCAAGGCTCAATGACGTTGATCCCGAATACGTTAATTCCGCAATGGTTTGATCAATTACGCGGTCGGGCCATCAGCTTTATGACCTTGGGCGGCTTAGTTAGTGCAGCAGCATTGCCGCCGATGAATTTGTTTTTGATTAATAGTTTTGGCTGGCGGAGTGCGTGGATGTTTTGGGGCATTATGTTACTATTGTTGTTCGTCCCTGCAGCATGGTTTTTCATCCGCAATCGACCACAGAACGTCGGTCTACTTCCGGATGATGCTGGTGCCGGTAAAGAAGGCAAAGAACTCGCTGATGCTGAAAATCATGCGCAGGCACAGTTTGATGCTTCCTTTACATTACAAGATGCGCTGCATACAAAAGCCTTCTGGTTTATTTTATTTTGTGCTGCTGTTCCGTCCCTTGTAAACACTGGAATTACGTTTCATTTATTTTCAATTATGGCTGAACGAGAGATCCCTCGCACGGCCACGGCATTTTTATTAAGCCTTATGCCAATTGCTGCATTTACATTTACACTCGTATCAGGCTTTATTGTTGAGCGGGTTGCACCGCGTAAACTATTTGCGGCAGCTTTTCTTTTAAAAAGCCTGCTGCTTGTATGGCTCGTCTTTGCTGATGCACTTTGGGCAGTTGGATTATATGTCATTTTATGGGGTGTATTCGAAGGAACAACAAAAATATGCAACAATATTATTTGGCCGAATTATTTTGGTTTAGCTCATTTAGGCCGGCTCCGGAGCCTTGCAACAACTGCCATTGTCATCGGGTCAGCACTCGGTCCACTTCCGTTTGGTTATGCATTTGATGTATTTAATAGTTACAATGAAATTCTTCTATTAATGATTTTACTCACAGCAACAGCGATGATATTGGCATATGCTGCAAAACCACCGTTGAAACAAGAACAATAACATATATGAAAGCCTGCCTCCAAAGACGGAAGCAGGCTTGTTTTTATTCGTTTAAGATTTGATTTGCTGAAATGCGCGGTCAGCGGCTTCTACCGTTTGATCAATTTCATCATCCGTATGCACGGTAGACAAGAACATTCCTTCAAACTGTGACGGTGCTAAATGTACACCTTGCTGCAGCATGTGGCGGTAATACTTCGCAAACATATCAAGATCTGAAGAACGAGCCGTATCAAAGTTGGTAACTTCTTGATCAGTAAAGAAGAAACCAACCATGGAGCACGCCCGGTTAATATGGTGCGGAATACCGTTACGCTCTGCTGCTTCACTTAAATTATCTGCCAAACGTTTACCTAGACGATCAAACTCCCGGTAATCTTTTGGTGTGACCTGGTTCAATGTTTCGAAACCAGCTGTCATTGCGAGCGGATTGCCAGAAAGCGTTCCTGCTTGATAAATCGGACCGTCCGGGGCAATATACTCCATAATATCTTTACGACCGCCATATGCACCGACCGGCAGGCCGCCGCCGATAACTTTCCCGAGGCAGGTTAAATCAGGTGTAACACCTAATGCACCTTGGGCACATTCAAAACCGACACGAAATCCTGTCATCACTTCATCAAAAATGAGCAGGCTGCCGTGCGTTTTTGTAATGTCCTGCACGCCTTCAAGGAAACCTTCCTGCGGCGGAACAACGCCCATGTTACCTGCAACCGGCTCAAGGATAACAGCTGCGATATCATCACCGTATTTTTCAAAAGCAAGCTGCAAGCTGTCAAGGTCGTTGTAAGGTACAGTCAACGTGTTTGAAGCTATCGACTCCGGTACGCCGGGGCTGTCAGGTAAGCCAAGTGTTGCAACACCTGAACCTGCTTTAATAAGCAGGCTATCACCATGACCATGATAGCAGCCTTCCATTTTCAAGATTTTGCTCCGACCGGTAAAACCGCGGGCAAGGCGGAGCGCACTCATTGTCGCTTCGGTACCTGAGTTTACCATGCGTACAACATCAATGGATGGTACCCGGGAGATGACAAGCTCCGCAAGCTTCGTCTCCATCTCATGCGAGGTGCCAAAACTTGTCCCAAGCTCTGTCATATGCTTTAACCGCTCTACAACATGCGGGTGGGAATGACCAAGCAAAAGAGGTCCCCAAGACATGACGTAATCAATGTATTCATTGCCGTCAAGATCGTAAAGGTAGGCGCCCTTTCCTTTTTCCATGTAGAGGCCGTGATCGAGGCCAACCGAACTGTAACCCCGTACTGGACTGCTCACCCCGCCGGGCATTAATGGCTTTGCTTTTTGATAAGCTTCTCGGGATCTTTCAAAACCTTCCATTTTGATTCCTCCTAATGAAAACTTTTCATTTTGTGGGTCAAGATCAGCTTTCTGCCAACCAGCGCGCAGCGTCTTTGGCGTGATACGTTAAAATTAAATCCGCCCCTGCCCGCTTCATACTCAATAATTTCTCCAGAACTGTTTCCTGTTCGTTGATCCATCCTTGCAAGGCAGCTGCTTTCATCATGGCATATTCCCCGGAAACGTTGTAAGCAACCACCGGCAGATTTGAGGTGTTGCGCAGATCACGAATAATATCCAAATAAGAGAGTGCCGGCTTAACCATTAAGAAGTCTGCACCTTCACGCTCATCAGAATCTGCTTCGCGCAGCGCTTCAAGCCGGTTGGCCGGGTTCATTTGATACGTTTTCCGGTCACCAAACGACGGAGAACTATGTGCTGCATCACGAAACGGTCCGTAAAAAGCGGAAGAAAACTTCACAGCATAAGACATGATCGGAATATGCGCAAAACCAGCATCATCAAGGGCTTCGCGGATTGAAACAACGAAACCGTCCATCATGTTTGATGGTGCGATCACATCCGCCCCGGCTGTTGCTTGAGAAACTGCAGTTTTCGCAAGTAATTCAAGTGATGCATCATTTTGAACGTAGCCATCTTCTAAAACACCACAATGACCATGATCACTAAACTGACAGAGGCATGTATCTGCACAGACGACAAGTTCTGGATGACGCTCTTTAATATGCCGTACAGCCTGCTGCACAATCCCATCCTCTGCATAAGCAGAGCTGCCACAAGCATCTTTATATCCCGGGACGCCAAATACCATTACAGATGGAATCCCTAGGGCTGCAATGGCGTCCAATTCTTCATTTACCCGATCTAACGAATATTGAAAAACATTCGGCATCGATGGAACTTCGTTTTTAATATTTTCTCCTTCAACCACAAACAGCGGTGCAATAAAATCGTCCGCTGATAGTTGTGTTTCCTGCACCATATTGCGCAAACCACGTGTACGACGGAGCCTGCGATGGCGGTCAAATCCTTCTGTCATTATGTCTCACCCTTACGTATATGTTCAAGCTGGTGCAGAAGGCCTTCAGCAGTATACGGCTCAGCCGTATTTACATGCTGAAAACCGGCTTGCACTGCCTTCTCACTCGTTGTCGGACCAATGCATACGACTGGTAACTTCAGCTCTTCAGGTTTTTCCTCTGCTAGTTGTGTAAAAGCAGAAACGCTTGACGGGCTGGCAAATGTAACAGCAAACAAATGAGGATGCCTTAACTCCTGCTGCAGTGTCCGAGCAGATGTCTCATTTACCACCGTATCATAAAGTGCGAGCTCGCGTACGCTCCGCCCGGCAGCATGGAGCCGATTAAAAAGCACAGGCCGTGCTTGACGGCTTTTGGGCAGAAATATTTCTGTACCAGGTGCTGTTTCTGCAATTAACGCGTCAGCTAACGTCTCTGCATTGTAACGCTTAGGAACAAGGTCCACTTGAATGCCTTCAGCCTCAAGAGCATTTTTTGTTTTTTCTCCGACAGCGGCGACACTCGTATGTATCAGCTTGGCTGCACTTCCGCCTGCTTTCATAAAAAAAGTGACGGTGTTTACGCTCGTAAATACAACCCAAGTGCTCGCTTGAATGTTTTTCCAAAGCTGGGCTTTTGACGAACGATCTAGCACCCCTTCCATACGAATAAGCGGCACTGCTGCCGGTATATACCCGCATTGACGCAGCAGTGCCGAAAGAGAAGCATTTTGATGCGCTGCTCGAGTCACGAGCACTCGAGGTAACGTCATCCTTCATTCAGCTCCGCTTTCACTCGCTCAATGATGGCTGTGCCTCCTGCTTCAGCAATCCGCTCAGCTACTGCTTTACCGACAGCTTCAGCATCATAGCCGGTTTCAGTTTCTTTCAGCAGCTTTGTACCATCCGGTTCACCGACAACGGCATTTAATGTTACTTGACCGTCTGCCTCCAAATTAGCAAAGCCGCCAATCGGTACCTGGCAGCCACCTTCTACGGCATGAAGGAAAGCACGTTCAGCCGTTACACGTTTAGCTACTTCTTCATGGTGGAGATGCTTGAGTACGTCCTGCATCCGTTCATCACCTTTACGAATTTCAATACCAAGGGCTCCCTGCCCGACAGCAGGAATACACATCTCTGGATCGAGAAACTCTGTTACGATATCATTTGTCCAGCCCATACGCTGCAAACCGGCCGCTGCAAGTACAATCGCATCGAATCCTTCTTCGCGAAGCTTACGTAGACGTGTTTCAATATTCCCACGCACCCAGTGCACTGTTACATCCGGACGTTCAGCAAGAATTTGAGCGGAACGACGTAATGAGCTCGTGCCAACGACGGCACCTGCAGGTAGTTCGTGAAACGGCACATGGCCGTTTGAGATTAATACATCCCGCGGATCTTCGCGCTCAGTGATCGCTCCGATTTCAAACGGCTCTTCAAGAGCAGACGGCACATCCTTCATACTGTGCACCGCCATATCAATGACGCCATCCTCTAAAGCTTTTTCAATTTCTTTAACAAACAAACCTTTACCGCCGACTTTGTTTAACGTCACATCGAGAATTTGATCCCCTTTTGTAACGATTTTTTCCATCTCAAACGTATATGGAAGTTCAGCCGCCTGCAAACGTTCAATCACCCATTCCGCCTGCTTAAGCGCCAGATTACTTTTTCGTGTTCCTACAACAATCTTATCCATGGCACAGCCTCCTTGCGTTAATACCAAAAATGAAACTCTGTTAATTCATCCGATAAAAAATAATTAATCAGAACAAGCAGAAAACCAGCGAGATTCAACAACGCTAAACTGTAACCCCGCCGGTTTCGCACAGCCCGCTCATACATGTAAATGCCGTAAACAATCAAAATCAAAAGTGAACCGAGCACCTTCGCATCAAACCATGGCAGCACCGGCAATTGAATGTATGCCCAAACAAACCCGAGAATCACTCCAAGCAGTAAAAATGGATAAGCGAGCACTGTCGAAGCGAATGCGAGTTTTTCCAGCCGCGGCAAACTTCCGAACCGAGTTAAACGACTGCTCCAGGCTTTTTGTTTGAGCATCCGGTTTTGAATCGCATACATACTTGAAAATGCAAATGCTAAAGTGAAACCTGCATAAGACAACAATACAAAAGTAATATGAATGATGAGCAGCTCTGAAACGAGCAGGTTTGTCAGTTCTTCAGGCACATCGCCACTTGGTACGAACAAGCTGAAAGCGAGCATAATAAAACCGATAATATTCGTAAATAAAATTAAGAAATCAATCCGAAAGAAAAAGTTCAGCACAAGCGACAAAGTGACAACGAGCCAGGCAAATAAAAACAATCCTTCAAACGGTGTAATCACCGGCACTCTATCGAACGCGATGGCGCGGATGACAAAAAACAACGTCTGCAAGACCCATACAATAGAAAGCAACCAGAAGGCGATTCGGTTCACCTTCCGGTTGTTTTGAATAAAATCGATAAAGTATCCAAGGACACTTATGCTGTAAAGCAGGATCGTTAATATATATATCACGTTCGCTGCAGTTGTCATCATAGCTCCGCTCCTTTCCTCAGGAACGGATGGCGACGTCTTTTGCGTACGCATACGGCAGCCAGACGGCGCCTTTCTGATTAGGCTGCTTCGCTTCTTTTAACTCATTCAATTTTTCTTCCTGTTCAATTGCATCCGCTTTTAGTTTGGCAGCTTCCGCCATCTTTGCGGTTTCAACTTCCTCTTCAAGCCCGAAGACTTCCGTGAAAAACGCAAGCGATTCAGCGGCGTCTTCTGTAGCCGCGATCTCTTTCGCACGGGTAATCGGCTCGCGAAGCATTTGGTTCACAATACTTTTCGTATGCTTTTGCAGCACTTTCTTTTCACGATCACTTAGATCCGGAAGTTTTCGTTCAATACTTTCCATCGTTTCTGCTTGAATACTAAGCGCCTTAGAGCGTAAAGCAGAGATGACCGGTACGACCCCGAGCGTCTGCACCCAATCTTTGAAGACATTAAGCTCGACTTCAATCATCTCTTCAATTTTTACTGCTTCTTTTTTGCGCTCCTCCAAGTTTTGTTCAACGATCCCTTGCAGATCATCAATATCGTACAAATAAACATCATCCAACTGCCCAAGTGCAGGGTCTAAATCACGAGGCACAGCGATATCGACCATAAATAACGGCCGGCCTTTACGTTTCTTTTTCGCTTGTGCCATCGTAGTTTCATCAATCACATAAGCATCGGCTCCTGTTGATGAAATCAAAATATCAGCCTGCTGTAATGTGTCAGACAGTTTGTCCATGCTTTTTGCTTCACCAAGAAAGCGTTCTGCAAGTTCTGCAGCCCGGTCATACGTCCGGTTAAGAACACTAATTTTTGCAGCACCGCTTGACTGCAGGTGCTTAGCTGTTAACTCGCTCATCTTTCCTGCTCCGAGTACAGCAACATGCTTGTCTTGAAACGAACCGAGAATCGTTTTGCCAAGCTCAACTGCGGCGTAGCTCACAGAAACAGCATTATCGTTAATTGCCGTCTCAGAATGCGCGCGTTTCGCGAAGGTTATAGCCTGCTTAAACAGTTCGTTGAAAATCGTTCCTGTCGCTCCTTCTTCCTGAGCGCGCTGAAAAGCCTCTTTTACCTGTCCGAGAATCTGTGTCTCCCCAAGCACCATTGAATCCAGACCGGATGCCACACGCAAAAGATGGCGTACCGCTTCATCATTTTCTCGAATCGCAAGCGAAGACTCAAAATAAGACACCGGCTCATCGAACCATTCCGAAAGAAATTTCTTCGTGAAATGGCGGCCGGTGTGCAGCTGGTCCACAACAGCATATATTTCTGTTCTGTTACATGTTGAAATAATCGTACATTCAAGTACGCTTTTCATCTGCCGCAGTGTGTGTAAAGCCCGGGATTGATCTCCTTCATCAAATGCAAAATTTTCACGGAGTGCCACGGGGGCTTTTTTATAATCTAAACCTGCTACAATAATATGCAAACCTGCCACCCCCAACAAGGTTGAAAACTTCGTGTTCTACGAATTAAAATACTGAATGCTGTACGCTTGTCACTTTATACTTATCTCTACGCTTATTTACAATAGTTATTATAACATGTCCAGTGCATCGTGACCAAAATCCAATTGTGAACAGAATCTGACACGTTATAATAGAGAAGATGATTCTTTATGTACACCTTCCATCAGCAATAACATTTATTACTTCATGTTGAATGATTGTGCGCTTTATTACGAAAGGAGTGTTTATGCTTTGAATCCCCGCGGACTACTACCCGGTTTACTTTTAATCGGGGGTGGCTTGTTGATCCTGCTTACAGACTGGGGTACTCTTGATGCTCACCTGCTGTTAACCTGGCCCACATTTTACTTACTGATCGGCATTGCTTTGTTTATTCAAGGTACAACTGCCGGTAAAGTACCTGAAAGCATCTTTGCTGGAACTTTATTTACCGCTATAGGCATTCACTTTCATGCTGTCGAATTTGGTCTATGGCCGCATCACACTGCGATCTTTTTACTTGTTATTGGTGCCGCCTTTTTTATGGTTTATGCAGTTACACGACGCGATGGACGAAATGCCGGCATTTTCTTTTTTCTTGCAGCTGCCGGCGTCTTCTTTTCAAATCAGATCCTAGAATGGCTCGGTACATACCGTGAGCCTGTTGAAAGCTTCTGGCCTTTACTTTTCATTGCCGGCGGCTTTGCCTTCATCTTTTTCTCTAGACGCAAATAACGTGAAACAGCCGGAGAGCAAGCAGCTTCTCCGGCTCTTTCATTTTCATTCTGCCGGTTATCGTTCTACTCACGGCGCATTTTACGTTCAATCGCCTGCCACGCTTCAGTCATACCCTCTCCAGTTTCTGATGAGAATAAAATTAATTCATCCTCCTCTTCCGGTTCAAGGGTTTCACGTACTTGCTTTAGATGACGAGGCCGTTTCGTTTTCGGCACTTTATCCGCTTTTGTGGCGGCGATAATAACCGGAATTTCGAAGTGTTTTAACCAATCATACATCGCAATATCATCTTTGGTCGGTGCATGACGTACATCAATAATTAATACGACACCACACAGCTCTTCACGGTTTTGCAAGTAGTTTTCAATTAACCTGCCCCAGGCTGCCCGCTCACTTTTTGAAACTTTCGCATAGCCATATCCCGGCACGTCGACAAAATAAAAAGCATCGTTAATGTTAAAAAAGTTTAACAAGCGTGTTTTTCCTGGCTTGCCAGAAGTGTACGCTAAATTTTTACGCCCGAGAAGTTTATTGATAAACGATGATTTACCAACATTAGAACGTCCGGCTAAAGCAATTTCCGGCTTCCCTTCATCAGGATATTGATCTTGACCTGCTGCACTAATGTAGAGCTCCGACTTTTTTACTTTCATGATTTATTCCCCCAGCGCTAACTCTAAAACTTCATCAAGATGACTGACAAAGTGAAAGGTTAATCCTTCACGCACACTTTCTGGTACGTCTTCTAAATCTTTTTCATTATCTTTTGGCAGGATGATTGTAGATAATCCAGCCCGGTGCGCACTCATTGATTTTTCTTTAATTCCACCGACCGGAAGCACCCGGCCACGAAGGGTGATTTCACCGGTCATGCCCACTTCTCTATAAACTTTCCGCTCAGTTAAAGCAGAAATCAATGCTGTAGCCATCGTAATCCCTGCAGACGGACCATCTTTTGGTGTTGCTCCTTCTGGCACATGGATATGAATATCATTGTTTTCATGAAACTGTGGATCAATATTCAGCTCACTTGAACGCGAACGAATGTAGCTGAAAGCAGCCTTGGCTGATTCTTTCATTACATCACCAAGCTTACCGGTAAGGGTTAAGTTCCCCTCTCCTTTAGCAAGTGAAACTTCAATTGAGAGTGTATCACCACCGCCTGCTGTATAAGCTAAGCCTGTAGCAGCGCCAATTTGGTCTTCAGCCTCGATTTGTCCATAACGGTGCTTCGGTCTCCCCAGCATATCCTCAAGTGTGTTGACCGTTACGACCACACGTTTTTTTTCACTAGAAACAATCATTCTTGCAGCTTTACGGCAGACGGTTGCGAGCTGGCGTTCTAAGTTACGTACCCCTGCTTCTTTTGTATAATGACGAATGATTTTTAAAAGCGCATCGTCCTGGACTTGCAGCTGCCGGCCGTTTAAACCGTGATCTTTCATCTGCCGGTTTAGCAAGTACGTCTTTGCAATTTCTTTTTTTTCGACTTCCGTGTAGCCCGCAATCGAAATGATCTCCATCCGATCGAGCAGGGGCTCAGGGATTGTACTGATGTTATTTGCTGTCGTTACAAACATGACTTTTGATAAATCGTACGGTTCTTCTAAGAAATGATCACTAAACTGATGGTTTTGTTCTGGATCCAGCACTTCAAGCATCGCTGAAGACGGATCGCCACGAAAATCACTTGCCATTTTATCAATCTCATCTAACAAAAAGACTGGATTTTTCGAACCTGCTTTTTGCATCCCCTGGACGACCCGCCCCGGCATGGCACCGACGTATGTCCGGCGGTGACCGCGGATTTCTGCTTCATCGCGTACACCACCAAGCGACATCCGGACGAAGTTACGGTCTAGCGAACGTGCAATCGAACGAGCTAAAGAAGTTTTTCCTACCCCGGGAGGACCTGCGAGACAGAGAATCGGCCCTTTTAACTCCTGGGTGAGTTCTTGGACCGCCAAATACTCAAGTACACGCTCTTTAACTTTATCTAATCCGTAATGGTCTTCATCTAAAATGCGCTCTGCTCGCTTTGTATCAAGGTGATCGGTCGTTTCTGTCTGCCAAGGCAGGCTGACGATCCACTCAATATAATTACGAATCACTGAGCTTTCGGCAGAGCTTGCTGGAACTTTTTCGTAACGACCGAGTTCTTTAAAAGCTTTTGCTTCCACATTTTCCGGCATTTCAGCTGCTTCAATTTTTTCCCGCAATTCTTCAACTTCGCCCGACTTGCCGTCTTTTTCGCCAAGTTCTTTTTGAATCGCCTTCATCTGCTCACGTAAGTAATATTCTTTCTGGGTCTGCTCCATGGACTGCTTGACGCGCTGACCAATTTTTTTCTCCAGGCCAAGCACTTCTTTTTCATTATTTAAAATGTCCAGCAGTTCCTCTAAACGTTCAGTAACATCAATCAAGGTAAGCAGCCGCTGCTTTTGTTCAATTTTTAAAGGCAGGTGTGATGCAACAATATCGGCTAGACGTCCCGGCTCTTTAATGTCTTGAACCGAAGTAAGCGTCTCATTTGTCACTTTCTTAGACATCTTTGTATACTGCTCAAACTGTTCGAGTACATTGCGCATTAAAGCTTCTTGTTCTGCATCCGGCTCTTCAGTTTCACTATCGAAAACCGTTGTTTCAACCTCAAGATATGAGTCCTGGTCCGTGAAGTTTTCAATTCTGGCACGGTTTAAACCTTCAACAAGAACACGAATTGTTCCATTTGGAAGGCGGAGCATCTGCTTAATGTAAGCGAGTGTGCCAAAGTGATATACTTCCTCCTCACCAGGGTCGTCAGTAGAAACATCAACTTGACTCGTCAAAAGAATTTCTTTATCTTCAACCATGACTTTTTCCAACGCTTCGACGGACCGCTCCCGGCCGACATCAAGGTGCAGGACCATCGTTGGGTATACAAGCATTCCACGAAGCGGGAGAAGCGGAATCGTCCGCTGATTACCTTTGCTCATTGTGCCACCTCCATAAACTTGTTGGCATACGTCTATAGACGCATCGATTATGTATATTCATCACTTGATAAACAACAGCTGCATCTCATTTTATCGCACGTCTGTACCCCTGTCGAATTGCAGTAAACAAACAATTTTAGTTTTTGAAACCACGCTATGTAGTATCAACAACACGGCAGTAGATATACGCACGCGTCGTATAGAAAAGAGGCTGTCCGCCCGGTAGTTTCAGCCCGGACTATGGGACAGCCTCTTTATTCATACAGACACCTTGTAAATGATACCGCTTAGGCGCTTTCCTGTGGCTTAAACTCTACCTCATTCCCGTTTTCATCTTGGAGAATCGGGTGAGACTCGTTTTTCACACTTTCGCCTGTAATAATGCATTTTACAATATTCTCTTCGCTCGGCAGATCATACATGACATCAAGCATTAAGCCCTCAATGATGGAGCGCAGACCGCGGGCACCAGTATTACGTTCAATCGCTTTTTTGGAGATTTCACGCAGCGCTTCTTCAGTAAATTCAAGTTCGACATCATCAATTTGAAGCAGCTTCTGATACTGCTTAACAAGCGCATTTTTTGGCTGCGTTAAAATATCGATTAACGCGTCTTCATCCAATGGCTTCAAGCTTGAAATCACTGGAAGACGTCCAATCAACTCTGGAATTAAACCATAGCGGAGCAAATCCTCAGGCTGAATATTTTCAAGGTATTCGCTCTCATCAAGCTCAGCTTTTTCAGAATCAGAACCAAAGCCAATAACCTGTTTACCAAGTCGGCGCTTAACAACATCACTGATACCATCAAACGCACCACCAACGATAAAGAGTACGTTGGTCGTATCGATTTGAATGAATTCTTGATGAGGATGCTTACGTCCACCTTGTGGAGGTACGCTTGCAGTAGTGCCTTCAAGAATTTTTAAAAGCGCCTGCTGAACACCTTCACCTGAAACGTCGCGCGTAATTGATGGGTTCTCAGACTTACGAGCAACTTTATCAATTTCATCAATGTAAATAATACCTTTTTCAGCTTTTTCCACATCATAATCAGCGGCTTGAATTAGTTTCAAAAGAATGTTTTCAACATCTTCACCAACATAACCTGCTTCTGTAAGGGATGTAGCATCAGCTATCGCAAACGGTACATTTAAGATTCTAGCTAAGGTTTGTGCCATTAACGTTTTACCGCTTCCTGTAGGGCCGATCATACAAATGTTACTTTTAGCTAACTCAACTTCATCTGTCGTAGCTGAGGCTCCTTTAACTTGACCATTACCAACACGCTTGTAATGGTTATACACAGCCACTGCCAGTGACCGCTTAGCGCTATCTTGACCGATTACATAGTCATCCAAAATCTCGTTAATTTCCTGGGGTTTTGGAATTTCTTCGAGTTCGGTTTCTTCTTCTGTGCCTAATTCCTCTTCTACAATTTCTGTGCACAACTCAATGCACTCATCGCATATATAAACACCTGGTCCTGCTACCAGCTTACGTACTTGATCCTGCGTTTTCCCGCAAAAAGAGCACTTCAACTGCCCTTTTTCTTCACTGAATTTCATGAATTCTCACCCCTTCTATGGTCATTGTACATCATTTTCCGTCAATACGTACAATTAAACGCTGACTAACACTAAGAGTTGCTGCGCATAACTGCACATGTTACACAGTTGCCTTCTCAATTGTTACTGCATTGTATCACACGCATTACACTTGCGTACAAGCAGAAGGCTTGTGCTCTTTCATTACCCTATGTATGCACCGGAAAAAGATTGCCCGTTTCATTAAGGTTGCCCGAAAAAGACAATTTTCAAACCATACCGGCACAAATCATTCATTAGAAAAATAAGGCCACCGTTTCCACTACCAAGAAGCTTGGCAGTGTTTGAAAACGATGACCTGAGATTACGCGGGTGCTTGCGGTTTAATAGCTTGCCGCAGCTTTTTACAATTATTGTTCTGCTGTTTGTTCTTCTTGTTGTTCAACAAGTTTGCTGTTTTCTACTAGAACATCGATTGCCTTTTGGACGCGCAGGTCATTCTTAAGCATATCATTGCCACCCTGCATCTGTACAAGGCTGCGGATTTCTTCTTTATCGCGCTGATACATTTCTGCCATCTTATCCAATTCATTCTCGATGTCTTCTTCAGATACTTCCACGTTTTCAGCTTCAGCGATCGCTTCAAGAACAAGGTTCATTTGAACGCGCTTTTCAGCTTCCGGCTTGAACTGTTCTTTCATACCATCTTCGTCCGTTCCAGCGAACTGATAGTACATGTCTAAGCTCATGCCTTGAGACTGCAGACGCTGGCCGAACTCTTGAAGCATACGGTCAGCTTCAGTTACGAGCATTGCATCAGGGATGTCAATCTCTGCGTTATCGGATGCTTTTTCAACAAGGGTATCTTTAATATGATTTTCTTTTTCCTGCGCTTTTTCATTTTCAAGACGCTCTTTAATCTGCGCGCGCAGCTCGTCAAGCGTTTCTACTTCGTCACTTGCATCTTTCGCGAACTCATCGTCAAGTGCCGGGAGCTCTTTACGCTTCACTTCGTGCAGTTTCGTTTGGAAAGTAGCTTCTTTACCAGCAAGCTCTTCAGCGTGGTACTCTTCCGGGAACGTTACAACAACATCTTTTTCTTCGTCTGCTCTCATGCCGACGAGCTGTTCTTCAAAGCCTGGGATGAACTGCTCGGAACCAACTTCTAGAGAGTAGTTCTCCGCTTCGCCCCCTTCGAAAGCTTCACCGTCAACAAAGCCTTTAAAGTCGATGACAGCAGTGTCGCCGTTTTCAACTGCGCCGTCTTCTACAACGACAAGTTCAGCGTGCTTTTCCTGCTGTTGTTTAAGCTCTTCTTCAACATCTTCGTCATTAATTTCAGTGTTCATGTCTTCAACTTCAAGACCTTTATACTCGCCAAGCTGAACTTCAGGCTTCACAGTAACTGTTGCTTCAAATACAACGCCCTGCCCTTGTTCAATTTCTTTAATATCAACATCCGGCTGATCTACCGGCTCAATACCTGCTTCATCTACTGCTGCAGCATACGCTTGTGGGAGGATTGCATCCACCGCGTCTTGATAAAGTGACTCTACGCCAAAGCGCTGTTCGAACACTTTGCGAGGTACTTTGCCTTTACGGAAGCCTGGAACGTTTACTTGCTTACGAACTTTTTGAAAAGCCTGATCGAGGCCTTCATCTAATTTTTCTGCGTCAACATTAATTGTAAGGACGCCTTGGTTACCTTCTTTCTTTTCCCATGTTGCAGTCATTTATAGGTCCCTCCAAGTTTCATAGGTAGATTTTCGGTCAACTTTACAACCACTATATTATAACATACACCGGTTGCTTTTCAATAAAGCAGCAAAGGTTTCTTATAAACGAATTTACAATGGAAAACCTGTTTCTTCATTTAATTGGTGAATGACACGAAGCAGATCCTTTACACGAATTTGGTCTACATCGTACTTTCTAGTTAAATCTTCAAAACATGGAAGATCTCCGTAGTATGTTAACGCCTCGTAATGAAGGGCAGCAAGCCATTCATCATCTTCTGCTTCTGCAGGGGGAAACGGAAAAGCTTTTAGTAATGCTTGATACCAAATTTGAGATGCTGCCTCATAAAGTGTAATATTGTCTGCTTCCAAATGGTTTTGTAAAGCAGTAAAGACCGGCTCAGCCCAAGGTGCATTCTCTAACCGGCCGATGTTTGCAGGTACGAGTTTCGTTGTTCCCTCGGCTTTTATCACTTCAACCTCTTCATTAACTTCCCAGTCTCGAAGCAGAAACAAAATGAATGTTTTAATGACCGGTGACAATTCATCTTGAACGAGCAAATGCCCAAGCCGTGCTTTCACTTCTAAGGATGGATATTTTTTCAATATTGATAAAGCCTGCCACTGCTGCGGAGCTTCTCCTTGTTCAAGCTGTAACAGTGTTTCTTCCGGGAGGACTGCGTCATCTGGATCGAGCATTTCATCTTCAGACGAACCTTCCGTTAAATTTTGATTGAAATCTTCACCCATCATTCGGTTAGCTAATTCCATCATCTCAAAAAAGTACTCTGCCATATCAGCAGGGTACTGCGTTTCCTGCTGTACAGCCTGCAAAGTGCTCACAACTTCTTCATAGGAACCTTGCTGCATTAATAATGTAATATAGAGCTGCATCACTTCAAAATAATCGGCCCGGTCCTGCTGAAGCATCTTAAGAGCCAAAGCGATACCTTCCTCAACATGACCGCTCTCTGTATACGTTAACAAAAGACCAACTGAAGCCTGCTCGTTTGTTTCGTCCCATGCTAAAGCCTGCTTAAACTTTTCAATTGCTTCTGAAAGCTCGCGGCTTCGAAAATGCTCCATCCCTTGCTCTACAAGCCGCTCGAGTGAACCTGGAAAGTGGACAATGTTCTGTTGACGCTCGTTATCTTTCATTGATCGGCGCCTCCTTTAGCAGCATCCTTCTCGTACAGAGCGCTCAATTGTTATCACTTCGTTTTGTTCGGACCAAAAGCAACAACACCTAAAATCCAAAAACCAGCCATTAAAATTGTAACACCGATTAACACCGGAATTGGGCCAAATTGAATAATGAACGGAATTGAGGCTGCGGTAAACAGTCCGCCGCCGACTACCGGTTCAAATAAAATTTGTTTATAACCGAAGGCATTCATCGCCGGTGTTTTATTATCAGGGTCAGCAACTCGCATTAATAATAAGCCTGTTGCAGCTACACCCATGGACTGTCCAAGATCACCCATTCCCCGTTCAAACCAATAGTTTGGGATCATCCGTGGTGCGAGGTAAATAAACGCAATTACATTCCACATGATCCCCGCTGCACTTAAGATGATAAATGGTACAAAATATGTGCCAAGCACAGATAAGGCGAGGGTTGCAAGTGCACTGACAATAAGAAGGTCAAGTGCAAGGCCTTGAATTCTTAAAACCATTCCACGGTCTACAGTGTCGTATTTATCAAAAGCTGTTAAAAATAGCTGTAAGAAAATACCGCCGATCATGGCAAATGGGAAAAGCGGCATATAAGCCATAAGTTCAACATCTGTCCATGCTCCCCAAGTTACCTGCTCAAGTTGCTGCAGCCCGGTGAGCATGAGCCAACCTGTGAAAATCGCAATGCCCACATAAGCAACATGAAGCGATAAAGGCTCAATGGACATTGGGGAGGTTGTAAGCTGGCCTGCTGATTCACGCTTATGGTGTTCGACAACACCTACTTGCTTTTCAAGCGAAACTTCACCTGGATGACCAAGCACTTGTGTTTTTCCCCGGCGCGTTGCCCAGTTAATTAAAATTACCCCAGTAATAACACCGGAGAGCACCCCCACTGTTGCTAAACCTACGGCTAAATCATAGCCTTCCGGAAAACCAATCTGTTCAAAAGTTCCTTCAAGACCAGCTGCTGTCCCGTGCCCGCCAACAAAACCAATTTCGATTAAAGCACCAGCTGCCGGCGGCAGACCGTACAGCGGACTTAAAACGAGTAAAGCAAGTAAAATCCCGACTACATACTGGCCCCACGAGAGCGTGTAACCGAGTGCAATTTGCGGACCGCCTGTTTTCCAAATTTCTTTTGGTTTCGGCAGTATAAAACCAATAAATAAGCACGCAAACACAACATTGATTAACAAACCTGGTAAAGAAGCCCATACCTCATACATGTCCTCTGTAAAAAAACCGTAGTTGAACATTTCATTCCCTGTCACGGCAGTAATCATTCGTCCTAAAACTTCAGGTCCGAGTAAAAGCGCAATAAACCCGCCAATTAATGAACTCGGCAAAAACAGCTTCTGCAGTGTAGAAGACTGGAGCCGTACCCACTTACCAAAAACTAAAATTAAACTTAATACAACGATCGCCATCCCGATCATATCTGCTGACATTCACATCACCTGCTTCTTTTCTAATGTTGACTTTGGAATGCTTATGTAAGGTCGAAGCACCTTCATGAGGATATCACGAAGCCTTAAGTGACACCATGTTTTTTTCAAAAATCGTAAAAAAGCAGGGCACCACGTAAGGCACCCTGCAGCGGTAATGATGAATTACGCATTTACCTGCTTTTCATACGCATCGATGTGTGCTTCATATTCTAACGTAATCCCGATCTCATCGAGACCTTTCAATAGCATATTACGCAAGTAATCGTTAATCTCAAATGTTGTTTCAAAACCGTGATCATCAGAGATTTTCTGATTCTCCAAATCAACAGTTAGTTCATAAACTTCATCTTTGCCATTTTCCATTAACTGATATACTTCATCTTCTGGTAAACGGATCGGTAAAATGCCATTCTTGAAGCAGTTATTGTAGAAGATATCTGCAAAACTCGGTGCGATAATGACTTTAAATCCGTAATCATCAAGGGCCCACGGTGCATGTTCACGCGATGACCCGCACCCGAAGTTATGATCAGCAAGTAAGATGGTCGCACCTTCGGCTGAGGGTTGATTCAACTCAAAGTCTTCATTGTCAGAGCCATCAGCGTTAAAGCGCCAATCATAAAATAAAAACTGGCCAAAACCGGTGCGTTCCACACGCTTTAGAAACTGTTTTGGAATGATCTGGTCGGTATCTACGTTTACACGATTCAAGACACCTACATTCCCTTTGTGGACAACAATAGGTTCCACGTTGCTCCCTCCCGTTTCACTTAAAATTGTTATCGTGATTAAACTGTTGCTTTATCCAGATCGCGCACATCAACAAACGAGCCTGTGACAGCAGCAGCTGCTGCCATCGCCGGGCTGACAAGGTGTGTGCGGGCGCCTTTACCTTGACGGCCTTCAAAGTTCCGGTTTGACGTGGAGGCACAACGCTCCCCTTCAGGGACAAAGTCCGGGTTCATACTTAAGCACATACTACAGCCGGATTCACGCCATTCAAAGCCGGCGTTTTTAAATACTTCATCTAAACCTTCTTTTTCTGCGCGGCGCTTAATCTCTTGTGAACCAGGAACAACCATCGCGCGCACACCCGTTGCTACCGTCCGCCCGTTTGCAACAGCGGCTGCTTCACGCAAGTCACTGATACGGGAATTGGTGCAGGAACCAATGAAAACATGCTCGATTTCGATATCGGTCATTTTGGTGCCAGGTGTTAAATCCATATACTCTAAAGACTGCTTAATCGCCTTGGCTTCTGCAGGCGTATTCCCGTCTTCAGGTGCTGGTACCGTCTCATGGACGCTTACACCTTGTGCAGGATTTGTCCCCCATGTGACCATCGGCTCAATTTCCTGGGCATCAATGACGTAAGCTGCATCATATTCAGCACCTTCATCGGTCGCATATGAAAGCCATTGTTCAGCCTGCGCTTCAAAATCTCCGCCTTCTTCTACAAAACGGCGGCCTTTCAAGTAATCGACAGTTACTTGATCAGGGCTGATCAACCCAGCACGAGCACCAGCTTCAATTGACATATTACAGATTGTCATCCGCTCTTCCATCGTTAAGCCGCGGATGGCTTCACCTGTATACTCAATGACGTGTCCTGTGCCAAAATCAACCCCAAACTTGGAAATAATCGCTAAGATAATATCTTTAGCTGTAATGCCGTCCTGCAGTCGGCCCTCAACACGGACTTCCATTGTTTGTGGACGAGACTGCCATAAGCTTTGGGTCGCAAGAACATGCTCTACCTCACTTGTACCGATACCAAAGGCAAGCGCACCAAACGCACCATGTGTAGATGTATGACTGTCACCACAGACAATGGTTTTACCCGGCTGGGTTAAACCGAGTTCGGGGCCGATAACGTGAACAATACCGTTATTCGGGCTGTCGATATCTGCAACTTCAATTCCGAATTCTTCACAGTTGGCAGACAATGTTTCCATTTGTTTTTTTGCAATCATGTCACTGATACTCGTCCGGTCCTGTGTTGGTACGTTGTGGTCCATTGTGGCAAACGTACGGTCCGGACGGCGAACGTTACGCCCGCTTAAGCGCAGCCCTTCAAATGCTTGTGGTGACGTTACTTCATGCACCATGTGTAAATCGATATATAATAAGTCCGGTTTACCTTCTTCTTCAAGAACTGCATGGCGGTCCCAGATCTTTTCGACGATCGTCTTCGGTGCCATCCTGATTCCCCTCCATTATTGTTTTTCTCTGCTTCGTCGCGTCAGCTGCTTTTTACGTGACGGACAACAGCTTCTGTCATCTCTTCAGTTGTTGCAACTGCTTCACCTTCACCAGCAATATCACCAGTGCGTAAACCTTCAGTCAATACAGCTTGCACAGCGTTTTCAACCGCTTGCGCTTCATCAATCATACCGAAGGAATACTTCAGCATCATGCCGGCAGAAGCGATCGTTGCAAGCGGATTGGCTTTTGACTGCCCGGCAATATCAGGGGCAGTACCGTGTACAGGTTCGTAAAGCCCCGGGCCGTCACTGCCGATACTTGCTGATGGCAGCATCCCTAGTGAACCTGTAAGCATCGAAGCTTCATCGCTCAAAATATCACCGAACGTATTTTCTGTTACCATTACATCAAACTGCTTTGGATCGCGGATCAGCTGCATCGCTGCGTTATCCACAAGCATGTGTTCGAGGGTGACATCCGGAAATTCTTTTGCGACTTCTTCTACAACTTCCTGCCAAAGGCGGCTCGTTTCCAACACGTTGGATTTATCAACAGAAGTCACATGACTGCGGCGTACTTTTGCAAGTTCAAATGCCTGACGGGCAATGCGCTCAATTTCAGAACGACGGTAGCTCAATGTATCAACAGCTTCCTCTTCACCACCTGCTTCGCGGCGCTCTTTCGGTTCACCGAAATACAATCCACCTGTCAGTTCACGAACAATCATTAAGTCGACACCATCAATCACTTCGCGTTTTAAAGTCGATGCGTCATTTAAACTTTCATGGCCGCTTACCGGGCGGAGGTTTGCAAACAAGCCGAGCGCTTTACGGATGCCGAGAAGCCCGGCTTCTGGGCGCTCACTTCCTGGAAGGTGGTCAAAATCTGGATGACCGACAGCACCAAGGAGAACACCGTCTGCTGTTTTACATGCTTCTACAGTAGCTTCCGGAAGCGGATTTTCATGCTTACGGATTGCTTCTCCGCCAATCGGTGCATATTGAAATGTGAATTCATGATTAAATGTTTCCCCAACTGCGCGGAGCACTTTTTCTGCTGCCTGAACCACTTCCGGGCCGATCCCGTCACCCGGAAGTACTGTAATCTGCTTTGTCATGTCGCTACCTCCATCATTTACACGTTAGACTTCTAAAGTTTCCGCTGTTTCCATTCCTTCAGCGCGGCGGCTTAAGATGCGGTTAACCGCGTGAATGTAAGCTTTAGCTGAAGCTTCAAGAACATCGTGGGCTGTACCACGTCCTGGTGCTTCTTCATCATTTAAGCGCACGGTAACAAAAACTTCAGCAAGTGCATCTTCTCCACCGGTGATCGATTGAATCCGATAATCTTTTAAAGTGATCGCATCTCCAACGATCCGCTCAATGGTATTATAAACAGCTTCTACACTGCCGGAGCCGGTTGCAGCTTCTTCTACAACTTCTCCATCAGGCGCTGCGACTGTTAATGCAGCTGTCGGGATATTGTGTGTGCCGTAGTTTACCTGCAGAGACTGCAACTCATAATGGGCTGTGCTTGAATCAAGCTTCTCTTCAGTCATAAGCGCAAAAATATCTTCATCGCTCACTTCTTTTTTCTTATCTGCAAGGGCTTTAAACGCTGTAAACACACGCTTTACTTCTTCTTCGGTCGTGTTGTGATAACCAAGTTCCTTCAACTTTTCTACGAAAGCGTGACGGCCGGAATGTTTACCGAGCACCATCCGGTTGGATGATACACCAACAAGTTCAGGTGTGATAATTTCGTAGGTGGACTTTTCCTTCAACATACCGTCCTGGTGGATACCAGATTCGTGAGCAAAAGCGTTATCACCGACAACAGCTTTATTGTTCGGTACCTGCATCCCCGTAACACGGCTGACAAGGGCACTCGTGCGTTTGACTTCATTTAACGTCAAGTCTGTCTTTGCTTTGTAGTAGTCACCACGGATGTGCAGGGCGACTGCAATCTCTTCAAGCGAAGCATTTCCTGCACGCTCTCCAATCCCATTAATTGCACATTCAACTTGATCCGCACCGCCTTCAACAGCCGCAAGCGAGTTAGCAACTGCCATACCTAAATCATCGTGGCAGTGCGCAGATAAATTTGCTTTTTCAATGTTGCGTACATTTTCTTTCATATACGTAAACATTTCTTGAATCTCTGCTGGGGTGATATAACCAACCGTATCCGGCAGGTTAATTACTTCTGCACCAGCATCAATGACCTGTTCAGTAATACGAACGAGAAAATCCCAATCGGAGCGGCATGCATCTTCTGCTGAAAACTGCACTTTCGGGAAACGCTGGCGGGCGTATTTTACAGATTCTACTGCGTTTTCTACGACCTGATCCGGTGTCATACCAAGTTTATACTTCATATGCACAGGCGACGTCGCCAAGAATACGTGCAGCCTCGGTTCAGCACCGTTTTTTAACGCTTCCCACGACACATCGATATCTTTTTGTAAAGAGCGGGAAAGCCCCGTCACCGAACTGTCGCTGACGAGGTCGGAAATCCGTTTCACAGCTTCAAAATCCCCTTTGGATGAAGCAGGGAATCCTGCCTCGATAATATCTGTACCGAGGCGTTCGAGCTGCTTACCGATCTCAACTTTTTCTTCAAAGTTTAATGATACTCCCGGAGACTGCTCTCCATCTCGAAGCGTCGTGTCAAAGACGTTAATTTTTCGCACGCTCTACTCCTCCTTTATTTTTCGCAAACGGCATCATTTCACGCAATTCGCGGCCGACTTGCTCGATTTGATGTTCGCTTTCACGGGCGTTGGTCGCGTTAAACTCTGGACGGTTCGCTTGGTTTTCAATGATCCAGCTCTTCGCAAAACGACCACTCTGGATATCTTCAAGAATGTCACGCATAGAATCTTTCGTGTCTTCTGTGATCACACGTGGTCCTGCTTGGAAATCGCCCCACTGTGCTGTATCAGAGATGGAGTGGCGCATGCCTTCAAGGCCGCCTTCATACATTAAGTCAACAATCAGCTTCAGCTCGTGGAGGCACTCAAAGTACGCAACTTCCGGCTGATATCCTGCTTCAACTAAAGTTTCAAACCCTGCTTTAACAAGTGCAGAAGTACCGCCGCAGAGCACTGCCTGCTCACCGAATAAGTCCGTTTCAGTTTCTTCCTGGAAGGACGTTTCGATGATGCCTGCACGGCCGGCACCGTTCTGCTTGGAGTACGCAAGGGCTACTTCACGTGCTGTGCCGCTTGCATCTTGGTATACAGCAAATAAACCAGGTACACCAGAACCGTCTTCATACGTGCGACGCACGATATGACCAGGTCCTTTCGGTGCAGCCATGAATACATCGATATCCGACGGCGGCTGGATTTGGCTGAAGTGAATGTTAAAGCCGTGAGCAAAAGCTAGTGCTTTTCCGCTTGTCAGTTCAGGCTTGATTTCATTTTCATAAACAACTGGCTGCAGCTCATCCGGAAGAAGAATCATAATCACATCTGCATGCTTCGTTGCTTCCTGTACTGTATAAACATTGAAGCCGTCTTCTTCTGCTTTGTTCCAGGACTTACCTGGGCGCAAACCGATAATCACATTAGAGCCGCTGTCACGCAGATTTTGTGCGTGGGCGTGACCTTGGGAGCCGTAACCTACCACTGCGATTGTTTTGTTTTGTAGAATTGCTTCATTCACGTCATTGTTATAATATGCTGTTGCCATTTGTACATCTCTCCCTTAATTTAATATCATTTGAATTTTATAGCGACGACAAGTTCCTTACGCTTAGTTAATAATTGAATAGCGCGGGTTGTCGATCGTCGTTTTCTTTGAGCTGCGCTTAAAGGCTGTAACACCGGTACGCGCAAGCTCTTTAATCCCATAAGGTTTCATAAGATCAATCAAAGCCTCAACTTTTTCTTGATCACCTGTTACCTGCAATGTGACGCTTTCGCGCCCGACATCAATAATGGAGGCGCGAAACGGACTTGCTACCGCTTCAATTTCACTGCGGTGCTGCGGCGCAGCCACTACTTTAATTAAAGCAAGCTCGCGCTCAACTGTGGATTCGTCTGTGATGTCGCGTACTTTCAGCACATCCACTTGTTTGTTCAACTGCTTAATGACTTGATCAAGGCTCCGGTAATTATCAACATTAACGACAAATGTCATCCGCGACACATCCGGGTTTTCCGTCATGCCCACAGTAATACTTTCAATGTTGAACTGACGACGGGCAAACAAACCGGTGATCCGGTTCATGACCCCGGAGTTATTGTTTACCGTAGCGGTAATGGTTCGCTTCATGGAGTCACACCTTCCATTTCATGATGTCCTTTGCCTGGCGCAATCATTGGATACACATTTTCATCCGGTGTTACACGGAAATCGATCAGCGCCGGACCGTCGTGGGCGAGTGCTTCATCAAGCGCCCCGCGCACTTCTTCAAGGTTATCAATACGGCTGCCTTTAATGTTATAAGCTTCGGCCATCTTTACGAAATCCGGCTGGATCGGAAAGAGCGAGTTGGAATAGCGCTCTTCATAAAACAGTTGCTGCCACTGCCGTACCATACCAAGTGAAGCATTATTTACCAGGATGATTTTTACCGGCAGGTTCAACTCTTGCAGAATCGAGAGCTCTTGTGCGGTCATTTGAAAGCCGGCATCGCCAAGAACCGCTACAACCGGCGTATCCGGCTCAGCAAACTGAGCTCCAATGGCGGATGGGAAACCAAAACCCATCGTTCCGAGGCCGCCGGAGGTCACCCACCGGTTTGGCTTATTAAAGTGATAATACTGTGCTGCCCACATCTGGTGCTGACCAACATCTGTTGTAACGATGGCTTCACCGTTGGTTGCTTCATAGACTTCTTCCATTAAACGCTGCGGCTTAATCGTTTCATCGTCTTCGTTATACCAAAGCGGGTATTTCGTTTTCCATTCATGCAGTGTGTTTTTCCAAGCTGTGAAATCACCACGTTCCCCATCCATTTCCACAAGGCTCTTTAATGCTTCGCGGGCATCACCTACAACAGGAATGTGCGTTTCAATATTTTTACCGATCTCAGCCGGATCCACATCGATGTGAGCGATCGTTGCAGTTGGCGCAAAATGTTCAAGGTTTCCGGTAACCCGGTCATCAAAACGAGCGCCTACACTAATTAAAAGATCAGCTTCATGCAAGGCCATGTTCGCTGCGTACGTTCCATGCATACCTGCCATGCCCAGGAACTGTTCATGCTCACCTGGGAAAGCCCCCAACCCGAGCAAAGTAGACGCTACCGGTATGCCTTGTGTTTCGGCAAAAGTTGTAAGTTCTTCCGCTCCTTGTGCGTGCAGTACACCTGCTCCAGCTAAAATGACCGGTTTCTCTGCTTTCGTTACTGCATCTTGCAATTTTTTGATCTGCAGGCGGTTTGGATGAACAGTAGGATGATAACCTGGCAGATCAAGTTCATTTTCATAATTGAAGATTCCGGTTGCTACCGAAACATCCTTCGGCAGGTCAATTAATACCGGCCCTGGACGCCCCGTTGTAGCAATGTGAAAAGCTTCTTTAATGACGCGCGGCAAATCCTCAACAGAACGGACTTGATAGTTATGCTTCGTTACCGGCATTGTAATTCCGACCATGTCGGCTTCTTGAAATGCATCTGTTCCAATCACTGATGTTGCAACCTGTCCGGAAATAACAACAAGCGGCAGCGAGTCGATCATTGCATCGGCAATGCCGGTAACAACATTGGTCGCTCCCGGCCCGGATGTTACAACACAAACCCCCGGTTTTCCGGCGACGCGGGCATAACCTTCAGCTGCGTGGATAGCGCCCTGCTCGTGCCGGGACAAAATATGCCGGATTCCTGTTTTATAAATTTCATCGTACGTTGGCAGGATTGCGCCTCCGGGATACCCGAAAATTACGTCAACATTTTCTTCTGCCAAGGCACGGATCAGCATTGAGGAACCTTTCATTTCTTCATTCGCTGCAGTTTGTTGTGCGTACTGTATTTCCGTTTTCGCACTCATGACTTTTCTCCTCCTTCAAGCATGATCAACCGGATGTTTACAATGCCTTTTTTCCATAAAAAAATCTCTCCATCCTACATCGGCTGTGACAGCCGAAGGGACGGAAAGATCCGCGGTACCACCCTTCTTTCCGGTATTTTCACAAACACCGGCTCGAGAGCGCTCTATCGCTTGAGCGCTCGTTTTGATAACGGGAGCGTCACTCCCGGCCGGCAGCTACTCTGCTTACTGCGTTTCACTGCGGCACTCAGAGGTGAGTTCACTTTCCCGGTCAGCACCGCTTCTCAGCTTACGCGGCTCTCTGTCTGCTGCCTCAAGGAAAACTACTAGGCCTCATCAAAGTGTTACTTGATTTAAGCTCTTTGTCTCTACTCAGCTATGCTTAGCTCTGCTCTAACCTACGCGGACGCTGGACCCTTCATAGACCTGCACGCCGTCGCGGGCTACTTTATCACGGAATGCTTCAAGAAGCTTTCCAGTTTCTTCTCCAGGAGTACCATCACCAATGACACGACCATCAACTTTCACAACTGCGATCACTTCCGCAGCAGTACCAGTTAAAAATACTTCATCTGCTGTATAAACATCGTGCCGGGTAAAAGGCACTTCTTTAATCTCGTAATTAAGCTCTTCAGCTAGTTCGATAATCGCCTGACGTGTAATTCCTTCAAGCGCACCGACATAGCCTGGTGGTGTATACAACGTTTCATTTTTTATAATGAATATATTATCCGCAGATCCTTCTGCCACATAGCCTTCATCGTTTAGCATTAAAGCTTCACTAACACCGGCCATGTTCGCTTCAAGCTTAACTAGAATATTATTCAAGTAGTTGAGCGACTTTACTTTAGGATCAAGTACATCCGGCCGGTTGCGCCGTGTAGCTACTGTCGCAATTTCCAGGCCTTTCTCGTACAGCTCTTCAGGATAAATCGCTAATTCTTCGCAAATCACAATGACTTGAGGGGCGGGGCATGACGCCGGGTCTAAACCAAGATTACCCACACCGCGCGAAACAACGAGACGGATATAAGCATCATTCAATTCGTTTTTCTGCAGCGCCTGCACGATAATGTCAGTTAATTCTTGTTGATTATAAGGAATTTCTAACATGATTGACTTCGCTGAATCGTACAGTCGTTCCAAATGTTCCGACAATTTATACACATTTCCACTATATACCCGGATGCCTTCAAACACGCCATCTCCATATAAGAAACCGTGGTCGTAGACGGAGATCTTCGCATCCTCTTTTCGGACAAACGATCCGTCCAAAAAGATCCATTGTTCGCTCACGTTCATCACCTCTAGTCATAATCCAATCCTCGTAAGAGCAAGGCTTTTCTCAACTATATCTCATCTTAACTCAACAATTGTGTCCTTCTCCAGAAGGCAATTGTTTCTCTCTTGAAAACAATTTTGTTTGTAAGGATTATCATACGCCTCATAAACAAGACGGTCAACCACTTTTCCGAAAAAAACGTGCAATTTTCTCACAAAGACGATTAGTGAATACGTTTACACATCTGTTTTGACAGGGTATATAGAATATTAAAAATTTTTCACTGCTACACCAAGGGTTCTGCCTGTCCACTACCATCATTTGCATGCATTACTTTATAGTTTCCTCGTTTATGTGCGTGTCGATCTTCGAGCTTCATGAACAATGAGGGAGCTGTCCGCTCGAACCTGATATATAAGTCAGCCTTCTCGTCTACACATAATAAAACACCCCTCGCCACCGGCGAGGGGTTGTAAATTGATTATTATTGGCGACCCAGGCAGGATTCGAACCTGCGACCTACGGCTTAGAAGGCCGTTGCTCTATCCAACTGAGCTACTGGGCCGCGGTGTACGACTGCTTTTTGCAGCGGACGACACAAATTATAATAGCGAATTTCAACCGCAATGTCAACTCGTTTTCTGTAAGTGCACGACCCGTCTTGCAACAAACTTCTATAGGCTAGAGACGTCTGCTGACAAGCTCGTTAAAAATGTTTCTGCCAATCTTCAATTTCACTACCAGTTTTAGTTTCGTAAAAACGAACTTCAACAACTTGTCCATCACCGGTCGTTACAATTGCATAAGATGGTATTGTCGTCTGTCTTGGAAATAGAAGACTGCCAGGGTTAAGCAGCACAGTACTACCGACTTTGTAAGCTTCAGGGACATGCGAGTGCCCAAAACAAGCAAGACTCGCTTCACTTTCTTCAGCTTTATAAAGCAATGACTGATGACTCATTTTCACGTTGAGCAGGTGTCCGTGTGCAGCAAAAACGTTTAAACCACCTGCCTGCACCGTGATTTCTTCTGGAAATGTTCCAGACGGATCGCAGTTCCCGTTTACGACATAAAAGTTTTCAAGCTCCGGTGCAGATGCTTTGAGTTCTGAATCACCGCAATGTATGACTGCCTGGACTTCGGCTTCATGCCGTTTGTAAACTTTGGCAACTTCTTCAACAGCCCCGTGACTGTCACTCATTACTAAAAGTTTCTCTCCCATTTTTATTCACCCTCTTGAAAAATTTCATTCCACACATGTAAAAGCTGCTTCAACGCTTCATGCCTATGGCTCTGTGCATTCTTCTCTACAGAACTTAACTCGGCCATCGTGCAACCAAGTTCCGGCAGATACATTAGTGGATCATAACCAAAGCCGTTCGTCCCTTGAGGTTCCATAGCAATCACGCCTTCAATTGTTCCTTTTACAGTCAAAGTTTCTTTTTCCGGCCGGGCAACTGCAAGCACACAAACAAACCGAGCTGTCCGCTCTTTTTGTGGCAGCCCTTGAAGTTTTTCAAGCAGCAAATCATTGTTGGCGCGATCGTCTTTTTGAGGGCCGGCAAACCGGGCCGAATATACGCCTGGCGCTCCATCTAAAGCATCAACTTCAAGTCCTGAGTCATCAGCAATCACAGGCATATTTAAGGCTTGTGCAGCAGCTTCAGCTTTAATTGCTGCGTTCTCTTGAAACGTGGCACCGGTCTCTTCTGCTTCCGGCGCCGCGGGAACATCTTTTAACGTTAACACTTCCGCACGGTCTTGCAGCATTTCCCGAAACTCTGCTGCCTTACCTTCATTATTCGTCGCAATTAAAACTTGACGCATCCGGCGAAACTCCTTTCATCCAATCTGGAATGTCTTGATGAATCTCTGTTAGTGCATGGCGCTGTGCCTCAATTAATTGCTGAATACCCTGTTCCCCGAAATCAAGCAGTTCATTCATCTGTGCGCGGGTGAAGGTGGCTTCTTCGCCCGATCCCTGGACCTCGACTAACCGGCCGCTAGCTGTCATAACAATATTCATATCAACATCTGCTGCAGCATCTTCTTCATAACATAAATCTAAGAGCGTCTGTCCTTCTCCGTCAATACCAGCAGACACAGCCGCAAGTTCTTCAACGACAGGGAAGGTGTTAAGCTTGTTCTGTTCTACCATGCGAGCAAGCGCCATCGCTAATGCAGTAAATGCACCTGTAATACTTGCCGTTCTTGTCCCACCATCTGCTTGAATAACATCACAATCCACCCAAATCGTGCGTTCACCCAGCTTTTCAGTGTCAACAACAGTACGCAGTGCCCGGCCGATTAACCGCTGAATCTCCATTGTTCTTCCGGTCAACTTTCCTTTTGCGGCTTCACGGATGTTACGCTGTGCCGTCGCCCGCGGCAGCATTGAATATTCAGCAGTGACCCAGCCGCGACCTTGATTGCGCAAAAACGGGGGCACCTTTTCCTCCACTGTCGCTGTACAAATGACTTTTGTTTCTCCAGCTGTAATTAACACCGAGCCTTCTGGATGTTTTAAATAATCTGTCTCTATTGTTACCGTTCGCAGTTCATTCGGCTCAAGTCGTCCATCTTTTCGCAACGTATTTCCTCCTTCAATTTACGATTTTACAAAATAGAAAAACAAGGAAGCCTCAACTTCCTTGCCGGCGTGTAGACAGAATAAGTTGTCGTAAATGAACAAGGGTAAATACTGTCTCAAACACTTAACACTCATACTTCGAGAGCAAAGAATAACGGTTTTCTACGATGTGCTCAGCTCTTAAGATCTCTCTATCGTACCGGGTACGTTTTTTATAACAGTACTTAAGTACGTGCCACGATAACAGTTACAGGTGTTTGCCTTTGTAAATGATCGATAACCCTGCGGCCAGGCTGCTTGTCAAAATTTGAAGTGCAGTTAGAAGAAACACATTTAAGCCCGGCCACAGATAGGATTGTCCTTAAAAAGCAGTCTTATTAATAAACGACGGCCGCGACACGGGCTCACTTACATGTTGAAGTGCCTCTTTTGTAACTGCTTCTTCATCCACCTCAATATTTACGTCTTCAACATCTTCAAGTTCCGTTAAAGTTAACACTAGTGCATCCATAGCTGCTTCATTGAATTCATCAGATACACTTTCAAAACTTACCGATACGGTATGATCATCGATTTCCGGTGTGCCAGCTACAGTGACACCGTCGGCTAAAGGCGAGTAAAGCGGGCTTTTTGAAGAAGGACCTTCTTCTAATCCTGAAACGATGGCAGCAAATTCATCCTCGCTTTCAGACATTCGCTTAGTCACCGGTACATAGTACGTACCATTACGGTGATCCCGGGCAAAATACAAAGTATGTGATTCAGCAGCATGCATATCCAAAACCCCGGCACTTTCGTGGTTAATCCCGTGCTCCCGTGTCCAGCCATCACCTACGGGCGTTTCTGCAACCGGCATAACTTCTTGTTCATGGCCATTAATTAAAATTTGAATGCGGTCAACTTCTTCGTATTGGGTTAACGTCCATGTAACCGCCTGCAGCACAGCTTCTTCACGATCTTCTGGATAAGTGGTCACTTCTTCGGAAAAGTCTGCTACCGCAGTTCCATCTTCCTCAAGGTTTACCCCCAACACTTCAGTTCCCGGTGGCAAGACCGGCTGAAATCCGTCCGGAAGCATTGACGTAACCGGCCCATCCATCACTAAATATTCAAGCGACTGCTGCAGAACCCCTTTTTCTACTGGAAGCGACAGCGTTTGCGGTACAACCATATCTTCATCATCTAAAAGATAAAGCTCTCGTTCCACATAAACTTCTTCTCCTTCTTCTTCCTCGACAGCATCGTCATCGGAAGGTTCGATATTGATTTCACTGGCGAGGTCTTCAGGAAGTTCACCCTCTTCCCATGTGGTTGTACCTTCTTCACCGAAATCAATGTCATCTAACGTTTCCGCGTTATCGGTTGCTTGACTGCATCCGGCAACGACAAGCGCTGTCGCCATCATCGTTACAGGTACAACGGTCCGGAATCGTTGTTTTTTCATATGTTGTCCCTCCTCGCACGAATTATAGTTCATATATACGTGTCCAAGGAGGGAATAGACCATATTTTCATATCCAAGCTATGCGGTTGAACTTAAAGATACCATTGTCACCGTAAAAAGGCGGACATCAAGCCACGTCTTTGCCATTGCTTGAAAATAATCAGCTTCTCCGGTCGTAAAAAAGTGATGAACCGGTTCGCGTTCCTCTGTATATAAAAGGTTTTGGTGATATAAAAGTGTGCTGACTTCGCGAGCTGTTTCTTCCCCTGACGAAATCAGTTTCATTTCACGCCCGACAGCTTGCTGAATCCAATTCGTTAAAAGCGGATAATGCGTACAACCAAGAATCAAGGTGTCGCAATCTTTCTGCCGCAGAGGTTGTAATGTAGATTCAACCGTACGGTAACCACCAGCTTCAAGAAAGCCGCCGCTTTCCACAAGCGGTACAAATTCAGGACAGGCCAGGCTCGAAACCTCCACTTGCGGGTGAATGGTGCGAAGCGCATCTTCGTATGCCCCGCTTGCAATCGTCCCTTGTGTACCAATGATAGCGATTTTGTGTGTTTCTGTCGATTTAATCGCCGCTAAAGCACCAGGGTGAACGACACCAACAACTGGCATATTAAGCTTTTCTTTTACTTCATCAAGGACGACAGCTGTTGCTGTGTTACACGCAATCACGAGCATTTTAATATCATATATAAGTAGTTCATTGATCATTTCCCATGTATACTTACGTACTTCTTCTTTCGGGCGCGGCCCATAGGGACAACGTTGTGTATCTCCGATATACACCATTTGTTCCTTCGGCAGCTGCCGGGCGATTTCTTTTGCCACAGTTAAGCCGCCAAGGCCTGAATCAATCACACCGATTGGTCGATCCACCTGTACTCCCTCGTTTACTTGCTTATTTTTATTTGCGTGCCTTGTCTGCTTCCATTTCATCATGTAAGGCAGCTAACGTTTCTTCTAGCCGGTTAACTTCTTCTTCTGAAAACTTATCGAGTAACTCACTTAAGTATTCTTGCCGCTTTTTTACGACTTCCTGAATAATGGTCTCGCCTTTTTTCAAAAGGTGAATCCTGACGACACGGCGGTCCTCTTCATCTTTCACCCGTTCTACAAGATCATTTTTCTCCATACGGTCAACAAGATCTGTCGTGGTACTACAGGCAAGATACATTTTATTCGAAAGTTCACCAATGGTCATATCACCTTTATCATGCAGCCACTGCAGCGCAACAAACTGCGGTGGTGTAATCGGAAATTGATTTAGGATCTCGCGACCGCGCTGTTTCACAATATAGGCAATGCGCCGTAACGACTTTTCCACATTTTCTACTTGAGGCTTTTCAGTCATTTCATTTCCTCCCCACGCCATCTTCCCTTTTTGGGTTGAAGCGGCGGTACATGCTTGCACTTCTCATTTTCGCTGTTTTTCGCACGGAATGCAAGCCGCGCCCAGGATATTCCTGACACAAAACAGAACCGCCCTGCAGAAGAGCGGTTCTAACGGTTCATTCGTCACTTGTGACCTTTTCGCGAACAAGTTCAGCCACTTCTTCAGCTGTACTTTTTCTTAGTGCTTCTGCAGCTAAACGCTCCATTTTTTCAACAGAAAGCGAGCGAATCAGGCTCCGGGCAGGCAGTACAGAAGTTGCACTCATGCTGAATTCATCAAGCCCTAAACCGAGTAGAAGCGGGATTGCTGTCTCTTCACCAGCCATTTCACCGCACATACCGGCCCATTTTCCTTCATTATGTGCTGCAGTAATTACTTGTTGCACTAAGCGCAGGACTGCCGGGTGATAAGGTTGATACAAGTGCGACACTTTTTCACTCATACGGTCAACAGCCAGCGTATATTGAATTAAGTCATTTGTACCGATACTGAAGAAATCAACTTCTTTTGCAAAGATATCAGCATGGACAGCTGTTGCCGGAATCTCTACCATGATCCCGACCTCAATGTCATCACTAACGTCTGTACCTTCGCTTTTCAGTTTTTGGCGTTCTTCATCAAGCAGTGCCTTAGCTTCTCTGAATTCTTCAAGGGTTGCTACCATCGGGAACATGATCTTTAAGTTACCATATGCACTTGCGCGAAGTAGTGCACGCAGCTGTACACGGAACATATCTGTTTCTTCTAAGCAAAGACGGATTGCCCGGTACCCGAGAAATGGATTCATTTCTTCAGGAAGATCAAGATAAGGCAGTTCTTTGTCACCACCAATATCAAGTGTCCGGATAACAACAGGTTTACCATTCATTGGTTCGACAACTGAGCGGTAAGCGTTAAACTGCTCTTCTTCATCCGGCAGTTCATTACGGCCCATGTATAAAAACTCTGTACGGTATAACCCGATCCCTTCTGCACCATGACTTTGTACGCCTGTCATATCTTCAGGAGTACCGATGTTTGCAGCGAGCTCTACATGTTTCCCGTCTGCAGTCACAGAAGATTCGTTTACAAGCTTCTCCCACTCCGCTTTCTGAGCTTCAAAAGCTTTTTGTTTTTTCTCGTATTCCCGCAGTTGATTTTCATCAGGATTGATGATGACAATCCCTTCAAACCCATCTACAATGACTTGATCCCCATGTTGAACGCGGGTGGTCGCCTCTTTTGTTCCAACAACAGCCGGAAGCTCTAAAGAGCGGGCCATAATCGCAGAGTGAGAAGTTCTTCCACCAATGTTTGTAACAAAGCCGAGCGTATAGTCACGGTTAAGCTGGGCTGTGTCAGAAGGTGTTAAATCTTCAGCGAAAACAATCGTTTCTGTCGCAATATCTTGAAGCGACGTATGCGTTACGCCAAGCAAGTGATGCAAAACGCGCGTTGAAACATCGCGAATGTCAGAAGCGCGTTCTTTCATGTACTCATTATCCATGCCTTCAAACATTGTGACATACATATCAGAAACCTCTGTTAAAGCTGCTTCAGCATTCATCGTTTCTTCAGTTACTTTTGCATAAACTGCATCAAGCAGCTCCGGGTCTTCAAGGACGAGCAGGTGGGCGGAAAAGATTTCAGCGTTTTCTTCTCCCTGCTCTTTTAATGTTTTCGCTTTGATCGCTTCAAGCTCTTGTTTTGCAGAAGTTACGGCTTTTTGAAAGCGGCTTTTTTCTGCTTCCGGATCTTCAACCTTTGTTTTATGAAACGATGTATCCGGCGCTTCAAGAATAAAAGCTTCAGCGATCGCGTAACCGCGCGAAGCTGCAATGCCTTCGATTGTTGTTGTCATTATTCGCCTAAACCTTCTTTCACTACTTCCTCGATTGCCTGCATCGCTTCTTCTTCATCACTGCCGTCAACTTTAATTGTCACTTCCGCCCCTTGTCCAACGCCGAGAGACATAACACCCATGATCGACTTTAAGTTGACTGATTTTCCGTTATACTCTAGGTTTACATCGCTTGCAAATTGTCCCGCTTTATTCACGAGCTGTGTCGCTGGGCGTGCATGAATTCCTGTTTCACTAGTAATGGTAAATGTTTTTTCCTGCATAAATCATTCTCCTTTTGCATCTTAATTCGAATACTACCCGGCTTTCTATTCACTTTTCCCGTTTCCGATGCGATCTAACCGCAGAACACCGAACGTAAAAAAGGCATGAAGAGCATGCACTACGCCACTTCGTTTACACCAAGTCCGTCTGCTAGCTCCTCATGCCTGATCGGGTCAGTCACACGCCGGATGTGATTAATTTTGAAAAGCTTTTAATTACATGTCGTATCTTAGCACATCCTGATGGTGCGTGCAACTGAAAAAATGAAAAGCACGTCCACTGCGTATCATACCCTGCATGTACGAGGCTATATATTCAGCTCACCCATACGAATAAGCTCAATGACTGCCTGTGAACGACTGCTGACCCCTAATTTTTGAATCGTGTTCGAGATATGATTGCGTACCGTTTTTTCACTGATGTAGAGCTGATCCGCAATCTTTTTTGTCGTATAATCCTGAACGAGCAATTCAAACACTTCTCGCTCGCGTTTCGTTAAGAGAGGACGGGGACCCCGTTCAACATCACGCATCCATTGTCACCCTTTCTGTGTTGACCAAACTCCATTGCACAATCCTTCATTTAAGGAGTCACCACATTTTATGTGAAAAATGAACGGACGTGATAGCACAAAGCCCCAGTTTAAAGCAAAAACAAAGGGCAGCCCGTTTAGGACAGCCCCTTGTTTATTACTTATCGCTTCCGAAGAAGTTTTTAAATGACTGAATCGTGGTTTCACGGTTGAGTGCTGCAATACTTGTCGTCAGCGGAATACCTTTCGGACAAGACTGTACACAGTTTTGTGAGTTACCACAGTTGTGCAGACCGTTTTCATCCATTAAGCCTTCCAGACGTTCAGATTTGTTCATTTCACCTGTTGGGTGAGCGTTGAACAAGCGAACCTGCGATACAGCAGCCGGGCCGATGAAATCACTATTGTCGTTAACATTCGGACATGCTTCTAAACATACGCCACAAGTCATACATTTTGAAAGCTCATACGCCCACTGCCGCTTGTTTTCTGCCATACGCGGCCCCGGGCCTAAATCATATGTCCCATCAATTGGAATCCAGGCTTTAACTTTTTTCAAAGCATCGAACATATGACTCCGGTCCACAATCAAATCACGAACGACCGGGAATGTTTTCATTGGCTCAAGTTTAATCGGCTGTTCAAGGTTGTCGACAAGCGCTGTACACGACTGGCGCGGCTTGCCGTTGATCACCATTGAACATGCACCACAAACTTCTTCTAGACAGTTCATATCCCAAACAATTGGTGTTGTCGCTTTTCCTTCAGCGTTTACCGGATTACGGCGGATCTCCATTAAAGCTGAGATCACGTTCATATTTTGACGATAACCAAGCTCGAACTCTTCTGTATAAGGTTCAGACTCAGGATCGTTCTGCCGGGTCACGATAAAGCGTACGGTTTTTTCTTCGCTCATTGTTTACCAGCTCCTTGTTTGCCCCCTGATTTTGATTTAGAGTAATCGCGTTTTCTTGGCGTGATCAGGGACACGTCAACTTCGTCGTACTCAAATACCGGTGCGTTTGTTTCCGGGTCAAATTTCGCTTTCGTCGTTTTCAAGAAGTCTTCATCATTACGGTCAGGAAACTCCGGCTTATAGTGAGCGCCACGGGATTCATCGCGGTGGTAAGCCCCCATTGTGATAACGCGGGCCAAGTGCAGCATGCCATGCAGCTGACGGGTGAAGGAAACAGCTTGGTTGTTCCAGCGCGCCGTATCATCCATGTTGATGTTTTCCCAACGATCAAGAAGTTCTTGAATTTTTTCATCTGTGCGGAGCAGGTTTTTATTATCGCGGACAACTGTTACATAGTCGGTCATCCACTCACCGAGCTCTTTATGAATTTCGTACGCGTTTTCCGTACCGTTCATATTAAAGATCTTTTCGTTCATATCTTTCTCTTTTTGTACTTGCGCCTCGAAAATCGAAGCCGGCTTGTCTTCAGCTAGTTCCTCAAGCCCTTGCATATACTCTACAGCTTTTGGACCGGCAACCATGCCTCCGTAAATTGCAGAAAGAAGAGAGTTCGCACCTAAGCGGTTCGCGCCGTGCTGTGAATAATCACACTCACCAGCTGCAAATAAGCCAGGGATATTGGTCATTTGATCATAGTCAATCCACATGCCACCCATGGAATAGTGCACCGCTGGAAAGATCTTCATTGGCACTTTGCGTGGGTCATCTCCCATGAACTTTTCGTAGATTTCCATAATTCCGCCAAGCTTAACATCCAACTCTTCAGGATCTTTATGTGATAAATCAAGGTATACCATGTTCTCACCGTTAATGCCAAGCTTCTGCTCAACACATACGTTAAAGATTTCTCGCGTCGCAATATCACGAGGTACCAGGTTTCCATAGGCCGGATATTTTTCTTCAAGGAAATACCAAGGCTTACCGTCTTTATAAGTCCAGACACGGCCGCCTTCACCGCGGGCTGACTCACTCATTAAGCGGAGCTTATCATCCCCTGGAATTGCTGTTGGGTGAATTTGAATAAACTCACCATTAGCATAATAAACACCTTGCTGATACAAAGCGCCAGCTGCATAGCCTGTATTAATAACTGAGTTGGTTGACTTTCCGAAGATGATCCCCGGGCCGCCTGTTGCCATAATGACCGCGTCACCGCGGAAGCTGTGAACTTCCATGTTTTTCAGGTCTTGAGCAACGATGCCGCGGCAGACGCCATCATCATCGACAACTGCAGACATGAACTCCCAGCCTTCATATTTCGTAACCAGCCCTTCAACCTCATAACGTCGAACTTGTTCATCCAATGCATAAAGCAGCTGCTGACCTGTTGTTGCACCGGCGAACGCAGTTCTGTGGTGCTGTGTTCCACCAAAGCGGCGGAAATCCAAAAGACCTTCTGGTGTACGGTTAAACATCACACCCATTCGGTCCATTAAATGAATAATACCAGGTGCCGCTTCTGTCATCGCTTTTACCGGCGGCTGGTTTGCGAGGAAATCGCCACCATAAACTGTGTCATCAAAGTGCTCCCAAGGAGAGTCACCCTCACCCTTTGTGTTGACGGCACCGTTGATACCGCCCTGCGCGCAGACAGAGTGCGAACGTTTAACCGGGACAAGTGAGAACAAGTCAACGCTCACGCCAGCTTCTGCTGCTTTAATGGCTGCCATAAGTCCTGCCAGGCCGCCGCCGACAACGATCGTTTTGCCGTTTGCCATAATATGGACACTCCCCTTACATATTCGCTAATTCAGGATTGATAAATGCTAAAATTGCTCGAATGCCGATGAATGTAAGAACTAAGAAAACACCAATGCTGACATAACCAGCGATCTGCTGCGAACGAGGTGTAACTGTAATTCCCCAAGATACTGAAAAAGACCAGAGACCGTTTGCAAAGTGGAACGTCGCAGCAACCACACCAGCTATGTAAAACGCGAGCATGAATGGACTGCTTAAAATATCGGCCATCATATCATAATTTACGTCAGCACCAAGAGCAGCTTGTACCCGTGTTTCCCAGACGTGCCAAGCGATAAAGATAATTAAAAACACTCCAGTGATACGCTGAAGTAAAAACATCCAGTTCCTAAAGTAACCGTACCGGCTCGTGTTGCTCTTACCTTGAAAAACGATATATAAACCATAAATCGCATGAAATAAAATCGGTAAAAAGATTAGAAAAATTTCTAAAGCATAGCGGAACGGCAGACTTTCCATGAAAGTTGCTGCTGCGTTAAAGTTACTAGCGCCATAAACTGCAAAGTGGTTAACAATAAAGTGTTGAATGAGAAAGATTCCCACCGGGATTACACCTAAAAGTGAGTGCAACCGCCGATTAAAATACTCTTTGTTCTGAGGCATGTTCAGGCTCCCCCCATAAATTTTTTACTACATCATTCGTCGTTGAACATTTAAATGCTTCTTTGTCACCGACGACCTCCCTTGATTTCACACATCCACAAGCTGCAGGTCGAACCCGTAATTGAACGGATTATTATGTACAACCCTCTGCTCTACTTGTAACGTGCTTTAATTTTCAAAACTAATTGAATCATCCTGATAAAAAAAGAAGGGGGTTGCAATTCCCTCCTTCATTCTTTTGACACATTCATTTTACTCCCCCGCCTATAAGACGTCAAGAAAACGGATACAGCTTTGTCGGATTTCACAAATGGAAATCTCAAGTTGTAGACAAATCCTGCGAAACAATACCTGTAGTAAACTGCTAATTTTCAAGAAGTATTGCCTTGAAATTAACATCGCTTTTCTGCTGTAGTTTTGCTTCTACGGCGCCGCCGAAAAGCGACACCGCCCTTCGTTTCATTGTCTTAGCCTATAATCATTCTTTCTGTTGGGTATTTGTAATGTGACTTTGTGTCTTTTCGCTTAACTGAAAATAAGAATACAAGGATACCTACACGTCCAATTAACATGAGCATCATTAAAATCATTAAGCTTGGATCAGACAAAGACGACGTAATACCGGTACCCAGCCCACACGTTCCAAACGCAGAACTTGTTTCAAAAATAATATCAGAAAACTCTACTGCTTGATTCCCACGCTCGATTGCTGCAATCGACAACACCGCACCAAATAAACCGACGGCAAAGAACGAAAGCACAATAAAAGCTTTCTGCTTATCTTCAGGGTGTACTTCACGTCCAAAAACTTTCACATCACTCTTACCGAGAGCAAAACTGCGTATCGTTAAGAACATGACTGCAAGTGTTGTTGTGCGAATACCGCCGCCAACACTAGAAGGACTCGCACCAATAATCATTAAGCCGGAAATAAACAAAATCGTAGGAATCGTGAAATCTGAAACTTCCAAAACGCTTAAACCGGCACTTCTTGCTGTTGCTGAAGTAAACATCGTCTGAAAAAAGGTTTCATGCCAGGAGAGTCCTGCAAAGTAATAACCCCGCTCTAACAACAATATGCCGATAATACCAATGACAAACACGACGGCATAAGTTGAAACCGTCACTTTTGTAAATAAACTAAACCGAAAATTATCCTGCTTGCTTCGTAAATATTCGCGAACTTCCATTAACACAGGAAAACCGATCGCTCCTGCAATAATTAATAGTACAGTTACGAATTGTACGTAATAATCATTGGCAAACGGTATAAGGGAATTGCCCGTCACATCTAATCCAGCATTTGTAAAAGCTGAGAGTGCCCCAAAAGCCCCTTGATAGTAAGCTTCGCCGATACTATCAAAATACTGTATGTAGTACGTTCCTAACACAAGCGCGCCAACAGCTTCTATTGCGAGCGCTGTTAGTAAAATTCCTCTCATCAGTTTAACCATACCTGAAAATTGATATTGATTATGGTCGACCATGATTAACATGCGTTGGGACAAATTAATACGACGTCCAAACAGCATCCAAACAAACGTGCCTAGTGTCATAATCCCGATACCGCCAAGCTGAATCGCAAGGGCGATAAAAAAGATTCCAAAATAGTTAAATGTTTCAGCTACTTCAATTGTTGTTAAACCTGTAACGCTCACAGCTGAAACCGATGTGAACAACGCGTCCATATAACTCATATTAACACCAGGCTTGTGTGTAACAGGAAGGTACAAGAAAAAGCTGATCAGTGCCATCGCTGCAATATAAGCTATGATAATAATACGAAAAGGAGTCATAAACTGACTTAATCCACGCCTCATATCGCCGTCGCCTCCATGCATATCAGTAAGGGAGAGTATATCATCAACAAACCTTTTTTAACTATAGAGAAATGAAATACTTACCGTTATAATTAAATTGTATCTTTTAGGGGGCTAATTATGGAAGAAATTTATAAAGAAACACATTTCGGCTACGAATTGCTCCGGTCGTCTTTACTCCCGGACTTGTTTGGTAATGACGAAGGTGAGCTTTTATACTGGGGCGGCCGGCGCCTCGCCCGGCAGTATCCATTACATACGCTTGAAGAACTGACTACCTTTTTCAATGAGGCTGGCTGGGGAACACTTCACTGTACGAAAGAACGTAAACGTGACCTCATTTTTCAGTTGGAACTTGAACCAGATGAAAAAACACCAAAATTTGACCGCTCCCTTGAGGCTGGTTTTTTAGCAGAACAAATTGAGCAGATGAAAAGCGCTCCGGCCGAAGCTTTACTGACACCGAAGCGCCGAGTCATTGAGCTCCATATCTCCTGGGAGGCGTAGCAGGCTTACAGCTGAACGTTATTCACCGTGACGGTTGGATTGGCTCAAATAGTCAACAACCGTTTCGGCTACGTTTTTTGGCAGTGCTAAACGCTCTAACTCGCTAGTATCTGCCTGCTTGATCTTTTCAATCGAGCCGAAATGTTTTAAAAGCGCGCGCTTACGTTTTTCGCCAACTCCGGGAATATCGTCGAGCGCAGAAGCTGATAAATGCTCAGCACGCTTTTGTCTATGAAAGCTGATCGCAAACCGGTGAACTTCATCCTGAATACGCTGCAGTAAATGAAATGCGTGACTATCCCTGGGAAGAGCCACTTCCTGTGGAGGTTCTCCCATAAGCAGATTAGAGGTGCGATGCTTTTCATCCTTTGCAAGACCAGCGACAGGAATCGGAAGGTTTAACTCGTCTGTTAAGACACTTTGAGCAGCAGTAAGCTGTCCCTTACCACCGTCAATTAAAATTAAGTCCGGCAGCTCTGCTTCTTCTTTCAATAACCGAACATAACGCCGGCGTACAACTTCTTTCATTGATGCATAATCGTCCGGCCCGTCGACACTCTTCACTTTATATTTACGATACTGCTTTTTTTCCGGCTTACCATCCACGAACGTCACCATCGCAGACACAGGATCTACACCTTGAATATTAGAGTTATCAAAGGCTTCAATCCGATAAGGAGGGTCAATCTCCATCGCCTCCCCAAGTGCCTCAACAGCTTTTACCGTACGCTCTTCATCCCGTTCAATTAAAGCAAACTTTTCTTTTAAAGCCTGTGCTGCATTCTTTTCTGCTAAATCTATTAGTTCCTTTTTACGTCCACGCTTTGGCTGCACAACGGTCGTTTGTACAAGCTCTTTTGCAAATTCAGTTGATACAGGCGGTGGTACGCATACTTCCTTTGGCTTGATGTGTTCTTTTTGTAAATAAAACTGGCCGAGAAACGTTAAAAAGTCTTCTTCTGGTTCCTGATGAAATGGAAAAATTGAAACATCACGTTCAATTAATTTCCCACCCCGTACAAAAAACACTTGAACGCACATCCACCCTTTATCATACGCATAAGAAAAGATATCACGGTCAATTTGATCATTCATCATCATCGTCTGCTTTTCCATCACTGCTTCAATATGCTGAATTTGATCGCGCAGCTCTTTTGCCCGCTCAAAGTTCAATTCAGCCGATGCTTCGTTCATCTTTTCTTGCAGTTCAGCTTTCACTTTCTGGTGACCGTTATTCAAAAATGAAGTGATTTCTTGTACCATTTTTTTATTCGTTTCATTCGATACATGAAATTCACAAGGAGCCAAACATTGCCCGATGTGATAATACAAGCAGACCCGGTCCGGCATTGTTCGACATTTACGCAGCGGATAGAGCCGGTCCAGCAGCTTTTTCGTTTCTGCTGCAGCCGAAGCGTTAGGAAACGGCCCGAAATATTTTGCTCCATCTTTTTTGATTTTACGAGTCGTTAAAAGTCTTGGATGTGTTTCATTTGTAATTTTCAAATATGGATAAGATTTATCATCTTTTAATAACACATTGTAACGTGGTTCATGCTTTTTGATTAAGTTCATTTCCAAAAGAAGCGCTTCAAGGTTGCTTGAAGTCATAATATACTCAAAATCACGAACTTCATTAACCATGCGCTGTGTTTTCGCATCATGCGAACCACTGAAGTAAGAGCGGACACGGTTTTTTAAAACTTTCGCTTTGCCAACGTAAATCACTGTGCCAGCTTTGTTTTTCATTAAGTAACAGCCCGGCTGATCCGGCAGCAACGCCAGCTTTTCTTTTAATGTTTCCACCCGGCTCACCTCCCCCAAAAGCAAAGAAGGGAGCTGCCCTTCTTTGGACAGCCCCGCAACACGATAAATTGTTCAATGCTTACTGATGCTTTTCGATCAGCTCAACAAGGTTTTCTTTCGGCTGAAAACCTACAACCTGCTCAACAACTTCACCGTCTTTAAAAATCATTAAAGTCGGGATGCTCATGACACCGTACTTGCCTGCAGTTTCCTGATTTTCATCAACATCAAGTTTTGCAATTTTTACGTTATCGCCTTTTTCTGCATCGATTTCTTCAAGTACCGGTGCAATCATTTTACAAGGGCCGCACCAAGGTGCCCAGAAATCTGCGAGTACGACGCCTTCACCAGTTTCTTCCGCAAAGTTTTGATCCGTTACATTTACAATAGCCATAAATCATTTCCCCCTTCATTAAGCTTACATGTGGATTATATCATGCACGATTATGCTCCGCTAACGACTTGCTCACAATTTCATTGTACCCAGCGGTCAATCCGTTCAAACATAAATGTTTGAACACAAAACACCTCTAAAAGTTAAGAAGCGGCCCGCTTGACACAGACCGCTTCTATCTTATGCTTCAGTTTTCACTTTTTTCAACTCTTCTGTGAGAAGAGGTATGACATCGAACAGGTCACCAACGATACCGTAATCAGCAACTTCAAAGATCGGTGCTTCTGGATCTTTGTTAATTGCTACGATAACTTTTGAGTTGGACATTCCTGCAAGGTGCTGAATCGCGCCGGAAATGCCAGCTGCAATATAAAGGTCCGGTGTTACAACTTTACCAGTTTGACCAATCTGCAGTGAATAGTCGCAGTATTCAGCGTCACACGCTCCACGTGAAGCACCTACAGCGCCTCCGAGCACATCAGCAAGTTCTTCAAGCGGTTTAAATCCTTCAGCACTTTTCACACCGCGTCCGCCCGCAACAATAACTTTCGCCTCGGATAAGTCAACACCGCCGGTACTCTTTTTCACAACATCTTTAATCGTTGTGCGTAAGTCACTAATGCTAACGTCCACAGCTGTAATATCACCAGAGCGCGATTCATCTTTGGCCGGTGCTGCTACGTTATTCGGGCGAATCGTCGCAAATACCGTACCTTCAGTAACGGATTTTTGTTCAAATGCTTTTCCGGAGTAGATTGGGCGTGTGAAAATGATTTCATCCCCTGCCTGCTCTACACCAACAACATCAGATACAAGGCCTGAGTTTAGCTTTTCAGCAATGCGCGGAGCCAGGTCTTTACCTGCAGAAGTGTGCGGAATAACAAGACCTTCCGGCGATTCTTCATCAAGCACCTTTGATAAAGCTTGCGTGTAAGCATCTGTAACATAGACGTTAAGCTCGGAACTTTCGCCAATTAAGACCCGGTCTGCACCGTTTTGAATCATTGCTTCTGCATGTGCCTGCAAGTTTTCACCAAAGAGTACACCGACAACTTCGCCGCCGTCTGCAATCGTCTGAGCTGCTCCGATTGCTTCAAAGGAAACATTACGGAGTTCGCCATCTTTTACTTCGCCAAGAGCCAGTACTTTTTTTGCCATGATCTGTTCCCCCTATTTATAAGACTTTCGCTTCGTTTTTCAGTAAACCTACGAGTTCATCTACCTGGGTTTCCGGTCCACCTTCAATCATACGTCCCGCTTCTTTTTCCGGCGGCAGATAACGATCTACAGTTCGCGTTTTCGCTGCTACATCTTCTTCATCTAAATCAAGATCATCTAAATCGATCGTTTCGAGCGGCTTTTTCTTCGCCTTCATAATACCTGGAAGCGAAGGGTAACGCGGCTCATTTAAACCTTGCTGCGCCGTAGCTACAAGTGGGAGTTGTGCTTCGACCGTTTCAACATCACCTTCATCATCACGCTCGATGGTCGCTGATGTGCCGTTAATTTTAATATCAGTGATTGTCGTCACCTGGTTGATGCCGAGTTTTTCAGCAAGACGTGGTGCAACCTGACCAGCACCATCATCCACAGCAACGTTACCTCCTAGAATAAGATCGTATTCTTTGTCTTTGAAGTAGGCCGCCAAAAGTTCAGCAATTGTAAAGTGATCCGGCTCCTCATCAAGGTCTTCTACATCAATGAGCACGCCTTGATCTGCCCCCATAGCGAGCGCTGTACGCAGCTCTTTTTCGGCTTCTTCGTCCCCTACCGTTACAACAGTAACTTCGCCGCCGTGTTCATCGCGCAGCACAATCGCTTCTTCAATCGCATATTCATCGTATGGGTTGATGATAAATTCAGCACCTTCTTCATCGATGACGCCGTTATTGATCTCAATCTTTTCTTCTGTATCAAAAGTACGCTTCATTACAACATAAATGTTCATCTTTAGACCTCCTTGTAAAGGTTACTTATTTTGAAATTCTGGAGCCCGCTTTTCTAAAAAAGCTTGAATACCCTCTTTGCCATCTTCAGAGGCAAAAGCGCGGCCGAATAACTCAGCTTCACGGTCGGAACCGCTTTCAAAATCTCCTACAGCTGCATAAGCAAGCAGCTCCGTTACCATTGCTGTTGTTACTTGGCTTTTCGCTGCAATTTTCGCAGCCATTGCTTCGCTTGTTTGTAGAAGCTCATCTTCAGCCACCACTTGATTTACAAGCCCCCAAGCTTTGGCATCTTCAGCCGTAATCGGATCTGAAGTAAGCATCATTTCCGCAGCTTTCGCCCGGCCGACAAGCTGTGGCAGGCGCTGGGTACCGGCATATCCTGGAATTAAACCTAAATTTAATTCCGGAAGACCTAGTTTTGTGCCTTCAGCAGCGATCCGGATATGACAGCTCATCGCAAGCTCCAACCCTCCGCCGAGGGCGGCACCGTGCAAGGCTGCGATGATCGGCTTTGGAAAGGTTTCGATCCGTTGGAGTAACGCGTGCCCATCACTAGCTAACTTGGCGAAGGCTTCGCCACTTTCAACTTCTGTAAACTCTTTAATGTCTGCCCCTGCAGCAAAGAACTTTCCTTCTCCGTGCAGGATGACAACATTCACTTCAGGATCTTTCTCGATCTCTGTCAGCACGCTGTCAAGGTTTTCAAGCAGCGAACGGCAAAGCGCATTCGCCGGCGGACGCGCAATTGTGATAAAGGCGGTTTGATTCGAAACTTCCCACCGCAGTTCACTCATTGTCATCTTCTCCCTTCGTTTATCGCTCTGACTGATTTCCTTTAAAACCGTTTAAAAGCAGTTCATGCACCGGCTCAACAAGCTCCATCAAATCGTACCGACAGTCTTTCATGACCCAGTTGGTAACAACTTCATCTAATGTGCCAAACACCATTTGACGCCCGAGTTTTTCGTTGATCACATCTGAAAAGACCTGTTCTTGCTTACCTGTAACAATCATCTCTTCGACAACTTGTAAATAACCTTTGAGTACTTCGTTAATCTGACTACGCAGCGCACTATTGGACTGCCGTAGTTCGAGCTGGGTTACAACAGCAAGTTCAGGGTCAGCATTCAGTTGTTGAAAATGCAGGCGGACGAGCGCACGCAGTTGATCCTCAACATCCGGGAGGCGTTCTAGTTCAGTGGTGATTGTGTCAACGAACTGGCCCATTTTCACTTCAAACAGTGAGACGAGTAAGTCCTCTTTGTTTTTGAAGTAAAGATAAATTGTTCCATCTGCAACGCCGGCTTCTTTTGCGATCTTTGAAACTTGAGCATTATGATAGCCGTTTTCTGCAATAACAGTTACAGCGGCATCAATAATTTGATTGTATTTTAAAGAATTTCGTTTACTCAATTTTGTCTTCCTCTCTTTTCCCCGACATGATACGCTGGCTTTTCGGGAAAAGTGAATGACCATTCACTCAGCGTATTTTCATTCTATCTGAGCCCGGCCATTCTGTCAATTTGTTTCTTAAGAAGACTTTGCTTTTTCTTCAGTTTGAGCTTCATCAACTAAAACCCGGCGCAATACTTTGCCAACCGTTGTTTTAGGAAGTTCGTCGCGGAACTCATAACTACGCGGCACTTTGTAAGCTGCTAGGTTTTTACGGCAAAATGCATCCAGCGCAGCCTCGTCAACTTCAGAGCCTTCTTTAAGTACAATAAACGCTTTGACGGTTTCACCGCGGTACTCATCCGGCACACCAACAATAACCGCTTCTTGAATGTCATCGTGCTCATAAAGCACCTCTTCAACTTCACGCGGGTAGATGTTGAAGCCGCCTGCAATAATCATATCCTTTTTCCGATCTACAATGTAGAAAAAACCATCCTCATCCATATAGCCCATATCTCCAGTTAGCAGCCAGTCTTCATAAAACGTTGCTGCTGTTTCCTCAGGGCGTTTCCAGTATCCCTGCATCACTTGTGGACCGCGAATGACCAGTTCTCCAATTTCATTCGGTGGAAGCATCCCGTTCTCTTCTGAATAAATCCCTGCTTCTGTATCCGGCCAAGGCAGGCCAATACTACCTTCACGACGCGTGCCCCATAATAGGTTACAGTGTGTAACAGGTGCTGCTTCAGTCAGTCCGTATCCTTCTACAAGTTTACCACCGGTCATTTCTTCAAACGTTTGCTGTACTTCAAGTGGCAAAGCTGCAGAACCGCTCATGCAGGCTTGTACTGAAGATAAATCGTACGAAGCAGCATCTGGATGATTAATTAATCCGATATACATCGTTGGAGCACCAGGGAAAATCGAAATTTGCTCTTTTTGTATCGTCTCGAGCACTTCTTTCGGGTCGAACTTCGGTAGTATGATCGTTTCTGATGCACTCATGACCGATAAATTCATTGAAACTGTCATGCCGTACACGTGGAAAAACGGAAGTACCGCCAACGTTTTTTCTTTGCCTCTTTCGAGTCGATACATCCACTGAAGACATTGTGTTGTATTTGCTACAAGGTTTCTGTGAGTTAACATAACCCCTTTAGCGAGCCCTGTTGTGCCCCCGGTATACTGCAAAAGTGCGAGATCATGATCTGGATCAATTGAGACTTGAACCTTCGAGGTACTACCACGCTTAATCATTGGTTTAAAAGCATGCACAGTACGGCTGTATTCAACTTTCACTTTCATCCCTTGATTTTTCTTTTGAATGAAGGGATAAATCATGTTTTTAGGAAATGGTAAGTAATCCTTAATGCCGGTTACGATGACATGTTCAAGCTGTGTTGCATGCTTTACTTTCATAACTTTTGGATAAAGTAAGTCAAGACAAACGATCACTTTAGCACCAGAATCCGCCATTTGGTGCTCCAGCTCCCGCTCTACATATAAAGGATTCGTTTGCACAACGACAGCACCAATCATTAAAGCCCCATAATATGCAATGACTGACTGCGGTGTATTTGGCAGCATAATTGCTACACGATCCCCTTTTTCCACCCCCAGCGCGGAAAGTTCGTTAGCAAATGCCCGTGTCTGCTCCCCAAGTTCTTGATAAGTAAGCGTTGTACCTTGGAATGATATCGCTTTATTTTTTGGAAACGAAGCTTCTGCATTTTCTAACAAAGCATGCAATGGTTGTATTTCGTAATTCATCTCCGCTGGAATTTCTTCCGGGTAAAATTGTGTCCATGGACGATCTATCGTTTTTTGCAAAACCGTTCCTCCTTAACACCTTCCTTTTCAGTCAGCTTCTCCTCTCAAGTACCATTGTACTGAATAGTCGTTCATTTTTGAATACCCAATTTGAAATTTTTGAAATTTTTACGAATTCATCAACTGTTTCTACGTGTAATTTGGTTTATTATGCAAAAAACGCACTACCAAAATTGATAGTGCGCCAAACTGGCGACAAAGTACAAAACCTAACATTAACTCACAGCTTACTGCTCCAACCCCCGCGGTTGCCCTAATAAGAGGAAAAACAGAATCATGATCGTAACCAACACTACCGACAGACGCTTTCCCGAGGGCTTGGCTTCAGCTAACTTGTTCGATTTGATTACCAATCGAACAAGTGGATCTGCAGCCTGCGCTTGATCCTCTGGGAGTCGCCGTCTTTTGTTTCAGTTACTTGTTAGTTAACAGATCATTAAGGATTTCCATTGGATATGGTTCGCTTGATCGCTCATAAAGCGTCATGATGAAATTGATTCATGTAGATGTTGCTTAATCAAAAGAATTTCTACGATTCATGACCATCAAATAACGTAAGGCTGACGAGCATCGGCGGCGACGCCACCAGGAACAGCACGAGCCGAAAATCCCGCAGGCAGTGACTTTCTGCCGAGGAAGTTGAGGCCGTGTCTGAGGCAAGCGTCCGTCAAAAAGCAACGTCAGCCTTCGCTTTTCTTGAAAGGTTGTCTAAATGCTGACGCACTGCCAAAATTGACAGTGCGCCTTGTTTATTATGCTTCTTTTTCTTTTTTACGCTTTTCTTCTTCTTCCTCGACAAGGACCCGCCGTAAAATCTTTCCGACCATGGTCTTTGGAAGTTCTTCGCGGAATTCGTATAACTTCGGTACTTTAAAGGCAGCCAGGTTCTTACGAGAGAAAGCTTCGATCTCTTCACTGGTCAGCTCAACATCTTCTTTTGGTACGATGAAAGCTTTCACAGTTTCTCCGCGATAAGGGTCAGGTACACCGATCACTGCAGCTTCCTGTACACCTTCATGTTCATAAAGCACTTCTTCAATTTCACGTGGGAAAATATTAAATCCACCAGCGATAATCATATCTTTTTTACGGTCAACGATATAAAAGAAGCCATCTTCATCCATGTAACCCATATCGCCGCTTAAAAACCAATCATCTTTAAACACAGCAGCTGTATCCTCCGGGCGTCCCCAATAACCTTTCATTACTTGTGGACCACGAATCATAATTTCGCCAATTTCGCCGGGAGGTGCAGACTCACCTGTTTCCTGCTTTAAAATAGCAAGCTCTGTATCCGGCCAAGGAATGCCAATACTACCATTCTTTCTTTCTTCCCAAATCGGGTTTGAAGCAGCAACTGGAGAAGTCTCTGTTAACCCATAACCTTCCACCAGCCGGCCGCCGGTCAGAGACTCAAATTGATCTTGCACCTCACTTGGCAGCGGCGCTGAACCACTAAGACAAGCTTTAATCGATGACAAATCATACTTATGAATATCAGGATCATTAATTAGACCGACATACATGGTAGGCGCACCAGGGAACAACGTGATTTTCTGCTTTTCGATCGTTTTTAAAACATCTTTTGGATCGAATTTAGGTAAAATCACTAAAGTAGATTCGTACATGATTGAAATGTTCATCGCCACTGACATGCCATAAACGTGGAAGAATGGCAGAACAGCAAGTATACGCTCGTTCCCTTTTTCCATGCGATACATCCATGTCCGGCACTGAAGTGTGTTGACGACGAGATTGTAATGAGTGAGCATGACGCCTTTAGCAGGCCCTGTTGTACCACCAGTATATTGCAGCAGTGCTAAGTCATTTTTCGGGTCGATTTCAACTTCCGGATCTTTTGGCGTACCGTTTTTTAACAAAGATTTAAAAGCATGCGTCGTGCTATCATAATCTACTTCAACTTTCATCCCGGTGTTTTTCTTTTGAACAAATGGATAAATTAAGTTTTTTGGAAACGGCAGAAAGTCTTTAATACTTGTTACAATGACATGCTCTAAATCAGTGTTCGCACGCACGCTCTGCACCCTTGGATAAACAAGGTCTAAGCAGATCATAATTTTTGCACCAGAGTCTACCATTTGGTGCTCAATTTCACGCTCTACGTAAAGTGGGTTCGTTTGAACAACGATCGCACCGGCAAATAGAGCTCCGTAATAGGAAATGACAGACTGTGGTGTATTTGCAAGCATAATTGCAACACGGTCACCTTTTTCAATCCCTAAACTTCTTAGTTGGTCAGCTACGCGCAAAGCCTGATCATACAGCTCACGGTACGTGAGTGACGTACCCATGAAATGCGCTGCTTCTTTTTCCGGACTGTTTGTTGCTGATTCCTGCAGATACGACTGCAGCGATCTTTCTTCGTAAGTCATTGATGCCGGAACAGCTTCTGGATAATTGGACAGCCAAACAGGTTTGGTTTCTGTCTGCATGCAACACTGCCTCCTTTATTGACTCTTCTCTTGTAAACATTCCCCTCTAACTCTATTTTATTGCAACCGCTTTCATTTTAAAAGACAATTTTAAAATTTTTGAAAATTTTTCTTTTGGAGTGAGGTTTCTATTTTCGTTTGATTTTAATAACACTTTGTGAAGAACAGCCTGAATATGAGATGAAAACAAACATTAAAAAGCGAGTACCTGTAGAAATCGTACAGATACCCGCATTGTTCACTTATAGGCCTAAACCATTTTACGGATCAAGCAATAAAAAACAAGTAAATGAAACCTGCTAGAATAAATCCAGCACAACAGATGAGCAGTACTTTCCATAACGTATCCACACCAACACCGCTTTCCTCACAAACTACATTTAGCGCAATTATTTTAACTCGACGACGGTGTTACCGATACCGCCTTCGTTCATACCACCATCGCGGGTATTTTTAACGTTCGGATGTTTTTTCAAAAGCTCTTTCACACCTTTACGAAGCGCACCGGTACCTTTCCCATGTATAATATCTACTTTTTGAAACCCTGCAAGCACAGCTTCATCCAAATATTTTTCAACACGGTGCATCGCTTCGTCGTAACGCACACCACGCAAGTCAAGTTCAGGCTTTACGTGCTGGTTCGATTGCACACGCGCTACCGGCTTAGGTGACTGCTTTGGTTCACTTTTAATCTTTTCCATATCATCTTTTTTGACGTTCATTTTCATAATCCCAAGCTGAACTTGAAACTCATTGTCGCTCACCTTTGCAAGCACTTGTCCGCGCTGGTTAAAGCTGATGACTTTCACCTCATCACCTAGTTCAATCGCTTGCTGTTTTCGTGTTTTCTCTTTTACTTTTTCCTGCTTCTTTGCAGTTTTAGGTGCTGCATTTTCAAGCTGTTTACGCGCATCAATCAACTCATGCTCTTTGACCTCCAAGCCTTCTCGCTGCAACTCACGCAAGTACTCAATAATATCTTCAGCGTCCTGCTTCGCTTTTTTCACTTCTGCTTCTGCCTGTTCACGAGCTTTTTCCAGTTCTTTTTCTTTTTCCGCTTGAAATGCTTCAAATTCTTTTTCAAGCTCCCTGTGAATCTGCCGGGCATCCCGCCGGATTTCTTCAGCTTCAAGCACGTCTTGTTCTGCGAGCTTTTTCTGTTCTTCAAGTGATGTAATCATCTGCTCAACTTCTCGCGTCTCCTGGGATACGTGCGTTTCAGCCGAGTTGATCACATCTTTATCCAAACCGAGCCGCTGGGAAATCGCAAATGCGTTACTACGACCTGGCACACCGGTTAATAAACGGTATGTTGGCTGCAAGGTATCTACATCAAACTCTACACTTGCGTTCATGACTCCTTCACGGTTGTAGGCGTAGCCTTTCAATTCACTATAATGCGTAGTTGCTACTGTACGTGCGCCTCGGGATTTCACTTCATCAAGAATTGCTACAGCAAGTGCCGCTCCTTCTGCAGGATCTGTTCCTGCGCCAAGCTCATCGAACAGCACAAGACTTTCATGATTAATCATATCCAGCATTTCCACAATGTTTGTCATATGCGAGGAAAACGTACTTAAGTTTTGCTCAATCGACTGTTCATCACCAATGTCCGCACAGACCGTCTGAAATATACCAGCTGTTGAACCTGAAGCCACAGGTAGAAACAAACCGGACTGGGCCATTAATGTTAACAATCCTACCGTTTTCAATGTCACCGTTTTACCACCAGTGTTCGGCCCGGTAATGACAAGTGATTGATACTCATCCCCAAGAGCCACATCAATCGGTACGACTTCGTCTTGTGGAATCAACGGGTGGCGCGCCCTGCTGAACTCAAGCATTTGCTGATCAACAAATGTCGGACGTTCAGCTTTCAAAGACACTGCGTAATAAGCTTTTGCAAAGATAAAATCAAGACTCGCAAGAATCGCCACGTTTTCGAGCAACCCACCTGTGTTATTCATTACAAGCGTCGAGAGTTCACGTAATATCCGCTCGATTTCATCCCGCTCATCAGCTTTTGCTTCGCGGAGCTGATTGTTCAATGTTACGACAGACTGCGGCTCGATAAATAGCGTCGCGCCAGAAGATGATTGATCATGAACAATACCGCCGAATGCGTTGCGATACTCCTGTTTTACTGGGATCACGTAACGGTCATTTCGGATCGTCACCACCGCGTCTGAAAGCTTCGCCTGATGATCTGAAGAGCGAGTAAGCTGTTCAAGTTTACTACGTATACTTGATTCTGTCGTTTTTAACCGTTGACGAATCCTCCGCAAATCCGAGCTTGCGCTATCAAGCACTTTACCGTGATCATCAATGCTTTGTTTAATTTCCTGCTCAAGTCCCTGCAGGGCATGAATATCTTCTACTTTTGCTTCAAGACGGGGGAGCTGTAATAAATCATCATCAATTAAAGAGCGGATAAAAGTTTTCAATTGATAACCAGCATGAATTGTTGCGCTTATTTCAATAAGTTCACTTTCATTGAGCATACCGCCGATTTCTGCCCGCTTTATTTGCGGGCGAATATCGAAAATGCCGCCGCGCGGTGCTTGTCCTTTTAACCGAATGACAGCTGCCCCTTCATCAGATTCTTCCAATTGCGCCTTGATATCAGCATAATCAGTCATCGGCTGAAGTTCATCTACAGCGCTTCGTCCGAGTGACGAGGCTACATGCTGTTTCATCTGGTCTTTCATTTTATCGTACTCTAACAGCCGGAGGACCCGGTCATTCATGACAAGACATCCTTTCTATATCGAGCCGCTTAATCTTTGGCAAGCCAGCGGCGCAGTGTTTCGTATGTCCATGTGTTTACAATTTGTTCAGGTTTGAGTAAAGCTTTACGGGCCATACCGACGCCGGCACTCATATGCTCAAGCATATCAACCTTATGCGCGTCCGTATTAACTGCAATCATAACCCCAGCAGCTTCTGCCTGCCGCAGCCAGTACGCATTAAGGTCAAGACGATTTGGGTTGGCATTTAATTCAAGCACCGTATTCGTTTCAGCCGCCCGCTTCATGAGCCATTCTACATCAATATCGTAGCCGCTGCGAGCTCCAATCAACCGCCCGGTCGGGTGCGCAATCATGTGTACATGAGGATTACTTAGCGCTTGCTCTAAACGGTGATGCAATTCTTCTTGCGTTTGTGAAAAAGCCGAATGAATGGATGCAATCACAAAATCAAGCTCCTTTAACAGATCATCAGAAAAATCCAGGGTGCCGTCTGGCCGAATATCCATTTCCGTCCCAGCGAGCACTTCAATGTCTTGTTTTTCTTCATTCACGCGTCGAACTTCTTCGATCTGTCTGCGGAGCCTTTCCTCATTCAAACCATTGGCTACCTGCAAAAACTTTGAATGGTCAGTTACAGCCATATGCGTATACCCTTTAGCACGAACGGCATCCACCATTTCTTCAATTGAAAAACCGCCGTCACTCCAAGTTGTGTGCATATGCAGATCTGTTACAATATCAGCTTCAGCGACCACGTTGTAATCACTTTGAAAAACTTCGGTTTCATCTCTGCCGCTCCGCGCTTCAGGGGGAATGAAATGCAGTCCGAAATGTGCGTAAAACGCCGTTTCATCAACAAAAGTCTGTATATCTCCAGTTGCTTGGTTCTCTACACCATACTCGCTGATTTTTTCGTCCTGCCCTTTAGCAAGTTGACGCATAAGTACATTATGATCTTTTGAGCCTGTAAAGTGATGCAATGTTGTAGCAAATTGTTCGTCAGTAACGAGACGGAAATCCACGCCAATATGATATCCTTTGGCAAGGACAAGTGACACTTTCGTTTCACCATCCGCTGTAATTTCTTTAATGTCCGGCATGCTTGTTAACTGCTCTCGTACAGTGGCTGCATCGGTTGTGGATATAATGTAATCGATATCTTTCACCGTTTCCTCCATACGCCGGAGACTACCTGCACGCTGCCAACGTGTGATCCCGTCCATTTCAGTTAAATACTGCTCCACCGTCTCAGCAACGGGCAGCATTTCTGCAATCGGCAGACGTTCCGGACGGCTGCCTGCTTCTTTTAAGGCAGTTAAAATTTTTTCTTCAGATTTGGCTCCAAAACCACTTAAAGCCTGTACTTCTTTATGATCACAAGCTGCCTCCAACTCTTCTGCGCTCGTTACACCAAGCTCTTGATACAAGCGCCCAATTTTTTTCCCGCCAAGCCCAGGCAGTTTCAACAGCGGAAGGAGCCCTTCTGGTACTTGTGCCTGCAGTTCTTTTAAAACGCTGCTTTCTCCTGTATCAATATATTCTTGAATAACGCCGGCTGTCCCTTTACCAATTCCACTTAGTGCAGCTGGGTTATCAATTTCAGCTAAAGACCGTTCGTCCCGCTCCAGTGCCTGGGCCGCTTTACGGTAAGCGGATATTTTAAATGTATTTTCTCCTTGAATCTCCATATATGTTGCAATATCTTCAAGCATGGCAATGATATCTTTTTTGTTCAACACGTCTGCCTCCTTTAATCCTTGTTCGACGAAAAAAGAAAACTTGGCGGCGCCAAGCTTCCCTTCGTTGTCCTTTATCGTTCATCTACCCATAAGCTATACAGCCAGTCAGATAAAAATGGGGTGTTTTCAACCATCAATCGTGCCACAAGCGAGTCGCTAATCACCGATTGAATGAAATCAACAGGCAATAATAGCGCAACAATGAACACAACAAATAAAATGAGATAAGTTTCAATAAAGCCGAGCACACCACCTAAAAACCAGTTGACCGTACGGAGCACCGGCAGTGTGGACACAAAATCCAGCATTGAACCAATAATTTGAAGAACAATTTTCGTTAAAAAGAATAATAGCGCAAAGCTGATCCCATTGTAGTACACGTCTTCAAAATAAAATGATGAAAGCAGCATGCCTTCACCGTCTGCTGGATCTAAGAAATCAGGGTATGGAATGAGCATAACTAAATGCTCTGCTAAATCGTCGTAAAATATAAATGCAACAATTAAAGCTGCAAAAAAACTAACTAAGTGAATGGCCTGTAATATAAAGCCTCGCCTAAGGCCAATAAAAAAGCTTCCGATGAGTATGAGTAATATTATCAAACTAAGCATAGCAATTTAATCCTCGTCTTTCTCCAGTCGTTCCTTCTCCGTTAATGCTTGTTGTTTCAGTTGATCATCCATTACATTGATCGCTGTTAAAACGGCTAAACGGGTGGTATCCAAGTACGGGTTGATGCTTTTAATCTCACGCATTTTTTGATCGACCGCGCGCGCAACGTTTTGCACGTGCTCTGGTTCATCTTCACCCACGACCGTATACTGTTGTCCATATATGCTTACAGTCGTACGCTGTCGCTCCTTTCCTTCAGACACGTTGATCCCCCTATTCCACCTGCATACACATTCGTAACAGATCTTAAACTATCCTCAATAATAACAGAATACGACATTGTTGAAAATATTCCGGGTGAAAGGATCATAAAGTCTATCAAAGGAATCATTACATGATTACATTTCCACCTGCAAAAAACGTTCACGAAACAGCCGGCACCTATGAGGTAGAAACGATGCTGCCCGTCATGTACGGACAGCATCGCAGGCTGTAGACAAAGTACAAAACTTAACATTAACTTACAACTTACTGCTTCAACCGCCGCTGGCTGCCCTATTAAGAGAAAAAACCGAATTATGAACGTAACCTTCACCCAAGACGGACGCTTTCCCGAGGGCTTGGCTTCAGCTAACTTGTTCGATTGATTACCAATCGAACAAGTGGATCTTCGGCCTGCGCTTAATCCTCTGGGGGTCGCCGTCTTTTGTTTCGGTTACTTTTCAATTTACAGACTATCATCATTTCTAATAGATAATGTTTGTTATGAAATTGACTTATGTAGATATTGCTTAATTAAAAGAACCTCTACAATTTATGACCATCAAATGACGCAAGGCTGACGAGCGCCGGCGGCGACGCCACCAAGATCAGCGCGAGCCGAAAAGCGACGTCAGACTGCGCTTTTCTTGAAAGTTTGTCTACACACTATGATGCTGCCCGTCGTGTCCGGACAGCATCGAATAAGGTTATTTTAGCTGCGTAAAGCTGCGCCTGCTTTACGTTCAAGGTTTTGTACGATGTTTTCATGAACATGAGAAACTTCATCGTCTGTAAGTGTTTTTTCCGGATCGCGGTAGCGGAGCGAGAAGGCAAGTGACTTTTTACCTTCTTCAATGTGCTCTCCTTCATAAACATCAAATAAGGCGACAGATTCAAGCAATGGCTGCCCGCTTTCTTCAATGATCCGAGCAACTTCTCCAGCCGCAACTGAGCTTGAAACAACTACTGCTAAATCACGCGTGACAGCTGGAAAGCGTGGTAAAGCTGTATATTTCACCGGGTCAGCATCAAGCTGCAACAGCTTTTCGATATCAAGTTGAGCTGCATATACCGGAGCCAAATCGTATGCTTTTTGCATTGACGGGTGGATTTCACCTATCACACCAAGCTTTTCACCGTGCACTTCGATTTCTGCTGTACGACCAGGATGAAACCCTTCCATAGCCGTATTTGGCACAAAAGCGGCCGCTTCAAACAAGCCGAGCTCCGTTAACATCCCTTCAATGACTCCTTTAATTGTAAAGAAATCAACCGGCTGCTTTTCGCCGCGCCACCGGTGGGACTGCCACGTACCCGAAACTGTAAGAGCGATCATCTCTCGTTCATTCGGCTGTTTTTCTACGACAGGTTCATCACTTAAAAAGACCGATCCCATTTCAAATAAAGCGGTATCTTCCATCTGACGGTTTCGGTTATAGCTTAACGCTTCCAACAAGTGAGGTATCAAACTTGTCCGCATGACACTGCGATCAGCGCTCATCGGCATTGCCACATGCACCGGGTACTGCTCAGCATGAGCCGGCAGGCGGAATTCATCCTTGGCATCGTCTCGTGTTAATGAGTACGTTACAGCCTCATGTATCCCGGACATTTCCAAGAAGCGGCGAACACTGCGGCGGCGTGCTTGGTATTGACTTAAGCGTCCTACAGTCGTCGTACCTTCAGGCAGTGTCGAAGGGATTTGGTCATAGCCGTAAATCCGGGCAACTTCTTCAGATAAATCTTCTTCAATCGCTAAGTCTGCACGACGCGGCGGAACATAAACGGTTAAATGGTCTTTGTCTTTTTGTACCTGAAGATCCAGCCGTTCAAAAATTGCTGTAATTTCATCTGTCGACAATGCTGTGCCGAGGCGATTATTAATTTTTGCAGCTGTTGTTGTGATCGTCTGCTCCGTTCCCGGACGGTAATCCGCTTCTACAGTACCGTACAAAACATCGGCTCCTGCCAAGCTCTCAAACAGGCGGGCAGCGCGCTCAGCGGCCTCCGGTGTACGGCTCGTATCAATGCCCTTTTCAAACCGAAGACTGGATTCACTGCGCAAGCCTAAATCTTTCGAAGCACGGCGAACGCTAGAGGAGTTAAATTGCGCTGCTTCAAGCAGAATTGTCGCAGTAGCGTCTGTCACTTCTGATTCTGCACCGCCCATGACACCCGCAACAGCATGTGGCTTATCGCCATTTGTAATGACTAAATGCTCTGGCTGTAATGTACGTGTTGTTCCATCAAGCGTTTCGATCGTTTCACCGTCTAAAGCACGGCGGACCAGGACTTCATTTGAAGCGAACGCATCAAAGTCAAAAGCATGCAGCGGCTGACCGTACTCAAGCAATACAAAGTTTGTAATGTCTACAACATTGTTGATCGGTCGGATCCCTGCTGCCATCAATCGCGTTTTTAACCAAAGCGGCGATGATTGAAGCGTTACATTATGACATACTTTCGCACCGTAATACGGCGCATCTTCCGGTACATCAATTTGTACGCTCACTTCATCTGCAGCATTGCCGCGCTTTGTGCCGTGATCAATTTCCGGCAGCTTCATTTCACGCTCGAGCAGCGCCGCCATTTCATAAGCGAGTCCGATCATACTTAAGCCATCTGCCCGGTTTGGGGTTAAATCAAGTTCCAAAACTGCATCATTCAATTGCAGCAGCTCAGCTGCATCGGTACCAACTTCAGCTTCTTGCGGAAGCACTGTAATACCGTCTGCTTCTTCTTTTGGAATAACGCTGTCGCTTATACCAAGTTCATTTAAAGAGCAAATCATTCCTTGTGATGGCTGTCCTCGAAGCTTCGCTTCTTTAATAACCATACCGTTTGGAAGTTCAGCGCCAGGAAGTGCTACAGCTACTTTCTGCCCTTCAGCTACATTCGGTGCACCGCAGACAATCTGAGATGTGCCATCCCCGGTATCCACCTGGCAAACGGATAATTTATCTGCTTCCGGATGTTGACTAACCTCAAGCACTTCACCAACGACGAGCTGCTCAAGCCCGTTATGATAACGGTGGATATGATCAACCTCAATCCCGCCGCGCGTTAATTTTTCCGCTGCCTCTTCCGCAGTCAAATCGCTTATATCAATGTAATCATTTAACCATTGTAGTGATACTAACATGTGCTCACTCCTCCTTACACTCGTTTGAATTGATCAAGAAAGCGTTGATCGTTTGTATAGAAATGGCGAATATCATCAATGCCGTATTTCAACATTGCAAAGCGTTCTACGCCCATGCCGAACGCAAAGCCGCTATACTCTTCAGGGTCGAAACCACTCATTTCAAGTACATTTGGGTGAACCATACCGGCGCCAAGAACTTCTATCCAGCCTGTATGCTTACACACACGACAGCCGGTGCCCCCGCAAATCCCACAGGATACATCCACTTCTGCAGAAGGTTCGGTAAACGGGAAAAAGCTCGGCCGGAGCCGGATTGTACGGTCTGCTCCAAAATACTGCTTCACAAACGTTTCTAAAACTCCCTTTAAGTCGCTCAAGCGAACGTTTTTATCAACGTACAGCCCCTCAACCTGCATAAACTGGTGAGAGTGGGTAGCGTCGTCTTCATCGCGGCGGTATACTTTGCCTGGACAGACAATTTTCACCGGCCCCTCTCCACCTTTTGTCTCAAGCGTTCGTGCTTGAACAGGAGATGTTTGTGTACGTAGGAGCAAGTCATCTGTCACGTAAAATGAATCCTGCATATCCCGCGCCGGATGATCTTTTGGCAGGTTCAACGCTTCAAAGTTATAAGCATCGGTTTCAACTTCCGGTCCTTCAGTAACATCAAAGCCCATACCGATAAAAATATCTTCAATTTCTTCTACCACCGCTGTCAGCGGGTGCCGGGCCCCGCGGCGTACTGGGCGACCGGGGAGCGTAACATCGATCGCTTCTTCTGCTAAACGAGCTTCAAGTGCTGCAGCTTCAAGCTCTTCATTTTTTTCATCAATTGCACTTTGAATCGATGTGCGCACTTCATTCCCTTTTTGACCGACTTTTGGGCGCTCTTCTTCTGACAAGCTCCCCATACCGCGCAATACTTCTGTGATCGGTCCTTTTTTGCCTAAGTACGTAATACGAATTTCTTCAAGCTGTTTCACATCTTCAGCAGCAGCCACTTTGGCAAGCGCTTCTTTTTCTAATTCACCGAGACGTTCAATCATCGTTTTGCCTCCTTTAAGTTTTGAGCACAGTAAAAAACCTTCGCTCCTTTCACGACGGAAAGGGACGAAGGTTTCGCGGTACCACCCTTTTTAACAGCCACTTCGGCTGTTCACTTCTCATCAATAACGATCCTTAAAAGGACCGGGGCAACCTTAACTTCCAACATTGGAAGTCTTCCGGCGCCAGCTCCAGAGTGAATTCGCCCAGTCCTAGATGAGAACGCTCTCAGTCAACGGCTGTTCCTCCCTGTCAAACGGGGGCCGGGGTACTACTCTCCTTCTCTGCTGTTCACTTTACTCGATTTTTTTATATTATACAAAAAAACACTTGAAAAGACAAAGGCTCAAATTAACCTTACAGTGTGTAGACATATTTTTAAGATGAACGATGGCTGACGTCGCTTTTCGGCTCGCGCTGATCTTGGTGGCGTCGCCGCCGAGGCTCGTCAGCTTAGCGTCATTTGCTGGTCATGAATGGTAAAGATCCATTTGATCAAGCCATATCTAAATGAATCCATTCCATAACGACGCTTTATGAGTGATCCAACGAACCATACACAAAAGACAAATGTACAAGTGACTGAAACGAAAGACGGCGACTCCCAGAGGATTAAGCGCAGGCTGAAGATCCACTTGTTCGATTGGAAATCAATCGAACAAGTTAGCTGAAGCCAAGCCCTCGGGAAAGCGCCCGTCGGTAGTGTTGGTTACGTTCATTGTTCGGTTTTATCCTCTTCATAAGGCAGCCCGCCGCTTGGAGCAGTAAGCTGTGCGTTAATGTTAGGTTTTGTACTTTGTCGACAGTCTGAAAAGTTCAAATCAACCTTGCATCACTCAACTGATTTATCCTTTACGTAAATGATATAACAAAATCCCAGTCGCTACAGAAACGTTTAAAGACTCGGCGTCCCCGTGGATAGGAATATAAACGTTTTGGTCTGTTTTTTCAAGCAGCTCCGGCTTAACTCCTCCCCCTTCGTTACCAACAATTAAAGCAAATGATTTCAGGGGAGCAAGTGCTGTATGGCTTGTACCTTCAGCAATTCCTGTACCAAGAATTGGAACACCCTGCTCCTTCAGTTGATCGATCCACTCTTCAAGCGGTCCTTGAATCACAGGGATATGAAATATTGAGCCTTGCGTTGCCCGCACCGCTTTTTCATTATAAACATCCGCTGATCCTTCACCAAGGATGACACCTTTAGCGCCGGCCGCATCTGCGGTACGAATCATTGTACCTACGTTTCCAGGATCTTGAATTTCATCAAGCAGTAAATAAATGCCTTCTACAAGCTTTTCAGGCTTAGAAGGTATCATGCATACTGCAACCAATCCCTGCGGATTTTGTACACCAGTTAACTCTTGAATAACCTGTTCGTTTACGAGGGCCGTCGGAATATTGTAACGGCCGGCAACGTCAGGTACTTTATCTGGATCATCCGCAAAAATCCGCTCGATTTCCCTGCCGCTTTTCAATGCTTCTTCAATTAGATGCGGGCCTTCAATTAAAAAGCGCTCATCACGTTCACGGTACTTTTTATAGCGCAGCCGTTTTGCATCTTTCACTTTTTGATTCTTACTTGACTCAATTCGCTCCATAATAGCCTCCGTCCTTATGTATATTTTCTCATTGTCGGCTCAACCTATGTAGAAGATCGTACATTTATTATACATGAGAAGGAGGTTTTCGGGTATGAGCATTAATTTGCGTCAAGCTGTCATGTCTAACATTTCCGGAAGCAGCAAAGAAGATATGGAGGCAACCATTCAGGATGCACTTACAAAAGGTGAAGAAAAGATGCTGCCTGGCCTTGGAGTTTTATTTGAGATGTTTTGGAAACAAGCAGACGAAGATGAAAAGGATGAGATGGTGAAAACGTTATCTAAAGAAGCTCAAAATGTATAGACCCGGATTCTAGAAACGAGAAGTTGACGGTCGTTTTGCTATGTTAATGCTACTTTGACGTCGTTTTTTCTTGACGTTTGAAATCGCCTATCGCTTGATAATAATGAACGCAACCTTCACTTCAGACGGACGCTTTCCCGAGGGCTTGGCTTCAGCTAACTTGTTCGAATAAAAACCATTCGAACAAGTGGATCTTCAGCCTGCGCTTGATCCTCTGGGAGTCGCCGTCTTTCGTTTCGTTTACTTTTAAATTTGCGGATCATCAATCCCCTTTTGGATATCACGTTAGGAGTACCACTTCTAGATACAAACATTTGAACCACCCCCACCTACGCTAAGCTAAGAGGTGGGGCATGAATCGCCTAAACAAGATAAAATGACTTTTATCATCTCATTTTCGAATGATATGAAGAGCGGTTGCCCCCATCGTAAGGATCGTAGAAGATTTGGCTTTCAGCTTGCTCGATCATTTCATGCACCACACGAGAAACATGGCTTTCCGGAATATAATCGCTGAAATTTATTGATAGAAGAAGCTGACCCATGGTATTTTATTTAAATATAAGAGATCTTCCTTTCTTTGGTGGGTGTGGTTACTTTCCATTGTTCAAAAGGATGATCTCTTTTTTAGTGTTCAAATCTGGAAAAAAAGGAAATGGACTGCCCTTTTGGGACAGCCCCCTTCTGTTTTTATTATTCAAATGTGATGTTTTCAACAGTATCTTGATCAAGTTTTTTAATAACTTCTACAATCAGTTTAACTGCATTTTCAAAGTCATCGCGGTGAAGAATACCAGCATGCGTGTGGATATAACGCGTTGGTACCGTAATTGACAAAGCTGGTACGCCATTTGCAGTTAAATGAATAGCACCAGAATCCGTTCCACCGGCAGACATCGCGTCATATTGATACGGGATCTCGTTCTCCTCTGCTGTGTTAACGACAAACTCACGTACGCCGCGGTGAGAAATCATGGATGCATCATACACTAAAATTTGTGGACCTTCACCAATTTTAGCGCGGGCATCGCTTTCGTTCACACCTGGTGTATCACCGGCAATACCGACATCCACCCCAAAACCGATATCCGGCTGAATTTTTTGCGCCGATGTTTTCGCTCCGCGCAGTCCGACTTCTTCCTGAACCGTACCGACACCGTAAACTTCGTTCGGATGCTCTTCATTTTGCAGCTGCTTTAATACTTCAATGGCAATGGCGCAACCGATCCGATTATCCCATGCTTTAGCCATAAGCAGCTTTTCGTTTGTCATAACTTCAAAATCGCATATTGGTACAACAGAATCCCCCGGACGGATGCCAAACGACTCCGCCTCTTCACGGCTTGAAGCACCGATATCAATAAACATATCCTTTTTTTCAACCATCTTTTTCCGCTGCTCCGGCGGTAAGATGTGAGGTGGCTTTGAGCCGACAATTCCTGTAATATTACCATTTTTCGTCATAACGTTCACGCGTTGAGCAAGCATAACCTGCTCCCACCAGCCGCCAACGGTTTGGAACTTTAAAAAGCCTTTTTCATCAATATGTGTAACCATAAAGCCGATCTCATCTAAATGACCGGCAACCATAACCCGTGGTCCATCTGCTTCCCCCGTTTTTTTGGCGATTAAGCTGCCGAGACCATCTGTGGTAACTTCATCCGCATAAGGTGTGATATGCTTTCTCATCGCTTCGCGTGCTTCTTTTTCGTTTCCTGGGATGCCATTTGCGTCAGTTAACTCTTTTAACATTGTTAAGGTTTCATCCATGTTTGCCAACCTGACCCCTCCTGAACTATGTAATTCTATTAATGTGAGTAAGAACACATTGCATAAATTTAGTATAAACGGATTTGTTTCGTTTCTCAAACCTTTTCCGTAAAATGTGGAGAAATTTCAGTCACATGCTTAATCTCAAAAACGTAAGGGAATACATATAAGTAACGATATCGAAAAAGCGTATGCCAGCAACGACAAATGAGAAGCGATCGTATACAATGGAATTAGTAAGTGACGGCTGACATCAGGAGGGGATTGTATGGCAATTGTCTTGCGCCTGCTCATTCTAGCTGCGATTATCATCATCATTTATGCAGCTGCAAAGTATTTTTTCAACCCAAAACGCAAGCTCGAAGCTGCCCACGAACGGAGACAGTTCTTCTTTTTAGATGAAAAAAAGAACGTTCGCAAAAACTTATTCATTACCTACAAAGGTGCCATGTTTGAAGGGGAAAAATATTTAGGTACAACCGAGAATGCTTTTGAAATTGTTCATGTGATCGTTTGGCCGCAACGTAAAGAGAGATTAAAGGGTTTATCTACAGACGATTTTAAGTTTATTGAAAACGAAATCCAAATGGCTTACCCAGAAGCTGAAGTTGAATGGAAGAGTCCTGTAAAGGAACTGCTTGAAGAACACGGAAATCAATCGGAGTGAATAAAAGAACCTGCACCACAATGATGCAGGTTCTTTTTTTTTGCAAATGGTGCGGTCAACAAACGTTTACTGCTGTTGCCACGGTCTGACTATCACATTTTCCGCTACTTGTTCAGCTCGATTAATCCATGTCATTTCACCTGCAGCCCGCGCACGTAACAGCGAATCTTGAGGGACAGCTGCGCTTAAGCTTTGATTGATAAGCCATGTAGAAGGCGTTAACCCTGCTCGAATTAAATCTTTTTGCAAACGCTCTGTTTCATACACCGGTGTCGCCTCCGGCAGCGTTACGAGAAGGAATGCTGTCTGCTTTGGATCCCGCAACCGAGGTAAAAGCCTACGTATCGCTTGATCATCACCGGTTTTTTCCAGCAGCTCTCGATGGTACGAACCGGCTGCATCAAGTAAAAGTAACGTATGTCCTGTCGGCGCGGTATCAATAACAACATAATAATCATCGGCCTGTTCGACAAGCCGGCTGAATGCGTAGAACACAGCAATTTCCTCGGTGCACGGTGAAGCAAGCTCTTCTTTCATATAAGCAATCCCTTCTTCACCTAGTTCCCCCTCCATACTCGCCAGCACTTGTGCACGATATTTTTCCGTCTCTTTTTCTGGATCAATTGTGCGGACAGCAAAAGTACCAGAAGACGCATCCCGGTCTTCCCAGTGCGTGGCTGGATCAGTTGAGGCAAGTAAGACTGGGGCACCACGGTCAGCAAGCAGTTGTGCAATCGTTGCTGCTGTACTTGTTTTACCAACACCGCCCTTTCCCATTGTGAAAATTAATTGCTGTTTTGCCTTAAGCACTTCATCAACCCATGTCTCCAATGCTGTGGAAGACACCGGTACGGACGTCATTTCTAACTTCTCACCCCCACTGCCCGGTGTAAGCAGCTCTCGGGCTGTGGCTGGATTAACGACGCTCTGTTGCTTTAAATGCAGAATATACTGCGTCAAATGTGCAAGCACTTCCGGTTTTTGCTGTAAAGCTTTGAGCTGGCTTTGTTTAAACTCTCGGCTAACTTCATCCTCTGTTTTAACTTCTTGTTCTAAGAGTGGGTGCACCCCGTTTACAATCAACACCTGTTGAGTTAAACCGAGATCTCCAAGCTCTTCTGCACTACGCGCAGCTTCTTCTAAAGGCGCTTCTGCCGGTCTAGCCACAAAAAACATCGTTGTTTCTTCAACTTGTTTTAACCGTTCAAACGCTTCTTCATAACCCTGCTGTTTTTCCGTTAAACCAGAAAGTGGGCCAATACAAGATGCGCCGGTTGTATTTTCAGCAAAAAACTCGGTCCATGCCCCCGGAAGTTGCAAAAGCCGGAGGGTATGTCCGGTCGGCGCCGTATCAAAGATAAAATAGTCATATAAATCTCTCGCATCGTCAGAAAGCCAGCCGGCAAATTGATCAAAGGCGGCGATTTCTACCGTACAGGCGCCAGACATTTGCTCTTCCATTTGTTCTACAGCCGAATCCGGAAGAATGCCGCGGTACGGACCTACGACTCGTTCACGATACGCCTCTGCTGCTGTTTCTGGTTCTACATTCACTGCATGAAGGTTTCGTTGCTCCGGAATAACAGTTGGTTCACTATTTAAATTTAATGTAAATAAATCATCAAGATTAGAAGCTGGATCAGTACTCACGAGCAGTACTTCATAACCCTTGTCAGCAAGGCTGAGTGCTGAAGCTGCCGCAGTTGAGGTTTTTCCAGTCCCTCCTTTACCAGTGAAAAAATTATACTTTGTTTGAATATGTGTCCCTGGTACAAAATGTTGCTTCATAATGTTCCTCCCTCTACTTCAGCGTACCGATGGTTAGCGGATTTTTATATCTACACCCTTGGATTGACTTTCATCTAATTGCTTCAACTTAATACCTGTCCATGCTTCGAATTCTTCCTGTGACGGATAAGCACCCTCTTTGACAACCTTTCCATCAGCGAGCACAACCGGCAAGACATCCGCTCCTTTTGCATCAAGCAGTGCTTTTACAGCAGGCGTTTCCACAAAAGGGGCCGGCGCATTGCCAAGGTTAAATCGTTCTACCGTTATGCCCTTTGTTTTCAATGCCGAAATATCACCAGCTACTCTAGCAAGTTCCGGGTCTACCTCCGGACCACATACCCCAGTTTCACAACACATCGCTGGATCAAATACTTGTAATACCATTAAGTTATCCTCCTTAATTCGTTTCGTTTATTGATTGACATATAATTATATAATTATATAATAGTCACTGTAGGCTTCACATGCAACCAATGTGATTAAAAATCTATAACAGAAAGGAGGATCACCGCTTTGGAGATCTTTGTTGCTGTGATTATCTTTTTACTTACGCTTACTTTTGTGATCTGGCAGCCGCGCGGACTTTCTATCGGCTGGTCAGCTGCTGCCGGAGCTGTTCTCGCGTTGATTGCAGGTGTCGTTAATGTAAGCGATGTGATTGAAGTTACAGGAATCGTGTGGAATGCGACACTAACTTTTATCGCGATTATTATTATTTCTTTAATTCTTGATGAAATCGGCTTTTTTGAGTGGTCGGCCCTACATATGGCGAGGATTGCGAAAGGAAGCGGCATCCGCATGTTTGTTTATATTTCTCTGCTTGGATCAGTTGTCGCTGCTTTTTTTGCAAATGACGGTGCTGCGCTCATTTTAACACCGATCGTGCTTGCGATGGTCCGTGCGCTTAACTTTAAAGAAGCAATGATCCTTCCGTTTATTATGGCAAGCGGATTTATTGCTGACAGCACGAGCCTTCCACTCATTGTAAGTAACCTTGTTAACATTGTTTCTGCGGACTTTTTCGGTATCGGTTTTTTAGAGTACGCTTCACGCATGATTGTGCCGAACTTATTTTCCATCGCCGCAAGTATTCTCGTTTTGTTTGTCGTCTTTCGTAAAGACATTCCGCGTACGTACGATGCATCTCACTTAAAACGACCACGTGATGCGATACAAGATACAAAAATGTTTCGCATTTCCTGGATTGTTCTTAGTGTTCTTTTCGTCGGCTACTTAGTCGTCGAATTTATACACTTACCTGTCTCCTTTGTTGCAGGTATTGTCGCAGTCATCTTTTTACTACTTGCCCGTCGCAGTCCGGCTGTTGAAACACGTACAGTAATGAAAGGTGCACCGTGGGCAATTGTCGTTTTTTCCATCGGAATGTACGTTGTCGTTTACGGGCTGCAAAACGTCGGCTTAACCGATGTTCTCGCTGAAGGCATTCAAGCTGCAGCAGGCGAAGGTTTTTTCGCCGGGACAATGTTTATGGGATTTTTAGCTGCCATTTTATCGTCAATCATGAATAATATGCCGACCGTGATGATTAACGCACTTGCCATTGATGGTGCTGAACTGAACGGCTTAATGAAAGAGTTAATGATTTACGCCAATGTAATCGGCAGCGACCTGGGACCAAAAATTACTCCGATCGGGTCCCTTGCTACACTGCTTTGGCTGCATGTACTGTCATTGAAAGGCGTTAAAATTTCCTGGGGGTACTACTTTAAAGTTGGTATCATTCTTACGATCCCAACCTTGTTTATTACGTTAGCTGCACTTTACTTCTGGCTGTTACTTATTTATTAATTCAAAGGAAGGTGTAAGTCATGTCAAACAAACCAATCATTTACTTTTTATGTACAGGAAACTCCTGCCGCAGCCAAATGGCGGAAGGCTTCGGGCGCCACTATTTGAGCGATGAATTTGAGGTTTACTCTGCAGGTATTGAAGCCCACGGTGTAAATCCAAAAGCAGTAGAAGTTATGAAAGATGCAAGTATTGATATTAGCAGGCAGACATCCGATCAAATTGACCAAGATATCTTAAAGGAGGCAACACACGTCATTACGCTGTGCGGTCACGCCGATGAAGTATGTCCAACTGTACCTGCGGGGGCTTTCCGTGCACATTGGGGTTTTGATGATCCCCCTAAAGCTGAAGGAAGCGAAGCAGAAAAACACGCTGTATTTATACGCGTGCGCGATGAAATTGAAGCACGCATCCGCCGCTTTCAAGAAACTGGCGAATAACGCTAAGTCTAGCTGTTGGAATGAAATGTTGCTATACTACTTGTAACGTAAACTCCTCAAAGGAGGCTTATCTATGTCTGTTGAATTCGAACAACGATCCACCGAAGAAACAGCTGAAGTTTTAAAACTTCTCGGGGATAAAACAAGGCTCCGCACCTTATGCCTATTATACGAAAGCGATTGCTGCGTATGTGAGCTTGTGGAAGTTTTTCAAATGAGTCAGCCTTCCATAAGCCAGCACTTGCGCAAACTCCGGGATCGAGGGATTGTAATTGAAGAACAACGGGGCCGCTGGATGTTTTATCAGCTGAATCGCGCGCACAGCACTTATCCGCTCATCGAAAGTATCATTCAAACGCTGCCTTCAGAAAAAGCAACATGGGCATCGTTAGAAGAGCAAGGTTTACGCGTCAACTGTTGTTGAAAAGAAATGGCCCTCACAATTTTGAGAGCCATCAGACTGTCGACAAGGTACAAAATCTAAAATTCATGCACAGCTTACTGCTCCGAGCCGAGGGTTGCACTTAAAAACTGAACCATGAACGTGACCGGAACGAAAGCGGACGCTTTCCCGAAGGCTTGGCTTCAGCTAACTTGTTCGATTTGATTGCCAATCGAACAAGTTAGCTGAAGCCTGCGCTTGATCCTCTAGGAGTCGCCGTCTTTCTTTTCGGTCACTTTTCAATTGACGGATCATCAATCATTTCCAATGGATATTGTTTGTTTTATCGTTCATAAAGCATCGTTATGAAATTGATTTATGTAGATATTGCTTAATCAAAAGGATCTCTACAATTGATACTATCAAATAACGCAAGGCTGACAAGCATCTGCGGCGACGCTTACACAGAACAACGAGTGAGGAAATCCCGCAGGCATCGGTAGTCCACCGAGGAAGTGGAGGAGGTACAAGAGGCTAAGAAGACACGGTGAGGTCAAGCTTTAGCGCAGATCAAACCGATGTCGCGCTTGTGCCATTGGTGAAAGCGAGTATATTTCCCATGCTTATCATTTAAAATATATCTTATGGGACAGCACCATTTCTTTTTTTATGATGTACATGATGCATTCTATTGCATAAAACAGATCCGGCTGCGGTAGGCGGATCTGTTTTGTTATTCTCTATAGATTTTGTTTAACTTATGGAAAGTGACTTTTTCCGTCTATTCATTTAACGTGATGCAAAGAACGATTTCATACGGTGAGTAAACGTTTTACTTCTTGATAATAAAAACAGTAACACAAGAACTACTGTAATAAACAACAGCACATACCAAGGAAGCTCACGAATGCCGTGTCCAAACGATGTATAAATCAAAGCCGGTGGCAAACTTGCAATAAAGGAATATTTCGTATAATCCCGCCAGTTACTGCTGATCTCCATTAAATAAGCATTTACTAAATGAAAATGAAGGAATGGAACACAACGTAAAATCATAATTTGTGCCAAAGTAAGTTCTTCTTTTCCACCCATCCACTTATTCTTCCATTCCGTTAGCTTACGACGTAATGCAGGCCACAACTTTACCGCCGCATAAAACATTAAGCTTACAATTGTTAAGCCGATCATCGAAAAGAGCGTGCCATAAAATGTCCCGAATAATAGCCCGCCGAGAATACCAATGGTAGCAACTGGGAGCATTAGAAGCTGCCGCAAAATATGAGCCCCTAAAAATAAAAGCGGGGCCATCCAGCCTGTATCTTGAATTGCTGCTACTGCCGCATCAATGAATGCTTCCATCTAGCACACCCTCCTTCCTAAATGACCCAGCTCATACTAAAAATCAGCCCAACCTGAATTATGATGATCAATGGGACGCCGTACTTAAAAGACGGTTTTTTTGTTTTATGCCGAAAGAGTTGCATCCCACCCAAAATTCCAGGGCTTCCCCCGATCCACGCCATCAAAAATAACGTTCGCTCAGAAATTCGCTGCTTTCTCATTTTTGCCCTATTTTTGTCGAATCTAACCATGATAATAGCAACAAAACTGCAGCTAACCATCCAAGCAGCTATCATTAGTAAAATCAATTGTCTCTCCTCACGAAAAAGCTGCCCGCTAGGAAACAGGCAGCTTCTTTACACACGCTATTTTACAAGTTCTGCTTTGCTTTTTCAGCAAGTTCAGCAAATGCTTTTTCATCGTTTACAGCTAAGTCTGCAAGCATCTTACGGTTGACATCAATGCCAGCCTGCTTAAGACCGTGCATCAAACGGCTGTAAGACAAGCCATTCAAACGTGCAGCTGCGTTGATACGCGTGATCCACAACTTACGGAAGTCGCGCTTACGCTGGCGACGGTCGCGGTAAGCGTATTCTAGGGATTTGCGTACCTGTTCTTGTGCCGCACGGAACATGCGGTGCTTCGAACCATGGTACCCTTTAGCTAGTTTCATGACTTTTTTACGACGGCGACGTGCAACGTATCCACCTTTTACTCTTGACATCGTCAAGCCCTCCTTACTTTCTTAGCACATAACTTAAAGTGCTTATTTTTTCTTTTTGTACGGAAGAAGCTGCTCAATCCGGTTTTGGTCCGTTTTGTCCATAACTTCTTGTTTGCTCAAACGACGCTTTTGCTTTTCGGACTTGTTCCGGAACAAGTGACTCGTAAATGCGTGGCTGCGCTTGATCTTTCCGGATCCTGTCTTTTTGAAACGCTTTTTCGCACCGCTGTGCGTCTTCATTTTAGGCATGATTGTACCTCCTTCAATGGTTTAAGCCTTGAACCGTTGACAAACTTAGCTTTGCTTGTCTTTATCCGCTTTCGGAGCAAGCATGAGGAACATGCTGCGCCCTTCCATTTTCGGCTTCGTTTCAACTTGAGCGATATCTTCGCATTCTTTTGCCATACGCTCAAGTACTTCCTGGCCGATTTCCGAATGCGTGATGGCGCGGCCGCGGAAACGGATCGCTGCTTTCACTTTGTCGCCTTTCGAAAGAAACTTACGCGCATTTTTCAGCTTCGTGTTAAAGTCGTGCTCTTCAATGTTCGGGCTCAAGCGCACTTCTTTGACAGTAACCGTCGTCTGCTTTTTGCGAGCTTCCTTTTCTTTCTTCTGCTGTTCGTACCGGTATTTGCCGTAATCCATGATCCGGCAGACGGGCGGCTTGGCATTCGGAGCGACAAGCACTAAGTCAAGGTCGGCCTCCTGAGCCATTTCAAGTGCTTCTTTTTTAGACTTGACGCCGATTTGTTCCCCATCGGAATCGATGAGGCGCACCTCTTTTGCGCGAATACCGTCATTCACTTTCATGTCATTACGAATAATGAGCCACCTCCAACGAAATTACGAATCAAAGCATAGGTCAGCGTATACGCCCTTTTTTGCTGCCGGCCGGGTATGCACCGGGGAACTTCTGTTGCTGCTTGCAAGGTTCTTCGGCAGGAGCAAGCATAAAAAAGAGCGGGTGTACACACGACACCCACTCTTTGGTTTCATCATTAACGAACGTGATTAGTGATTAAACCGTGACCTGTCAACTGCCCGAAAGCGTCAATCAGGTGAGAAGCGGGCGCCTCTGCTTGCTTTGGTTCCTCTTTATTCAATTACTTTTCTAATTTAGCATAAGCACATCAACGTGTCAAACACTTATTTAATAACTTTCTCTTCAGCCTTTTTTCGAAGTTTCAGCGGTTAAATTATCAATGAACTGCTGTAGAAGCACTGTTTCAGAATCCTGTTCACCGTATTTACGGACATTAACAGCTTCAGCTTCTTTTTCGTGATCACCAACAACAAGCATATACGGAATTTTACCAGTTTGCGCTTCACGTATCTTATAGCCGATCTTTTCATCGCGCATATCGCTTTCTACGCGGAACCCTGCTTCGCGCAGACGTTCCTCAACCTGCTTCGCGTAATCAGCGTGCACACCTGCTGAAACCGGGATGACGCGCGCTTGTACCGGGGCAAGCCATGTCGGGAAGGCCCCTTTGTACTCTTCGAGAAGAAAAGCAACAAAACGTTCCATTGTGGAAACAATACCGCGGTGAATAACAACCGGGCGATGCTCTTGTCCGTCTTCACCAATGTAAGTTAAATCAAAGCGATCCGGCAGATGGAAGTCAAGCTGTACCGTAGAAAGTGTCTCATCTTTACCGAGCGCCGTTTTCACCTGCACATCGAGTTTTGGACCGTAAAAGGCCGCTTCTCCTTCTGCTTCTACATACGGTACCTCAAGATCATCCATCGCTTCTTTAATCAGCTTTTGCGCTTCTTCCCACATCTCATCGTTATCCACATACTTCTCTTTATCTTCTGGATCCCGGTAAGATAAACGGAAGTAATAATCGTCGAGCTGAAAGTCTTTATACACATTTTGTACAAGTTTGACCACGCGGATAAACTCTTCTTTCATCTGCTCCGGCGTACAGAAAATGTGAGCGTCATTTAATGTCATTGCACGTACGCGCTGCAATCCAGCGAGGGCTCCGCTCATTTCATGACGGTGCATCGTACCAAGCTCTGCGATACGAAGCGGCAGATCGCGGTAACTGTGCAGCCCCTGCTTATAAATCATCATGTGGTGCGGGCAGTTCATCGGGCGCAGTACGAGATCTTCATTATCCATTTCAAGAGTCGGGAACATGTCATCTTGATAATGGTCCCAGTGGCCGGAAGTTTTGTAGAGATCTACACTTCCGAGTACAGGTGTATACACATGGTCATAGCCGAGACGCTCTTCAATATCAACAATGTAACGCTCAATGATTCGGCGTACAGTCGCACCTTTAGGCAGCCAGAGCGGAAGCCCTTGTCCTACTTTTTGGTTTACCGCAAAAATCTCTAATTCTTTACCGAGCTTACGGTGATCACGTTCACGCGCTTCCTCTAAAAGGCGTAGATGCTCGTCTAAGTCTTCCTGTTTCATAAATGCTGTGCCGTAAATGCGCTGCAGCATTTCATTGTCGCTGTCGCCGCGCCAGTAAGCTCCGGAAATGTTCATCAGCTTGAACGTTTTCAACTTCGCCGTTGCAGGGACGTGCACACCGCGGCAGAGGTCAAAAAATTCACCCTGCTCGTAAATCGTGATTGGTTCACCTTCCGGAATGTCATCAATTAATTCAAGCTTCAGGTCATCACCGTGCTCACGGTACAAAGCTTTAGCTTCTTCGCGGGTGTATTCCTTACGCACAACTTCATGATTTTCGTCAACAATACGCTGCATTTCTTTTTCAATGGCTGGTAAATCATCCGGCGTCAAAGTATGTGGGGTCGAGATATCATAGTAAAACCCGTTTTCAATGACAGGGCCGACCCCGAGTTTCACATCACTGTAAAGCCGCTTAACCGCTTGTGCCATCACGTGCGCTGTGCTGTGACGAAGAACTTCAAGTCCTTCCTCATCTTTTGACGTAATAATTTGTACAGTACCATCTTGATAAATCGGCCGGCGCAAATCAATCATGTCACCATCAAATTTTGCAGCAAGTGCCTGCTTGCGCAAGCCCGGGCTGATCGAATGAGCGATCTCTTCAGTCGTGACGCCGGCCTCAAAGGCTTTTTCATTGCCATCAGGAAAGCGGATATTTACTTGTTCAGCCATGTTCAACACTCCTTTTATAAATTCAATATAACCGCCGGAAAATAAAAAAAGCCCCTGTCAATGACAGGGGCGGGTTCTCCCGCGGTTCCACCCTACTTCCGGACATGTAAGACATGTATCCGGCGGCTTAATTCGGTTAACGCCCGATCACGCCGGCAGTTACTAAAAGCATAAGCTTTATTAGCTGCCAGAGCTTAGAGGGGGTCTTATATGCATGCAGTAACGAAAGGGTTCCAGCCTTGCCCTTTTTCTCTGGTGAAACGCTTTGCAAACAAGTTGTCCTCATTACAGCGGTATCGATTTTGCTTTTACTACACTTAATTATAGATAAAGCACATTTAAAAAATCAAGAGCTTTTTTACAACCAGCTGAGCCGTTCTTGAAATATTGACATTAAAGTTCGTACAAGCGGTGTTTCTTCTACTTGTTTTAAAAAGAGGCGCTTGGGTGCCAAGCTGACAATTGGACTAATCAAAAGCTCACGCTCGGCTGCTCCTTCTTCGATCATCAGTTCGCTTGATAAATGAACAAGCCGGTCGTGTTCAGATAAAATTCTCCCAGCCCCGTCTGAATAAACCCATGTTTTAGGCCCCGTAATGGTCAATGTTTCAACAACTGGTGCAGAAGTCCGTAAAAAGTGCCGCATCCGCTCAATCATGAGCTGGTATTTCTGCTCAAGGTGGTACTCTTCCACAGCAGCCTCAAGAATGATCATTAACTGCTGTTGATAACGGCTCGTCCGAAAGGTAAGAAAGGGCTCAAAATGAAAGGTGTTTCGGTCCTCGAGCTGCTCTTTTACTTCTGAAAACAACAATTGCTTTCGAGCAGCTACAGAAGTGTTCAACACCGGGCCCGGGCGGTCGCCGGCAATGATGCTGCAAGCAATCGTTAAAACGGAGATCGATTCAACATCATCAAACTGATACTTTTTTTGAAGCATGTCTTTTAAGCATGTATCTTCCCTCGTTGCAATAATACAATCTGTGATGATTGCACTTAATAGCGGAACACCCCCATGCTCCCATTCTCGAGGTGCACCAGAAAAGGCAAGGGAAATACAATCCTCCTTGCACGCTACTTCACCGAAATCAATGCCATGCTCTCTAAACCGGCGTACACTGCCATCTAAACAGCCGTGAATAAACCGGCGATCTTCTAAAGGTTTACACTCAATGGCTACCAAATCAACGCCTCCCTGTTCTGACGGGTGTTGCGGCACTTCACCGCTGCTCATCAGTTTCATTTGTATGGAGGGAGGACGGATTTCATGACGCTTGATTTCTTAAGATTCACGGCGATTTTTACCTGATAAAAACAACCCTTGGACACTCGGTCGAATCCGCTCCATAATTCGTTTTGCTTTCATCCGCTCTGTACCGCCTTTATGTGAATAGGCAAGGTGGTCTTCAAGCTCTTGAAAGTCAAAGTTCGACGTAAAAATGGTCGGCAGCTTCTCAAGCATCCGATGCTGCAAAATAACGCCGAGGATATCATCACGCACCCATCCCGACATGGTTTCAGCACCAAGATCGTCTAAAATCAACACTTCAGCGTCTTTTACTTCATCAAGTTTAGTCTGCACCGTACCTTCAGCTACGGACTGTTTCATTTCCCGGAAGAAATCAGGTACATAAATAATCATCGAAGAAATATCACGATGCGCTAGTTCATTTGAAATTGCGCCGGCTAAAAACGTTTTACCAATCCCGAATGATCCGTACAAGTACAACCCGCGCCCATCAACACCCGGCTCTACTTCTCTTGCAAACTTTAGCGCACTTGTTACCGCTTCGTTGCGTTCAGCTTCACCTTTTTCAAAGCTGATATCTTGAAACGTCGCCTGCAGAACATCTTTTGGGATCGAGTAGCTTTGGATTAAATTACGGCGTCTCGACTCCTCTTCTGCTTTCCGTTTTAATTTGCACGGGTGATACGTTAAAGTTAAACCACTCCGTTCAAGTGAAAGGTGCGGTTGGTAGCCCTGCATCGTGTTTGGGCAAGCATCAAGACCTGGGCAGGCATCACAATTCGACCATTCTTTTGTAAAATGATACAGCTTTGTCAGCTCACGAAGCATTTCATTTTCGGTAATCTCCGGGTGGGCCTTCATAAACTGCTGGACGCGAGGATCCTGCCAAACCGCCTGCTTCATTGCTTCATAACGCTCTTCCCAATGGGTGCCTTCCATCATGCCTTTCATCGACGATTGAATTGAGTCCACCGCACATGACCTCCTTTATTCGGAGCGGCCTTCTTTTAACAGACGCTCAAATTCTTCCTGCTTTTCTCTCGCTAATTTTTCTTTATCTTCGGATACTTCTTGTTTGTCTTCGGCTGCTTCTTTTTGTTTTTCTTCTTCAATCAGCCATTTCGGCAGCTGCTCTTCACGTTGATTGTAACGCTGTTTTGCCCGGTTTGCATTTTTTGTGCTGCTTTCATGTGATTTTTGTTCTTTTCTTCTTTGGTGCTCTTTTTTTGCATGAGCCATGGCTTCTTCAACAGTCTGCAGCTGCAGGCGAGACCAGTGGCCGGCAATCTTTTCAACAAGACCTGCGTTTAACTTCTTTTCGTTCGTACGCATGACATAGTCGATGAGAACATTAACAACGCCCTGCGGGAGCTTATATTCAAAAATGAGCGTCTCAACAAGCTTCAAATCCGCAAATGGGACATGGGCACCTTCAGCAGCTCCTTGTAAAATATCAGCAGGTGCAGCTGTTTCGTAATAATGCACCTGCTCCTCATGAGGAGAACGTGCAGTTTGCTGAGGCGAGGCTACCTGTTCTTCTGCTGGCACTGCTGATTTATAAGCAAGTGCCGGAGCTTCCTTACTAATGTTTGAACGGTACCAATTTTGTACAGCTTCACGCAGATGATCAAAACTTACAGTGCCTTCGACATCGGCCGCTTCTAACACCATCCGGCTCATCTGCAAAGGATCGAGCTTGTACACAAAAGCAAGACGACGAATTAAATGCTCAAGCTCTAAGTTCTCCAACTGTCCTTCTGCAAACTGAGGTGGCATTGAAGCTTTCAGCAGCTCATAATCAAACTGATCACGAAAGCGGACACCCCGCGCATCGTCTGGGTAAGCAACCGCCGCTTGATCGTCGGGTGTTTCTGCCATCGTTAATTCTGAAGCCTGCAGCGAGGTGAACACTTCATCAAAAGCCGCCGTGACATCTTCATACCCCGCTTCGTCTTCCTGTGGTGTTAAAAAGCGTTGCCGCAACTGCAAGTAATGACCTTTACCTACACGTTTATATAAAAATACGTTTAATACATCATCATAAAAGAAGCGGGCCGGGCTCATCGGCGCATCGAGCTCATATAAAAAGTCACGTCCATCGTTGGACTGCTTCATTCTCGTCTGCAATAACCCGACGGCTTCAAGCTTCTTCCGCTCATCAACAATATCATTTAAGGATATCCCAGTGGAGATCATTAATTCCCGGTGGGTGGCGCCGGCTGTGACATATTGATCCCGCTCAAGTTTTGTCCGCAGCGTCGTATACAATGATACAGCACCTGCCCCAATCAACGGCTGATACAGTAAGGTTAACACTTTTAAATCTAATTCATTCGGTGCTGACTGCAGACGAACGCGGTAACTATCTGACGGAACAACTTCTTTCCAGTGCCAAACCATGCACCTCACCTGCTTTAATGAATTTTAAGCGAACAAAGAGAGCTCAAGGCGCAGCTTAAGCTCTCTCATCCGTGTCGTTTTGCTGATCGTAATCAATCAGTTCTTTCAATTCCTGAATAAACACATTAATATCTTTAAACTGGCGATAAACTGAAGCAAACCGGACGTAAGCGACATCATCAACAGAGGCTAGTCGTTTCATGACCAACTCTCCAACTTCTTCGCTCCCTACTTCAGACCGACCTTCATTACGCAGTTCTTTTTCTACATCATTTACAATACCTTCTAATGTTTCAACTGCGACCGGCCGCTTTTCGCACGCCCGAATCAATCCGCGAAGCATCTTTTCCCGGCTGAATTCTTCGCGCGCACCACCTTTTTTCACGACGACAAGCGGCAGTTCTTCAACAACTTCAAATGTCGTAAAGCGATGATCACAAGCGTCACATTTCCGGCGCCTCCGGATGGAGCGGCCTTCATCGCTCGGCCGGGAGTCGAGTACTCTCGTTCCGTTTCGCTGACAAGCTGGACAGCGCACAAATATCATCTCCACCCCACATCGCCATTGCGATGCTTCGTTTTACATACACTTTATGATACCACTGTTAGCCACCGTTTGGAAAGTCCAATCCCTATACATCAAAACGCTGCAGCACCAACTGGCACTACAGCGCATGAACGAAATTTAAGCCGATTGTCTCGTATGCAAATGTTCGGCTACGTAGTGAGCCAAGTCGACAACTCGGCAGGAGTACCCCCACTCATTATCGTACCAAGCTAACACTTTAACTTGCCGGTCATTTAACACCATCGTTGATAATCCATCAATAATTGATGAGTTTTCATCACCATTGTAGTCAATGGAGACGAGCGGGTCCCCGCTATAACCTAGAATCCCCTGCATCTCACCAGCTGCAGCTTTTTGAAACGCTTGATTAACCTCTTCAGCTGTCACGTCTTTTTCGACGTCTACAACAAGGTCAACAAGCGAAACATTCGGTGTTGGCACCCGCAAGGCCATACCGTGCATACGTCCTTCAAGTTCCGGAAGGACTTTAGAAATTGCTTTAGCAGCTCCAGTGGATGTTGGAATAATGGATTGACCACAAGCGCGCGCCCGACGCAAATCTTTATGTGGATTATCCAGGTTTTGCTGGTCGTTTGTGTAAGCATGCACAGTCGTCATCATTCCGGTTTCAATCCCAAAGTTATCATGGAGAACTTTCGCCGCTGGTGCGAGACAGTTCGTTGTGCAAGATGCATTAGAGAGGACATCATGTTTTTCGGGGTTGTAATCCTTTTCATTTACACCCATAACAATGGTGGCATCTTCTTCTTTACCCGGCGCTGTTATAAGGACTTTTTTTGCACCGGCATCTAAATGCCACCCGGCCGTTTCCCTATCTTTAAATTTCCCTGTAGCTTCAATCACGATATCTATGCCAAGTTCAGCCCACGGCAGCTCTTTAGGATCACGGGACTTTGTGATTTTGACGGGCTGGCCGTCGATGAACAGCTCATCTTCACCTGCTTCAACCTCATGACTCAACGGGCCGTGAATCGTGTCATACTTAAGTAAATGCGCCAGCGTTTCAGCTGGGTAGCTTGCATTCACTGCCACAACTTCCAACGTTGGATCATCCATAATTTTGCGGCAAACCATCCGCCCGATTCGTCCAAATCCATTAATTGCTACTTTTGCTGTCATGCCGAAGGCCCCCTCGATTAAGTTATACTAAATGAATTGAATTTGAAAATAGTATAACACATAGATGCTCATGTCACCATACTTTATATCATATTTATTTCAAACGCTTTCAAAACGTGCATGAAAGAACAAAAACGCTTTCCGCGAAAGAAAGCGTTTCAGCGTTTAGACAAACTTTTTTAGAAAAGGTAAGGCTGACGTCGCTTTTCGGCTCGCGCTGTTCCTGGTGGCGTCGCCGCCAATCTTTGTCAGGCCGCTCTTTATTTCATACTTGGGCTAGGTGTCAGGCACCCCTTTTTTGTGCCTGACACCTAAAAATATTGATCCTTTGTGGAAGTGAATCTTTAGCTGAAGTCAAGCCCTTGGGAAAGCGTCCGTCTTTCGTTTCGGTTACGTTCATGTTTCGGTTTTTATCCTCTTCATGCGGCGGCTCGGAGCAGTAAACTGTCTGTGAATGTTTGGTCGACAGTCTGAAATTTGCGCAAAATTCCCTGCTCTAAGCTCCGGGTAGAAGCCTACCCGAAAAGTAATATCAGGCTTTGTTTGTCTACAACATACGGGCGAATCACCGTAGATTCCACTGATCAAGCAAATTTTGAAAAGCCGTTTTCGTCTCTTCCACCGTTCCGGTATTATTTAATACTGCATCAGCATAGCTGCGCTTTTCATCCATCCGTTTCTGCGAAGCGATGCGCTGCTTTGCATCTTCTGCACCTTCATTATCCCGCGCCTGCAGACGCTCAAGCTGCGTATGAGGATCAACATATACAACAACAACCCGGTCAACCATATAAAATAACTCATTTTCAATTAAAAGCGGCAGATCAAGCACAATATTTTCATAGCCTTCCGCCTGCCAATTTTCCTGCTGCCGGGTCATTTCTGTACGAATCGCCGGGTGCATAATGTCATTCAGCTGCTGACGCCTTTGTTCATCACCGAAGATTTTTCTACCGAGTGCTTTCCGATCAAGCGAACCGTCTTCTAGTAGCACCTCTTCACTAAAGGTATTTACAATTTCCTGCAGCGCATTAGCGCCCGGGGCCACAACTTGACGAGCGACTTCATCTGCGTCAACAACCGGAATGTCTTCTTGTTTAAACCAATCAGCTACTAAACTTTTTCCACTGGCGATGCCGCCCGTTAACCCGATAATCAAAGGGACCCTCCTTAGTTACATGATGTTCCACAAACCTATTGCGATTAATACACATCCTGGCAGGAACGTAAGCGGGCGCAGCCGCCGAAAAGTAGAAAGCATGTATCCGCCCTTCATGCCAAGCACTAAAAACAGCATGCACAACGTTCCAACTCCTGCAGCCAGCCACCCTGGAGATGCTCCAAGGAGTACAGCACCAAGCCCCGCACCAAACGCATCCATCGCAAGTGCAATTCCTAATACACCTGCTTCTTTAAAGCTAATCAAACCGGAACCATCTAGATCGGCTGCCGCCGGCTTACGCAGCACACGAATGACAACACCTACCCACGGCACTTCCACCCTGAACCAAAGCGATTCTTCACCATCAGCCACTTCTTCTGGTCCTAAGTTTACAGGTGCTTGTGGGTTATCGTTTGAGCGCAGGCTCTGCCAGAGCGCATAAATCCCAATCGTAATTAAAATCGTTCCACCAAAAAGTTCTGCTGCTTCAGCGGTTAGATAGCTTGCAAGCAGCGTGCCAAATGAAGCAGCCGCAAGAACAGCCGCAGCTGATAAACATCCGACAAGCACTACGCCGGCAGCAGGCATTTTCATCCGGCGCATACCGTATGTTAAACCTACCCCGAAACTATCGAGACTTACGGCAATCGCAAGGACAACAAAAGACATAAGCTCTGCCATAGCTTTAGGCTCCTTTGCTGGGATTCTACCTTAGCATATGGCAGAAGCCTATCCGACGTACGAGAGTTCTTGAAACTTTTACTAATCTTTTGGCTGACAGCAGGCACATGTATGAGTTCCCCGCCCGGCAACAACAGATTTTTCAATCGGTCCGTCACATATAAAACATGACTCTCCGCTTCGTCCGTAAACAAAAAGCTGCTGTTGAAAACGGCCCATCTCTCCCTGGCCGTTAACATAACTTCTTACCGAAGTACCACCTGCTTCTACAGCTTGGCGTAAAGTGGCAATTAATGAGGCATACAGTTGAGCTACAGCGTCACCCTTCAAGTCACAGGCCGGTGTTTCAGGATGCACACCAGCTTGAAACAGTGCCTCGTCTGCATAAATATTGCCAAGCCCAGTAACGATACTCTGGTCTAGCAGCACAGCTTTTATAAACCGGGTTGTTTTGAAACACTTTGCTTGAAAGTAATCCAACGTAAATTCATCTGCAAATGGCTCCGGACCCAGCTGATTTAATGGCTTAACCCGCAGCTCCGTTCCGGCCGGAAATACATGCATCGTTCCAAATTTACGCACATCGTTGTAATGCAGTTCTGTTCCATCAGTAAAACAGAAACGGACATGGGTATGTTTATCTTTCTCCCCTGGTGTACCCATAAAATACTTACCTTCCATTCGTAAATGGGAAACGAGCGTATCTTCATCAAGATCAAATAACAAAAACTTGCCGATCCGCCGGATTTGGTGCAAGGTTTGTCCGCTGATACGGGTGATAAACGCTTCTGCATCATCCGGCGCTTTAATCATCTTTGGCCAGTCCACATGCACCGTTTCAATCGTCTTCTTTTGAACGAGCTCTTCAAGGGTGCGTCGAACCGTTTCTACTTCTGGCAGTTCTGGCATTGTTTAAACTCCTTACTTCGCATCATACCACGTATCACCATAGGCAACATCTGCCTGCAGTGGTACGTCTAATTCAATCGTTCCTTCCATAACGCGCGGCACAAGGCGTTTCATTGCATCAAGTTCATGCGGTGGGATTTCAAAAATCAACTCGTCATGTACTTGTAAGAGCAGGCGGCTCTCTAAACCTTCATCGATCAATGCCTGTTCAACATCGACCATTGCTTTTTTTATAACATCTGCCGCGCTTCCTTGAATTGGGGTATTCATTGCTGTACGTTCAGCAAAACTGCGTCGGTTAAAGTTTTTACTTGTAATCTCCGGCAAGTAACGCCGGCGGTGCATAAGCGTCGTTACATACCCTTGTTCACGGGCGTTTTCAATCTGCTCGTCCATATAAGCTTTCACACTCGGATAAGTAGCAAAGTACGTGTCTATAAACGACTGTGCTTCATTTCTCGAAATTCCGAGACTTTGGGATAAACCGTAATCGCTAATACCATATACAATACCAAAGTTTACAGCTTTCGCGCTGCGGCGCATTTGATCAGTAACTTCTTCAGGCTGAACTTGAAAAACATCCATCGCTGTTTTCGTATGGATATCCATATCCTCACGAAAGGCCTCAATTAAACGCTCGTCCTGGGACATATGCGCAAGTACCCGTAATTCGATTTGTGAATAATCTGCGGCTAAAATCATCCAGTCGTTTTGAGATGGAATAAAAGCTTTACGAATTTTTCGGCCTTCTTCAAGCCGGATGGGAATGTTTTGCAAGTTCGGCTCTGCTGAACTTAAGCGTCCGGTCTGGGTAATTGCCTGATTAAACATCGTGTGAATTTTTCCTGTTGATGGGTGGACTACTTTCAACAACCCATCAACATACGTTGATTTTAATTTTGATACCTGGCGGTAATGAAGCAGCTTTGGAATGATTTCATGTTCATCCTGCAGTTTTTCAAGGATATCCGCAGAAGTGGAGTAGCCCGTTTTCGTTTTTTTCAATACCGGCAGTTCCAGCTTTTCAAACAAAATGGGTCCGAGCTGCTTTGGTGAATTAATGTTAAACGCTTCACCTGCAAGTTCATGAATTTCTTGTTCGAGCTTGGTGAGCGTTTCGTTCAGCTCTTCACCCATCATTTGTAGCTGTTTTTCATCCACTTGAACGCCGTAAGTTTCCATTCTCCCTAAAATGAGCGACAACGGCATCTCGAGTGATTCAAATAAATCAATTTGATTATTCGCTTTCAATGCTTCAAGTAAGACCGGCTGCAGCTTAAGCAGCGCCTCCCCTTTTCTGCCAATATGCTGGGCTAGTTCATCTACACCTGGTTTTTGCTGTTTGGCACCTTTTCCATATACATCTTCATCATGAAGAACTGAGTCACCGTGCTGACGCTCAGCAATCGCGGCTAAATCGTGAGCTGAAGCTGATGGGTCAATTAAATAAGAGGCGATTAACGCATCAAACCGCACCCCTTGCAAGTGAACGCCCTGCCAGCCGAGCGCAACGGTTGTCTGCTTTGCATCAAAGACAACTTTTTCTTTCGATTCATCTCCTGCCCACTGCTTAAAGCGATCAGAAGCAAGCGCATCTTCAAGCTCCATCACAAACGTTCCGTTTTCGTTGGAAACCGTAATTCCCCACACGGGACTGTGGTGATAATTTTCATCCGGTGTTTCTACCACAAGTGCTGCAGGTGAGGCTGTCATTTCCTCTGTAAAAGTTTTTTGAAGCGCTACCTCAATATCGTCAAGCTTATGCTCAATCCCTGCTTCTTTTTCGAGCTCTTTTAATAAAGACTGAAAGCCTAGGTTTTGAAACAGTTCAACCACTTTTTCATAATTCCATGAGTCGTATGCCGTTGCCTCGACACCTTCTGTGAGCGGAACATCCGTCCGAATCACAGCTAAATCACGGCTCATCCGGGCTTGGTCCTGATGTTCCTGCAAACGCTCTTTCGTCTTTTTACCGGAGATTTGCTCGATCGAGCTCAGTACACCTTCGACATCGCCATGTGCTTTTAACATTTTTAGTGCCGTTTTTTCACCGATACCAGGAACACCTGGAATATTATCCGAACTGTCACCCATCAGCCCCTTTAAATCAACGAGCTGCGCAGGCTCGAGCCCATAAGCTTCGTGAAAAGCAGTGACATCGTACGTATGTACATCGCTGATCCCTTTCTGTGTGAACGCCACCGAAGTTTGTTTAGATACAAGCTGTAATAAATCTTTATCACCGGAAAAAACTTTAACTTGAAAGCCTTCTCCTTCTGCTTCCTTAGCCAACGTACCGATAATGTCATCTGCCTCATAGTTTTCCAGCTCAAACCGCTGTACACCAAATGCATCAAGTACATCGCGTAAAAGTGGAAGCTGCTCTGATAATTCATCCGGAGTTTTTTCCCGCCCGCTTTTATAAGCTTCGTACGTGTCATGACGGAAGGTTGTTTTCCCGGCATCAAAGGCAACCGCCATATGCGTTGGCTGCTCTTCTTCCAGAACTTTTAGAAGCACCTTTGTAAATCCATACACCGCGTTTGTATACACACCTTGGTCGTTACTAAGTAACGGCAGCGCAAAAAACATGCGAAAAGCAACACTGTTTCCATCAAGCAATACTAATTTACTCAAAAATTTAACCTCCTTAAAAAGTCAACCGTCCATTAATTCTCCTGTTATTTTATCATATCCACAGTAAATCTGCGGATACAGAACCTTAACGAAAAAAACTGCCCGGCACATACCGAGGCAGCTTTTCTATTAATCTAAATATCCCATTAAAATACGGGCATATGGTGCATCTGCCGGCAGGACAATGACAGTTTCATCATCAATGGTTGTTTCATACGTTTGCAGCGTTTGGTACAACTGGGCAAACTCCGGATCCTGCCCGAAAGAGTCGTTGTAAACTTCCGCTGCATCTGCTTCACCTTCTGCCCGGATTTCTTCAGCATCCGCTTCTGCTTCAGCTAAAAGCTCCTGCGCTTCTTGATCTGCGTTTGCACGAATCCGGTTAGCTTCTGCCTCACCTTCAGATAAATAATCTTGTGCAGTCGCCTCACGCTCAGACACCATTCGGTCATAAACGGCACGCTCATTATCTTCAGGCAGATCGGTACGCTTCACCCGGATATCAGCGACGGACACCCCATAATCGTTTTCATCAAGCAGCTCATTTACAGCAGTCTGCAGGTTTTCATTAAAGTCTCCGCGTGAAGACTCTTCTTCATTAATAATTTCATCATAATCCATCTGCCCGAGCTCAGAGCGGAGAACAGAGTTCATAAAGTTCGCCATAATAGACTCTGAGTTTTCCACCGAACGAGCATTGGCAATCATTAAAGCTGGGTTGCTGACGTACCAGACAACGTAATTATCCACAAGCACCCGCTTTTTATCCCGGGTATTAATTTCTGTTGTCGGCGCGTCATAATTTAATTGATGACGCGGAACAGCCTCTACCGATTGAACAAATGGTACTTTAATATTTAAACCCGGATCTTCTTCAATACGTACAACCTCACCGAACTGACGGACGACTTTATATTCATCCTGCTCGACAACAAACAAATTGGCAATGACGACAACAATACCGGCGATCAAGACGCCGAGTATCACAAGTGTCCTCAACCAGACAGGCTCTTTCCACCACGGCCGTTGCTCCTGATTACCATTAAAATTTACGACATTTTCATCGCTCATTCGTTACCGCTCCCTTCTACACCGCTCGGGGTTCGTTCAAGCGGCCGGATCGGCAGGTGGTTAATCGTTTCGTTTTCGCCATCCATAATATAAAGCTCTGTATTTGGTAAGACATCTTCAAGCGTTTCTAAGACGAGACGCTGCCGGGTCACTTCCGGATCATTTGTGTACTCAGCAAACAATTCATCAAACTGTGCCGTTGTACCACGAGCTTCTTCGACTCGCTCCGCTTGGTCACCTTCAGCGCGGGAAATTTTTGCGTCTGCTTCACCTTCAGCTTCATTAATTTCCTGATTACGGTACCTTTCAGCCTGGTTGATTTTCGTCAACCTCTGTTCTCTTGCATCTGTAACCGCTGTAAAGGCTGAGCGGACTTCATCTGTCGGCAATTCTACATCCTGCAGTTTCGCATCAAGAATTGTAATCCCAACCGCATGAGAGTTCATCCGTTCCTCTAGTTCTTCAAACACCAGACCTTCAATTTCAGCGCGCTGATCCGTTAAGACATCATCTACTTCAGATGTACCAATGACACCTCTTAAAGATGCCGAGGTCGCATTGTATAAAATATCTTCAGGCTCAGCTGCATTAAATAAGTAAGATGCAGGATTTGTAATCCGCCACTGCACCACAAGGTCTACAAATAAGATGTTTTCATCCCCTGTGATCATTTTCGCTTCATCTGAATAATCAACAACTTCTCCATCTTCTTCTTCATAACCGACACGCGTTGACTGCGTTGAAGCATCTAACACTTCAACACGCTGAATCGGCCATGGCAGCTTAAAGTTTAAGCCGGGTTCTGACACCGTTTGTTCAACTTGACCGAGTGTAATAACTGCAGCTTGTTCTGATTCATCGACTGTGTACCAGCCGGTAATAAGAAACAAGCCGAGCAGTAACACACCTAGTCCAGCAAACAAAGCTGCTATCGCTTGTTTAATCGACACTTGCTACGCCTCCTCTTTAAAATCAATCCTATGTAATGGATATACAGCAGTCAGTTCAATTGACTGCTGTATACAGCTGTTTACTGACATACTTGATTATTATATTACAATTTTTTCATTGTACCAACCATGTGAACTTAATTCGTCTTTTTCTTGAAAAATAATCGGAAGGTCGTGCCCTCTCCCGGCTGACTCTCGACTTTGATCTGACCGTTATGGGCATCAACAAGATGCTTAACAATTGCAAGTCCAAGACCGGTACCACCGGAATGGCGACTTCTCGTTTTATCCACACGGTAAAAACGTTCAAAAATACGCGGGATTTCTTCCGGATCGATTCCAACCCCTGTATCCACCACACACACCTCAACTTCTTCTGCATGTTCTGCTGCGCTCATGCGGACTGTACCTCCGGCTGGTGTATACATAATTGCATTCGTAATTAAATTAATCGCAATTTGTTTCATCCTTGAAGCATCACCTGCGATCACAAGCCCAACAGGGGCATCCACAACAAGTTCAATACCTGCTTCTTCCGCCCGCTTTGCCATTAACGCCCGCGCTTCCTCAAATACTTGGTCCAGCTCAACGGCCATAAAGGTAATATTAAAGTTCCCTTGTTCAATTTTTGAAAGCTCAAGTAAATCAACAACGAGCTCCTCTAAGCGAGTACTCTCTTTTTGAATAATGCGTATGAATTCTTCGCGATGTTCTGCCACATCCATCGCACCATCAAGCAAAGTTTCAGCAAATCCTTTAATTGAAGTCACTGGTGTTTTCAATTCATGGGAGACATTGGCCACAAAATCTTTACGGACTTTCTCTAGACGCTTTAATTCTGTAATGTCATGCAGAACGACGACGGTGCCGCGTAATTTTTCTGACTGACTCAACACCGGCGCAGCATAAATGTCATAATGATAAGTTGATACCCCATGCACCATGTGGATTTGACGGTGAACACTCTCTTCTGTGAAAAACACATGTTGAATACTTTCAATTAAATCATCATTTTCTAATACATCGTAATACAACTGATCCTGCCATGTTTGTTCATCAAGTCGAAACATCGAAAATGCAGTCCAGTTCATTAAAATAAAACGGCCACGGTGATCAATGAACATTAAACCGCTGCCCATATGTTCAATTAACGTTTCCATACGCTCCTGCTGACGTTTATACCTTGAAGTCAATTGATCCAAATTTTTCGCAAGCACATTCATCGAATCTGTTAAATCACCAATTTCGTCAGAGCTGCTTTTTTGAACCCGAACTTTAAAATCACCTTCTGCAAGCTTTGATGCGGCACGCTTCACTTGTGATACCGGGGCAACGATCTGGCCGGCCACCCGGTAGCTTAACATTAATATAAATAAAAACGCTGTTGTAAACGTTGCACCTATACCAACCCAAATACTTCGCGTGATACCTGCAGTTTCACTTACCGGAAGTGCAAGCCGTATCCACCCGTCCGTATCTGTTTCATGGTCTATCAAAGCCGTGACATTAAGAGCTTCTTCTCCTATGGCTTCGCTGTAAGCAATATCTGTCCCTTCTTCAGGCATAGCTGATCCTGTATTTGATGATTCAAGTGAGTCGCTGACCACGCTGCCTGTGCGATCATATAAAGTTAAGCGAAGGCCAAGGCGCTCAGCAGCTTGTTGCACCGCTTCATCATTTGATGCATCTGTTTGTGCTACATACATCGCTGCAAGTTCTGCTTCGTTCTCTAAGCGCTCCTCAATCTGCTCTAAATACGCATTATTTAAAATTTGGCCCATGACAAAGCCTGCGCCACCAAGCACAAATAAAACGATCAGCATAATACTTAAAATCAGCCGCTGACTAAATTTACGCATTCGTCGAAAGCTCCATCTTGTACCCTAAACCACGCACCGTTTTAATATAACTTGGCTTTTTTGGATTAGGCTCGATTTTTTCACGTAAATGACTAATATGTACATCTACAATGCGCGTGTCACCTGCAAACTCATAGTTCCATACAGCATTTAAGAGCTGCTCACGTGAAAGCACCCGGCCTGCGTTCTTCAGAAAGTACAAAAGCAACTCGAATTCTTTCGGTGTCAATTCCAGAAGCTCCTCATTCATGTAAGCCTCGTACTGTTCTGGATAAACCTTTAAAGCATCAATTTGTAAGGCTTTCTCTGGATCTTGTTCTTCAGATGCTTCAACGTACGCAGGTCTCATTTCCCCGACCAAGCGTAAAATTGCTCTGATCCGCGCGACAACCTCTCGTGGGCTGAAGGGCTTTGTCATATAATCATCGGCCCCCATTTCAAGACCGAGAACTTTATCAAACTCATCATCTTTTGCTGTCAGCATCAAAATGGGAATAAAACGGTGATGCTGTCGTATACGCCGACAAACTTCCCAACCGTCGATGTCTGGGATCATCAAGTCAAGAATGATCAAATCATAAGCATTTGTTTCCGCACGCTGCAGAGCTTCGCGCCCTGTCGAAGCTGAATCTACTTTATAACCGGCCTGTTCTAAGTTATAAGTCAACAACGTTACAATCGACGCTTCATCATCTACAACTAACAATTGTTTCTCTGACATAAGCTCCCTCCTGTCACTTTGCTCAAAAATGAAGGACGATCCTGAAGGACCGCCCTTAGTATACCATATTCTTATTCAATCTCAGGAAGAGAACCCATGACACTTTTCACAGAATCGACTGAGGTTGCAAAATCTTTTGCTTCGTCATCTGTCAAATCAAGCTCAATGATTTTTTCCACGCCTTCACCGCCGAGAATTGTCGGTACGCCAACGTATAAATCATTGTAGCCATACTCACCCTCAAGGTAGGCAATGGAAGGAAGCACGCGCTTTTTATCTTTAACTACAGCTTCAACCATTTCTGTAATGGAGGATGCCGGTGCGTAATAAGCGCTGCCATTGCCAAGCAGTGAAACAATCTCACCGCCGCCTTTACGTGTCCGCTCCACGATGGCATCAATCCGATCCTGTGGAAGCAGCTTTGATAAAGGAACACCACCGACGCTGGAGTAACGAATGAGCGGCACCATGTCATCACCATGACCACCAAGCACAAAACCTTGAACATCTTGAACCGACACACCCAGTTCCTGCGCTACAAACGTTCGAAAACGGGCTGTATCGAGTACACCAGATTGTCCAAAAACACGGTTTTTCGGCAGACCCGATGCTTGATAAACCGCATAAGTCATTGCATCCGCCGGGTTCGTTAGTACAAGGATGCAGCAGTCCGGCGAATGCTTAACCGCTTCCTTCGTAACAGATTCCATAATCTTTGCATTTGTATTCACAAGATCATCACGGCTCATCCCAGGTTTACGAGCGATGCCAGCTGTAATGACGACAACTTCAGAACCGGCTGTTTCTGCATAATCAGAAGTACCGATAATGTTCACATCTGTCCCGGTCACCGGTGTGGACTCAAGCATATCGAGCGCTTTGCCCTGGGTTGAGCTTTCATTGTCCGGAATATCAAGCAGGACGACATCGCCCAGCTCTTTTTGCGCCACCATAAGTGCAGTTGTAGCACCGGTTGCACCAGCGCCGATCACAGAGATTTTTTTGCGATGGTTTGCCATATCGGTTTCCTCCTAGACTATATTAAAGGTTCTTAATCAACTCATCTGCAAATTCTGAGCACTTCACTTCTGTAGCGCCGTCCATCAAACGAGCGAAGTCATACGTTACAACTTTGCTGCCAATCGTTTTATCCATCGATTGCAGTACGCGGTCAGCTGCTTCAAACCAGCCAAGGTGACGAAGCATTAACTCGCCGGACAAAATAACAGAAGACGGATTAACTTTGTCTTGTCCTGCATACTTTGGTGCTGTACCGTGCGTTGCTTCAAAGATCGCATGGCCTGTTTCGTAGTTAATGTTCGCACCCGGTGCAATACCAATGCCGCCAACTTGTGCAGCAAGTGCATCGGAAATATAATCACCGTTTAAGTTCATCGTTGCAACGACATCAAACTCTTTCGGACGCGTCAAAATCTGCTGAAGGAAGATATCAGCAATTGAATCTTTAACAACGATCTTTCCGTTTGCAACTGCTTCATCTTCTGCTTTATTTGCTGCTTCTTTACCTTCTTTTTCTACAATTTCATCGTATTGACGCCAAGTGAAGACTTGATCAGCAAATTCAGTTTCTGCCAAGTTGTAGCCCCACTCTTTAAAGGAGCCTTCAGTGAACTTCATAATGTTACCTTTATGAACAAGCGTCACATTTTCGCGTCCTTCATCCAGCGCATACTGAATTGCAGCACGTACGAGGCGCTCCGTACCTTCTTTAGATACGGGTTTCACACCAATACCGGAAGTTTCAGGAAAACGAATGTTGTTCGTACCCATTTCGTTACGGAGAAAGTCGATAACCTTTTTCGCATCGTCTGTACCTTCCTGAAATTCAATACCAGCGTAAATGTCTTCCGTATTTTCACGGAAGATCGCCATGTCTACGTCTTCCGGCGCTTTCACAGGGGATGGTACTCCAGTGAAGTGGCGTACCGGGCGCAGGCAGGTGAACAAGTCCAGCTTTTGACGCAGCGCTACGTTCAAGGAACGGATGCCGCCGCCGATTGGCGTTGTCAAAGGTCCTTTAATTGCGATTAAATATTCGCGGATTGCTTCAAGCGATTCATCCGGAAGCCACTCACCAGTTTGGTCATGCGATTTACCACCGACAAGGATCTCTTTCCATTCAATTGCTTTTTCGCCGCCGTATGCTTTTTCTACCGCAGCATCAAGTACACGGGAAGCTGCAGCCCAAATATCAGGGCCGATACCGTCACCTTCAATATATGGAATGACCGGCTTGTCCGGTACATTCAATTTCCCATCGTTTACTGTAATTTTTTCTCCGTTTGCCATAGCTGGCAGACCTCCTTTAATTGTAGTTGATCTCGTTGTTTCCCCGCCCATTCTATGTAAAGCGCAGGACGGGAAAGCAGGGCCCTAATTTCACCCTGCCTTCAGTTTATCCGAAACCTTAGCGCTCTTCAATCGGGATAAACTTCTGCTTATCCGGGCCAACGTATTCAGCACGTGGACGGATCAGACGATTGTCTGCGTATTGCTCAAGAATATGAGCCAGCCAACCAGACACACGACTTGTGGCAAAGATTGGTGTGAACAAGTCATGGTCAATACCGAGGCTGTGATATACAGAAGCAGAGTAGAAATCCACATTTGGTGGAAGACCTTTCTCGTTTGTCACCAATTCCTCAACCTTCATGGACATGTCATACCACTTTGATTCACCTGTGATTTCTGTCAGCTTATGAGACATTTCCCGCAAGTGTTTTGCCCGCGGATCGCCCTGCTGATAAACCCGGTGACCAAAGCCCATAATTTTTTCTTTGTTATCAAATGCTTTACGAATGTAAGGCTCAACTTGATCAACACTACCAATTTCGTTAAGCATCGCCATCACACGCTCATTGGCTCCTCCATGCAAAGGACCTTTTAACGCACCAATTGCAGCCGTGACACCGGAATAAATGTCGGAGAGCGTCGCAACACAAACACGCGCTGTAAACGTTGAGGCATTTAACTCGTGGTCTGCATGGAGGACGAGCGCTTTGTTAAACGCATCAATCGAAATTTCATCCGGCTCTTCACCATTTAACATATACAAAAAGTTTGCGGCGAAACTGTAGTCCGTTTTCGGTGCAATTGGCTCTTTCCCATTGCGAATACGGGCAAATCCGGTAACAATTCCCGGCACTTTACCTTGGAGGCGTACAGCTTTCCGCTGGTTCGCTGCTTCATCCATAACATCAGCTTCGTCATCATACAAACCAAGCTGTGATACTGCAGTACGCAGCGCAGCCATCGGATGTACGTTCTCAATATCATAATTTTTCATGTAATCGAAAATCGGCTGTGGCACTTCCATATTTTCTGCAATATCACGTGTAAAGGTTTTCAATTCATCTTCTTTAGGAAGACGACCGTTCCACAAAAGATAAATAACTTCTTCAAAAGAAGCATTTTCTGTTAAATCATCAATGTCATAACCTTGATATGTTAACTGATCATCGATGATAGAGCTTACGCTGGATTGAGTGGCAACGATACCTTCGAGACCGCGTGTTGTGCTCATCGTTATCTCTCCTTTTCTTTGTAATACTCGTTTTCGAAATTCTGCAAATTCGAAACTGCTGCGTCATTTCCTGTGAGAATACAGGTTCATTGGTGCACAATACCTGCTTTTCCCGAAGATCCAGGCTGCAAATCTATGTATTAGAGAATCCGCAACCAATATCAATTATAAACATTTTTTTCACTTTTGTGAATCAATGAACTAGATTCTGTGTATCCGCTGTCAAAATTTTAATAATTCCGATAATAAAAAAGCCCGCAAGTCCGCAGACTAAGCGGGCTTTTTAAAATTACGGGCGGCGTATAATAATTTGACCACTTTGAATCATTTTTTGAAATACACGCTGTAAAGCTGCTTTAATATAACCGCGTGTCGGTGGAAGGAGGAGGATAAAACCTATCACGTCGGTGATAAATCCCGGGGTTAATAGTACAACACCACCTACAAGAATGCAGAGGCCATCCATGATTAAACCTTGTGGGACTTCTCCCTGCTGCATTTGCAACTGGGCTGTTCTGATCGTTTGCATGCCTTCTCGTTTTGTAAGCCAGGCACCAAGTACCCCCGTCAATACCACCATTGCAACCGTCGGCCAAAAACCTATCCATTGACCAAAAGCAACTAAAATGATCATTTCCACCGTCGGCACGACTAACAAAAGCAACAATAAAATTCGTCCCATACGGTATCCCCTTTATCACATTAAAATTAAAAAAGAGAAGATTCGTCCTTCTCTCAGACTGTCGACAAAGCACAAAATCTAAGGTTCACGTACAGCTTACTGCTCCGAGCTCTGCGGGTTGCCCTATTAAGAGGGAAAAACCGAATCATAAACGTAACCGAAACGAAAGACAGACGCTTTCCAGAGGGCTTGGCTTCAGCTAACGATTCACTTTAACAAAAGATCAATATTTTTAGGTGTCAGGCACAAAAAAGCGTGCCAGACACCTAGCCCAAGTATAAAATAAAGAGCGGCTGACAAAGATCGGCGGCGACGCCACCAAGAACAGCGCGAGCCGAAAATCCCGCAGGCAGTGACTTTCTGCCGAGGAAGTTGAGGCCGTGCCTGGTGCAATCGTCCGCCGGAAAGCGACATCAGCCTCCGCTTTTCTTGAAAGTTTGTCTACACGCCGAGAGAAGGATTGTCCTTCTCTTAATTATAATACACTTGCATGGCCTTTGTACAAATCACCGCGTGCACTATCAACTGTAATTTCTTCATCATCAGTGAAAATGCTTGTGGCATTATCAACACCTACAATGACAGGAATGCCTAAGTTTAAGCCGACGACCGCTGCATGAGAGGTTAAACCGCCTTCTTCTGTAATAACTGCAGACGCTTTTTCAAAAGCATCGATCATATCTTTGTCAGTGCTCTTGGTGACCAGAATTCGACCTTCTTGCATCTTATCTGAAGCTTCTTGAGCCGAGTTTGCCACCGTTACTTTTCCTGAAGCTGTTTTGCGTCCAATGCCTTGACCGCGAGCAGCCACTTCACCAATGATATGCACTTTCATAATGTTGGTTGTCCCTGTTTCACCCACAGGTACACCAGCTGTAATTACAACGAGATCGCCGTGGCTTACGATGCCGGAACGCAGGGATTCACTTACACTAATGTCGAGCATTTCATCCGTTGTTTCTGCTTTTTTCCCGTGCAGCGGTGTAACGCCCCACACGAGCGACAAGCGGCGTACGACACGTTCATTACTTGTAACGGCAATGATTGGCGATTGAGGACGGAATTTTGAAACAATCCGAGCGGTATATCCGCTTTCTGTTGCAGTCAATACAGCACCTGCGCCAAGGTCAAGTGCTGTATTCGCTACTGATTGGCTGATCGCATTTGTAATTGTCACCCGGCTCTGCATACTACGCTTGGCAAGCATTTCCTCGTAGTTCAATGCTTTTTCTGTTTGAACGGCAATATTGCTCATCGTTTGCACTGCTTCTTTTGGATAATCTCCAGCTGCAGTTTCACCAGAGAGCATAACCGCATCGCTGCCATCAAAAATTGCATTAGCCACGTCACTTGCTTCTGCTCGGGTCGGACGCGGGTTTTGCTGCATTGAATCAAGCATCTGTGTTGCAGTAATCACCGGCTTTGCTTCACGGTTGCAAAGCTGAATCATTGACTTTTGTGCAAGCGGTACTTCTTCTGCAGGAATCTCTACACCTAAGTCACCACGAGCAACCATCAAACCATCGGACACTTCAAGAATTTCTTCGAGGTTATTAAGTCCTTCTTCGTTTTCGATTTTTGGAATGATTTGAATGTCTTCTGCGCCTTCCCCTTCAAGCAGTTCGCGAATTTCCAATACATCTTTTGCACGGCGGACAAACGAAGCAGCAATAAAGTCAATGCCTTGTTCAACACCAAAACGGATGTCAGCAGCGTCTTTATCTGTGATGCCAGGCAGACTTACGCTGACTTTCGGCAGGTTTACACCTTTTTTATTTTTTAAAAGACCACTGTTAAGTACTTTTGTGTACACATCTGTTTCGCCAATTGAAGTCACTTCAAGTTCAATTAAGCCATCGTCTAACAAAATCTTGGATCCAGGCTGAAGATCATAAGCAAGCTTGTCATAAGTTACAGCAATCCGTTCTGCATTACCTAAGACATCTTCACTTGTAACGGTAAGCTCCTGACCTTCTTCCAAGCTTACAGCACCGTCTTCCATGTCCCGGGTACGAATCTCCGGTCCTTTCGTATCAAGCAGAATCCCAACAGTGGCATTCATTTCTTCTGCAGCTTCACGAATTGAATGAATACGTGCCGCATGCTCATCATGGTCACCGTGGGAAAAGTTCATTCGAGCCACATTCATCCCAGCACCAATTAACTCTTTAAGCATCGCTTTGTCTTCACTTGCCGGTCCGATCGTTGATACAATTTTCGTTTTGCGCATAACGCTCCTCCTAACAAAATATCTTCCAAATAAATCTTACTGTTTGTTTTCCCTATTCCCGCTAGAAACTCGCGTTAAATTGACAGCTCGCGTGATAGTTGGTACATGCTGTGATCAATTGTATGCTCCTGGGCAAGGGCGGTTTTAATCCACTCGCTGCACACTTCATTGTTTTGGATACCGACCATTTTACCCTGCTCACCGTCTAGCAGCATTTCAACCGCTGCCGCACCGAGGCGACTAGCTAGCACACGATCGTAAGCTGTCGGAGAACCACCACGTTGAATATGACCAAGTACTGTCACCCGGTTATCATCTCCGGTAGTATCTTTAATCCGTTGAGCCATTTCCGGACCGCTTGCAACCCCTTCGGCAAGTACGATAATGCTGTGCTTTTTGCCACGCTCATGCCCGCGCCTTAAGCGATCTACAACTTCATCAATTTCTTGCGGTACTTCTGGAATCAAAATGGTTTCTGCGCCATCTGCAAGGCCGGACCATAGGGCGATATCCCCTGCATCGCGCCCCATCGTTTCAATAATATAAGTACGCTCATGTGAAGTTGCTGTATCACGAATTTTGTCGATCGCTTCAATCACTGTGTTTAAGGCTGTATCAAAACCAATTGTATAGTCTGTAAACGGAATATCATTATCAATCGTTCCCGGTACACCAATGGTCGGGTAACCGAGCTCTGTTAATTTTTGTGCCCCTTGAAAAGAACCGTCGCCGCCGATGACAACAAGCCCTTCAATACCGAACTCTTCAAGTACTTCGACTGCTTTTTCCTGACCTGAACGTTCTTTAAACTCTTCACAGCGCGCAGTGTTTAACATTGTACCGCCGCGGTGAATGATATCGCCGACAGAGCCAACATGCAGCTGCTCAATATCACGATTTAACAGCCCTGCATAACCGTACCGAATGCCGTAAACATTGACGCCGTGATAAATAGCTTTACGCACGACAGCACGAATACCTGCATTCATGCCCGGAGAATCGCCTCCGCTCGTTAAAATTGCGATGTTTTTCACGTTTGTTGACCTCCTTAAATTTAACCTCAATCTACGTGCAACCAAAACAATTTATAACTATACACCATGGAAAACTCCTGCCATGCCTGGTTTTGGCTGTACCTAAGTGAACTCTTTTTCATATAATACAGCATTTCGCGTCCGCGGCAAACCCATTCATAAAAAGTAAACGTTTTCGCTTATTTTTCATACGAAAAGTGCCCTCCGTCCCACTTGGACGAACAGCACTTTGTTTACACTTCTTCTTCATTTTCAGCATAAGATCCAATCTGCTTAAACTTTTCGTAACGATCATGAACTAACTGATCACTACTTAAGCTACTTAATTCTTGAAGTGACCGCTCTAGTACAGCATCAATTTCGTTCACCTGCACTTCAAAGTTGGTGTGTGCACCGCCACGGACTTCCGGGATCACTTCATCAATGATGCCGAGCTCATACAAATCCGGGGCTGTAATTTTCATCGTCTCGGCTGCTTCTTTTGCATACCCTGCATCTTTCCAAAGCAGCGCTGCCGCCCCCTCCGGCGAAATGACAGAGTACGTAGCGTTTTCAAGCATATACATTCGATTACCGACGCCAAGCCCTAAGGCACCACCACTACCGCCTTCACCAATCACAATACAAATGACAGGTACCTCTAAGCCAGCCATTTCTAATAAGTTCCGGGCGATCGCCTCGCTTTGGCCGCGCTCTTCAGCCGCCTGCCCAGGGTAAGCCCCTTTTGTATCAATGAAAGTGATGATTGGTCGCCGGAATTTTTCTGCCTGTTTCATTAAACGCAAAGCTTTACGGTAGCCTTCCGGGTGCGGCATTCCAAAGTTACGGTAAAGATTTGCTTTTGTATCTTTGCCGCGCTGATGACCGATGACAGTTACCGGTTGTGATTTATATTTAGCTACACCACCGACGATTGCTGCATCATCTCCGTACAGCCGGTCCCCATGCAGTTCAAGAAACGAGGTGAATAACGCTTCTACATAATCTAAAGTTGTTGGGCGTTCACCGTGACGTGCAATCTGGACACGATCCCAAGGCTCAAGTTCTTCGTACACCCGATGTTCAAGCTGGGTGAGTCGTTCTTCAAGCTCTCGAATTTCTTCACTTAAGTCAATTTCTTGATCATTTGTGAATGCCTTTAATTCAGCAATCTTGTTCTTTAAATCAACCACCGGCTGTTCAAATGGTAAATGTTGTCCCACGCGGTCCACCTCCTTTCGGCAAACTTTAAGATGCGTGCATGTCTAACAGCATCGCAAGGGTAGTGCGTAGTTCTGTCCGTTTCACGACGCGATCAAGCTGGCCGTGCTCCAATAAAAACTCCGATGTTTGAAAGTCTTCAGGCAGCTCCTGGCGAATGGTCTGCTCAATGATACGCCGTCCGGCGAAACCAATCGTTGCTTTCGGCTCAGCAAGGTTGTAATCTCCAAGCGATGCAAAACTTGCAGATACCCCACCCGTTGTTGGATGCGTCAAAACAGAAATAAACAACAGCCCTTGACGATCAAGCTGTTTTAGCGCAGCGCTTGTCTTACCCATCTGCATTAAACTTAAGACACCTTCCTGCATACGTGCCCCCCCAGAAGCACAGAAAAGAACAAACGGAAGTTCCTCTGCAGCTGCCGCTTCACATGCCCGAGCAATTTTTTCGCCGACAGCTGAACCCATACTCCCCATCCGAAACTGTGAATCCATAACACCAAGGATCAACGGATGCGATTCAATTTCAGCTTGTCCGGTAACAACAGCTTCATTCAATCCTGTTTTTTGGCGATCTTTTTCCAGTTTCTCAGCATAATCAGGGAATGATAAAGGATCTACCGAAGTCATTCCCCGGTCGAATTCCCTAAAACTACCTTCATCACACAAGCTTTGAATCCTATCCCACGCACCGAGTGGAAAGTGATGCCCGCAACTTTGACAGACATTATCGTTTTTTTTCAGTTCTTTTGAATAAACGATTGTTTTGCACGAAGGACACTTTGTCATAACGCCATCGTTCATTTTGCTCGGCTGCTGACGCTCCGATGGAATGGTTGCGTATTTTCGCTTCTTTGTGAAAAAGTCTTTAAACATTGTGCCACCTCATTACAATTACAGAAAACGCCGTGAAAATAACGAGACGCTTTCTGTTCCATATGGCTGATCAGCCTGATTAAAACATGCTGCGATCCAAATGTTGGGTAAGTGCATTTACAGCCTGCTCCTCGCGACCGGCCTTAACAGCTTCAACAATTTCCCGGTGTTCATAAAGCGCTTGACGAGGACGCCCGCTTCGATCCAAGGAGTCTTTGATAGCCGCTTTGCTGTATTCTACGAGTGGAATCCATATATGATGCAGCAGGTTGTTATGAGAGGTTTTAACCATTAAATGGTGAAAGGTATAATCTTCTTCAACCGGAACCTCTCCAGCAGCAATTGCTTTCTCATACTTTATTACATTTTCTTCAATTCCTTCAATATCTTTTTTTGTAGAACGACGGCAGGCAAGGCGGACCGCTTCTGCCTCAATAATTTTGCGCGTTTCTTTCAAATCCTCACGAGCATCTTCATCCTTTAAGATAAAAGAAGCAATGAGTTCAACAAGCCGGCGCCCACCAACACCTGAAATATATGTGCCGCCGCCCCGGCGTGTTTCAATGAGTTCGAGCACTTCCAAGGCGCGCAGTGCTTCTCGGACTGAAGAACGTGCAACATTCAGCCGATCACTCAATTCCCGCTCTGACGGAAGACGGTCCCCTTTTTTTAAACCATCATTGTGGATGAGGTGCTGAATAGCTTCTAGTACCTCAACATACATTTTGTTTTCACCAGCCAAGACGATGCCCTCCTGTCCACAAGGAACTTTGGGCCATCGAGTTAATCTTCAATTTGTGACATTTCCTGTGTGCGTTTTTTCACTTCTTCAGGGTCTGCATTTTTACGCGCAACTCCTGTTTCCATAGCTGTTTTAGCTACTGCAGCAGCTACCGCCGGCGCTACACGCGTATCAAATGGTCCAGGGATCACATAATCAGCGTGCAGTTCTTCATCTTTGATTAAATCGGCAATCGCGTACACAGCTGCTGTTTTCATTTCTTCATTGATATGAGTCGCATTAACATCAAGCGCCCCACGGAAGATACCTGGAAAAGCCAGTACATTATTAATCTGGTTAGGGAAATCGGAGCGGCCCGTTCCGACAACACTCGCACCGGCAGCTTTTGCGTCTTCAGGCATGATCTCAGGCATAGGATTGGCCATTGGGAAAATCATCGGGTTATCATTCATGGATTCAACCATTTCTTTTGTTAAAGCACCTTCAACCGATACGCCGATAAAAACGTCTGTACCTTCAATGACTTCTGCAAGTGATCCTTGTTTATTATCCTTGTTTGTCACTTTGGCCACTTCTTCTTTCACTTCATTCATGCCCTGTTTGCGACCCTCATAAATCGCACCTTTTGAGTCACATAAAATAATATCGCGCACACCCATGCGACGGAGCAGATGAATAATCGCAATACCTGCAGAACCGGCGCCGTTAGCGACAACTTTTATTTCAGACAAGGACTTTCCAGAAAGTTTCAATGCATTGATTAAACCAGCCAGCGTAACAATCGCCGTACCATGTTGATCATCGTGAAAGACAGGAATGTTTGTCTCTTTTTTCAAACGTTCTTCAATGATAAAGCAGTTTGGCGCAGCAATATCTTCTAAATTGATGCCGCCAAAATTCGGCTCCATTAATTTTACAGTTTGTACAATTTGATCGATGTCAGAAGTTGCTAAACAAACCGGAAATGCGTCTACACCTGCAAAGGATTTGAACAAGACCGCCTTTCCTTCCATAACCGGAAGCGCGGCATGGGGACCAATATTCCCAAGACCTAGTACAGCACTGCCATCAGAGACAACGCCAACCATATTTCCTTTCATGGTGTAATCAAATACACTTTTCGGGTTGTCAAAAATCTCCTTACAAGGTTCTGCAACACCTGGGGAATATGCCAGACTCAAATCTCGTTCATTGCGGACAGGAACTTTTAATTTTGATTCTAACTTCCCTTGTTTAACACGGTGTAAATGCAACGCTTCTTCTCTAGTTGTAGGCACGCGGCCACACTCCTTTACATGATAAATTGACATTTGTTGTATTTGTTCAAATAGGCTTCACAATTGGTCAGACCAATTTTTCAAATCTAATGTTCATTATACGTGCTTAAGCAGCTTCTCTCAATGCTTGAATCTTATGTTGAATGTTTTTTTGCGCCTAAAACTGCATTTCCGGCACCGACAACCTGCTCCACAGCCGCCAGCAGTTCATTTTCACCACTACACCATTCAGTTTGTGAAAGTTCAATCCCTGTTTGGGTGGATTCATAATAAAGACGTACAGCAACCGGTCCAGGGTGTTGATGCAGCTTCCGGCGCAAGGCATGCATATGCCTAGGTGTTTCACAATCCGGTGGAATTTTTATATAAAGCTGCTGCTGCAGTTTATTCTGTAAAGAATCTAGCTCTTCCAAACGGTCCGCAATAAACTGGGTCTGTCCCCGCCTTTCTTCCGCTCGTCCGGTAACAAGAACCGGTGCCTGCTCCGTTAAAGCTTCTCGGTATTTTCGGTAAGCTTCAGGAAACAGTACACAATCAACTTCGCGTTCCCCGTCTGTAAGCGCAAAAAAGGCCATGGGCTGGCCGCTTTTTGTACGAATGAGACGTACCTGCTCAATCAAGCCGGCAATCCGTACAGGTGGCGCTTCGCTGCTTTCTATATTTTCAAGGTTTGTCATCGTATATACATTGAGTACCGCTTCGTAAAGTTCAAGCGGATGACCTGAAACATAAAAACCAAGCGCCTCCCGCTCTCCTGCGAGCATTTCCTGACGGCTTAGCGGGTCCACTTCCACATAGCGGATATGATTTTCAGCTTCTGAAAATAACGTCCCAATATCCTGGTAAAACTCAGCATAATCCAGCGCCCGTTCCAGCGAAGCTGCAAGCGTAGCCCGGTTCTTTTCAAAACCGTCAAAGGCACCTGAATAAATTAACTGCAGCCATCCTTCTTTTGCAAGTGTCTTCGTCCCTGCTTCAATGAACACATCAGGAAATGACGCATAGCCGCCACCAGGACGGGACCGGGCGATAGCTGCTGCTGCTTTTTCTCCAACGTGACGTACTAATGTTAAAGGTAGACGTAAACTGTCCTTTTCAATTACAAAGGCATTACTGCTTTTCTGAACAGACGGTGGCAGTACGTTTATGCCACGCTCCTTCACTTCACGGAGCGTCTCGCGCACTTTATCTTCGTTTTGCATAACGCTCGTTAATAAGCACGTATAAAACATTAAAGGGTAGTGAGCTTTCATATAAGCAAGCTGATAACTGATCATCGTATAGGCAACTGCATGGCTCCGGTTAAATCCGTAATCACCAAACTCTATGATCCATTGATAAACCTTTTCAGCCGAAGCTTGGTCATACCCGCGCGCCTTTGCACCTTCGATAAAAGATGCTTCGTAACTTTGCAGCGCTTTTTCATCTTTTTTACTTACTGCTCGGCGCAAAAGATCGGCCTGAGCTAGTGAAAATCCTGCCATCACTTTAGAGATCTGCATTACCTGCTCTTGATAAACCATAACACCGTAAGTCGGTGCCAGGATCGCTTTGGTATCCGGGTGTGGAAAAGAAGGCGTACGGGTGCCTTCTTTTCCTTCAATATAAACAGGAATTTGTGACATCGGACCCGGCCGGTATAATGCGTTGACAGCAACAAGGTCTTCAAATTGTTTTGGTACTAAATCTTGTAACACTTGCTGCATACCGGAGGATTCAAATTGAAAAATGCCAAGGGTTTCTCCACGTGCTAAAAGCTCTAACGTAAATGAATCATCAAAAGGTATCTGTTTTAATGAAAACGAAGGTGATACGGTCTGTCTGATCATCTGCACGAGCTGTTCTATCAATGTTAAGTTCCGCAAGCCGAGCACATCAATCTTTAATAGACCCTGCTTCTCTAAGTCCCCCATTGGGTGCTGGGTTAACAAGCCTTCTCCTTGCGGGTTTGGCTGCACAGGCACTCTCCTGCTTAAGTCACGGCGGGCAATAATCACACCAGCTGCATGGACGGAAGCATTCCGCGGAAGCCCTTCGATGCAGGCTGCTGCCTTAAACAACTGCTCTACTTCAGGGGTTTGCTCCCGTAAGGTTTGCAGCTCCGGCTGTTTTGCAGCTACACTAAGCGTCTGACTACCTGCAGTAACATCTAACAGTTGATGAACAGCAAATGAAGGTGCTTCAATAGCTTTAGCTGCATCACGAACCGCCGCACGCAGACCAAAAGTACCAAACGTGATAATTTGCGCAGCCCTGGCTTCTCCATAGGTTTGACGTATGTAAGCAAAGATTGCTTCTCGGGCATAATCCGGAAAGTCGATATCAATATCCGGCATTGTTACCCGTTCAGGATTTAAAAAGCGCTCAAATAATAAATCACGGGCAATCGGATCCACGTTGGTCACATAAAGCACGTAAGCAACAAGAGATCCGGCCGCTGAACCCCGTCCCGGGCCGACGAAGTATCCTGACTTTTTCGCAAACATTACGATGTCCCAGACGATAAGAAAGTAGTCTTCATACCCCATACTTTCAATAACGAATAATTCATGCTCAAGCCGCGCTTGAACATCTTCAGTCACCTCCCCATAACGATGCTCAACACCTTGATGACACAGGCGCCGCAACATGGCTTTTGAACCCTCAACTTCTGCCTGGGGGAGTTTCGGAAGCTCAGGTGCCTGTTTTTCAACACGCGCAACCTTACAACGTGCAGCGATTCGCTCTGTCTCTTTAAATAAACTTTCAGCCTGCAGCATGCTTTCTGTGCCATATGCAAAAAAGCCGTGCTCTTCTTGAAAAAAAGCGCGTGGTAACTCACTTACCGGGCGATTGCGTCGTACAGCTTCAAGGAGCACACGCGCTTTTCTGCCAGCCTCATCAAGCCAGTGAATGTTTTCGCCAAAGACGCCGGTCACCCCAGAACGAGACGTGAAGTTTTCGTAATTTAAAGCCGCTTCTTTGCCTGTAATAAGTGGAATTTCTACACGCAAACAATCACTAGCAATGTACTCCTGCCACAAGCTGAGACGATCAGCCGCTGCCGCTTCGTTTCCGCGCTTCCATTCCAGCGCAGCCCGGCTCTCTGCATATGGCAATATAACAACAACATCTTTCATAAGCGGTACCGCATTATGAAAAGTAACACCGGCCGTTTTACCGCTTTGTGCCAAATACGAAAGTTCCATCAACTGCTCATACCCGCTATCTGATAACGCAAGCAGTACGACGGTTTCATCTACTGAACCACTATCTTCGGTTAAGAGGTCCAGCTTCAACCCAAAAATTGGATGTAGGTCATAAGCTTCACATACTTCTGCAAAAGCAAAGGTCGCATGCATGACATTACGGTCCGTTAAAGCGATCGACCCCATGCCAGCTTTAACCGCAGCGGCGGCAAGACCTTCAAGTGTCACACTGCTTTCGAGCAGACTGTAACAAGACTGCACGTGTAAATGAGTGAACGTTGTCACGCAACCCCCCCCTTTTCATTAATTTACGTCCTGCTTCTTGCTGATCAACAGCATATTCGAAATGTTTTGCTTGTACAATAACAATACATATCTATTTGATGTTACTCAAGCAGCGTCAATCTGCTCATCTGTTTAAGGAGGCGGCCTATGTTAAATAAAGAGTTTGCTGCGACACTTGTTATTGATTTTTTTGTTGCTTTCGGTGTGATCATCGGCGGTGCGTTAATTGGTGGCCTCGGAGCTTTTCTTGCTGGGAAACCTCCGCTTGCGGCGATTCATGATCTTGCTGGCAGCTTGAAAATTTGGGCGCTTGTTGCAGCGATCGGCGGCACATTTGACGCCATTACGAGTTTAGAGCGCGGTTTATTTTATGGCACACATGATGATATTTATAAAACCGTACTCATGATTTTCGCTGCACTCACTGGTGCCAACACGGGAACAGTACTCATTCAATGGATCACCCAGGAGCACTTATCACCATGAGAATCCCACCGTATTATAAACGCCCGGGGTGGCAGCGCTTTTTTGCAGGCTTCATCCTTGGCACCTTAGCTGGCTGGGCTTTTTTTCTTTCACAGTTTGGCGGAACTTACGAGGAGCTATTATTATCATATAATAAGCAAAGCTCAACCATTCAAGAGTTGGAGGAACAACTGCAATTGCTGCGCGACCAGGAAGAAAACCAAGACCCGCCCGGCACCCTTGTTGTGCAGTCTGTTGACGTAACATTTGTCAACGCAGATGAAAGCCGGCTGAATGAACTGACCTTGCATGAGCTTGAACAGGCTGCGCTCGATGAAGTACGACCGACTTTAGATCAAGACATCAGCCATTTAGCTGAAGTAAAAGACTTTATTATCCGCACGATTGAAAACAAACGCTACAATGCGGGCGATCAAACGTACCGCCTTACCGTTAAAGAGTTGTACGTGTATGATACGCTTGAACTCCATCTTGAAATTCAACCTGCTAGCACAGACTAAGCTCGACTTGCCCAAAAAGCTTTCACTTTTCATCACTGCCAGCTTAGACTAAAATACAAAGTAACGCTTTTCGAAATTTTTACGACTTGAATGAAGGAGGTACTGCTATGGATATGACAGGTGAAGAAATGGTAATGAATCGTAAAACGTTGGCACTTAAGAAGGTTGAAAAAATAAAAAAAGGTCAAGCGGCCTTTGCAGATGCCTCAGAACTTGCAGATATGATCCGGCGTGAATTAAACCGACAGCAACTCACTGTTTACGAAGATGTCACTGAACTTGGTTATTGGTTTCTTCCAGAAGGAAACTAAAACGAAAAAATGTCCATCAAGTAAAGTGACGCCACAAGGAACAGCGCGATGTGAAAAGCTCGCAGTCAGTAATTGTCTGCCGAGGGGTTGAGGAGGTACCCAAAGTTTAGTGTGATCAAGCGCGCAGAAAGATCAAACCGGCATCAACCAGAGCAGACCTCTGTCGAAAAGTAAAGTTAGCGACCGTTTGTCTATACATTAAGACAGTACCACTTAAAGCGGTACTGTCTTTTTTACGTTTTATGTTTCCGCACGGAGAGCTTCACATTTCATTTTCAGCTTTTGAAAGATTTCTTCTGTTTCTGCTTTTGAAGCAGCCTTCGCTCCAGAGGCCATTGGATGTCCACCCCCGTTATGTTCAGCTGCTAAATCGTTAATTACAGGGCCTTTAGACCGGAGGCGCACCCGATATGTGCCATCTTCGTTTTCGACAAAGAAAGCCCATGCTTGAATTCCTTCAATATCCGCTACAGCATTTACGACTGCAGATGACTCATTTAAAGTAATCCCCCATGACTGCATCTGCTCCTGCGTAATCACACCGTAACCTGCCCCTTCGGCTGTTAATTGAAAATGAAGAAGTACCTCACCTTTAAATCGGATGATTCGCTCTGGTGACTCATAAAATTTTGTAAACATTGCGGTTGTGTCGATTGGATACTTTAACAAAAACGCTGCAGCCTGCATTGTTTCCGGGGTAACATTGTCAAAACGGAAACGGCCGGTATCGCCAACGATGCCGGCATATAAAAGCCGGGCCGCTTCCACTGGCACCTGCCACCCTCGTTCAGCTTGACCGTGCTGTACAAAGTTTGTAAGCATTTCACAAGTTGAACTTTTCGTCGAATCTACCCAGGAAATGTCACCGTAAGATTCAACTTCGGGATGATGATCGATTTTGATGACCTCCGCCCCGTGCTGATAACGTTGATCATCAATCCGCTCTGTATTCGCTGTATCGAGTACAAAAACGAGTGCACCTTCATACACTTCATTTGAAACTTCATCCATTTCTGTCAAAAATGATAGCGAAGGTTCACTTTCACCTGTCATCCAGATGGCTTTGTCCGGATAGTTTTCTTCAAGAACAGCCTGAAGACCCCCCTGCGCACCTAGTGCGTCCGGATCCGGGCTTTGATGACGGTGAATCACAATGGTTTCTGCGGCTTCTATACGTTCAATTATACGAGTTTTCAAATGCTTTTACGCTCCTTTAATTTTCAATGGCTTTTTTGTGAACAACGCGCATCTCCCTATCACCTTCAAGCTTTGCTGTCTTGAGTGTTGTTTGAAATCCATGTAGAATATACGAAGAATCAAAGGGAGGAATGAAGATGAACGGCATCTTTATTGTCGGTGTTGTAGTTGGACTTGTCATGTATATCTTTTATAAAGTGAAAGCATTCCGCACGAAGCTTCCAGCGCAAAAACGCTGGCTGCAGACGAAGGCTAACATTGCGCTTGGCGCCTTTATTGCAAGCTTTGGTATTAATTTGTTTTTTGGGATTCGCGGCTGGGTTGATGTGGCTGTAGGAACAATTTTTGTCCTTCTCGGCTTGTTTAACATTATTTACGGCACAAGGGCTTATAAACATTATTATCCTTATGTCGTTGATGAAATGCAACAATCTGCCGAAGGAAAGGCTTAAAAAGCTGAAGGCTCTTTGCGGAGCCTTCAGCTTTTTAACGGTCAAGTAACTGCGCCATCATTAAGGCCTTCCCTACGATTTCATTCTCATGATAAAGCTCGATATCAACTTTCCCGTGTTTCCGTCCAATTTCTAAGACTTTTCCAGTAATCTCGACGGTACTTTCAATCTGCACCGGTTTAATAAAATAGAGGCTGATATTTTCTACAACAAGATCGCCACGCTTATACTGGCGCAGCATCCGGGTTGCTCCTTCTGTCACGAGCGTCGTTAATACACCGTAAGAAATCATACCGAGCTGATTTGTCATCTGTGGTGATACTTCAACTTGATATTGATAACCTGAACCTGCCGGCGCGTCTGTAAACCGACTTGTGGCAAGATCCTCAATTGTTTCACCGACGTGAGGCTGCTTTTGCACCATCTGCATCGCCTTTAAAACATCTTGACGGCTCACCACACCAAGCAGCTTACCGTTATCAGCAACCACCGGTAAAAGTTCGATCCCTTCCCAAACCATCATATGGGCAACTGACGCTACAGATGTTTGATCGTTGACGGTGATCGGATTTTTTGTCATCACCGTTTGAATTGAAGCATGGTTTGGCGCCCCAAGTACATCTTTTGCAGCAACCATCCCTTGAATTTTCATATCCGGGTCGATTACCGGATAACGGCTATGCCCTGTACGCTGGTTCAACTCATGCCACTTTTCGACTTGGTTTTCTGTGGTCATAAAGTAAGTGTCCTGCAGCGGAATTAAAATATCATCTACAAGAATAATCTCTTTTTTAATTAACTGGTCGTAAATCGCCCGGTTAATCATGCTCGCAACTGTGAATGTATCATAACTTGTCGATATGATTGGCAGCTCGAGCTCATCGGCAAGAGCTATAACTTCTTCACTCGTATCAAATCCGCCGGTGATTAAAACTGCTGCTCCCGCTTCAAGTCCAAGCTTATGTACTTGATACCGGTTGCCGACAATCAGTAAACTGCTCGGCTCTACATAACGCATCATTGCTTCAAGTTTCATCGCACCAATCACGAAGCGGTTGAGCGTTTTATGCAGGCCATTTCGTCCGCCAAGACAATGTCCGTCTACAATATTGACAACTTCAGCATACGTCAACTTCTCGATATTTTCTTTTTTTTTCGTCTCTATTCGGATCGTGCCGACACGTTCAATCGTGCTGACAAGCCCTTGGTTTTCTGCATCTTTAATTGCCCGATAAGCCGTACCTTCACTAACATTCATCGCTTTTGCTATGCGGCGCACTGATATTTTTTCACCGACAGTTAAGGTTGAAATGTGTTGTAAGATTTGCTCATGTTTTGTCGCCATGCTCACCCCGCCTTTCGAGGAGCAGGATCTGTTATACCTACTATTCCCCATCTGTATTAATTTAAGTATAACGGGGGAGAGGCTTTTATTCAATCTCTCAATGACTGGCGACGCTTCTGCTCTACAGATTGTTTACGTTGTACAGCTACAGTTGAACGCCGGTGCCGAACAGCGCGCAAAGCAATCACATTTCCTGCAATAACAACGAACGCAAACAAAAGCCACACCCAAGCAAACCAAGATGCTGTACCGGTACTTTCTAGCGGGAGTACCGTTAAAGCGAGCATAAGTAAAGCGACCGCTAAAACAACTGAAGCTTGGTAACGCCAACGCTTCAAAACAACCAGCCTCCTTGTCCAATCCTTTTGATATTTATATGCACCAGGACAATGATGATGCACAAAAAAACGCCGGCAGTAACCGGCGCCAGCGTGTAGACAAACTTTTAAGAAAAATGAAGGCTGACGTCGCTTTTCGGCGGACGCTTGCCTCGGGTACGGCCTCAACTTCCTCGGCAGACAACCGCTGCCTGCGGGATTTTCGGCT
>NZ_PYAV01000010.1 GCF_003014715.1 Salsuginibacillus halophilus
AGCCGAAAATCCCGCAGGCAGCGGTTGTCTGCCGAGGAAGTTGAGGCCGTACCCGAGGCAAGCGTCCGCCGAAAAGCGACGTCAGCCTTCATTTTCTTAAAAGTTTGTCTACACGCTGACAGAACCGCCTGCACTGCAAGGCGGTTCTGTTTGTATGATACAATGTATGTAGTCAAAGCTGGTTTGTCAGCCAGCCTGTCAATTGCTGCGTGTTAGGGTGAGAAGCATGAGTATATTAGTAGCAGAAGGACTAACAAAAACACATGGAGATAAAACGCTATTTCAAAATATTTCATTTACAATTGAGCCGAAGCAGCGTATCGGTTTAATTGGCGTCAACGGTACAGGAAAATCCACGTTACTGAAAGGAATTGCTGGTATTGAAGGTTTTGAAGCCGGCACACTTCAGCACAGCAATCAGCTGCGGATTGAATACTTACCGCAATCACCGGACCTTGAAGAATCAAAAGCCGTCATTGATGAAGTGTACGGTGGAGACGCACCGGTTATGCAGGCGATGCGGAATTATGAACGCGCCCAGCATAAGCTGGAGCAGTCTCCATCTTCAGAAGCAGCCCAAAATGAGCTTTTAAAAGCGCAGGCTGAAATGGATGCGTATGAGGCATGGGAGGCAATTACGACTGCTAAGACTGTGCTTACAAAACTCGGTGTCACGGATTTCATCAAACCAATTCAAGCGCTCTCCGGGGGACAAAAAAAACGCGTCGCGATCGCGAAAGCTTTAATCCAGCCGGCGGATCTGCTCATTTTAGATGAGCCGACCAACCACTTGGACCAAGAAGCAATTGAATGGCTTGAAACATACTTGGCACAGTACAGCGGGGCAATTATACTCGTCACGCACGACCGCTACGTTTTAAACAGTGTAACAAACTACATTTTTGAGTTAGAACAAGGGAATTTGTACGCTTATGCCGGGAATTATGAAACTTTTCTGCAGAAGCGGGCGGAGCGTGAAGCCGAGCAGGCAAAAGCTGAAGCGAAGCGCCAATCTTTATTAAAGCGTGAGCTTGAATGGTTGCAGCGTATGCCAAAAGCGCGTGGTACAAAACAGAAAGCCCGTAAAGATCGGGCTGAAGAACTTAAAGAAGAGAAAGGCCCGAAAGAAACAGAAAATGTAGACTTTGCAATTGGCTCAAAACGTCTTGGTAAGAAGGTTATTGAAGTTGAAGAGGCAGGAAAGTTTTTCAACGATACGTGGCTGTTCCGCAACTTCACATATAAAGTTACCCCAAAAGAACGGATTGGCATCATCGGCCCTAACGGTGCCGGTAAAACAACGTTAATGAACGTATTTGCCCAAGTTCTTCCGCCGGATGAAGGTGAAGTTGAACACGGTGAAACGGTGCGTATCGGCTATTATACGCAGGAACAAATGGATATGGATCCGGACTTACGGTTAATTGATTATATTCGTGAGGCAGCAGAAGTTGTTTATACGAAAGATGGACGGGAAATTACAGCAGAACAAATGTTAGAACGCTTTCTCTTTTCGCGCGCTTCACAGTGGGGGTATATCCGCCGTTTATCAGGAGGTGAGAAACGGCGCCTATATTTGCTCCGCATCTTGATGGGTGAGCCAAATGTGCTATTTTTAGACGAGCCAACGAACGATCTTGATACGGAGACCTTAAGTGTGCTTGAAGACTATTTAGCACAATTTCCAGGGGTTGTTGTGACCGTATCTCACGACCGTTACTTTTTGGACCGGGTTGTCGATCATTTATTTGTTGTTGATGGCAGCGGTAAGATCACGCGGTTTAACGGTGGGTATTCAGCTTATTTACAAGCACAAACTAAAGAAGCCACCCCAACAAAGAAAATCAAAGAAGAAGCAGCCCCGACAAAACAGCAGAAAAAGATGTCCTATAAAGAACAGCAGGAATATCAAACAATTGAACAGCAAATTGAAGAACTGGAAGGAAAAATCGAACAGCTGCAAACTGAAATTGCGGAGGCGGGAAGTGATTTTGAAACGATCCAAAGCTTGCACGAACAGCAAGAGCAGGCTGAAGTTGAACTCGAAGCTGCCATGAACCGCTGGGCGGAACTTGCAGAGCTTGCTGGTGATGCATAACGAAAAGCTCGAGGTGATTAATTCACCTCGAGCTTTTTGTCTTTTAATGGAAATTGAACGTGCACAATCGTAGCATCATCAGCGAGTCCGCTGCTTGTTAATTGATTGAAATACTCGTTTAAGCTCTCTGTTGTATGACGTTCATTGAGAAGGGCTGTATCTAATGCTTCATACACACCGTCAGTCATAAAGTAAATGTCGGCTACGTCTGTGAGTGTCATTTTACATTGCTCAACAGGGGTTTCATTAAATAAGCCAAGCAGCATTCCTAAACATTTATGTGTACCCACTTTGCCATCGCGGTAGCGGGTTAAAAATGCAGGAATGCCTGAAGACACATAGTTCATTGTACCGGAGCGTATATTGATTTCGGCACAAAAAGCAGCCGCAAAGTAATTCTCCGGAAGTACAGCTTGTGTAGCAGTGTTGATCTCTTGAATTTTTCGTTCCAATGGAATGTTCAGCTTCGTTGTATACTCAAATAAAACATGAATAGCGGAAGACTGGAGGGCAGTAGAAACCCCGTGCCCCATGACGTCTACAAGATAGATAAATAAATGGTCATTATCAAGCCAGTGATAACCGTACGTATCACCACTGACGTAGTTATTTGCTTCATAAATAGCATCAATATTCACATCACGATGGATCAATGGGGCAGGCAGCATTTCCTGCTGTAGTTTTGAGGCTGTGCTCAAATCTTTTTCGACCTGAAGATCGAGAGAGATGTCTGTCGCTGTGCCGACGATCCCTGCAGGTTCGCTTCCTCCTTCGTACAAGAGCATCGCACTCCAGCGGTACATCAACTCACTCCCGCTTTTGGTGTAAAGTTCCAGCTCAAATTCAGTTGAGCCTTCAACTTTTACATTATCAAGCTGCTGTGCTAGTAAATCATGCCCTCGCTCCGGAAACAAATCCAATGTATTTTTTTGCTTAATTTCCTGGGTTGTAAAGCCGGTTACTTCTTCTAAACGGCCGTTCCATTTTAAAAGATCCCCGTCTAAGTTCATGTGGTAAACAATATCAGGTATAGCTTCAAAAACACTTTCTTGTTGGAAGATCTGCTTTAACATGGTATTTTCGGAGCGCTTACGTTCCGTAATATCGTGATGAGCCATCGTATAATGTGTAAGTTCTCCTTGTTCGTTAAAAACAGGGTTCATAACGATATCCACCCAGATGATTTGACCGTTTTTACAATATAACAAAAGTTCTTCGCGCACTGTCATGTGCATATGAAAAGCATCGGCAATGCGCTTTATCGTACCTTGGTCAGTCATTGGACCGTGCAGCTGCTGTCGGCCGTCACCGTCAATTTCATGCAGTTCATAACCGGTTAAGTTCGTGTAAGCTTCATTTGCATAAACGATGGTCGGTGTTTCTGTACGCATGTCGAGAATGATAAAAGCTGTACTGGTTGTATCAAGCGCTTGATACAACCACATGTTTTGCTCATGTAGATCAATTAAGGTTTGTTCACGCTCGTGACTCATTTTCAGCTGGTAACGTAGTTGAATTTCAGATTCGACCCAGTGGGCAAACATTTGCAGCTGCTCAAGCTCATCATCTTGAAATTCTCTAAGCCCATAATCAAGCACACATAAAGTACCAAGGGCATAGCCATTTTCTGAAAAGATAGGAACACCTGCATAAAAGCGAAAACCGGATTCTAAGATCGCTTTTCGGTCACTAAAGCGGCTGTCTTGCAGCAGATCAGGCACAATCAAAGGAGCTTCTGCAGCTACAGCGTATTGGCACACAGAGTTTTCGCGTGCAATTTTACCTGATTTTGTAAGCTCACTAGGGAGTCCTGTAGTAGACTTCAACCACTGCTTATCGACATCAATTAAAGTGATTAAGCATATAGGGGAACTTAATTGCTTTTTTACAAAATTTGTAATTTCATCAAGGGTTTTGTCACCTTCCCCGTTAGCTAAACCTAATGCCTCCAGTGCTTGAAGGCGCTCAAATTCCCGCTCAGCCGAAGCTGCTGCGATATTTTGGTTTGTGCTAAGGTGATGAAGAAGTTGTTCGTAATTCATGGATTCACTTCCTATAGTTACACATTCGTACGTATAATTTATCATGATTCTATACAACTTTAAAGGAGCATAAAGAACCTGAAAACGTTGTAGTGATGAGCGGTTGCTCAATCAAATGAAAATAAAAAAGAAGATAATCAGCGCTGTTAAGAGTGAAAGTGCAGCTGTGGAAAAAGAAGCAGAGCTGATTGTTCAGCCCTGCTTTTGCCATTGGTCGATGTGGTCAGTGATCTGTTCGATGGAGGCGTGATTTTCCGGGGAGTCATCAATGTGTTTAAAGCGGACGTTACCTTGCTCATCTACAAGCCAGGTACCTCCTTGAATGTAAACGTCCTGCGTTTTCATAGATGTGGTTGCAACTTTACGCTGGGCAGGGTCTTTCGGAAGAAATTGCTTAACTTTTCTTGTTAGTATTCCAACCGCAGCTTTAGCAAGCATTGTTCTCTTTTTTAGTGTAGGATGTCCAAGTGCACGAAACGTATGGCGTTTCGGATCGCACGCCAAGGTAAAAGGAAAAGGGCCAAATGCTTCTTCAAACTCGGATACAAGTAACGGGGGTGAAGGGAAAATCCCGACGATACGCACCCCACGCTCTTCTTGAATGGCTGGAGCGGACTTACGCAACTGCGCAAGAAATTGTTGACATATCGGTCAGCCAGGGTGCCGCAAAAATACAAATAACGTACCGTCATCATCGCTGCGAAGATCGTTGAGGCTGACTTCTGTACCATCTTGTTTTGTCACATGAAGTGTCAGTTGCATTGATTTATCTCCTTTCCTCTGAGTTAAGAGGATCTTCGTTATTGAGCCACAATGTTTCAAATTGCTCTGCTGGAACAGCAGGGCTGTATAAAAAACCTTGGCCATAATCGCTGTTCTGTTCAGTGAGCCACGAAGCCTGTGTTTCAGTTTCCACACCTTCAGTTACAACATGTAACCCAAGAGAGTGTGCCAATTGTATAATCAACGCTACCATTTTTTCGTCTTTAATGGTGCCGGGGACTTCGAAAATGAATGAGCGATCGAGCTTAACCGTATGAATCGGCAGGCTGCGTAAATGAGTTAATGATGAAAAGCCGGTGCCAAAATCATCGAGACTAATGCGAATCCCCTGCTCGGTAAGTACTTTTAAGAGCCGGGTCGCCCCGTTTAACTGTTCAATGGTACCGGATTCTGTAATCTCAAGCTCAAGTTTTTCTGGTGGGAAACCTGTATCACGAAGCGCTGCCTGCACCATGTCAGACGTCCCTTCAAGCTGAAAATGTAGAGGAGAAAGGTTGACGCTAATGTGCTCAAAGTCAAAACCTTGATCAAGCCATGCTTTTCCCTTACGGCATGCTTCATACAGCACGTGACGGGTAAGTAGTGTGATATATCCATATTTTTCAATTAAAGGCATAAACTCTCCAGGTGAAACCCAGCCGTATACCGGATGCTCCCAGCGTACGAGGGCTTCAGCAGCAACAAGCCCTTCAGAAGCTAACGGAACTTTAGGCTGGTAATAGACATGAATCTGCCCTTGGCTGAATGACCACGGGCAGTCTTCCATTAACTGTCGTTCTCGCTCGTCGGAGTGTGACTCAGGATGATAAAACAACCATTGGCCAAGACCTTCACTTCGTGCAAGCTGAAGAGCACGCTCGGCTTCTTTCATCAATTGCTGTTTTGACTTTAAACTTTGCGGCTTTGTGATCCCGAGCGAAAAATCATTCGTTACTTGATCACCAAAAATGGTATATGATTGATCAAGTGCAGCTTTTAGTTCAATGAGCAGTTTATCTAAAGAGGCTGCTAATGTCCCAAAAATCAAGAACTTTCGGTTTTCAAGATGAAATAACATTAAATGGCGGTTTGTTACTTGCTCAATGCGTGCGGCAGCCTCCTGGATAACTGCATCGCCTGCTTGATAACCAAATGTTTCGTTTAATTTAGGGATATGTTCAATATGGATCATAACTGCAAAACGGGCGCTTCCACGGTCTTTTAGTAGTGTGTCTTCTAGTGAACGTTGGTTAGGCAGACCAGTCAGCGGGTTTCTGTATTTTGTTTGAATCGACCAGCGTCGCTCGTTATAAATGAAGAAAACGACAAATGAAAACATCACAAAAACAGCAAATGACACGCCGGCCCAGAGCCAGTCAATACCGCTCTCCGGTGCGGGTAGTAGTTGGGCGGTCATACTGCTTGGAATGCAGTATGAGGTCGCTTCCATGCCAGTGTAGTGCATGCCGCTGATAGCTGCGCCTAAAAGTAGAGAGGCTCCGATTTTTTGTGAGAAACGCCGGTTTGTTTTCATGAAAGAAAAAATTAGTAAAGCAGCGATTGAGGCAGATACTGCTATGATAAATGATAAGAAAAACATACCGAAATTGTATTCCCGTACTCCTGCAAATTGTATGGCCTCCATGCCGGTGTAGTGCATGCTTGTAATCCCTAACCCCATGAATCCACCAGCAATAATGATTGTCATGAACCGCCAATCTTTTTTATGAAGGACATAAAAAGCAATAAAAGCCGATAGTAAAGCAGGAATAAATGAAACTGCTGTTAACACGGGATCGTAGCTGAGCGGGATTCTAAGCTCAAATGCAGCCATTCCAACGTAATGCATCGACCAAATGGACAGCCCCATCGCTACAGCTCCGGCTGTGATCCAAACGTTTTTTTTCAGCCGCTTCCCTTGTTCACCAGCCATACGGTGGATTTCTAAAGTTACAAACGAGCCGAAGACTGCAATTAAGATAGAGAGTGCGACGATACGCCAGTCGTAAAAGTGTATTAGTGTGTAAAGATTATCATTCATATTCCCGTTCACCTTCATATTCATCTCCACAAGTAACCAAAAGTCATGCTTCTTACCTATTATATCATGAAGGTGACGGCCATCGACGTTTGAATATAGTTAAAAAGACAGTTTTTTAAGTGAATTATAAATGGACTAGGTGTTTTATAAAATATTTATAAGGTCGATGTTGGTGTTTCAGCGTCAGCTGCAATTGTGAGTAAGTTGCCGGTGCTTACAGTTGCTTCGTAATCAATAAGGTTCCGTGCAAAAAATGCGCCACAAAACCTCCGGTCAACTGTAGGCAAGCTGAAAAAGTAGTCCACGATATTTTTACGCTCCGCGCTTGAAGCGAACCCGGTTTCTTTAATACGTTGAATGATTTGGTTCACTTCTTCGTTTTCTGTTTTGCCCGCTGCCCAGCGGTACGCTTCTTTCGTTATTGAACAGTAGGCGCCAGGTTCAATTGTTGAATTAGCATGCTCCTCATAAATCATTGCTTGAAATATTAAATGATCGCGAAAGAGAAGGTCATGATAAATTGAGTTTTTTGCTTTTGCAGGTGCAGTTTGGCTTGCCTGCACTGCTTCATAAACCATGGCAGGCGATAAACATCCGCTTGAGATCCAAGGTGACAGTTTTACAGATTCATCTAACGGTTTAATGCCCTCTCTCATTTCTACATAATGATCGAGCGCACCATTTTCTTTTGTGAAGGCTCGTAACCGTGCTTGACCGGCTGTTGTACCTCCAATGAACTCGGAAGGCCCTGCTAAGCACTGCAGGCGTTGCTCTAGTATTTGGGCACTTACATTGTGAGCATCAGCCTCAACCATATCTTTTTGAGGGTGAGGCGGGGAAAAGGTTTTTCGTGTTTGCTTTTTAACATCTGCTTTGTAAATTAAATCACGAAGCGATGCTGGTGGTTTGATTTGAGCTGTATTAGTTACACCCGGGTTGTACAACGTTTTGCTAAAAGATGAATAAATATCGACCCCGGATGTTTTTAACTGCTGCGTCAAGGTCTCAGTTGTTTGCCGGTTGAAAGGTTGCGGCTCGTCGTGAAAGTACACCCCATCGATATTTAATTGTTCAATTAAAGCTTCCCATTGATCTTCCGGATCACTTTCAATAACAATTAATGGCACATTCAACTGTTCTAAATGCAGGTGAAGATCTAGTAGTGCCTCGTAGTAAAAGCGCTGCTGAATAAGGTTGCACTGACCAAAAGTATCGTCGCGCCAAGCAGATATATCGGATGCAATAAAAGCAACAGCGATGACAGGCTCATTTGTTTGCAGGGCTTCGGTTAATGGGGGATGGTCGAGCGTACGTAAATCATGTCGAAACCAGACAGCTTTTCGTTTGGCCAAGGATCCCCCTCCTTTCTGTACAACGTTTAGCGGTGATCTGTAACGAACTTTACCCTTTATTATACAAATTGTAACGGATTATGCAAAAGTTTAACATAAGTTATTCAAACAAAAACTTTTTTAGCGTTACTATGCAGCTGCTGGTTGTTTAGACGAAGATTGACATGGTACACTATATTATTGACTGACTGTCAGTCAATAGATTTATTGAGTGATCGGAGGTTCTTACATGTCGCAAACAAAAAAAACGCAAATTATATCAGCGGCAAAGCAGCTTCTAGCTGAACACGGTATTGAGAATATTAAAGTGAACGATATTGTAAAGCAGGCAGGTGTGGCTCAAGGTACCTTTTATTTGTATTTTCGTTCTAAGTCGGCTTTAATTCCAGAGATTGCGGCTGAATTAATTGGAGAGCTTTTGCAGATCCAGCGTGAGAAGTTGTCACAAGTCGTACGCACAAGTGACAAAATCGATATCATTATTGATACGTCTTTTGAGGTGAGCCGTTCTTACAGGGGGCTGCTTTCCCTGTGTTACTCAGGGCTTGCGATTAATGACGAGTTAAGTGAATGGGAGCGGATTTATGAACCGTATAAAACATTCATTGAAGAAATTTTAGAAGCTGGTAAAGCTGAAGGTGAAGTGACCCAGCAGATTGCCACAAGTTCTGCGGCGCAAATGATGATCAGTTTGATTGAAGAAACAACAGAACGTGTTCATCTACATGAAGATGAAACAGAAGTGCCGCATGAAAAAGAACAGCTGCGTACGTTTTTAAAGCGAGCTCTACTTCATGTGTAGAGAGGTTTTAATTTCATCATGAGGGTTTTTCAAACGCCTTATCCGAAAAGGCTAGCTGAAGGCGAGCCTACGGGAAAGCCTCCGTCTGAAGTGAAGAACATGTTAATTGTTCTGTTTTTAATTTCTTTAAGGGTTTCAAAAATTGAGGTGAATAAATGATGGAAAATACAGCGTTGAAGGAAAAGTCATTGTTAGTGCTTTCCGTTTGGGGGGCGCTTATTTTTGCGGTTGTAGCGATTGTGTGGGGCATAGCTATCCAATCGCAGATGTTGTTGTTTGATGGTGTCTACTCATTTTTAAGTGTTGGGTTGTCAGCGATGAGCCTGCTTGCAGCTAAATTTGTAAGCCAGGATGATGAGCGGAAATTTCCATTTGGTAAAGCAGGTGTAGAGCCTTTAGTGCTCACATTAAAATATACCGCCATTGCAGCGATGTGTATTTATGCAATTGCGGCTGCACTTACAGATTTATTTGCAGGCGGCCGGGATGTGAGTGCCGGTCCCGCTACGGTATATGCATTGCTTGCTACGATAGGGTGCTGGTGGATGTACCGCCATTTACACCGGAAAAATCAAGGTGACTCTTCAAACTTTGTCCGTGCAGAAGCAAATCAATGGCTGATGGATACGTATTTAAGCTTAGCAGTTTTAATTGGTTTTTCAGCTGCTGTTGTCATGTCTTACACGGCACTTGCCAGCTGGACCGTTTATGTTGATCCAGTCATGGTTCTTATTGCTGCCGGTTATTTTTTAAAAGTCCCGATTGAAGGCATTCGTGAAAGCATGCGTGAAGTGCTTAGTATGGCCCCGCAAGATGGTGTGCAGGAGCGGGTGGAAGCGCTGGTTGAACAAGAGGGTGAAAGAAACGGTTTTGAAGCTACCGTTGTGCGAACGTCCCGTGTTGGACGGAGGTTGTATGTTGAAGTAGATTATATTGTTGGAGAATACGCCGAAGTCCAGGATATCCGCGGGGCAGATGTTGTACGCAGTACCTTGTATGCTTCTTTAAAAGAAGAGTCAACAGATTTATGGCTGACCGTATCCTTTACACACGATGCTTTTTGGGCGGAATAAAGAAAGAGTTTTGAGGTGCGCTTGATTAATCCAGGTGTGACATCTACACTATGGAAAGAATCAATCGTGTTTTTAGCTAGTTGAAGATAGAAAGGATTTTGAATATGACAACACTGCGTGAAAATATTGAAGCGCGTAAAACGTTTGCGATCATTTCACACCCTGACGCCGGAAAAACGACGTTAACGGAAAAACTGCTCTATTTTGGAGGGATGCTCCGTGAAGCAGGGACGGTTAAAGGGAAAAAGAGTGGCAAGCATGCTGCAAGTGATTGGATGGACGTAGAAAAAGAACGCGGAATTTCAGTCACAAGTTCCGTGATGGAGTTTGACTACAAAGGCTCGCGGATTAATATTTTAGACACGCCCGGTCACGAAGATTTTAGTGAAGATACGTACCGGACATTAACTGCAGCAGATTCAGCTACGATGTTGATTGATGTTGCAAAAGGTGTTGAAGCGCAGACGAAGAAATTGTTTAAAGTTTGTCGGATGCGCGGTATCCCAATTTTTACGTTTATTAACAAGCTCGACCGTGAAGGACGGGACCCGTTTGATTTAATGGAAGAGCTAGAAGAAGTGCTCGGCATTCGCTCTTGTCCAATGAACTGGCCGATTGGGATGGGGAAAAGACTGCAGGGAATTTACGACCGGCAGCTAAATAAAGTTGAACTGTTTGATGATGCGGTTGGTCATATTGAAACGCTAGATGTAAGCGGCCCGGATGATCCGTTATTTGACGAACGGCTTGATGAAACTGTTGTTGCGCAGTTCCGTGAAGAAGTAGAACTACTTGATGTCGCCGGTGATCCGTATGATGAAGAAGCGATTGCTGCAGGCACGTTAACACCAATTTTCTTTGGTAGTGCAATGGCCAATTTTGGTGTACAGAACTTTTTAGAACACTTTCAGCAAATGGCCCCATCACCTGCTCCAAGAGAAAGCGATGAAGGGCGGATTGATCCGGTAGAGTCATCTTTTTCCGGCTTTATCTTTAAGATTCAAGCGAACATGAACCCGAAACACCGGGATCGAATCGCATTCTTACGGATCACCTCCGGAAAATACGAACAAGGGATGACCGTAAAACAGCCCCGGTTGAATAAAAATATCCGACTTGCCCAGCCAACACAGTTTCTTGCTCAGGACCGTGATATTGTGTCGGAGGCTTATGCAGGGGATATTATCGGCTTGTTTGATCCAGGGACGTTCGGAATTGGTGATACGTTAACTGCTGAAGGGTCATTCCAGTTTGATGAAATGCCGCATTTTTCACCGGAATTGTTTGCAGCTGTCGAGCCTAAAGATGTGATGAAGCATAAATCCTTTGATAAAGGGATGTCCCAATTAACAGAAGAAGGGCTTGTCCAGCTGTTCCGGACAGAAAATCAAGTACCGGCCCAGCAGATTATCGGTGCAGTCGGTGAGCTTCAGTTTGAAGTCCTTGAGCAGCGCCTGCAGACCGAGTATAACTCTAATGTCCGGATGGAGCGTAAACCTTATCAAGTTGCCCGTTGGGTTGACGGTTCAGATGAAGCGATTGAAGATATTAAAAAGCGCCACCGTCATCTTTTGCGGGACAAGGATGATCGGCTCGTAGCAGTGTTTGAAAGCGAATTTCAGCTGCAGATGGCGCAGGGAAAATTTCCTGACATCACATTTTATGAAAACGTCTTTCAAATGGAACAAAACCATGTATAATAGAACCTCACGGAACGTGCTGTCTTGCAAAAGACTAGCGCGTTCATTCATGTATTTTGTTTTAACACATAAAAGCGTTCAAGTATTGATGTAACGAAAGGGTGTGGGGTGATTGACTGAACAAGAACAAGTATCACCTGCCTCAACGACGGAGGCAGTACTGATTTTTATCGGGATTTTAGCAATTATAGGTCCGGGTCTGCTCGTGTTTGAAGCGGCACCACAAGTTCCGATATTCTTTGTCCTGCTATTATTAATTGCATATAGCTTTATGAAACGAGTTCCTTGGAATGAAACCGAACAAGGAATCAAAAAAGGGATAGAAGCCGGTATTATTCCGATTGTTATCTTTTTACTGATTGGTATATTAATTAGCATATGGATGAGTTCAGGCACGATTCCAAGCATTATATACTACAGCTTTCAAGTAATTCATCCGTCAATTTTCGTTGCAAGCATCTTTGTTGTAACGGCACTAGTTGGCACGGCCGTCGGAAGCTCATTTACCACGGCTTCAACCGTCGGTGTTTCTTTTATGGCGTTAGGTGCGTTAATGGACATGAACTTAGCACTCGTAGCTGGTGCAGTTGTTTCCGGCGCCCTCGTGGGTGATAAGATGTCGCCGCTTTCAGATACGACAAACTTAGCTTCATCGATCGCCGGCGTTGATTTGTTTGAACACATTCGCCATATGCTTTGGACAACCATCCCTGCCTTTTTCCTTTGTCTTGGGTTTTACCTTATCATCGGCGGAGGTGCTGCAACAGCAGACTTATCAGATTTACAAACGTTAATGGGCGACTTGCGCGCAGAGCAGATTGTTCATCCACTGGCTTTGTTACCGCTATTGGTGATTTTCATATTCGCAGTGATGCGTGTTCCGGCAATACCAACAATCGCTGCAGCGATCGGTGCTGGGCTTCTCACTTCGTTAATCTTTTCGCCAGGGTATACGATGAGTGAGTTTTTAGGATTCATTCAAGCAGGGTATGCTCCTGATACTGGAAATGAACAGCTTAATTCCATTTTAGCTCAAGGTGGAATAGAGAGTATGATGTTTGCGCTATCGCTCTTAATTTTAACCCTTAGTATGGGTGGGGTGTTGTCTTCACTCGGTTTAATTGAGCAGCTTATGCAGGCGATTCGTTCATTTGTTCAAAGCACCGGTAGGCTTGTTACTTCAACCGTCGGTACCGGTATCGGCATTAACCTTCTGCTTGGGGAGCAGTACATGTCGGTGATTTTAACCGGCAAAGCTTATGCTTCAAAATATGCTGAATTAGGTTTAGCACAAAAAAATATGTCGAGAGCCTTAGAAAATGGCGGGACTTTAATTAACGCATTAATTCCGTACGGTGTGAGCGGGGCGTTTATGGCAAGTGTGCTTGAAGTTGATGTGCTCGCTTATGCACCTTTTGCCGTGTTTTGTTTAATTGGTCCTGTACTGGCCATATTGTATGGGTGGATAAACATTGGTATGGCAGAAGCGGAAAACGAACGAAAAACGACATAAAATCGAATCACTTCTTAAAAGAGCGTGGATCTGTTAGAGACAGTATTCTACGCTCTTTTTTAATAATACAGCGTGAGTTATAATTAAACACATGTACTTTAAAACTATTTAAAAATAATAATGTTTAATGTTTTTAAGAAAAGGGGATAGGCATGAGGATGTAGCGAAGGTGAAAGAAAAGGAAATATTCTATTAAAAGACACAAAAGATTTGTTAATTGTATCGTTGCCTACTTGCTGGTGTTGAACAACCATTCCCTTCCACAGGCAGCCACATATTTTAAGTTTACGAATGAAGGGGGAAAAGGTATGCTCATTTCAATTCGAAATGGCCTGGTATATATTTATTTACAGCATAAAGATGCAATCAGTCAGCCGTCTGATTCTTTCCCTGATGCTGATGGTTATTTTCTTTACGACCGGGCTTCCAATTGGGTAGGGGTCAGGATTAGACGGACGCTCTTAGAGGAGGGACCGGTCATGCCGATCGGGGTACCAAAAATTAAACGTCTCGATTATATGCTGCTTCCTGGAAGTATTGAGGAGACAAAAACGCAATTAGAGATTAAATTTCATGCAGAAACTGAAGTTTACAGCACCCGCGAACAATCTTGTGTACTTGATTTGAACGAACACGGCATTTATGGGATTGAGATGGTGATGGATACGACTGTCACATCAGGAGCAGCTTGTTTTGTCGAGCGCTTTCTTGATCGTCCATATTTTTAAAGGAATGTTATATTTCTTACCCCCTATGGGATGAAACAAAACCCATCAGGTGGTAAGATTTTTTATATACAGCATACAGCGCTTTTCGTTCGTTGGCGTAGATCTACCGTATACAAATGATGCCAATCATAATGGAGGATTATATGGGCTTTCGATTTCGAAAAAGTAAAAAGCTTGGTAAAGGTGCACGTATAACATTCAGTAAACGGGGGGCTGGCCTTTCTTTTGGTGGAAAAGGATTGCGGCTCGGGGTAGGTTCAAGCGGCCCCCGGGCACGGGCAACGCTTCCTGGTACAGGTGTGTTTTATGAGAAGCGCTTTGGCACGTCTAAAAAAGCAAAGCAGCATTCGAATGACACAGCTGGTTCTTTAAGTGGGCAAAGACAGCAGGCAGGGTCGGCACGTAAACAGGCTGAAGCGTATAGAGATGCGTGGGAAGGCTGGATGGAGCAGCTGCGTACGTTTCACCAAGCAGATGTTGAGGAAGTCGACTGGGTTGGTGAAGCAGAAGCTTTACCACCATTTACAGAAGAAGAGACGGGCCCGAATGAAGCTGCAGCCCGGCGGCGCCTTGAAGCATATCGACCGACAATTTTTGATCGTTTATTTCGGCGCGAACATAAAAAAAGAGCAGCATTAAAATCAGAATTAGAAAATGCAAAGCAGGAAGATCGTGCATTGTATGAAGCTTGGCAGGAAGATGTGGCCCGTGCAAAGCGAATGGTCGCAGGCGATCCAGAAACAATGAAAGCGGAGATCATGTCAGCAGGAGCGGCAGAGCTTTTGAAAAACTTAAAAGGCCGGCTCGATGTTCAAAGTATCGCGACAGATACCGCGGTTCTACGTCTTTTTCTTACAGATGACGAAGAAGTAGTACCTCATGTTCGTTACCATGTGACAAAAACCGGCAAGCTTTCGGAGAAAAACTTAACAAAAACAGAATATTATGCCTTGTGGCGCGATTATGTGTTGGCACTGGCAGTGCTTGTCATGCGTGAAGCAGTGGCTCACACTCCGCTTGAAAAAGTTGTCGTACATGTTCAAGGACCAGATGCCGATGGCTCAGAAAGTACAATTTTCACGGTCGGCGTACGACGTGATTTAGAGTATCAACTCGATCAAACGCATTTACCACTTACTGAAATTGTGGAAGAGCTGCCGCACCGATTAAACTTTTTGAAGACAAAAGGTACACGCGCGGTGCAGCCGTTAGAGGAGGAAGATGTGTGAAAAATATGAAGCTTTTAGCCCGAACCGTCGTAAGTACAGCTATCGCGGCCGGGTTAATGGCTTGTGGAACAGCTGCAGACGAAAAAGAAGCGGTAGAAGAATCCTCAGTTTACGAATCCGATGAATCAGATGAAGAGGAAAATGAACAAGACGAAGGGGAAACTAGTGAGAATACGTTAAATGAAAATGAGGGGCCTCGCGAAGAAAGTGATGATTTAAAACAAGAAGTAGATGTACAAGAAGATTCAAATGATGAAGAGGAAACCAGTGAAAAGAGTGAGGCGGTCGTTACTTTTCTAAACGTAGACCAAGGGGATGCTACGCTTATTGAAGGCGAAGACACGACCATTCTCATTGATGCAGGCCGGCATGATCGAGATGATGTTCTACCTGCATTACAAGCACGTGATGTGACATCGTTGGATGTATTGATCGGCACGCACCCCCATGCTGATCATATCGGGCAGTTCGAATCAGTATTGCGTGAACTTGACGTGGATGAAGTATGGATGAGTGGAGATGATCATTCGACGCAGACGTACGAGCATGCCTTAGCAGCTATTGATGTTTACGCTGAGCGGTATGAAGAGCCTCGTGCTGGCGATAGGTATGAAATTGATCCATTTGACATTGAAGTTTTTAACCCTGAACAATTAACCGGTGATCTTCATGAAGGGTCAGTTTCATTTAAAGTGTCACACGGTGATGTTGATGTTGTGTTCACCGGAGATGCTGAAGAAGAGACTGAGCTTGATATGATCCATCGGGGTCATGATCTGCAGGCAGATATTTTTCAGCTCGGTCATCACGGGTCTTCAACTTCAAACATCCCGCAATTTTTAGATGAGGTGGCTCCGGAAGTTGCGGTATATTCAGCAGGGGCAGATAATCAGTATGGTCATCCGCATGATGAAGTCATCAATTCACTACAAGAAAGAAGTATTGAAACCTATGGTACTGATATTCATGGAGATGTTGAGGTGACTTCTAATGGAGCATCCTTTGAAGTCTCAACGTCTCAAAGTGGTAATGTGTTTCATGTTCACGACCCACAGGAGACTTCACAAGCAACTGATTCAAATTATGAAGACGCAAAACCGTCCGAGCAAGGTTGTATAAATATTAATGAAGCAGGCGCCCAAAAACTAGAAGATATTATTCATATCGGTGAAGCCCGGGCCCAGTCCATCAAAGAGCACCGCCCGTTCCAAAGTGTTTCCGGGTTAGACCGTATTGATGGGATCGGTGCGGGACGTCTCGAGGAAATTCAAGCAGAAGGGACAGCATGCGTACAATGATGAAAAAAAATCAACGGCATGGGGTCATTGACCGAATAGTAGATGGTGCGCAGGCAGTCATTATAGATCAAGTAACAAATCAAACGTATCATGCAGAGGTTGGGAAGCTTCCAAGCTCAAGTGAAGAAGGTTCGCACGTGACGTTTCATTTGTTTGATGACACGGTGCAAGAGGTAAGATTAGCTGAAGATGAAAGAAAAAAAGCACGTCAGCGGGCTGCTGAAAGCAAGGCGCGTCTGCAGAAAAAAGCAGGAAGTCGTTTTAAGAAATAACTTCCCTCCCGTCTGCGGGTTGTTCAAGGGCTGGCTCCGTTGTATAATGTGACCATTGCATGAAAGCGTAAAGCGTGCACAAATGAGGTGAAAAGCATGAGTGATGAGCAATACGAGACAGGTGAAGAAAACTTGTCGAATAGTGACGAGCAGTATGAAAAATATAAAGAGCAGATTGACGATATCCGTTCAATGGTGACAAACGCGATTGCTGAAACAATGGACTTGTATGGTGCGCCTCCTTCTGTTGGTCGAATTTATGGCGCGATGTATTTTCATGAAAACCCTTCAACATTAGATGACCTCCGCGAAGAGCTTGATATGAGTAAGGCAGCGATGAGTACCGGCGTGAAGCGGCTCTTAGAAAATAAAATGGTCAAGCGGGTTTATAAGAAAAAACAAAGGAAAGACTTGTATCAGGCAGAAACTGATTTGTTTAAAACATTTATTTCTTTCTTCACGAAGCGTTGGGAATACGAATTAGATGTGAATTTAGATGCTATTAAAGATGCGGAGCCGTATTTTAAAGAGCTGCTCAATGATGAAGAGCTGCCGGAAGCATTGCGTGAGAGTGTAGAGGATGATTTGCAAAAAATTCAGCAGGCTAGAGAGTATTATCACTTTTTGCAGGAATTGATCATGCTTTTCCGTACCGAAGAAATTTTTGACATGATGAATGAGTACCGCCAAGAGCGTCGCTTTGGCCGGAATATGAATGATTAATCTTATATGTTGAAGCGCCGTCTGCAGTATGCAGGCGGCGCTTCGTTTACCTATTTTTACAGTTGTTTCAATTCTTCATCTTCAAAAACGCGCGAACGGGTGAAAAAGCGGACGCCTTCAGGACCTTCGAGAGAAAACATACCACCGCGGCCATCAACGACATCGATAATCAGCTGCGTATGCTTCCAGGCATTGTATTGATCGGCGGAAATGTAAAATGGGGCTCCGCCGATTTCACCAAGGTAAACGTCTTGTTCTCCGACACGCAGTTCTCCATCAGGATAGCACATCGGGGAACTGCCATCACAGCACCCGCCGGATTGGTGAAACATCAGCGGGCCATGTCGCCCTTTTAGCTTTTCAATGAGCGCCACAGCTTCGTCTGTAGCTGTCACACGTTCAACCATGCAGCACCACGCCTCCTTTAAAAGAGTCCCATCGGTTTTTCCCCGTAGCTGACGAGGAGATTTTTCGTCTGTTGATAATGATCAAGCATCATGAGGTGGTTTTCCCGACCAATCCCTGATTTTTTATACCCGCCAAACGCTGCATGAGCCGGGTAGTCGTGATAGCAGTTCGTCCAGACGCGGCCGGCTTCAATATTGCGCCCGAAGCGGTAAGCTGTGTTAATATTACGTGACCATACCCCGGCGCCTAAGCCGTATAATGTATCATTTGCAATTCGAAGGGCTTCATCATGATCTTTAAAAGATGTAACTGAAACGACCGGACCGAAAATTTCTTCTTGGAAGATCCGCATTTGATTATTGCCTTCAAATACGGTTGGCTGCACGTAATAACCACCGGAAAGGTTACCATCGAGCTTCATTGACTCACCGCCGGTTAACACTTTGGCACCTTCCTGTTTGCCGATATCAAGGTAGGAAACGATTTTATCCATTTGTTCTTTGGATGCTTGAGCTCCCATCATCGTATCTGTATCAAGTGGATCGCCTACTGTAATTTTATTAACCCGGTCAATGGCTTTTTGCATGAAGTCGTCATAAATCGATTCATGCACTAAAGCGCGTGATGGACAAGTACACACTTCACCTTGGTTTAAAGCAAAGAGAGAAAATCCTTCCAATGCTTTTTCTAAAAAGTCATCGTTTTTATCCATGACGTCTTCAAAGAATAGGTTTGGTGATTTGCCGCCGAGCTCCAGCGTAACAGGAATGATATTTTCAGAAGCATACTGCATAATTAAGCGTCCTGTGGTTGTCTCACCGGTGAAGGCAACCTTGTCGACCCGGGGGCTTGAAGCAAGGGGTTTACCGGCTTCAACGCCGAAACCGCTCACTACGTTAAGCACACCGTCCGGGAGCAGATCCTGGACTAATTCAAGCCATACATAAATCGAAGCTGGCGTTTGTTCTGCAGGTTTAATGACGACGGCATTGCCTGCTGCAAGCGCCGGTGCAATTTTCCATGCGGACATGAGTAATGGAAAATTCCACGGAATGATCTGGCCTACAACACCGATCGGTTCATGGAAATGATAAGCTACGGTATCCTCGTTAATCTGGCTTAAACTTCCTTCTTGGCTGCGAATCGCTGCGGCAAAGTAGCGGTAGTGATCAATCGCAAGTGGTACATCAGCTGCAAGTGTTTCACGAACCGGCTTCCCGTTGTCCCACGTTTCAGCTACTGCTAGTTTTTCGAGGTTTTCTTCCATGCGGTCAGCAATTTTATTTAAAATGAGTGCACGTTCTGCCGGCGGCGTTTTTCCCCATGCTTCTTTTGCTTTATGGGCGTGTTCAAGTGCCAGTTCCACATCATCTTTTGTTGAACGGGCAATTTCACAGAAGACTTCGCCAGTGACAGAGGTAGTATTTTCAAAGTATTCGCCGTTGGCTGGTGGACGGAACTCACCACCGATAAAATTATCGTAACGTTTTTTAAACTGAACAAGGCTTTCTGGACTGTTAGGCGCTGCATATTTCATAACATCACTCCTTAACAAAAATGAAAGCGATTTCTTAAAACTTATTTTAGCACGTTTTCTTTTAGTTGGAAAACATAATCTATTATGAACAAAAGATGATTAAAGATGATCAAGAAGATTGCTTTAAAGTAAAAAAGAAATTAAAATTAACAATTACAAATTCTACTATTCAAATCAAGCAAAGGTGGTGGATCATGAATCAGATAGGACAAATCATTCGTAAATATTTTGCAGTGCTCGTTATTGTTGTTTCGATCGTTGCTTTAGTGCAGCCGAATGCATTTATATGGATTGCGCCTTATATTAATTTGTTGTTAGGTGTCGTCATGTTCGGAATGGGGTTAACAATGCGCCCGGTTGATTTTCAAGCGGTAGCTAAAAAACCGCTCCCGGTATTTATTGGTCTAGCGGCACAGTTTGTTATTATGCCGCTCGCAGCCTTTGTCATTGCTTATGCTTTGCAGCTGCCGCCGGCACTTGCGGCAGGTCTAGTACTTGTAGGGGCTTGTCCGGGGGGGACAGCTTCGAATGTGATGGTGTATTTATCACGCGGTGATGTTGCTGTATCTGTCGCCATGACAAGCGTTTCTACGCTGCTTGCGCCACTTCTCACCCCAGCTGCATTTTTGTTACTTGCCGGGCAGTGGCTTCCGGTCAGTGCGGGGGATATGGTGGTTTCAATTCTACAAGTCATCATTGTTCCGATTGTGCTTGGAGTTTTGGTGCGCCGGACATTTCCAGATGCTGTTGAACGTTCGGTTGCAGCACTTCCGGTCGTTTCTGTCGCAGCAATTTTAGCGATTATTGCTGCGATTTTGGGCTTAAATCAAGAAGAAGTGCTTACAGGCTCTGCGCTCGTTTTTGCAGCGGTCATTTTGCACAACACTTTCGGATTGTTACTTGGGTATCTCACGGCAGTTTTCACCGGCTTAGATCGTACGAAGCGCCGGGCGATCAGTTTAGAGGTGGGGATGCAGAATTCCGGTCTTGCTGCTGGACTTGCAACAGCCCATTTAAATCCACTCGCTGCGCTGCCGAGTGCAATATTTTCTGTATGGCACAACATTTCCGGTACGGCATTAGTGTCGCTATGGAATCGCGACCGTAAAAGCAAAGAAGGAGAAGGACTTGAAAATGAACACCCACCGAATAGTTAGGTGCTAAAAAATCATTCATAAACTAATGCTGCCCATAAAAGCGGGTAGCATTAAACTATCGACAAAGTACAAAACCAAACAATCACGGACAGCTTACTGCTCCGAGCCGCGGACTGCCGCATGAAGATGACAAAAAACTGAATCATGAATGTAACCTTCACGCCAGACGGACGCTTTCCCGAGGGCTTGGCTTCAGCTAACTTGTTCGAATAAAAACCAATCGAACAAGTGGATCTTCAGCCTGCGCTTAATCCTCTGGGAGTCGCCGTCTTTCGTTTCGGTTACTTTTACATTTGTCTTTCGTGTATGGTTCGCTTGATCGTTTACAAAGCATCATGATGTAACTGATTCATGTAGCTATTGCTTGATCAAAAAGAACCTCTACAATGCATGACCCTCAAATGATGCTAGGCTGACGAGCACCGGCGGCGACGCCACCAGGAACAGCGCGAGCCGAAAATCCCGCAGGCAGTGGTTTTCTGCCGAGGAAGTTGAGGCCGTGCCTGGGGCAAGCGTCCGCCGAAAAGCGACGTCAGCCCCCGCTTTTCTAAAAAGCATGTCTACACGCTGAGGCTGCCCACTTTTATGGGCAGCCTCAAAAGTTAGCTATGCTTGTTTTCGTGCCATGATTTTTCGTGTGACTGTTTTTTCGATTTCAATAATAATAAACGCTGCAGCACCCATGACTAATGGAATTAGCCAGTAAATGATTCCAATTGGCTTGGTTTCAAATGCTGTATTCATAAATGGAACGTAAAGAATGAAAGCCTGCAGCGCGATTAACACACCAGAGACGAGAAAAGCGACTTTATTTTTAAAGAAGTTGCGGTTAAAGGCAAAGCCCGTCTCATTTCGGCAATTAAACAAGTGAAACATCTGCATTATCACAATGGTCTGCAGAACAATCGTATTTACTGTACTGCTGTCATAACCTTGTTGAATCAAGTTTAAATAAAAGATCATCGTTCCGCCGCCGATTAAGAGCGATACAAAAACGATCCTGAAAATGTAGTACGGTGTGAGTAATGGTGTATTTACATCTCGAGGCGGCCGCCTCATTGCCCCTTCCTCAAGCGGTTCAAAAGCAAGCGCAAGAGAAACTGTAACGGCAATGACCATATTCACCCACAAGATTTGAATCGGTGTTAAAGGCATCATTGCACCTAATAAAATGCTGATCATGATTAAAAAGGATTGGGCCCCGTTGGTCGGTAAAATAAACAAAATCGTCTTTTTTAAGTTAGAGTAGACCCGGCGGCCTTCTTCAACAGCGCCTTCGATTGTTTCAAAGTTATCATCGACAAGTACCATCTGCGACGATTCTTTTGCAACTTCTGTTCCTTTGACACCCATGGCAACACCGATATCTGCACGCTTGAGGGCCGGAGCATCATTGACCCCGTCACCTGTCATGGCAGTAACTTGATCATTTTCCTGCAGGGCTTGAACGAGCCGGAGCTTATTTTCCGGACTAGTACGTGCGAAAATATCATAAGTCATGACAGCTTCAGAGAGTTCTTCATCTGTCATCTGGTCAATTTCCCGTCCTTCGAGGCCTTTTTTGCCGTCCCCAATGGCAAGCTGCTCCCCGATGGCAATGGCGGTATCCTTATGGTCACCGGTAATCATTTTGACACGGATGCCAGCCTTCTGCGCGTCTTTAACGGCTTCAATTGCCTCATCGCGTGGTGGATCAATGATGCCGGTTAAGCCGAGAAATTCGACGCCTTCTTCTAAATCTTCATGCGTGATTTCTGTTTTGTCTTGAGGAACCTTTTTCATACCTGCACCAAGAACCCGTTCGCCTTGGGTCGTACGCTCTTTCATTTTATCTTCCCAGTAAGCTCTATCAAAATTGTTTTCGCCTTTTTCCGCCATATCAAACAAGCGGTCAGGAGCTCCTTTAATATAAATGATTTTTTCATCTTCTCGCTCGGTTAGCACAGCCATGTACTTATATTCAGAATCAAATGGAATTTTTGATTCAACCTCGCGGCGAGGGATATCAACATCAATTTTTGCAGCTAGTGTAAGCAGGCAGCCCTCGGTTGGCTCACCGTTAATCGTCCACTGCCCATCATCCTGCTCACGTAGTACAGCGTCATTACACGTGATCATCGCTTCAGCTAAAGTTAATAAAGCAGGATGCTTTTCGTCATCGATCTCTTCGCCGTTTTGTTGTAAAGCGCCTTCAGGGGCGTAGCCGGTCCCTGTGACTTTATACTCGTCCTGTCTTGTAATGACTTGGGTGACAGTCATTTCATTTTTCGTTAATGTCCCTGTTTTGTCAGAAGAAATGACAGATACAGCACCAAGTGTTTCGACAGAAGGAAGGTTACGCACAATGGCGTTGCGCTTTGCCATGTTTTGCACGCCAAGGGCAAGAATGATTGAAATAATTGCCGGCAGGCCTTCCGGAATAGCGGCAACAGCAAGTCCGATGATCGACATTAACAATTCAAAAGGTCCGTAGTCACGGACAAACAGCCCGAACATATACATGACGACCGAAGCGAGGAGAATGAAGACAGCGACTTGTTTGCCGAAGCGGTCCGTCTGCTTCATCAGTGGTGTTTTTAATTCTTCAACTTCGGAAATTGAGGAGTTAATTTTACCAATTTCAGTATGTTCGCCGGTAGCGACAACAATGCCAGCACCACTACCAGAAGTAACTGATGTACCTGAAAAAGCCATGTTAATTTGGTCGCCGATCACAAGGTCAGACGATAAAACGTCCGTTTGCTTTTCCGTAGAAGTTGATTCGCCGGTGAGTGCGGCTTCTTCCAGTTTTAAATTGTCCGCAGTAATCAGCCGTAGGTCAGCAGGAACTTTATCACCGGCGCTTAAGTAAACAATATCGCCTGGAACGACTTCAGATGCATCAACTTTCTGTCGTTCCCCGTTACGAAGGACATTTGCTTCAGGTGAGAGCATGTTACGTATGCCTTCAAGCGCCTGCTCCGCCTTACTTTCCTGGAAAAATCCGATACTTGCATTAATGACTGCCACAAGCAGGATGACAGCTGTATCAATGTAGTGACCGAGAAGAAAGGTGATAATCCCGGCAACAAGGAGGATATAAATTAGTACGTCATGAAAGTGCTTTAAAAACTTTATGAAGGTACTTTCTTGATCTGCTTCTGGCAGCTTGTTAAGCCCGTGCGTTTCGAGACGCTTCTGCACTTGTTCGTTGTTAAGCCCGTTTGTTTGATCAGTTTCTAAAGATGAGATCGTTTCGTCTAAGTTTTTGTCGTGCCATTGTGTATGCTGTGATGATTCGTTCATAGGGCTTCCACCTCTCTACTTGCTAAGTACATTGTGAAGTTGTGGAACTTGAGTTCAATTGCAGCAAGTTCTTTAAAAACTATTTTTCTCCTATAGTAACAATTGACGTTTTTGCCCTTTTTTAAACACGTTTCAGTTAAACCTAAGGGGGTATAATCGAATAAGCTATTACACATACTTAGCTTCCGCTGAACGCCAGCCGAATATGCCAATACAAGCGACAGCTGCAAGCAGCGTAAATAAAAATGGTTCCCACGTACCGAAAAGGTCATATACCATTCCCATAGCAACCGGGCCAACGCTTGCAATTAAGTAGCCGAAAGACTGTGCCATCCCGGATAAACCGGCTGCGTCTCGGGCATTTGCTGCACGCAGGCCGAAAAATGTTAAAGCGAGACTAATCGCCATCCCTTGTCCAAGTCCGAGAAGAATGACACTAATGATAATGACAGGCAGGTTCAGTGCACTCAATAGACCTGTTAAGCTTAAAATATAAACGGTGCAGATCACACCGATGAGTGGTTTTTGATTTTTCAGCTTCTCAGCAATTAAAGGAACGGCAAAACTACCGGGGAGACCGACAATTTGTAATAAAAACAACAGCCAGCCGGCAAAACTTAAAGTTAAGCCGAAAGATTGCAGTACGTCCGGGAGCCAAGCGATGACGTTGTAAAAAAGGAACGATTGAAACCCCATAAATAATGTCACATACCAAGCAAGCGGTGAGCGCCAGAGGGAATAATTGCGCGCCACCGTTTCTGTTTGTTCAGGACGGTTATGAGTACCATAGTGTAAAATCTGCGGCAGCCATGTGAAAAGAGCTAAGACAGCTAAAATCCCCCATACAGCAAGTGAGCCGTTCCAACCGAGGCCGGCATTATCAGCCAAAGGTACGCTGATCCCGCTAGCGATACTGGCCATCAGTGCCATACAGGATGTATATAAACTTGTCATCACTCCGACCTTGGCGGGGAAACTTTCTTTAATTAACCCTGGCAACAGCACATTCAGTACAGCGATACCGGTGCCGATAAAGGCGGTTCCGATTAAAATGGCAGGAACAAAAGGAGCAGTGCGGATAAAGATGCCGGCACTTAGCACAATTAACGCAATAAAAAGCGCTGTGCGAAGCCCAACGCGCCGGCCGAATCTTGGAGCTGCAATTGAAAAAATGGCAAAGGCGATCAATGGGATTGTCGTTAAACTTCCGGCAGCGGCACTCGACATTCCAGTGTCTTCACGGATAAACGGAATGACGGGCCCGACAGCTGTAATCGCAGGGCGTAAATTAAAGGCGATGAAAATAATACCTGCAACAAACAAAATGAATTGAAAGCGTGAAGAAAGCTGCATATATAGACGCTGCCTTTCTATGAAACAAATTAGTATTGCTTAACTAGCAATTTACTATAACACTACAGCTTGTACTTTTGATAAGCAAATCATAACGACCTTACATTTTTTGAAACGTCCAGGCGGATTGCTACGTAAAAATGATATAGAGATAAGCGTGTAAACAAATTTTCAAGAAAAGCGTGGGCTGACGTCGCTTTTCGGCGGACGCTTGCACCCGGAGGGCACAAGTGTGACATCGGGTTGATCTACGCTAAAGCTTGATCTCACCGTGTCTTCTTAGCCCCCGGCACGGCCTCAACTTCCTCGGCAGAAAACCACTGCCTGCGGGATTTTCGGCTCGTGCTGTTCCTGGTGGTGTCGCCGCCGATGCTTGTCAGCCGTCCGTCAGTAGTGTTGGTTACGTTCATGATTCGGTTTTTAATGGCAGCCCGCGGCGGTGCTGTCCGTGAATGTTAGGTTTGTACTTTGTCGACAGTCTGAGAGATAAACTGGAAGAAGGTGTTATTTTGATTGAGCTGCTTTTTTTAGTGCTAATCATAGGGTTATTTATACAAGAAGCTTATCAATGGTTTGTTGTTAAAAAGCGAACGGTTATGTCGTATGTTCGATTGTCGGGTATTGTTATCGCGGTAGGCTATATTGCTGTTTACAGCTATATTTACGGCAGCATTGATTGGACGAACAGTTTTTTAATAATATTAGCTGTTTTATTTATATTTAATGAAGAAAAAGGGCTGATTAGTAAATGGCTCCTTCGTGTATTCAGCGTTTTTTTATTTTGGCTTGGTGTGTCTCAACTTCATACGCAAGGTACGGCGAGCGATGTGTTCAATTATTTCGCTGAAGATCCTGAGAGTGCTTCAATTGTTTACATAGAAGATGAAGAAGTTAAAGTTGCAGTGAATGAAAGTGAAGCACTTCCAATGGCAAGTACATATAAAACCGTACTCGCCTTAACATTTGCTAAACAAGCGGCAAAAGGTGATCTGAATCCGGAAGAGAACGTATCTTTAAAAACACTTGAGCGTCTTCATATTCCAGACTCTGATGGCGGCGGCCACCAAGCCTGGCTTGATCAACTCTCTGACGAAACCAATGCAGCAGGGGAAGTTCGTCTGTTAAAAGTAGCTGAAGGTATGATGACTTACAGTTCAAATGCCAATACAGATTATCTTCTGCAGGAGCTGGGCACTGAAGAAGTCAATGGTGTGCTCGAGGATATGGAGATGCAACATCATACAAAGCCGCATCCTGTGGTAGGCTCTTTAATGCTTGCCGAACGTAAGCAGCAGGAGAACAGCGATGCTTCGGAGGAAGAGATCGCAGCGAGTTTAGCGGAGCTGAGTGAAGATGCTTACCGTGAAAAAGCTTGGGATGTGCACGCTGAACTGCTTGCAGAAGAAGCAGATTATGCACAGGAGTCCTTTCGTCAACCGCTTAAGCAGCAGCGCGTTTGGTCGGACCGGCTGCCGCAGGGAACAGCTGAAGAATATGCCAAGATGATGCAAGCTGTACAAAACAGAGACCTGCCATTTCAATCTGATGAGGAGGTTTTGGCAAATCTGTTTGAATGGGAAAGCGCAGGAAGTCAGTTTCACGAATACTATACTCCTGTTGTCGGCGGTAAAGGTGGTTCCACAGCTTTTGTGCGTACAGAAGCTGTTTATGCAGAAAAAGGAGACGGCACAAAAATGCAGCTTGTTGTGTTATTGGATGACTTAGAACGAGATGAACAACAAAGACTTAGCGGTGGCGTTTCTGACTTTGTGCAAGCAATGATTGAAGAAGAGGATTTTCGGCAAAACGTGATCGAACGTCTAGGGCATTGATAACAGTTGTGACAAAATCGTAGAAAAACCTTCACGGAGTTCTACACTGCATCTGGTTTCCATATGCTACAATCAACGTGTGTATTTAAGTTTAACTGCAAAGGCGGTTTTTCAACATGACAGAAGTGACGATTCTTTTGGCGTTTGGTGCCGGGCTGCTCGCTTTTATCTCTCCGTGCACGCTGCCGTTGTATCCATCGTTCATTTCATACATTACAGGTGCGTCAGTGAATGAACTAAAAACGAATCGTGGGTTGTGGCCGATTACATTAAAACATTCGATCTTGTTTTGCTTAGGCTTTTCCCTTGTTTATTATGTCCTCGGCTTCTCAGCCAGTGCGGTCGGCTCTATGTTTACAGATTATCAAATGCTCATTCAACAGCTCGGAGGTATTTTTCTTGTGCTCGTTGGGTTATTCTTAACCGGGATCTTACAACCGAGTTTGTTAATGTCTGAAAAACGGATGACCTCTTTTATGCCGAAGAAGACGAGCGCATTTAGTACATTTGTGATTGGTATTATATTTGGCGCCGGTTGGACACCTTGTATCGGTCCAATTTTCGGTACAATTATGTATCATAGTGCAGCTTATCCAGATCAAGCTTTTGTTAATATTACATCATATGCGCTTGGATTTTCTTTACCGTTTATCGCTATGGGCTTTGCCCTTGGAAAAGTGAGTGTGATCACAAAGTATTCCAGCTTGTTTATGAAAATTGGCGGAGCTTTTATTATTGCGATCGGCATTATGGTATTTTTTGATTGGATTATTTACATTAATATTTGGAGCCAGCAGCTGCAAAATATGCTGTTAAACTAAGCTATGTTGTTTATGCCTTCCGCTCACTGAGCGGGAGGTTTTTTGTAAATTAAGGCTACCTCGGGTAAAATGGTTTGAAAGTAAATTTTTGCAGGAAAAGAAAGGTAAGAAAAGAAGGGGGCCTATATGACAAAGACGACATGGTTCCGCATTTTAACAGCAATTGTCTTGATTCTGCTTGCAATTAATTTAGCGGTTCAAGTACCGTTTATTTTTTATCCTTTTAAAGTTGCAGTAGAGTCGCTTGCGCCGGTATTAATTTTAGGCGGAGTTCTCTATTACATATTGCGTCCGCTTGTGAATGTAATGAAAAAGAAAATGCCGGTTGTTGTTTCGATACTTCTCATTTTTGGCTTGTTCACAGGGTTACTCGCACTCTTAATCATTTTGGTTGGCCCGATTTTAGCCAATCAGGTAAGTAACTTTGTAGAATCTGCACCAAGATTCGCTAACGACATGCAGTCTTGGTTTAATGATCTCATGCAGCAGGATTGGGTGGCTGTGATTCAAGAAGAGGCCGGGTTTGGTGATGTTGATGCATCTACAATCACTGATCAACTAATGAACACATTGTCAGGTATGGGAGAAAATATTATAGGGTTTCTCGGGATCGTCGTAAACGTTGTAACTGCGATTGTGGTTTTGCCATTTGTTCTTTTCTTCTTGTTAAAAGATGGCGATCGTCTACCGGGAAATATTGTTGGTTTTTTACCTGAAGATTCAAGAGATGAAGGCCGAAATATTCTTCAAGATATGGATGAAACATTAAGTGCCTACATTCAAGGACAGGCAATCGTTAGTGTATGTGTCGGCTTGCTATCGTTAATTGCGTATTTAATTATTGGTCTTGATTATGCATTAGTATTGGCGACGATCGCAATGTTTACAAACCTCATTCCGTTTATAGGACCTTTTATCGGAACAATACCGGCTTTAATCATTGCCTTGTTTGAATCTCCGGTGACTGCCCTGTGGGTCGTGGTAGCAATTATCATCATTCAACAAATTGAAAGTAATTTAATCTCACCGAATGTAATGGGGCATAAACTGAAAGTGCACCCTTTAACAATTATATTACTGCTGCTCGTAGCTGGAAACTTAGCCGGTTTGATTGGTTTAATTTTAGCGATTCCGGCGTATGCCGTATCTAAAGTGATTTTGCAAAACGTTTATCGTCTCTTAAAGCTCCGTTATCCGCAGTTGCGGTAAGTCAAAGGGGGAGTTCTGTTGAAATATTTGCGTCAACTTATCAATGAGTGCCAAGAAGACAACGTACCGCTGCTTGCAGCTGCGCAAGGTTTTTATTATATGTTGTCAGTCGTACCACTTGTTATCCTCATTTTAGGTGTGCTTCCTTATTTAGAAATTAAACCGGAGCAGGCCATGAATTTTGCTGCTAGCGTACTTCCTGGAGAGGCACTGGCTGTATTTCAAGAAACGATACTTGACGTTATTAGTGTACCTAGTGGCGGTGTCTTGACATTCGGAGCAATCGGCACAATATGGTCAGCTTCTCTGGGCGTTAATGCTTTTATACGAGCCACAAACGAAGCTTACAACACCACTGATAAACGGTCATTTTTAGGAGCAAGGTTTATGTCAATGGGACTGACCCTTCTATTAATCTTTGTGGTGATCGTTACATTGCTTCTGCCGGTGTTTGGAAATGCGTTGCTCGAAATGAGCCGGGGCTGGGTGGCGGTGCCGGAGGATATGAACTTTGTTTTCCAATTGGCACGCTGGGGGTTAAGCGTCATAGTCATGCTCATTGTACTTGTAGGATTATACCGGCTTGCCCCGAAAAAGAAGCTTGGTTTTAAAGACGTGTGGCCTGGAGCAATACTCGCTGCTTTAGGTTGGCAGCTCATTTCTTGGGGTTTTTCCGTATATATCAGCTATTTTGATATGTTCTCTGCGACTTATGGCAGCTTGGGTGGGTTAATGATTTTAATGCTATGGTTTTTCATGACTGGATTAATTTTAATTGTAGGTGCAGAAGTTAACGCATTATATCATCGCTACAAATACGGCGAAATGAGTTAACGAAATTAAAAAGGTGCTAACCGATTACTGGTAAAAGTTTTCGGTTGGCGCCGTTATTTTTGTTACGGGAAATCATTGTTTCGTTCTGCTGTAATTTCTCCTCCGAATACATCTTCAACCTGCTCTCCTGTATAGCGAATTTTAAGCAGACCTACATCTTCTTTAAAATAGCGTATCGTGCCGGTATTTTCTTCAACCGGGGCCGCTTCCATCGTTTCTTCCTCGTAAGTAATGGTTTCAAGTTCTTCAACAGCATCAGCGCTGAAATAAAGTTCATCACGATTAGATTCCTGCCCAGCAAGCCACGCTGTTACTTCTTCTGGATCTTCATTTTCTTCTAAACGGTATTCCACGTCATTAAATGTAATTTCTCCTTCACGGGTAGTATGCTGAAAGCGAACTTCCTCATTGTCATGATCAATATCAAACAAATGATAAACAGCAACAGCATGACCTTCATGACCTTCGGCTAAGGCATGTTGATCAGTAACCGAATGAAATTCCATGCCTTCGCCCAGACCTGTTCCAGGGCCTTCTGTCTCGTGACTACTAAATATTTTATAATTGTTAATTAAAGATTCAAAACGCTCTTCATCTTCATCATTGTCGTTACTGCTTTCTTTAAGGTCTGCACCAGTCATGTCTGTTTCTCCTACATTGACCTCACCATTGTCCGAAGTGTCGTCGCTTTGCTCAACATCAACTCCATGATCAGGGGAGTTTTCATGCGAGTTTGGCTCTTCTTCGGTTTCAGTAGTGCAAGCTGTGTTTATGAATGCAAGAAGGATGCAAAAAATCAGGGCCGCAACTTTTTTCATCATGGATCGCTCCTTGTTGCTTTCGTACTTATGGTAGAAATACCCTTTATTTACACACAATAATCTACGTGGTGGAAGATTCTTCGTTTGCATATCGACTGATTAAGTAAGACACGGTAAAATATGCTCAGAATGTCGTAAAGGAGTTAACTTCATGAACGTTTTCTATGCCGTTTCCCGACTTTTTCGTGATAGTGAAGAAACAAAAGACAACACAACAGATGATGCGTTACGCTCTCGTTATTATCAAGCATCGGTCCAGGACGTATTAGATGCGTTGTCCGTCATTGCAGTAGAAAACGTCCCTGGAGAAATTGTATCTCAGGATCTTGAACGTGGAGAAGTTATGATCCACCTGCAGGAAGGAAGCAAAATCTTTGATATGACGGTAACGGTTATACCACTGGAAAGGGGAGTTGCGGCCGTAGATATCGTGTCTAACGTTCGTAACCGTAAAGGTGACTTAACTCGAAACCGCAAGTGGATCCATGAAGTATTAAAGTGTCTCGATCACCGTTTTGAACGAATTGAAAAGCCAAGTTAGTGCATCCCTGCAAAAATAAGAAATGCTAGTCAGATGATAAAGCGAGCTCCGCACGAATGAAGTGCGGAGCTCGTTTTAGCTTATAGACAAACTCTTAAGAAAAGCGAAGGCTGACGTCGCTTTTCGGCTCACACTGTTTCTGGTGGCGTCACCACCAATGCTTGTCAGCCTTAAGTTATGACATCGTCATAAAACATCATTGAGACCTTTATCAAGATAGGTGAAAGTTGTAAGTTTGTCTTTTAACGAAGATAGGGTGTTGTTAAACCGTTATGATGACTGTAATTCAGGCATCTTAAAAAGAGAGTCCCATCGTGCATGAATCGTCCTACGCTGTAACGATTCGTCTTTGTATTTTGTTTTTTACGCACAGCTCTCTCTGACACCACTGGGAAGAGCAGCAGTCGAAGACCCCGCAATGAGTAGTTTTTCACGCGCAGCTGAGGTGCTGCGCCGGGATAGAAAACACAATGAGGTCAAGCGTAAGCGCAGGTTGAATTGATGTTTCTTCCCGGTACGTGACCTGGAGCTGTCTCAAAAGGTTATAAACATATGATTTAAGAAAAAGGCACAAGAAATATACGAGACTCCTGCAGGAAATCGGGCAGCTGAAGATCCCGCAATGAGCGGGTTTTTCACGCGCAAGCTGAAGCGTTGCCTGCGGAAAGCGAGTATATTTCCCGTGCCTATCATTTAAAGTATATCTTATGGGGTAGCCCCATTTTAAATCTTTAAGCTTTTTGACCGGCGTTTTTCACTTCGGCGATATATTCTTCGTACGTGAGCTTACGGTCAATCATGCCTTCTGGTGTAAATTCAATAATACGGTCAGCAATGGTTTGAATAAACTCATAGTCGTGTGATGCAAAGATGATTGACCCTTTGAAAGAAATAAGCGCATTGTTTAATGCAGTAATGGCTTCAAGGTCTAAGTGGTTTGTCGGTTCATCAAGTAAAAGGACGTTCGAGCCGCTCAACATCATTTTGCTAAGCATGCAACGTACTTTCTCACCACCGGAAAGAACATTCGCTTTCTTTTTCGCTTCTTCACCAGAAAACAGCATACGGCCTAGAAAGCTGCGGATGAAGGTTTCGCTTTGGTCTTCCGGTGAATACTGACGCAACCAATCAACAAGGTTAAGATCCGACTCAAAGTAATGGCTGTTGTCTTTAGGGAAGTAGGAAAGACTTGTTGTCAGTCCCCATTTATACGTCCCTTCATCAGGATCCATTTCACCAGCGAGAATTTTCAACAAGGTTGTTTTCGCAAATTCGTGATCACCAACCAAGGCAACTTTTTCGTTAGGGTCAAGCGTAAACGATACATTATCAAGCACTTTTTCGCCATCAATTGTTTTAGATAAGTTTTCAACCGTCAGTAAGTCATTACCAATTTCACGCTCCGGTTTAAAGTGAACATAAGGTGTCCGGCGCGAGGATGGTTTAATATCATCAAGCTCAATCTTTTCGAGTGTTTTCTTACGTGAGGTAGCCTGCTTTGATTTTGACGCGTTCGCACTAAAGCGGGCAACAAACTCTTTGAGCTCTTTAATTTGTTCTTCTTTTTTCTTATTTTGTTCTTTTGCCATCTTTGTTGCGAGCTGACTGGACTCATACCAGAAGTCGTAATTGCCGACAAACAGTTCGATCTTGCCATAATCAATGTCAGCAATGTGTGTGCACACTTTATTTAAGAAGTGGCGGTCGTGTGAAACAACAATGACGGTGTTTTCAAAGTTAATCAAGAACTCTTCAAGCCATTGAATTGCATTAATATCTAAGTGGTTTGTTGGCTCGTCAAGCAAGAGAATATCAGGGTTACCAAATAACGCTTGGGCAAGAAGTACCTTCACTTTCTCACCGCCGACAAGGTCGGCCATTTTTTTATGATGCAGATCTTCTGAAATACCAAGACCTTTTAACAACATCGCAGCTTCTGACTCTGCTTCATACCCGTTCATTTCGGCAAATTCACCTTCAAGCTCTGCTGCGCGCATCCCGTCTTCATCCGAGAAGTCCGGTTTCATATAAATTGCATCTTTTTCTTTCATAACTTCATACAGGCGTTGATAACCCATAATCACTGTTTCAAGAACTTCGTATTCTTCATACGCAAAGTGATCCTGTTTCAATACGGCCATCCGGTGGTTCTTTTCGATATGAACACCGCCGGTTTGTGGTTCAATTTCACCTGATAAAATCTTCAAGAAGGTTGATTTGCCGGCACCATTGGCACCAATAACACCGTAACAGTTGCCGGGAGTGAATTTAATATTAACTTCTTCAAAAAGTTTTTTATCGCCGTAACGTAAGCCGACGTCGTTGCATGTGAGCATAAACATACATCCTTTACAAAATTGTCTACGCTACATCATAACATGTTTGAGCGGCTAGTTCGAGGTGGGGAAAGGGGATAAGGTGAACAAAAAAGCCGCAGTGAAAGACACCGCGGCTTTTTCTTTAGTCGAATTTAGATTGCCGTAGCATTGCATAAGCCATAATGACACTGACGCCCACCAAACCACCAGACAGTCCAACAATAGCAATCATTTCCATAGCCATTTTGTAATCACTCCTTTACGTGTTTGGTTTATTCTATGAGTAACATTTCCCTAAACTTAACCATTTCAAACAATTCTAAATTTTTAAAAGAAAAAATGCTTGCCAGGGGAGAACCCTGGCAAGACGTATTGATTATCAAGTTTACGATTGGCTCATGTTATTTAAAGTTTTAACAGCTTTTAATAAAGATGGAACGTGCGTACCCTCGCCCCAATAATTATCGATGAGCACTTTAAAATGTTCATATTTCCCTGCGTTTGGAAACCAGTTGAATTCTTCATCTTGCTGTCCTTTATCTACAAGAACTGAAGTTTCAATACAGAAGCTCTGCATGCCAGCACGACCTCGTGATTTACCAATGCCGGAATCACCTACACCACCGTAAGGAAGATAAGGGTTAACGATACTTTTCATGACATCATTAATATTGACATTACCCGTACGAAGTTGATGTGCCATCGCTTCGCCTTTTGTAAGGTCTTTTGTGAATATTGAGCCACCAAGGCCATAGCTTGTCGTATTGGCAAGCTCTAGTGCATCAGTTTCGCTGTGCACTTTCATGACCGGCATAATAGGCCCGAACGTTTCTTCCTGCATAATCTTCATATCATGCGTTACGTCTGTTAAAATCATCGGCTGTAAAAACATATCCTCATCGTTCCAGTACTTTGGCTCAAGTCCTGATTCTAATACAGCACCTTTATTAAGTGCATCTTGAACGTGTTCTTTGACAATTTCAAGCTGTTTTTTCGTTGTCATAGACCCCACGTCAGCATCCTCGTCCCGACCTTGACGCAGACGGGCGGTTTCGCGCTTAACCTCAGAAAGAAAGCCTGCATATACCGCTTCATGAACGTAAACACGTTCTACAGATAAACAAATCTGTCCACTGTGATGGAATGCACCCCAGACAGCCCCTTTAGCTGCTCGCGTCACATTAGCATCTTCACATACAATGAGCGGATCTTTTCCGCCGAGTTCAAGCACAGTAGGCGTTAGTTGTTCTGCAGCTGCTTTTTGGACAGATTTTCCGACAGCAACAGAGCCTGTGAAATGAATGAAATCTGGTTGATGGGTCGTCAAGGCTTCGCCAAACTCACCATCTCCAATCACAACTTGAAAGACATCTTCAGGAAAAATCGCAGCAAATCGTTTTAAAAGTTCTCCGACCATCGGGGTGAACTCAGAAGGTTTTAAAACGACACTGTTACCCATTGCAAGTGCTTCTACAACCGGGATGATGCCGAGCTGGAATGGGAAGTTCCAAGGTGAAATAATTAACACTGACCCGCGGGGTTTACGGTCGACGTAAGAGCTTTTGCCAGCAAGATGCAGTGGCGTCTTGCGCTTATCTTTTGCAAGTACTAGCGGTGCATCTTTTTCAACTTGCTTCATCGCATCCAGGCTGGCTAAAATTTCATCAGTGAGCGCGTCTGTTTTTGTTTTACCCGTAGAAGCAGCAATAATTGATGCAGCTTCTTCTTGGACTTCAGCAAGGGTATAACGCAGCAGTCGAATGTAGGAGATGCGTTTTTTTATTGATAAGCTTGACCAGTATTGTTGGGCAAACCGGCTTCGTTCATAAATATCTGGAACATCGGATGGATTTGATGCCTCAAATGTTCCAATTTTCTTGCCGCTTGCAGGATCATAAGCAGTGGATACCATGCGATAAGCTCCTTCCAAGTTATAAATTAATTTAAATTAGGCTTTAGTTGTGTTTCATTGTTAATGGCATTATGAAATTGTTTTCTTAGTATTTCCATGCGCTGGCGGTTTTTCCCTAAATCAGAATAGCCAAGGCGTGATTTGCTTAAAAAGTGAACACGCCCTTCATCACCAAAGTAAAAGATAACATCATCTTTAAAACGGAGAACTTTTGTTTTAAATTCAGCTTCTAAATAGTTTTCGTCAGCTTTTAAGATCGTAACGTTAGCGTCTGCCTCTAATATACGCTGGATTAGCCGATAAGCTTCTTTTTTTGTCCCCTCATAGACGTAAGGTTCAATGGCGTGGCGTTGACTTGTTGTCATGGTAGAAACACAATTTGGGCTTTTTGGACATTCCGGCAGCGGCATTAAACTCATCCTTTCAGAAGAAGGGTACTTCATGACATCTTCCCGAAAGCACCCGCTCTTAACCTTAAACTTTAATCTGTTTTTTCGATGAGTTTAAGAGGTGCGTTTTTTAATCGCCACGGTACAGCGTGAAACACAAATTAATGCGTCTTCTTCATCGGTGATCCGGATCTCCCAAACCATAGTTGATTGACCTTTATGAAGTGGAGCGGCTGTTGCGGTCACTTTACCATCGGCTTTAGAACGAAGGTGATTCGCATTAATTTCTAAACCTACTGCCGCTTCAGTTTCCGGGTCAATCTGGTTAAACGTGCCGACGCTTGCAGCTGTTTCTGCTAAAGCGACGGAAGCCCCGCCATGTAAAAGGCCAAACGGTTGATGCGTCGCTGCATGCACCGGCATTTCCGCAACCACCTCGTCTGGCGTGATCTCAATAATTTCGATCCCTAAAGCCCCCATTAATGTATCTTCTGTTGGTTTCAATTCCGGCATAATTACTCCTCCTTTATATAATGACAACGTTCGTCGTCTAATTGTAGATTCCTTCTTTTTCTATCGAAGAAAACAAAAAATTTAACTAGTTGCGATTGACACTGTTGAGCGCATGCACTATTGTATTAATTGTACTAGTTGAACTAATACAATAAGAACAATAGAAGAAGGTGAGACTTTGCTCCACATTGATCCGAAAAGCCAGACACCCATCTATGAACAAATTATTGTTCAAATGAAGGATCGTGTCGCTAAAGGAGTGCTCAAGCCGGGTGAAAGAATTCCACCGGTTCGAGAGTTGTCTTCGCAAATTGTTGTAAATCCAAATACGGTGAGCAAGGCTTATAAAGAGCTCGAGAAACAGGGAGTGATTGTAACGATGCGCGGGAGAGGGACATTCATTAGTGAAGATGTTACTGCCGGAATTACTGCCGGGCAAACGGAGCATGTAAAAAAAGAAATGAGCCGGGTGGTACTTGATGCTTATTATGCCGGCGTTTCAAAAGAAGAGCTGCATGTCTGGATCAATGCTTTTTACGATGATTTAGGGGGATGGGACAAGTAATGGAAGTGCGAAACATTTCAAAATCAATTCAAGAGACAGAAGTACTGTGCGATGTGAGTTTTTCTATAGCACCTGGCACGATTACTGGAATCGTCGGTCGTAACGGTGTTGGAAAAACGTCTTTATTAAAAACGATGGTAGACATCTTCCGCCCGGATGAGGGAGAGGTGCGGGTCAAAGGCGAGAGTATTCAAATAAATCCATCCGCAAAGCAGCATGTCATTTTTGTAAGTGATGTCACTGAAGCGTTTAAAAATGAAAGTGTAGATCATATTGTCTCGTTTTATCGCGAAGTGTATCCATCTTTTGATCATGCGTATTTTGAAGAGTTAATGGCTCGGTTTGACCTCGAAAAGATCCAACAAGTGAAAAAGTATTCCAAAGGACGTAAAGCGTTGTTCGCATTAATTTTAGCGTTTGCGACGAGAGCAGATTTCGTTCTGCTCGATGAACCCACCGATGGACTTGATGTCATTGTGAAGCGACAAATGATGCAGTTCATGGTGGAGGCTGTCGCGGAAAACGACATCTCAATCTTAATTGCTACGCACCGACTTGATGAGCTCGAGACGCTGGCCGATCAAATTATCATGTTAAAAGACGGTCAAGTTGAAGCACGGTATGAGCTTGAGTCGGTTAAAATGCAGTATCAAAAAATGCAGATTGTATATGCCGAACAAATGCCAGAAGAGGTTATAGAGAAAGTGAACATTTTACAGCAGAGTGGTCGTGTCTATGTATGCTTTATCGCGCGTGCGGACAATGAAACGAAGCAGGCGGTTGAAAAAAGCGGTCCATTACTTATTGAAGAACTGCCGATGAGTCTAGAAGATTTATTTATAGCTAAGTTAGGAGGGGACCGCTTTGCTACCTAAAGCACTATGGAAAAAGGATTTTAAGCAGACGAAAGGGCTTTTCATCTATTTGGGGTTGGTGTTTATATTTTGGTTTCCAATCCAGGCGCTTTTACGTATCGACGGAGCACTAGAGACCTTGAGGGAGGAACAAGCTAGAGGCGAGGATCATCATTTACAGTTTTTGCAGACATCAAGTTACTTTTGGGAACAATTATTGTCTAGTTCTTCGTGGTTGCTTGCTCTCTTATTATTAGCTGTTATTCCAGGTGTTCTTATTGGTAGTGAGCGAAACTCTGAAACACATCACGTGATGACAGGCCTTCCTTTTAAGCGGCAGACACTGTTTATTTCTAAATTTGTCGTCGGTGCTGTTGGCATAAGTTTGTTGTTTTTCTTTGCCATCGGGCTTGCATATATTTTCGTTGCACAATCGGAACTTAGTTTCGTAACAGAGCAGTTTTCGTTGCTTGAGCATCTATGGCTTCCATGGACGACAATGCTTGCTATTTTTGCACTAGGAATGTTGATGGGATCTCTCGTTGGTGAAATGTTATCACAGATTGTTTTAACCCTTATATTTTTAATTTTTCCATCGGGATTTTGGTTGCTCGTAAGACAGTTTATTGAAATAAATAACATTCCATTAGGCGGTGAGCAGTGGCAGGCTGAATTTGTAGGAAACGTCACACTTCCTTTAATTCTCCTGGATGGAAATATGAATGGATGGTTCATCATCCCGGCAGTTATGACAATAGTTTTTGCCGTAGTAGGTACTTATAGTTATGCAAGCGCAAAAGATGAGCATAACGGTGAGTTACTACTGTTTAAAAAGTTAAATGTCATCTTTTTACCTGGTGTCGTTGTCTGCTTTGCCCTTCTTGGCGGTATGATCGCAGCATCTATTGCACCTCATAGCCAACAAGAGTTTCAAGTGATTTTATATTGGATCGGAGCCGTGCTTTTAGGAAGCGGAGCGTACTTTAGCACCCGGCGTCTCTTGCAAATGAACCGAGGGAGGAAAAAATAAAAGCCGCTGTTGTAAATCGTAACTATTACGTTTATAATTAAAATGTAATTATTACGATTTAAGGAAGGTGCTATAATGGCTCGTAAAGCAAAAGTTGCTAAAGAACAAAAGCGACAGGAAACTGTTGAACGTTATGCAGCTCTTCGTCAGCAGTTAAAAGAAGCCAGGGACTATGAAGCGTTAAAGAAGCTTCCTCGTGATGCTTCACCTACCCGACTCACCCGGAGATGCCGAGTGACAGGCCGTCCCCGTGGCGTCTACCAAAAATTTGGAATGTCAAGGATCGCTCTACGCGAATTTGCTCATAAAGGGCAGGTGCCCGGTTTGAAAAAATCGAGCTGGTAAAACAGCACGGATTTTTCTATATAACCAATCTGGACTTGCATTTTTAATGTGTTTGTGTCATTATATAATGTAGATAAGAACGGATGAGCAAAACTGATTCGGCTCCTGCACCAAATTTGTAGGACGAAAGAAGTTTGACTGTCCTCCTTATCGTATTTTAAGCATTTGGTTGAAGGAGGCCGTTAACATGACCGGCACAGTAAAATGGTTTAACGCAGAAAAAGGATTTGGTTTCATCGAGCGCGAAGATGGTGACGATGTATTTGTTCACTTCTCCGCTATCCAGGCAGAAGGCTTCAAAACACTTGAAGACGGCGAAACAGTTGAATTTGAAATCGTCGAAGGCGACCGTGGCCCACAAGCTGCAAACGTCGTTCGTCAATAGTCCTTATAAATGGAACAAAAGCCCGGAAGCTTGATGCTTTCGGGTTTTTTTAAGGATGTTATGAAAGCGGTTTCTTTAACTTAATTCAGGTTTGTGTTGTGATCTATTCGGAAATATAAAGGTAAACGGTCGTTAGATGAAGGGGGAGACAAGTGATGCAAGTGAACACAAAAGGTATACACCACATAACCGCAATTGTCGGTCCACCACAGGAAAATATCGAGTTTTATGGAGAAGTACTCGGCCTGAGGCTGGTGAAAACGACAGTTAACTTTGATGACCCGGGTACTTATCATTTATATTTCGGTGATGAAACCGGAAAGCCGGGAAGTATTATGACTTTCTTTCCGATCCCAGTTAACGAACGTCCAATCCCGGGGTCAAGACAAGTCGAGACAACCATTTTTCAAGTACCACCGGCAGCCCTCCCTTTCTGGGCAAGCCGTCTGGAGAATTACGGTGTGAGTTATGAAGAAAAAGAACGCTTCGGATCAAAATATTTGCAATTTCAAGACCCACACGGGTTAAAATTGGAGATGGTTGAAGACAAGCGCGGTGAAGCGTTTGAATCAGGAACTGGCGCAATTACGCCGGATGAAGCAATCAAAGGATTTTATGGAGCGGTCCTGCATTCAGCTGACCATGAAGCGACTGGACGGGTATTAACGGAACTGCTTGGGTTTTCTTACGAAGGTAGTGAAGGCAGTATCCATCGTTACACGGTTGGAAGTGGCCTTGGTCATACGATTGATGTGATGGAGGCAGAGGCACCAGCAGGTGAAATGGGCGCTGGGATCCACCATCATATTGCATTTCGGGCTTCGTCCCATCAGGAGCATGAAGTTTGGAAGAAAAAAATCTTGAATTACGGAATTCATGCAACAGACATTAAAGACCGGCAATATTTTAAGTCAATTTATTTCCGTGAACCCGGCGGTATTTTGTTTGAAATCGCAACGGACCCACCTGGCTTTATGATTGATGAATCAAAAGAGGAGCTCGGCTCAAATTTAAGACTTCCGGATTGGTTAGAGCCGCACCGGGAGCAGATTTCCGATCAACTGCCGATTATTGGCAGCCGTCGGTGAGAACAAGTTAAGGAAAAGGAGGTTATTGTTTGGAGTTGAAACATATTTATAAACACGGACGGAATCCGGAGCGGCCGGTACTTTTATTACTTCACGGAACTGGAGGTAATGAAGAAGATTTGATGCCGTTAGCCCGGATGATTGACCCGGAAGCAGCAATTTTAAGTGTACGTGGAAATGTGGAAGAAAACGGTATGCCTCGGTTCTTTAAGCGGTTGCGCGAAGGGGTTTTTGACCACGAAGATTTAGCAAAGCGTACAGATGAGTTATACGAATTTATCCAAGAAGCAGCTAAACAGTATGAGTTCAACCTCGGACAAGTAACAGCAATCGGGTATTCTAATGGCGCAAACATTGCTGCGAATTTACTGTTCCGCCATGGCCCGGTTTTAAAAAATGCAATTTTGCACCACCCGATGGTTCCAGATGCTGATGCTTTAATACCGGAGGTGAAAGAACTTCCGGTTTGGATTGGCGCCGGTGCAAATGATCCAATTTGTCCACCTGAGCAGACAGAAGAGCTTGATCGGAAGTTGCAGGAAGCAGGAGCTGAAGTAAAAGTAAACTGGTACCAAGCAGGTCATCAATTAACACAAGAAGAAGCGAAAGATGCAGCTGTCTGGTACGGCGCCCCTTAATTAGAAAACCATATGTGTATTGTGATTTATAAAATAAGGGGCTGTCCCATAAGGTCTACTTGAATTGATAGGCATGGGAAATATACTCGCTTTCACCAATGGCACAAGTGTGACATCGACTCAATCAGCGCTTCCGCTTGATTTAGTCGTGTCTGCTTTGCCGCTGGATAGCGTATCAGCTTGCGCGTGGAAAACCGCTCATGGCAGGATCTGTAACCGGCCGATTTCCTGTAAGCGTCCGCCGAAAAGCGACATCAGCCATAGTTCATCTTAAAAATTTGTGTACACGCTGAGCCTGCCGAAACAATCGGCAGGCTCATTTTAATACGGCAAACCGTAATAATAAGTACACCGCTTGAATTGTGGTGGTACAACATAAAAACCCCCGGCAGTTGATCTGCCGGGGTCAGCGTGAATTAGTCTAGTACTGTAACTTGAACGTTTTGACGTCCAAATGAATATGCTTCATCTTTTGTAGGCACGTGAAGATCGATACGGTTGCCTTGGATCGCACCGCCAGTGTCGCCTGCAATTGCTTCGCCGTAGCCTTCAACGTGTACGCGGCTGCCGAGTGGAATAACATTCGGATCAACAGCTACAACGCTTTTGTTAGGGTTGTTGTTTAGGTCTTGACCTGTCGCTGTAATACCAGTGCAACCAGTGCAGTTTGCAGTGTAAGCTGTAGCTTCCATTGTCATGGTTTGACCATTAGCTTCAGAAGACTGCGTTTCTTGCTGCTGGTTTTGTTGTTGGTTTTCTTGTTGTTGAGTCTCTTGCTGTTGAGTTTGCTGCTGTTCGCTAGCGGCTGGCTCATTGTTTGTTTCCTGTTCAGCCGGTTGTTCAGCTGCTGCTTCTTCGCTGGCTGCAGTCACAGCTGGCTCATAAGATTGCAGCGCGCTTAACGTTTTCGGTCCGACTTTGCCATCCGTTGTTAAACCTGCACTTGATTGAAACTGTTCAACAGCACTCAATGTGTTTTCCCCAAAGATGCCATCGATACTGCCGTTATAGTAGCCGGCAGTCTGTAAGTCTTCTTGTACAAATTCAACAGTTGGTCCTTCATCTTCTAGTTCTAGCACTTGAAGTGCCCCAATGGTTTGTGGTCCTGCAATACCATCAGTTAACAAGTTGTGCTCGTCTTGATATGATTTAACGAGCTGGGCGATTTCTGTGTCGTATACCCCATCGATATCTTCTTGATCTGCGATTATATCGTTATCATAGAGAAGCTCTTGAAACTCTTTAACCTCACCGTTTTCCGTGCCTTCTTTTAACAGGTCGTTCCCCAGTTCGCTCGCATCAGCGGACGAAGGGCTTAAAGCAAAGACAAATCCAGCTGCGAGTGCGGAAAAGCCAAATGCTTTAACATGCCGAACAGGTGTAAGAACGTTCATGCATGCTACCTCCTTTATTTTCTATGAATTTCATTGGGCGAACCAATGACTGCGAGACTTATAGTATCAAGGTAAAAGCAAACGTACAACACTAATTCGGGTTTCTTAAACGAATTGAAATCAATTTGTTACGAGTGAAATTTATTACTAAAGTTATAAGGCTTTTTGTAATGTTGCCCCTTCTTTTTTCACATTTTTCTTCACAATTTGCAGAAAAGCACCATTTTGAAAAATTCCTTCCGAATTTAATCGAAAGGGATTAGTGAATTTATGGATGTTCAGCTCTACTAACAGAAATTGAAGTGCATTGTTCACTAAGGTTCATCTTTCCAGCCGTTTTTAATAAAGCTGTAAACGTCATCAAAGATACCGATATCATATAAAATAACGAGTACAACAAGAACGATCGGTCCAATAATTAAACCGATAAAGCCGAAAAGCTGTAATCCGGTAAACATAGAAATGAGAACACCAAGCGGGTGTAGATTTAAACTGAACGACAATACTTTGGGTTCGAGGGTCTGCCTTACAACAAGAGCTACGACGTATAAAACAGCAATGGCTAAGCCAAATGTGATGTCACCTGTGAAAAACAAGTAAAGAAACCACGGGATTAAGATTGTACCGGTGCCGAGGTAAGGAATAACCTCTGCAATACCGACAATCACAGCCAGCGTAAATGCGTATTCTACCTGTAGAAGAAAAAGTCCGATCAAAACAATGACAGTAGTAATCATCATTAGGATGATTTGAGCACGAATGAAGCCAAAAACCCGCAAACGAAGCGCAAGTGAGAAAGCCTTCGCCCGTTCCCTCAAACCGTCTGGAACATTACGCTGCACTAACGAAGTTAAGCGTTCCCAGTCTTTTCCGAGAAAGTACACGGCTAAGATTGTAAAGATAAAGCCAATGAAAACTGACGGAAAGCCGAGTGCGAATTGTGTAACCCCGTCAGCAAGCGATTGACCGAACTGCCCAAAGATTCCTCCGAGCTGCGTCCCCAGCTGCGCGATACCTTCTTCAAGGGTAGCCTGCTGTTCAGGTGATAACGTATCTAACAAGCCGGTCATTTCCTGCCAGAAAGGCCAAATTGTATCGTTGAAGAAGTTTTGCAAGTTATCTGCAGCTGTTTCAATCCAATCGGGCACACGTTCAGAAAGCTGTTGAAACCCGTAAACGGATAAAAAGCTGAGGGCCGTTATTATTGCCGCCAAAGCAGAAAGTCCGGTAAGCAAGCCCATGAATGCAGCAAGAGCGGGGTGAAAGTGAAGCCGGTACTTTAATGTGCGCACTAAAGGGTGAAGAAGCCACGCAAGCAGGATGCCGATTAGAAAAGGATAACTTATTGAAAATAAGATACCAAGCAGCCAAGCAGCCAGCAGGGAGACTCCAATTACAACTGCAGTACGCAGTAGTATGTAGGCGTGCTGCTTCGTCATAGGCAGCTCTCCTTTAATATTGTTCTCGTTGAACCGTCATACCGAGGTTAGGGTAGGGCGATGTTTGTGAACGAACGCTTAAAAGGTAAGATTCGTTTGAAACAACTGTACTTAAATGCTTGTTCTCGGTCAAAAGGAAGAAATCCTTCTTAATTGAAAGTTTTAACTTCCTCGCTACTTAAATACGTATGATGCATAAGCGCGAAGTTGAGATTGTGTAACATATCACCGATGCCCCGGCAGTTTGCAAGTGGTTGGATTAAATCTTGGTGTTGAGAGAGCAAAGGGGCTAAAACCTTAAGATGTTTTTTTCCAGTCAAGGCTGCAATGGTTTGATAATTACCTAATCCTCGCTTAAGCCACATATCATTAAGTTTATCATGGTCGATGACGTAAGCACTTTTATGGTGAAATCCTACATCATAAGGCTCGTGTATGAAATCGTCAGGAAAAAGAAAACCATGATGAGCGGATAATACGACCCAATCTGCGTTGTGCATCTCTGTATATGCCACGCCGCGCTTAAAGAGCGTACCAGTATAAGCATTTCGGGCAGTTGTAGACCCGGTATTAGGGTCTTTATCCCATATTTTAGCTCGGCCTGGGGGAAGAATATAAATGAGTGTCATCATTAATCCTTTCTTGCACTTTACCGCCATTATACACCTGTTTACAAGCTCGGGCTATGTTTGGGGTGTTTACGCTCACCCACTGGGCTGGGAAGCATTTCGTGTGCGAAAATTTGTGATATACTAAAATCGTATTGAACGATGTGTGTGAAAGGAGAGCTTGATATGACTTTAAAAGATTGGAAGGCTTATATTCAAAACAATCGTGTTGAAGTTGTCATAGCACTTGGACTAATTTTTGCTTCTTTAGGTATGGGGGTTGTCGGAAGTATTGTTGTAGATACAGCTTATGATGGCTTTGCTGGGTTTTATTTAGGGTTAACTGCAGGGGCGCTTGTGCTTTTTTCAATATACATTGGAATTGCGAAAGTACTTTCGTTTAACAGTCATAAAAAGTCCTCATCTTAAGCTGAAACCTTTGCGGGCCTATGTGATGTCTTAAGCAGGAGCATACCCTTTTTAACCTTTGTTTTTTCTGCTCAGGATTGATTCAGAAATGAGGCATTTTTCATGATGGTTTATTTGATAAGCGCATTCATTTGCGCTTTTGTTCTTCCTTTGTTTTTAGTGTTAGTGATGTACGGGCTGTTTGAAGGGCTGATTGTTGTAACAATTGGGAGCTTGTTTCAGCAGATGTTTCCTTTAACATTGTTATTTTACATACTTGTTGGTGTTCCTGGCGCGTGGGCTGTGGATCGTATGTTTAGCCGCTGGCGGACTGAGGATGGAGTGTTCTATCAAAGCTTAATCTTGTTTGCTTACGGGGTCGTTGGGGCCCTGGTTCTAGTCGTTTATATGATGGCTTTTCAAGTGGCTGACCTTACACCTCAGCTTGATTTTTTGTTTGCTGTTGTACCTGGTTTTATCGGTGGGGTCCTTTTGTTTATCATCATTCGAGCATTGCGCTGGTTTGCTGTTAAATTTTGGATGAATTCGTAAAGCTGTAGCCTCTCCTATTTTGGAGAGGCTGATTTTTTAATGAGATTAGGTGAAGCATATGTATCCGACAGCGGCTTGGCCGGAAAAAATCAGGTTATTTTTATTCGTTATGGCACCGATCGTTGTAACACAAATCGGGATGTATGCCATGAAATTTATCGATACATTAATGTCAGGCCGGGCAGGAGCTGTTGACCTTGCCGGTGTAGCGGTAGGCTCAAGTCTGTGGCTCCCGGTGTTTACGGCTTTGAATGGAATCATGCTCGGATTAACACCGATCGCAGCTCAACATATTGGCGCATCACGTAAAGATGATGCGGCCCATGATATTACACAAGGACTATATTTATCCGTTGTTTGCAGTACAGTCGTAATTTTACTCGGAGCTGTTTTTTTAGATGTCGTATTAAACGCCATGAGTCTTGAGCCGGCAGTGCGTGAAGTCGCTCGTAATTATTTAATCGGTTTGTCATTTGGTATTTATCCTTACTTTGCATCAATGGCGCTGCGCAGCTTTATGGATGCACAAGGTGAAACACGTATGACGATGACAGTGATTTTAAGTGCGCTTCCGGTCAATGCCTTTTTCAACTACGGATTAATTTTTGGAAACTTTGGTTTACCGGAGCTTGGCGGGGCAGGTGCTGGTTATGCGACGGCTGCTACCTATACGGTAATGTTTGTATTGTATGCCTTGTTTGCATCAAAGCTTCACCGCTTTCAGTCGTACCGTCTGCTTAGGTTTTGGCCGCGTGTGTCGCTTCATAAATGGAAAGAGCTTTTAAAAGTCGGTCTCCCAATCGGCTTCACAATATTTTTTGAAACGAGCATTTTTGCTGCAGTGACACTTTTGATGAGCGGTTTTCAAACAGAAGTGCTCGCAGCCCATCAAGCCGCTATTAACTTTGCTTCGCTTTTATATATGCTGCCGCTCAGCATTGCGATGACGCTAACGATTGCTGTTGGCTATGAAGTTGGTGCCGGCAGACTGCGTGATGCCAATCAATATACTGGGCTGGGCATGCTGGTTGCATTTTTACTCGGGTTATTTGCCTGCTTTGTGATTTATGTTTCAAGGGATACGGTTTCTGCTTGGTATACCTCTGACCAAGAGGTAGCGTTTTGGATGCAGCAGTTTTTAATATATGCGATCTTCTTTCAAATGTCAGATGCGGTAGCTTCACCGATACAAGGTGTCCTTAGAGGTTATAAAGATGTGAATGTTCCATTTTTAATTGCGTTCGTTTCATTTTGGCTGATCGGACTGCCGTTTGGTATTTCTATCGCTTCATTCACGACGTTTGGTCCGTTTGGTTACTGGCTTGGACTAATTGCGGCGCTCGGGGTTATGGCTGTCCTCCTTTTTTTCCGTTTACGCTGGATGCAAAAACGAACCGCAGCTTTAGTTAGCTTAAATTCGCCAAAATCAGGGTAATAATACCGAAGGATGATGTGATCATTTCTATTGGAGATGTTAAGTGAATATTAATGTTAAGGAGGTGGAAGTTGATGGATGTAAGTGAGTATATCCGTTCGCTTCATGCCAATGAAGATGAACATTTAAAGCGGATCAAGCAGGCGGTGTATGAAGCAGAAATGCCGGAGATTTCAATTCCACCGGAAACAGGGCAGGCGCTAAAACTGCTCATCCGTATGACAAACCGAAAGCGTGTGCTTGAAATCGGATGCTTGGGGGGGTATAGCAGCTTATGGATGGCCCGAGGCCTTGCTGAAGACGGTGTTGTTGTATCGCTTGAAAAAGAAAAAAAACATGTTGAAGTCGCCAAAAAAGAGCTCGAGCAAACTCCGGACGGGCAAAAGATTTCGATTCGCCACGGAGACGCACTTGAAGCACTACAAACGATGAGTGAGGAAAATGAGCGCTTTGATTTCTTTTTTATTGATGCAGATAAAGAGCGTTACGAAGCTTATCTTGATGCATGTATTGAGATTGCTCAACCTGGCGCAATTATTGCAGCAGATAATGTATTGTGGAAGAACCGTGTAATTGATCCGGATGTACAAGATGACTTAACAATTGATGTACGCAGTTTTAATGAAACAGTCGCAGCTGATGATCGCGTCGACAGCTTAATTCTTCCTATTGGTGATGGTTTAACGGTGGCGCTTGTTCGTTAATCAAACCGATATGAAATTAGAAGTGAAAAACAGGAGGATGTAATATGCGTGAATGGAAGCTTCCAGTTATAAACGCGGTGACGCTCGCTGTTGTAGTGATCATGAATGCTTTGTCTAACCTTCTTCCTTTTAACAATCAGACGGTTGGGGAAATTTCTGATCGATTAAATGTTTTATTTACGCCGGCAGGCTATGTTTTTTCGATTTGGAGTTTAATTTATGTACTGCTCGCGATATGGGTGGTGCGTCAGTTTGTGACGCAAGCTGGACGGGAGAGTGCCGAACGCGTTGGATTTTGGTTTCTTATAAGTTCAGTATTTAATGTAAGCTGGCTTGTTTTATTTCATTATGAGTTGTTTACCGCAACGATGGTTGTTATGACGCTTTTGCTATTGTCATTAATCATCATTTACCGTCGTTTGGATACCTTAACAGGGAGGAAGAAAATCGATTTACTCCCCTTCTCTGTATACATCGGTTGGATTTCGGTTGCTTTTATTGTGAACATTGGGGTAGTTCTACGTGCTCAAGGCATAGATGGATGGATCATCTCTGGTGAATTATGGACGATCGTTGCGTTAGTTCTCGGCGTTGTGCTGGCACTTCTGTTTTCGACCACGTTTTCTGACATCGTTTATCCACTCGTGTTTATATGGGCGTATATCGGAATTAGCGTTGAACGTTTTGAAACTTATCCGCTTTTAGCTGTAACTGCATCTTTTCTAGCCGGGGTTTTAGCGCTTGGTGTCGTACTGTCTTCGTTTCAGCGGTCGAAACAGCACCGCAAGACAAGTGGTTAAATTGAAGTCAAAATGGGAAAAGCCATACAGCGATTGATTTAGTTTTTAAAGGAGGCTTATCATGCCAGCGACAAAAGAAGATGTACGAGCTTTAGTCGATCATTTGCGTCAAGAACAGCTTGATGCTGTGTATGAGTTCATTCAAGAGATGAAAGATACGGATGAAGGTTCTATGACCAAAGGGGAAATCGAGGGCTTGTACGATGAGGAAGCTTACTTTTCCGAAGGGGAAAACAACCCTTTTGATGAGCTTCAACAAAAGGACATAGCCCGTAAAGATCGGTTGTAATTGTTGTCAGCCCGCTGAAAGCTTCGGCGGGCTGCTTTTTGAATGGTTACATATAGATGGGAGGCGGCGTCGTGAGTTCAAATAAAAAATATGATTTTATTGGTATCGGGATTGGCCCGTTTAATTTAGGATTGGCAGCGTTAAGTGATTCAGTTAATGAACTAGAAACGGCATTTTTTGAACAGGATGCCTCATTTGTGTGGCACCCAGGGATGCTGCTTGAAGGTACTGTGTTAAATTCAAGTTTTATCGCCGATCTTGTGACATTTGCAGATCCAACAAGCAGGTATACATTTTTAAATTACTTACATGAACATAACCGGCTTTACAAATTTTTCTTTAATAAGACACTGCATATGCCTCGTAAAGAGTACGAAAACTACGGGCGTTGGGTAGCAGATCAACTCGACTCCTGCCATTTTAGCTCTAGAGTTGAAGATGTGACCGAAGAAGCGGATGGTTATGCTGTACACGTCCGTGATTTACAGACTGATCAATCTCAAGTGTACTATACTAACCATGTTGTTGTAGGAACAGGAACAGCGCCACAAGTCCCCGGTGGTTTAGAAAACAATTTAAATGAAGATGTGTGTCACAGCAGTACCTACCGATATGAAGCATCTCATATGAAGCAATCCGATAAGATTGTCGTCGTAGGCGCAGGGCAAAGTGCGGCGGAAATATTTCATGATTTACTAAAAGATCAAAAGCATTTTGATTATCACTTAACATGGCTAACGCGTTCTCATCAGTTTTTTCAAGCTGAAGAAGCAAAACTGGCCCGCGAAATTTTTTCACCGGATTACGTTCGGTATTTTCGTTCACTTCACATCGATAATCGCTTAGAGGCGTTGCCTCCTTTGGACCAAGCGCGTAAAGGAATTGAACCAGATACGTTAATGGCGATTTATGAATTGCTGTATCACCGCTCTGTTGAAGATCAAGAGCCGCAAGTTACGTTACAGCCGTTAAGCGAAGTAAATGATGTGAAGTATGAACAAAAGAGTGGTCGCTACACCCTTGAAGCTTATCAGCATCAAAAAGAAGAACATTTTCAAGTTGCTGCAGATAAAGTCATTATGGCCACAGGTTTTACGCCGAAAGTTCCTGACTGGTTGAATCGTTTCGATCACGTGATTGAACGTGAAGGTGACAACTATTATAAAGTCACAGATGATTTTCAATTATCTTTTACGGACCGCCGCCGCCACTCGATTTATATGCTAACGAATTTAGATCATTCACACGGATCAGCGGCGACAAATCTAGGGTTGTCAGTATTTCGGAACCAAATAATTATTAACAGCATCATGGGGCGCGAAGTTTATCCGCTGAAAACAAATACGGTATTTCAACAATTCATGCCTTCAAATGAAGTATAGTACAGCAAAGTAAAGCGTAAGCGTATAAATGATGTGAAAGTGTAAATATTAATCACAGCGATGCTCACTGAATCATCAAGATGTTTCAAAAATGTAAGATAAGATCGTGTATTATGTGAAAAGTTGTAAAAGAAAGCTTTTTATGTTTCATGAAGTGTTTACGTGGAATATAGACAAATGTAAACATTAATACTGCAATTATCTTTAAGGAGGATGTTTTATGAATAAGAAGCTTTTATATGCAGGTCTGACAGGTGTACTCACATTAGGCGTTATGGCAGGTTGCGGTGACGACGATATGGATCCGGATGACGGCATGGGCGAAGACGACCCAATGGAGGAAGATGGCGGCGACTTGGACATGGATGACGACGATGACGACATGGATCTAGATGACGACGATGATGATGACGATGACGATGATGATGACGATGACGACATGGATCTAGATGACGACGACGATGACGACGATGATGATTTATAAAATTTAATGTAAAGTCCGGCATGCCGGAACTTTGAGCTGCCCTGTTTATACAGGGCAGTTTTTTGTACAGGTGCAGTGTTCATTGATATGGCGCCGGTGGATCAAAAAATCCTGGAGGTGAAAAACAATGTTAACATCCGCTGCATGGTGGTTCGCAGCAGCACTTTCATTGGCAGCAGGCGCCTTAGGTTTCATTGTCCTACTTACTGTGCATTATTATATTGAAAAAGATTTAAATCAACGAGTGCCATTTTTTCCGTTTAATTTGCTTGCTGTCCTTTTCATCACTTCATTTTTTGGTGGCACATTTACGATGGTTTACGGTATCATATTCGAAGGTGTTCGCGACATTGGCTGGTTTTATGTCTTGTTAAAAGCTTATATAATGCCGTTACCGTTGCTTTTGGCAGGTTATATTTTTTTGTTTCCGCAATTTCGTTCATGGCGCCGTCCATATCAAGCAGTGGAAGGAACAAACGTGGTGAAATTAAAAACACGGCATTATCAAAAGCGAAGTCGTTATATTTAAAGATAGGCTGGTGGCAGTATGGCGAAAACAAAATATTATGTTGTCTGGAAAGGTCGTAAGCCGGGAATTTACACCTCGTGGCCGGCATGTGAAGAACAAGTTAAAGGTTATCCAGGGGCTCAGTTTAAATCATTTCAATCAAAAGCAGAAGCAGAAGCAGCCTACTACCAAACGGAGAAGCAAGCGCCTGCGCACACGGGTGAAAAAAATCAAGCTGGATATATCGAAGAAAGTATTTCAGTTGATGCTGGATCACACGGAAATCCAGGCATCGTTGAGTTCCGGGGGGTTTATACGAAGACGGGTGAGGTTGTGTTTCAAAGTCCAAAAATTCATATTGGCACGAACAATATGGGAGAGTTTCTTGCCATTGTGGAAGCTTTAAAGTGGTTAAAAGAGAAAGAGGAGCACGCTTGGCCGGTTTATTCAGACTCGGCAACAGCAATGAAATGGGTGCGCGAGCGTAAAGTTAACTCAACACTGAAACGAAATGCAGACAGTGAAGATATGTGGCAGCGCATCGATGCTGCTTTACAATGGCTTAAGGAAAATAGCTGGTCAAACCCGATCTTGAAGTGGGACACGAAAACGTGGGGAGAGATTAAGGCAGATTATGATCGAAAATAAAGGGGGCTGGCAATGTACAGCATCAATATCTTAGATCAATCGCCTGTGGCTGTAGGGGAGACACCAGCTGAGGCGCTTCGAAACACTGTTAAGCTGGCGGAAACGGCTGAAGCCTGCGGTTATGACCGCTTCTGGGTTTCTGAACATCATGACACCCCAAGTCTGGCAGGGTCAAGCCCTGAAGTACTGCTTGCACATATTGCAGCCAAAACCTCTACGATTAAACTCGGTTCAGGCGGTGTGCTTTTACCCCATTACAGCGCATATAAGGTAGCTGAACAGTTTAAAGTATTGTCAGCACTCGCCCCGGGGCGAATCGAGCTCGGTGTCGGCCGCGCACCCGGCGGGATGCCAAGAGCTACTATGGCACTGCAGGAGGGAACAAAACGAGATGTCGCCCGGTATCCGGAGCAGATTGAAGACGTCCTTTCTTACCTGCATGATACACTAGAAGAGCATCATCCATATTACGGTTTAAAAGCGACACCTCAAGTAGCAGAGCCACCCCAGATGTGGATTTTAGCTTCTACACCGGGAAGTGCGGAGCTTGCTGCGAAAGAAGGGCTGCCGCTTTGCTTTGCTCATTTCATTAATCCTGCAGATGGACGTGAAGCTGTAGATTACTATTTAAAGAACTTTACACCTTCACCTGGTTTGCCCGAACCTAAACTGATGATTGCAGTATTTGTTGTATGTGCAGATACTGAAGAAAAGGCTGAAGAAGAAGCGCTTATTATGGATGATGTATTGCTGTCAATTGAATACGGTAAGCAAATTGAAGGCATTCCTACAAAAGAAGAGGTTGCCATGAAAAGCTACACATCATTTGAGCAGGACCGGATTAAACAGAACCGTGAGCGCATGTTTGTAGGTACTGGAGATTCAATTCGTCAGCAGGTAGATCATCTTCAGCATTTTTATCCGACAGAGAACTGGATGTTTGTCTCACTTGCGCGTGATTTTGAAATGAAGCGCCAAGGGTATGAACAAATTTCCAATTCCTTTTTCGACCACGTTTAAAGCATGCAGCAAGTGGGAATTTTACATGCGGAACACGATAGTAAAAGGGAGGTACTTGTATGGGAAAAAAAATTGCGGTGCTTATGACGAATTGGTTTGAAGACTCCGAATATACAAGTCCGAAACAGGAGCTTGAAGGCGCTGGTCACGAGCTAACAGTGATCGAAAAGGAAGCAGGAAAAACGATTAAAGGAAAATCTGATGGAACAGAAGTTGTCGTAGATGCTGGTATTGAGAATGTAAAACCTGAAGACTTCGATGCGCTCTTAATTCCAGGTGGCTTCAGCCCGGATATTTTGCGAACAAATGATAAAATCGTTAATTTTGCGAAGTACTTTATGGATCATGACCTTCCTGTATTTGCGATTTGCCACGGGCCACAGCTTTTGATCACTGCAAAAGCAATTGAAGGCCGCAAAGCGACAGGCTTTTATTCAATTATGGTTGATATGGAGTATGCAAAAGCTGATTTAAAGGATGAAGAGGTCGTGGTTTGCCATAACTTAGTGACAAGCCGGACCCCAGATGATCTGGAGGCATTTAACCGCGAATCGCTCCGTCAGCTCCAAGCATAAATGTCTGCTTAAGAATGAGCTTCCCCAAATGATGGGGGAGCCTTTTTTACAAGAGTGAAAAAGATATCAAGGAGGTTTGATTCATGGCTGAAGCAGTGGTGGCTGGAGGCTGTTTTTGGTGTCTTGTGCCCCCTTTTGAAAATTTAGACGGTGTACACGCTGTGACAACCGGTTATACCGGCGGAAACACTGAAAATCCAACGTATAAAGAAGTATGTACGAATGAAACCGGACATGTAGAGGCTGTAAAAATTGATTATGATCCCAAAATTATTTCATTTTCTAAACTGCTTGAAGTTTTCTGGCGGCAAATTGACCCTACAGACGATGGAGGGCAGTTTAATGACCGCGGCGAATCTTATCAAACAGCTATTTTTTACGGCAGTGAAGAAGAAAAAGAAGCTGCAGAAGCCTCTAAGCGCATTATTGATGAAAATGGTCCTTTTAAAGCTCAAGTACAGACAAAGATTTTACCGAAATCAACGTTCTATCCTGCAGAGGAGGAGCATCAAAATTATCATCATAAACACCCGCTGCATTATCAAATGTACAAAAAAGGCTCAGGCCGCCAAGGCTTTATCGAGACGTATTGGAGGAATTAAATATGACAAAACAGCAATTTGATAAAAACCACCTTACTCCGATTCAATTTCAAGTAACTCAAAAAGATGGAACAGAACGACCGTTTGAGAATGAGTTTTATAATTTTTTCGGGGAAGGTATATATGTAGATATTGTTTCAGGCGAGCCGTTGTTTCACTCAAAAGATAAGTTTGAGTCTGACTGTGGGTGGCCGAGCTTTACTCGACCACTTTATGAAGAAAATGTTACGGAACATTTTGATGATAGTTTAGGTATGCGTCGCACAGAAGTCAGAAGTAAAAAAGCTGATTCCCACCTTGGACATGTATTTCCAGACGGTCCCCCGCCAACTGGTCTGCGTTACTGCATTAACTCAGCTGCACTCAAATTTATTGCGAAAGATGATCTGGATGACCAAGGTTACGAGAACCTTTTGACAACGTTCGATGAATAAGGAGTCAGTAAACACGTTTTGCGCAACGTAAAGTGTGGAATAATAAATTATGTGAAGTCTTCAAACAGTATATCTAACTGATTGAAGAATACCTATTTGTTCAAGGAGGGCGATGTCATGGATGCCAAAACAAAAGAGCTAATTGATGGATTGAATGAAGACCTTGCCAATGAATATGGTGCAGTAATTATGTACAATCATTACGCTTCTGTGGTTGAAGGCTTGTACCGCCAAGTACTTAAACCGTTTTTTGAATCAGAAGTTCCTGATGAGCTCCAGCATGCACAGTATTTAGCAGAAAAAATTAAAATTCTCGGTGGCACACCGACCACTCAACCAGTGGAAGTGTCCAATCCGTCAACTGTTAAAGAGATGCTTGAAAATGCCCGTCAATCTGAGATTGATACCATTAAACGTTATAAAGAACGCTTGAAACTTGCTGAAGAGCTCGGCATGGTTGAGCTGCAAGTGAAAATGGAAGATATGATTGCTGATGAAACGGGCCATATGGAAGATATGGAGCGCCTGCTGCAGGACGCACGTCTCGAATAGTAGAAATACTGAACCTCCCGAAACCATCGGGAGGTTTCAGACTGTAGACAAAGTACAAAACTTAACATTAACTCACAACTTACGGCTCCAACCGCCGCGGGCTGCTCTATTAAGAGGAGAAAAGCCGAATCATGAACGTAACCTTCATGCCAGACGGACGCTTTCCCGAGGGCTTGGCTTCAGCTAACTTGTTCGATTTGATTGCCAATCGAACAAGTGGATCTTCAGCCTGCGCTTGATCCTCTGGGAGTCGCCGTCTTTTGTTTCGGTTACTTGTTCGTTAACGATCATGAAGGATTTCCATTGTTTATGGTTCGCTTGATCGCTCATAAAGCGTCATGATGAAATTGATTCATCTAAATATCGCTTGACCAAAAGGTTCTCTACAATTCATGACCAGCAAATGACGCAAGGCTGATGAGCGCCGGCGGCGACGCTACCAAGAACAGCGCGAGCCGAAAATCCCATAAGCAGTGACTTTCTGCCGACAAAGTTGAGGCCGTGACGGAGGCTAAGAAGACACGGTGACTTCAAGCTTTAGCGCAGATCAAACCGATGTCGCACTTGTGCCCTCCGGGTGCAAGCGTCCGCCGAAAAGCAACGTCAGCCTTCACTTTTTCAAAGGTTTGTCTACACGCTGGAACCTCCCGAAACCATCGGGAGGTTCTTTTTCGTTAACCTAAGCTTTAAAGCGTGATATGCTATAATTAGGAGAAAGGAACGAATTCTAAGGTCTTGATTATATGGAGGGTTACATATGACGTCATCTGATCTTGTCCCGGTGCTTGAAGGAAATATTGCAAAACGAACCTTGCAGTTTTTCTGGTTGGCTGATTGCTCCGGCTCTATGAAAGGGAAAAAAATATCCACCTTAAATCAAGCGGTTCGAGAAGCGCTGCCTGAAATTAAAGAAGCGGTCTCGGCCCATCCAGAGGTGCAGATTGAAATGCGGGCGATTGCTTTTAGTAACGAAGCAGCCTGGCACGTTGGTCCAGAGCCTGTAGCACTTGAAGACTTTGTATGGCCGGACCTCGAAGCTGGTGGGATCACTGGCACTGCCCAGGCAATTGAGCTGCTTTCTGAAGAGTTAAGTGTCGATAAAATGAACCGCCGTGGTTATCCGCCCGTATGCATTTTGCTTTCAGATGGTTATTGCACAGATGATGAGAGCCGTTTTGAAAGTGCCATCCAAACGCTGAACGAAATGCCTTGGGGACGCAAAGCTGTCCGGCTTGCTATCGGTATTGGGCAGGAGCACCAATACAATGAGCAGGAGCTGTTGAAGTTTGTCAGCCATGAAGAGATCGGTGTGTTGAAAGCTGATTCGCCGGAAAAATTAACATCATATATCCAATGGGCAAGTGTAGCTGCTTCTGTAGGGGCATCAGTTGGAAAAAGCCGAATGAGTAAAGATGATGAACATAATGTAGCGCTGCCGCCGCCGCCGTCGGAGGTAACGCTCGTTGAAGATGCAGATGAAGATGATGTTTTTTAAAAAGTTTTTTTGCCATTCAGCGCTTAAAGAGTGAAGTGGCGAAAGCTTACATAAAGCGGGGGGATGCCATGAGTCACGTCGAACGTGGCACTTTTACTAAAGGAGTTTATGCGGCAGCTTCTGAAATTGGGGCATCCCACATTGCACAAGGGATGCCGTGTCAAGATGCATGCAAAACGGGAGAGGGTCGCGGCTGGTTTCCATATACCATTGTAGCTGTTGCAGATGGGCATGGGGATCAACGTCATGATTTAAGTGATATAGGTGCAGCAACAGCTGTAGAGGTTGCTGTGCGGGAACTTTCAAATTCATGGCATCATTACAAGTTGTATCGTAAGTCATTTCATGATTTTTTCTGTTACGATGCAGGACGCCGTATCGTACGAGCGTGGCGGCAGGCAATCACTCATTGTGCTGAGACTGCCGGGGTTACTGCGCGCCCTGGGCGGAGTGTATATGAACGCTACGGTACAACAGTTCAAGTGGCGATGTGGGCGAATGGTTACGTTTTAATGGCGAAGGTAGGGGACGGAGAGATGCGTTTCAGTTCAGATGGAATATCGTTACAAAACCCGTTTGTAGCACCGTCGGACCTAGATTCACAAACGACGCATTCACTTGCTATGAAAGATGCTTCACGTGTTTGGCAGACAGCGGTATATCCTGAACCGGCACCAGGCGGCTACGTGTTTGTATCTACAGACGGTTTAAGCAACAGTTTTCCGACAGATCAAGACTACAACGCTTACGTCCAGCAGCTTTATAACGTTGTTGAAACGCATGGGTTAGAAGCTGTCTCTCGGTCTTGGCCATCTTGGTTTTCTTCTTATACACACGCCGGCAGCGGTGATGATATCACCGCAGGCATGATATGTTTTGGTCTTGGTGAAGATGAGAGGGGGAAGCAGCATGATTCAGCAAGGACATGAGGTTGTTTCAGCCATTAGCGGCGAGAAAATCACTGTAGGACGTAAGCTTGGTGAAGGTGGACAGGGCCGGGTTTTTACCGGTCGTCGTCCGGACGGAACAAATGTGGCGGTGAAATGGTATAACGATGTACAAGCGACCCCTGATCAAAAGCGGGGGCTGCTCCATTTATTAAAACATGGTCGGCCTTCGGGCGCTGCCGGCGCGCGATTTGTATGGCCGATCGATCTTGTCGAGCACCAGGCAGATCCTTGTTTTGGGTACGTTATGGACGTTATTGATATGAAACGCTTTGCTGAATTAGGCGAAGTTTGGGCAGGGATCAAGCCGGCTCCATCATTTCGGGCGATGGCGAGGATTTCTGCTAAAGCAGCAGAGTCTTACCGTAAGCTTCATCTAGACGGCTTTTGTTATCGTGACATTTCTTCAGGCAATTTGTTGTTTGATCCAACGGCTGGAGACGTGCTGATTTGTGATAATGATAATGTTGGTATTAACGGACAATCAACAGCGCAGGTGCTTGGTACCATGGAGTATATGGCTCCGGAGATTGTTCGCGGTGAAGCTGTTCCTGGAACGAAGACCGACCTGCATTCTCTTGCCGTACTGCTGTTTCAACTGTGGATTTGGCATCACCCGTTCCACGGAAGGATGGAATATGATATTCGCAGCTGGGACCTTCCAGCAAAAAAACGCGTATATGGAGAAACGCCTGTTTTTATTTTTGATGAAGATGACCACCGAAATGAGCTCCCGGATGATCCTGAATATGATACAGCAAAGCTGCGGTGGTCAGTATGTCCCAAACCATTAAAGCGGATGTTTCGCCGCGTGTTTATTGAAGGGGTGGAGCGCCCGGAGGCTCGTCCGATGGAAGGCGAATGGCAGAAACTGTTTCGCCAGCTAGAAGACAGCGTGGTAACGTGTCCATCCGACCGTGCAGAAAATATTTGGGACGGGGAAAGTTCGGAAGTGGTATGCTGGCATTGTCGGCAGACTTTCCCGCTGCCGCCAAAGCTTATATTTAAGCAGGGAAGCAGTCTCATGCTCGATAGCACGGCAAAACTTCGCTACCGGCACGTACAGGCAGTTGATGAAGCATCTGGTGGTGATCAAACAGCTGGCGAGATCGTCCAGAATCCTAAAAAACCTGATATATGGGGATTGAAAAATTTAACCGATGTTTCTTGGCGAATGCAGAAGCAGGACGGAACCGTACGTGAAGTTCCTCCAGGCCAGGCAGCTACGTTAAGTCACGGTATGAACTTAACATTTAATGACGGCGCTACAGCTTACGTAACGTCTTAAACAACATAGATGCCTCTTACGCGCAGCTCTCGTTGAATCAAATGGTAAAATGAGCTTGGGTGTTCGGTTTCTGCCTGCCATACTGCAAGCAGCGCATTTGCGTTTAATTGATCATAATCCTCCACAGGATTAGCTTGAATGTTGGCATAGACGAGTTCTGGCAGATCGTTTAAGGGTTGAACGGTGGTAATGAGATTTTTGGCAACGGATAAATGTTTTAATTGCTTTAAAGGTGTTAACGGATGTAAGGATTGAATTTGGTTCCGATCAGCTTCAAACTGTTCTAAGCAGCTCCATAACTGTAAACCTTCGATGGACCAAATACCTGCTTCTGCAATATTTAACTTTGTGGCTTGAAATTTATTTTTTTCAAGTCGCTGCAAATGGTGAGCAAGGGCAGGGTCTTGTACGCAGCCTTCAGCATCTTTAGTGCGATTTGCGTTTTCAACTCTTGCTAAAGCGCGTACCGTGCGGCGGGCAAGGGTGCGGTCGATGCCAAAAGTATCGTAAATATAATAGCTGAGCTTCGTTTCCAGGGCGTAACTGTAACGTTCATTTTCCAAGCTTTCAGCCACGCCTGCTTCGAGGGCTGTCCGCAAAATATATAAGTCACGGAGACGTTCTCCTTCAGTTTGATCATAAAGCAGGTTAAATATCTGCTGAGGCCGTCGGAGCAAAGACGGCTGGTGTTGAAGAAGGTTCTTAAGTAGAACTTCGACTTCATGTGTCATCATAAGACCTCGCTTTCTAATTCATATAATTAAAGGAGTTAATGGATGAATGCTGTGAATTCAAAGCAAACAACGGCACCCTTCTCTCTAAAGGCATTAGAAGAAAGTGCAACAGAGCGGCTGCGGTATCGTACGTATTATCAATTGCCAGACACTTGTGAACATAAAGTGACTCACATCCGCTCCAATAATGAGATTTTGGCGTTACAGCTTTATCAGCCGGATCAAGTGAATGGACGTCTATACATGCTTCATGGTTATTTTGATCATACCGGGGTTTTAGGGCGGTTTATAACGTATGCACTCGCTCAAGGGATGGAAGTATGTACAGTTGATTTTCCAGGGCATGGGCTTTCAAGCGGCGCCCGGTACACAGTAGACGATTTTAATCATTATGAGGATGCGCTTCAAGCGTTATTTCAAGTTTTTGAGCATCCAACGCAGAACTATATTCTCGCAGGTCATAGCACTGGTGCAGGTATCGCAGCTAGACATGTTTTAAAAAACGAGTTGCCGGGGCTCGAGCGGTTGCAGCTTGCTGCTCCACTGCTCCGTTCAGCTAACTGGAAAAGCTCTCGTTTATTATATCACGCTGCCAAGGCTTGGGTGACAGAAGTCCCCCGTCGGTTCCGCGAAAATTCCGGGGATGAAGTGTACTTGGCTGAACAAAAGCAAGATCCATTGCAGCATACGAAAATCCCTCTAAGCTGGTTGGAAGCTTTGTTTCGATGGGAGAAAGAGTTTCACGATTTGGCGCCATCAGATGTTCCTGTTGATATTTTTCAAGGGGGGCGTGACCAAACTGTCGACTGGAAACAAAATTTAGAGGCTTATAGTGAGAAATTCACGCAATCTCAAACGTACTGGCTTCCGGAAGGACGGCATCAACTGCTTAATGATGCTGAACCCATTCGTCGCATTGTTTATCGATTAATGAAGCAAAATTGGGTGTGATTTTAAAAAGGAGGTCGTGGAAAATGACGTTACAAGCAAAATTTAAAGAACTTGAAAGCAAAATGAATGCATCACCAGAGGAGATTGAAGGAGTTAATAAGGTTTATCAATTTAATATTAAAGGTGAAGATGAGTCGGTTTATCAAGTCATTTTTGCTGATGGGCAAGCAACGTTTGAAGCAGGAACTCCTCATGAACCGCAATGCACCTTGAAGATGAAAGAAAATGACTTAATTAAGTTAATCGAAGGTAATCTAAACCCTACTACCGCATTTATGACCGGAAAATTGAAAGTCGAGGGCGACATGGGTCAAGCGTTAAAGCTGCAAAATATTTTAAAGGCTTATCAGTAAAAAAGTGCCCGGCGTACCAACATGCGCCGGGCACTTCTTTACTCTTGTTCGATGGTTTTCTCTTGAATGCGCTCCATTTGTTTCTCCTCGAGACGCTCTTCAATCTCTGTAAGAAGGACTGGGTCTTCTTCGAGTTCCTTTTTATTCTCATCTACAAGTTCATCAAAAGAGTGCTGTAAAATTTTTCTCATGTTTATCATCCTCTTTGTCATCATATTTTTAACGCCATTATACAGAAAAATGCGCTTTATTTTGTTATAAAACTGTGTCATTTTTCGAAATTCTATTGAACAATCTATTTAAACGTACCCTTTATGTCTTTCTAGAAAACACAAATGTTTACTTTATAGCTACAGTTTATTTCATGGAAAAAGTAAATAACACAAAAAATCTGAAATGATAACGCTTACATATAAATTAGTTATTTACATCGGGAGAATCCATTGATAGAATATTTAACAAATTTAGCCCCTGGAAAAAATCATTTGTCCTCTTGAGGCATACAGATAGTTTCTAGGAGAGAACTTCGAGAGCAGAGGCACTGGCAGTAAAATTCACGAAAAATTGAAGGAGGACGAAATCATGACAGTTTCCGAGCAGAAGCAAATTGTACAAATGCAGCAGAAAATCGAAGAGATGAATGCAGAGTTGCAGCGGTTGGAAAGTCGCAGCCGTAATGAGTTTGAATCGCTTGAAACAGATTCGTTTTTAAACGAGATGTACAACTAAGCTTAGCTTAGTGTAGGGAAAATATAAGCGCGAATTTAAAGTGGACTTATTTATATTTCGGTTACAGGCCCGGTTAATACCGGGCTTTTTTGTGTAGTTATCGCTAATTTTTTAAAGATAGCGTATAATGAATGAATGGATATTCATTTCGGAAGGAGAGACTGCTCAATGCAGCAGACGAAAGCAACAGATATGGTTCATCAAATTACGATTCCGACACCATTTCCAGTAGGTCCGGTTCATGTCTGGTTTATTGAGGGTTACTCATTAACATTGGTCGATACTGGCCCGGCTACGCCGGAAGCAGAGCGTGTCTTAAAAGAAGAACTGCAAGCTTTGGGATATCAACTGCAAGACATTGATACAGTTGTGCTTACTCATCACCATCCTGATCATTGCGGGCTCGCGCATCTATTTCAAGATACTGCTGAAATTGCTGCCCATCCTAAAGCGGCACCATGGGTGGAAAAAGAGACAGACTTTATCGAACATATGAGGCAGTTTTTCCGACGTTTTTATCATGCTCATGCTCTGCCAGCTCAGCTTGTAGAAGCAGTGACCCGAGAGCAGGAGTATCTTTTAAATATGACCCCATCGGTTACAGTAGATCAGTTCCTTGTTCATGGTTCGAAGCTTACATCCAGCCCTGAGTGGCAAGTTATAGAAACTCCGGGTCATGCGCAAAATCATATTAGTTTATATCGTGCAGATGACGGTGGTTTTATCGGTGGTGATCACTTACTTTTGGATACCTCCTCGAATGCAATTATTGAACCACCTCATCTCCCTGAAGAAACGAGGCCGAAGACACTTCTTGAATATCGGAGTTCTTTGAAAGCATGTGCAGCCTTAAATATTAGTATGGTTTACCCAGGACACGGGCCCGTATTTTATGATGCAGCAAAGCTAATCGAACAGCGGTTAATTGAGCAAGAAGAGCGTGGGAAAGAATTAGTCAGAAGGCTTCAAACATATGGCGAACAGTCGGCATTTGAATTGTGTGAAGCGCTTTTTCCAAACGTGCATAAAAAGCAGCCGGCATTAACAATGTCTGAAATTGTTGGTCACCTTGATATGTTAGAAGCAGCTGGAGAAATCGGACGTGTACAAAGAGATGATGAAATGATTCGTTACAAAGTAGATCACTAACTTAAGATCATCAATTTAAAGGTTTGTCTACACGCTGGAAATTTCGTTGTTTGAAGTGTTGTTGATGAGAGGAAAAACAAAACTATGCTAGACTAAAAAAAGGTCGAATTGAATTTTTAGAAATAAGGAGGATCAAGCTATGGGTGATTCAACAAACAAAAGGTTGTGCGCTGGACTTACTGTTGCAGGTGTAGCAGCATGCTCGTTACTGCTTGTGAACAAAGATGTCCGGACAAAAGTTTTTCAAGGAACAAAACAAGCCGCAAAATCTGTGAATGATGCGAGTGTTTATTTACGAGATCACCGCGAGGAAGTCATTACTCAGCTTCGTGATACGTCAGAGCAGGTATCAAGTTTATTAAAATCTGCAAATCAAGATGTGCAGTATATTTTGCAGCGTGCCTCCCACTTAAAAGAAGCAACAAGTGAACTTGCCGATACGACAAAAGAAGCTGCGCAAGAATTAAAAGAGATTAAAGAAGAGGCTGCGGCTGAAACAGAAGATGAAGCTCACCACGAAGAGGTTCAAGCCCCGGCTGAAAACCGATAAAAAGAAAAGATCGTGGGCTAAACTAATTTTTGTGTTTATGCAGGAGTAAAACAGGTTATACAACGAGTAGAGCAATTTGAACCTGCATACTTGAGAAGGGGGACGTCCACGATGCCATTGATGAATGATTTAAAGATGCTACAAAAGAAAAGTGACGAACAAGGAGTATTAAGTATTTATTTAAGTACAGACTTCAGCTCAAAGAGTCAGCAGGCTGGAGAGTGGAAAATCCTCTTGAAAAACGGCTTAAAGCGTTTAGAAGAATATGTAGAAAAAAGCGGTTCTCATGATGAGCTTAAAGCATATAAAAAAATAAGCGCAGAAGCAGATAAAGCGATCCGTGAACAGCAAGCGAATATGCAGCGCAGCGTTGTACTATTTGCTTCAGCTGATGGTGAGGTTTGGACCGAGAAATATTTGCAAGTGCCTGTAGAAACTGAATTTCATTGGGAGAAAACACCTGCCACTGACCAACTCGAGAAGCTGCAGGAATCTTTCCCTTCAGCCGGGCTCATTCTTGTACAGCAGCGTGATGTTGCTTATGTAGACATTGGCCTTGGCGAAGTTAAAGATGAAATGCAGTACAGCTGGGAGCTTGACTCTGAAGATTGGAAAGAATATAAAGGTAATGCAACTTCAGTGCGTGTTGCTTCTGGTTCCACTCAAATGGATGAACTAAAGCACCGCTTTGAAGAAAACCGTCACCGCTGGTATAAGAGTCTTGCATCTGTACTTGATAAGAAAGTGAAGGATCATGGCAACCAAGAACTTTATTTAATTGGAAGCAAAGAATACGTTCAGGACCTTCAAAAGCACCTCAATAAAGAAGTTACTGATGTCATTCCGAAAAACCTATTCTCTTCACCATCACATGAGTTGTTGAACGTGGTTTACGATGAAAATGTCCGCTAAGCGGATATAAGAAATGCCCCGGGTGTTATTTAACATCCGGGGCATTTTTGTTTGGATGGAAAAGCCAGCCCAGTGACCAAATGATAAAAAGCATAAAAGCCATCGACAAGTAAATGCTGCCGGTGCCGAACTGATCGATCACAATTCCACCGGCTACGGGTCCAGACATACTTCCGAGACTAAAGCTAATCGCCATAAGAACATTCCCGGTTGGTAGTAGTTGTTTTGGAAGCAGGTCCGCTAAATACATTAAACCAAGAGAATACAATGATCCAAGCAGCATCCCAAGCATTGAAAAACCGGTTAATAAAGCAATCATGGAAGACTCCAGCATGGGCATACTGCTGAAAATGATAAAGCCTGAGGCAAGTAACAGCATGAGCACGCGCTTTCTTCCCCAACGGTCGCTTAACATACCAAGCGGAAGTTGAGTGATTAAGCTGCCGAAAACAAAGGCAGGTAAAAAAATCGTGACCCAGTCTAGAGAAATGCCGGCCCGTATTGCATATATCGGATAGCTTCCGTGAATCGAAGCTTCTAAATAACCAAAAGAGAAGCCGGGAAGTAAAGCAAACCAGGCGAGTTTAATTGTTTGCTTATAACGCATCATCCAAGGCATTTGAATGTTTAAATGGTCGTCAAAATCTTCGCTTGGCCATTCGTTTTTTAAACGAAGCAAAAAGAGCCAGACAAAAAGCGAAGAAAATGCAGTGATGAGAAATGGCAGGGATTCATGAACAGTTAAAAGCTGGGTCATGATCGGTCCAACCCCAAAGCCCATCCCGAAAGCAAGGCCGTAAATGGCGAGGCTTCGGCCACGCTTTGCTGGATCGGCGGTTGAAGTGATCCATACTTGCGTAGCAAAATGAATTAAATTATCCCCGATTCCAATAATCATACGTAAAACAAACCAAAACCAAAAAGCCTGCCAAAGCGGAAGAATCAGTAAAGCAGTGACAACAGCAATAACCCCGGTTGTAATCAGCGGTTTATAACCAAATTTACGCAAGGGCTGCTCGATAAAGGGTGAAGCGAGTAAAATGCCAATATATAAGGCGGTGGCATTTAGACCATTTGCCGTGGATGTAATACCTGCCTCTTCAAGTAAGACGGCAAGTACAGGTAACAGCATTCCCTGCACAAAGCCGGCTACAAGGACAAGCGAAACAAGCAGCCAGTAACGGTACGTAGGATTGTTCGTTTGTTGCAATGTATTTTGTCTCATAATTCAAGGCATATTAACCTCAATTTTTAGGTTAAAAAAGCGCCGGCTCACCTCTTTTCTCTCTAAAAGCTTTTCTATTCAACCCAATACATCGTAGCTCTTTTACATGATTGAAACAACAGGTACAGCAGATTTGTCGACTTTAAGGACGTGCATGTTTTAAAATAGAGGATAGATTGTATAAAGGAGCGAATCATCATGGATTTTCGTCTGAATAACGAAGCTTTTATTACAGAAGCACCGTTTGGTGAACTTCAAGTTTCCGGTAATCCGGAACAAGGCTACCGCCCGTATCAGCTGCTTGTTTCATCAATTGCTGTCTGCAGTGGTGGGGTATTCCGAAAGATTATGGAAAAGCAGCGGATCCCGTTTACTGATATTCAAATTCATGCAGACGTAACACGAAATGAGGAAGAACCTCAAGAAATTACTGCGGTTCATCTTCATTTTAAAGTAGCAGGGGACGAGCTGAAGGAGCATAAAATCGAAAAAGCGCTACAGTTAACGTATAAACATTGCAGCATGGTCCAATCAGTCAAAGATAGTATTAAAGTTACAGAAACCTTCGAGCTCGTATAAATTGAACAGTGGGCAGCCTTGAGGCTGCCCACTGTTTCCGCTCTTATGAGTTTAAAGCTTGAGAAAAGGATGTGCGAGCCTTGCAGCAACAGCAGTTAGATTTTACAGAAGGTAGTATAATGAAAAAAATGATTTTATTTTCCTGGCCGATCTTTGTCGGCAATTTGCTGCAAAGTTCGTATCAGATCATCGACAGCTTATGGGTGGGAAACTTGCTCGGTGCAGAAGCCTTGGGAGCCGTTTCGATTTCCGCAACTGTGATCTTTACGATGCTGTCTTTTATTATAGGCATTAACGGGGCAACCCTAACAGTCCTTTCTCAACATAAGGGTGCAGGAAACCAAGCAGGCCTTGCCCGCTCGTTGAATGCGTTTGTCTTTGTCCTCGGATCTTTAGCCGTAATGTTAGGTGCGCTAGGTTTCTTTTTAGCCCCTTATATTTTACGGTTTATGGGAACACCGGAATCTATTATGCCGATGGCGGAAACTTATCTTCAAATTAATATGTTGTTTATTTTCTTGTTGTTTGGTTACAACTTTGTCGGGACAGTGCTGCGGGCACTTGGCGACAGTAAAACGCCGCTTCGGTTTATCTTTTTAGCCGTTATTTTAAATACGATATTAACACCAATATTTATTCATGTACTCGGCTTAGGCATTCAAGGGGCAGCGATTGCAACCGTACTTTCACAGGGCACAGCGCTTGTTGTTGGATTGTATATTTCGATTGCCCACCGAGGTGTGCCATATTCAATGCCGCGGCTGCCCGATTGGGAAGAGTTTAAAAGGTTGTTTCGCCTTGGGCTGCCATCTGGTTTGTCGATGATGGCGATATCCGGTGGTGTGCTTGCGATTATGACGGTGGTTACATCATTTGGTGATACGGTCGTTGCTGGTTACGGTGCTGCTCAGCGGGTGGATAGCTTAATTATGCTTCCGGGGCTAACACTTGGCTCAGCGATTCAGAGCATGGCGGGTCAAAATATTGGGGCGCAGTTGTGGGACCGGGTGACAGCGATTGCTAAAAGCGGTGTGTTATTGATCTTAGGTGTTGCAACCACCATCAGCTTATTTGTGTTTTTAATGTCTGGTATTATTATGAGTGCGTTCGTAGATGACACGGAGACAGTCGCATTTGGCAGCACATATTTACAGCTTGTTGCTTTTTTCTATCCGTTTTTAGGTATTAACTTCGTTTTAAATGGGATTGTTCGAGCCGCTGGAGCAATGGTGCCAGTATTGATTTTAAATATTGTTTCTTTTTGGGTACTGCGCTTTCCGCTTGCCTGGCTTTTGTCCTCATGGTTTGGTCCTGAAGGAATTGCCGTTGGGATTGGCCTTAGTTTTATTATTAGCGCAGCTATTGCAGCCCTTTACTACCGGTTTGGTCGGTGGCGCAATATTCAGCTTGTGGAGAACGAAGATGAAGGTAAGGAAGAAAGTGCTTCAACACGGAGCTAATATTGTAATTAAAGATCAAACAAAAAGCTCGTTAGGATATATTCGTCCTAACGAGCTTTTTGTTAAGATTTGTTCCGGTTCACTGGAAATTGTTCGCGTTTTTGCTCATCGGTTGGACGTCGCGAGGCCCACATAAACAGTAACACAAGACAAATGCCGACAGTTAAAAGCGGTGCAATCATGATTAGGAAAAAATCAAGGCCTGACATTTATCCTCCCTCCTTTTCCGTTGAGAAAAATCCTCTCATCCATAGAGTATTCGTTCCTTCAAGCTGTACTGAGTTCTTACTTTTTCCCTTGAACATACTCATCATCAAATAAGAATAAACGCATCGCGAGATATAGTGATGGAATTAAGAGCAGCAACCCGCCAATAAAAGCGGCAATTAAAGCGATAGCCATTGCTTCGTTTACAAAGCCATCATAAATGGTCAAATACGGATAGAGTAGATAAGGTAGATGCGACGCACCGTAGCCAAACCATGCTGTGCCGTACTGCAGCATCACCAACACAAAGGCAAGCCCAAGGTATTTTCCTTGATACACAAGTGCTACAGCTGCACAGAAGAATAAGAGTGACAAGAAAAATACCCAGCCTATACTAATCATGCTCGAAAAGTGCTCCGGGTTATGCTGACTCAAAGTGAAGAAGATGAGCACACAGGCAGCAATGGTTGGTGCTGACCAAAAGAGCGCATATTTACGAAATAACTGATAGGCCTGCGGGTCCCCTGCTCGATTTGCGTAATACGTCAAAAACATTGCAGAAATATAAAGGACGCTTACGATCGCAAGAATGACAACACTCCAGGAGTAACCACTAGAAAAAAGTGCGCCGTACTGCAGCTGAACGCGGTCATCTGTCACTTCTAAAAAACCGCCTTCAGAAATCGTTAATACCACGGTAAAGGAAGCTGGAATTAGCAACCCGGTAGCACCGTATAAAAAGGAGTACAAACGGTTGTCTTTAGCTCCGTACGTATTAAACGCATAATAAGAACCGCGTATCGCAAGCAGAATGATTGAGATGCTGCCTGGGACGAGTAATGCTGAACCGTAATAATAGGCAGTGTCCGGGAAGAACCCGACAATACCAATAAAAAAGAAAACGAGAAACACGTTCGTAATCTCCCAAACTGGTGACAGATAACGTTGAATTAATTTGTTAATGCGGTAATCTTTTTTTGATTCTTTATTGTAATAGTGGAAGAACCCCGCCCCGAAATCAATCGAGGCGACGATCAAATACCCGTATAAAAAGAGCCATAAAACGGTAATACCTAAAACTTCATACGTCATGCGGAATCACCCCGCGTTTCAATTCCACGTTCATAAAGTTCCTGCTCGGCAGGTTTTTTCTTAAACATTCCCCGCAGGACAAGCACAGTACTGATCCCGAGGAACAAATAAAGCAAAATAAACAAAATGAGCATTAAACCGACGTGATCAGCTTGAGTTGCACCTTCAGCTGTCTTCATCAAGCCGTTTAAGATCCAAGGCTGACGCCCGACTTCTGCATAAAACCATCCGGATTGAATGGCAACAAAAGCAAGTGGACCGCCGGCAATAATGCCAAAGAGCAGTGGTCGGTTGTAAAGCAGGTGCCGCTTAAATTTATAAATCGCTAAATAAGCACCAGAAATGAAGGTTAAATACATGCCGATAAATACCATCAAATCAAAGGCGTAGTGCACCCAAAGTGGCGGCCATAAGTCTTCGGGGGTTTCGTTGAGCCCTTCAACTTCAGCACCGGGGGTACCGTATGCAAGAATACTTAAGGCGTAAGGGATTTCTAAAGCATACTCCACTTCACCTTCGTCATTTAAGACACCTCCGAGAACTAATGGCGCTTCAGTTTCAGTCTCAAAATGCCATTCAGCTGCTGCAAGTTTTTCTGGTTGGTATTCAGCTAGAAACTTACCGGAAAGATCACCGATTAACACGGTGCCAATCGAAAAAATGAAAGCTGCAACCATTGAAAGATGCAGTCCTTTTTTGTGATACGCATGATCGTTACCACGAAACAGTTTCCAAGCGGCAATCATTGCGAGAATAAATGCCGAAGTTAAATAACACGTAATGATAACGTGTGCAGTTTTAGTAGGCGTTGCCGGGTTAAACATTGCTTCAAGCGGTTGAATATTGCGCATGACCCCGTCAACCAACTCAAATCCTTGAGGTGTGTTCATAAATGCGTTCACCGTTGTAATAAAGAAAGCGGAAGCTGTTGCCCCTAGAATGACAGGGATAATAAGCAAGAAATGACGAACCTTACTTTTAAACCGATCCCATGTATATAAATAGATACCTAGAAAGATGGCTTCAAAAAAGAAAGCAAAAACTTCCATGAACATCGGTAATGCAATCACTTGTCCGGCAACCTGCATAAAGTTCGGCCATAAGAGGCTTAATTGCAGACCAATTGCAGTACCAGTAACAACACCGACGGCAACAGTAATAACGAAACCGCGAGCCCACCGTCGTGCAAGCATTGTGTAGTGCGGATCGTTGCGTCGGATCCCCATCCATTCGGCTAATGCGATCATAATAGGGACGCCGACGCCGAGGGTGGCAAAGATGACGTGAAACGCTAAAGTCAGTCCGGTTAAAATCCGGCTGAGCATGACCGGATCGGCCTCGAACATGGCAGGACCCTCCATTTCTTTATAGATGACGTGTAATTTTCTTAATGTGAATTACTTCACAATTATAACAGAAAGGTTGTGACAACGGGATAGCGAAAAAATTAACGATATGTGAACGAACAATACAAAACACATACCCTTGAGGTAAAAAGAAAAACACAAGCCGCTTCCCTTAAGTCGACGGTCGACAACGTACAAAACCTATGATTTACGCACATATCACTGTTCGCTTCCCTTGGTTTAAGGTCTGCACGTGAACCCCCACCATTGTGGGGTCTTCGACTTATGCACTTCCTAGTGATGTCTAAGAGCTGCGCGTAAACACAATACAGGTACGGACTGCGCGAAGGCAATTACGCTTTAAAATATCCGCATTATAGTCGCCTTGACGGGTTAACAACCTATCTTAATTAAGGAATGAACTTAAGAGTTTCGAGTTTTCACATAACGCAAGGCTGACAATTATCGGCGGCGACGCCACCAGGAACAGCGCGAGCCGAAAATCCCGCAGGCAGTGATCTGCTGCCGAGGAAGTTGAGGCCGTGCCTGGGGCAAGCGTCCGCCGAAAAGCAACGTCAGTCTGCGCTGTTCTTAAAAGATTCTCTACACGCTGAAACCGCCCCCCTTAAGTCGGAAGACGGTTTGTTAATCAATAGCTCACGAATGTTTTGAAGTTATTTTGTTGGAAGGGAGATGTTTGCCTCTCGCTGTTGAAAGTCGATATCTTTGTAGTAAGCATCTTTCACGAGCAGGTTAGGACCGAGGCACTCAACTGCTGGACAGTGGCAGCTAATGCTTTTTGCCTGCTCGGTTTGGTGCCAGGTTTGGAAAGCTTCTTCGAAGGAAGTGTCGTTGATGTTGCCAAAAGATCCCTCTTCGTCACCGAAGTCCGTGACAATAATCTCTCCGTCAAAAATATTTACATTTAAGCGCGAACGTCCATCAGGATCATTTCTCACGGTTACGTTGTCAGCTGCATACAAGCGCTGCAAAAGTTCAAGTTCTCCTTCGTCATTGCTGCACGGATAAAACGGGAGTGTGCCAAAGAGCATCCATGTATTTGGATCACGCACATCAAGCAGCCGGTGGATGCCGGCTTGAATATCAGCAAGCGGTGCAGCTTCTAAAGCGCTGGCGAAATCAACGGGGTACATAGGGTGGATTTCGTGTCTTTGACAACCCATTTCCACAACTTGTTCATGAATGGATGCGAGGTGGGGAAGGGTTCGTTTGTTGAGCATCGTTTCAGCTGAAACCATTACCCCTGCAGATGTAAGCTGTTTGGCGTTATCAACCATTTGATGAAAAAACTTCTCGCGCTGCGCAAGCGAAGGCTTTTTATCCATCATACGAAAGCCGATATCTGTAAAATCATCGATGCTGCCGTAGTTGTGTGAAATATGCAGTACATCTAAATAAGGGGTGATTTTCTCATAACGCTTGGCATCGAGCGTTAAATTCGAGTTGATCTGTGTACGGGCGCCGCGCTCACGTGCATATTTTAGTAACGGCACAACGTAATTGTTTACCGATTTCATCGATAGCATCGGCTCGCCCCCGGTAATGCTGAAAGCACGCAGGTGCGGAACTTCATCTAGTCGCTGAATAAGCAACTCCAGCGGTAAAGTGTCAGGGTCAACCGTATCTAGCATGTAGCCTACAGCACAGTGTTCACAACGCATGTTACACAGCTTCGTTGTCGTAACTTCGATGTTAGTTAGTGTAGGTGCCCCAAAGGTGCGTATATCGTCATATGCCTCCCAAGGATCATTGGAGGGTGTAATTGGTGAGAATGTTGAAGAAATCATAACAAGTAGCTCCTTTATCTTTGCTCACTATCGTTCATGTTAACGCATTGAAAGAAAAAGAAAAAGCCGGACCGCCAAGAAAAGTGAAATTATAGTTTTGAGGGTAACTGTAAAGCTATAAGCTTCTTTTTTGCCAGCAATATGATACATTAATCTTAGAGCAAATCATGTATAAAAGGAGCGATTTTTTGAATCTATTATTAATTCGACACGGCGAATCGGAAGGAAACCGAACGGAGCGTCTGCAAGGTATTCAAGATTTTCCTTTATCTGAAGAAGGGAAAAAGCAGGCAGCTTTACTCGGTCAAGCATTAAAAACTGAACCATTGGATCATATGTATGCAAGCGATTTGTCGCGTGCATTTGAAACAGCCCAATTTGTAGCTGAGCATCAGCTTTGTGACCCAATCACCCGGCCTGACTGCCGCGAAGTTGCTTTAGGTCCGCTTGAAGGAAGAACGCGCGAAGAAATTATTCGTGAATACCCAGGCGTGCTTGGACCGAACTTGCTAACATCAGGTCTTGAAGGGACCGAAACGATTGAAGCGATCACAAAGCGCTGCCGTACTTTATATGATGATTTAATAACAAAGCATGAAGGTGAAAATATTGCAGTTGTAGCTCACGGCGGGTTTATTGCGATCTTTTTAATGTATTTAATGCATGGTGAAGACTGGTCAAATCATCACCGTCCGTTTCGAAAAACGAATACGGGTGTTACGCGCATTGAGTTTAAAGAAGGCAAACCTTACTTTCATTACGTGAATAAGACCACCCACCTAGAAGCTTATTCTAAGTCTTAATTCAACGTTTTAAGCCCGGATCTTCAACGGGAAAAAGGGGGTGGGGCTGATCGATTTTTATACCCTGATGGCTGTTCTAGTGCTCGTGCTTGTTGTATATGAACTGTATGATCTGAAAAAGAAAACCGAGATAAAAAAAGAAGAAATTCAACTTGAGCGGGAGAGAATAGCTTTAGAAACGAAGAAACGAGAAGAAGAAAAGTGACGGATTTAAACAATGAAATGTAGATGAAGCTTGAAGGGGATTTTAAAAGTGTTTAAAGAAAAACCTGAATGCTCAATGTGTAAAAAAGAAATCATGGGTGCAGAAACGGTTTTTGTAAAAATGCGTTACCCTAAGCGTAAAGGATTCACGGAAATCAAGGCATATTTACAAAACGAAGGTCGTTTCATCTGTGAAGCCTGCTTCAATCAAAACGCGAAATAAATATCAGTGCAAAATAGAAGGGGGAGCTCTCACGATCGTGTAGAGCTCCCCATTGTTGTTTAACCTTGATAGTTGTATTCGATTGGTGAACCTGGTCCGAGGTCGATACCAAACAGCATCCAAACAATTAACATAATTGTCCAGATGATTGTGAATACGATCGAGTACGGCAGCATAACAGAAATCATTGTACCAATGCCCATCTTCTTATCATACTTTTGAGCAAAAGCGATGATAATAGCAAAGTACGTCATAAGTGGTGTGATGATGTTTGTTGTTGAATCGGCAATCCGGTAAGCCATCTGTGTCATTTCCGGAGAATAGCCGAGCTGCATCATAATCGGCACAAAGACTGGAGCCATCATTGCCCACTTCGCAGATGCACTTCCGATAAACAAGTTAATAAATCCGGCCACTATTACAAATGCTAAAATAAGTGGAATGCCGGTTAGATTAATGCTATCGAGAAATTCTGCGCCGTAAACACCAAGCAGCATACCGATACCGGATTCGCCGAAGTAGGCAACAAATTGACCTGCAGTAAAGGCAAGAACAATGAACATGCCCATTGAGGCCATTGTATCTGACATTTGGTTAGCAACATCTTTATCATTTTTAATGTTTTTCACTGCAATCCCGTAAACGAGCCCCGGGACGAAGAACAGAATCATAATAACCGGCACGAGTGAGTCCATAAACGGTGACTGAATGACAGCCCCTTCTTCACCACGCATCGGTGAATTAGGAAACGCAACAAGCATTGCAAGCGCAACGGCTGTAACGAAGAAAGACGTTACTGCCCAGCCGAGGCCGCGTTTCTCATCATGACCGAGACCTTGCAGATCCTCTTTATATTCGCCTTTATATTCACCAAGACGAGGTTCAACAATACGCTCAGTTACCCAGGAGCCGGCAAGCGTTAAGACGAAAACAGATGCTGCAATAAAGTAATAGTTCATTGCAATGTTCATTGTCTCTGCATACGCCGGATCAATGGTTGCGGCAGCTTCAATTGTCAGCTCACCAAGCATCGGATCTGTCGCAGATAAGAATAAGTTCGCGCTGAAACCGGCGGATACACCGGCAAAGGCAGCAGCGAGTCCTGCAAGCGGGTGGCGTCCAAGCGCTGCAAAGATGACTGCGCCAAGCGGCGGGAGTACAACGTAACCAGCATCAGACGCTACGCTGGACATGATACCAGCAAAAACAAGTCCTGCAGTAATAAGTTGTTTCGGAACACTGAGTACGAAGCCGCGCAGGGCTGCGCTAATCAACCCGGATCGCTCGGCAAGACCGATACCAATCATTGTTGCAAGAACAACGCCAAGCGGCGCAAATTCAATAAAGTTATCAACCATGCTCGTGAATATATAATTTATACCGTCACTTGAAAGCAGGTTGAAAACTTGAACCATTTCATCTTGTTCACCAGGGTGTTCGACACTCAAGCCGAGGTTGGCGATCAAGGCTGAAGCAATAACGACAAGCCCTGCTAAAATTGCAAATAGCGTAATCGGGTGGGGAAGTTTATTCCCGACTTTTTCAATCATGTCGAGAAATTTCTGGAAAAACCCTTTACTCTCAGAGGCCATAGGCGAAACTCCTTCCTTTTATCAATTTAAAATTGCGTGCAGAGGCAGATTGCAAACGTTTACACCACATTACTATTGTGCCACCGAAGTAATTATAAAGACAATATGAAAATTTTTAAATATTTACTAATATAGTAGGAATAGTTAGAAAACATCGATATTTCTAAATCCTTTTATGGTTTGGCGTGTTACTGCATCAAAATTACTGAGGACCTTGTATAAGGACAGTGAAATTTCCACAAATTAAATGAAAAACAAAGGAGACTTTGCGATGGCACGAATGCTGTTTGGGATAAGCGCGGTCTGGCTGTTGGCACTGCTGTTCATCGTGCCAGCAAATGCTGATGAGGTACACCAGTGGAATTTCAAGCCTGCAGAAAATCATGAGCAACCTGGTACAGAGCCACATTACGAAAAGATGCTCGAGCAGTACGGTGGGGTTTATATTGGTGATCCGGACGAGAAAACGATTTACTTAACATTTGATAATGGTTATGAAAAAGGGCATACCGAAGACGTACTCGATGTTTTAAATAAACACGATGTTCCTGCTGCATTTTTTGTTACCGGTCATTACCTTGAAAGTGCAGCTAATATCATTCAACGTATGGTTGAAGAAGGTCATATTGTAGGAAATCACTCCTGGCATCATCCAAGCCTGCCCGAAGTATCAGATAAACGGGCAGCGCGCGAACTGGGGGAAGTAGATGAATACTATCAAGATTTAACGGGGGAGGAACGCATGCAGTATGTAAGGCCACCTCGCGGGACATTTAATGAGCACTCACTTGAGCTGACCGCCTCCCTCGGTTATACAACTGTGTTTTGGTCTTTTGCTTATGTGGATTGGTTAACCGACCGGCAAAACGGTGCAGATTATGCGTACAACCGAATGATGGACCGGGCGCATCCCGGGGCTGTCATGCTTTTACATGCGGTTTCTGAGGATAATGCTAAAGCGCTTGATCGGGTAATAACAGATTTGAAACAAGAAGGTTATTCCTTTGAGTCCCTTGACCATTTAATGGAGCAAAAAGCAGAAGTCTTATAACTTCCTTCCTTTCAAATAGAAACTCCCCGCCGGGAGCTAAGTTCCGGCGGGGAGTTTCAGCGTGTAGACAAACTTTTAAGAAAAATGAAGGCTGACGTCGCTTTTCGGCGGGCGCTTGTCTCGGGTACGGCCTCAACTTCCTAGGCAGCCAACTGCTGCCTGCGGGATTTTCTCACTCGTTGTTCTGCGAAGGCGTCGCCGCCGATGCTCGTCAGCCTTGCGTTATTTGATCGTTATAAATTGTAAAGATCTTTTTAATCAAGCAATAGCTACATGAACCCGTTTCATCATGATGCTTCATAAATGTGCAAACGACCCCTATACATCGGAAATACTAGATGACCTTTCAATTGACAAGTGACCGAAAAATGACGGCGACTCCCAGAGGATTCAGCGCAGGCTGAAGATCCACTTGTTCGATTGGCAATCAAATCGAACAAGTTAGCTGAAGCCAAGCCCTCGGGAAAGCGTCCGTCATTCGTTCCGGTCACGTTCATGGTTCGGTTTTTAAGGGCAGCCCGCGGCTCGGAGCAGTAAGCTATGCATGAATTTTAGATTTTGTACTTTGTCGACAGTCTGAAACTACCCGCCGGCAGTTATTCGCCGGCGGGTAGTTTAATGTGGGCTGCTAAAATTTCAAGCGGAAAAAGGTCTCTAGTATCAAAGGCAATAGCTTCAGTTGTACGGACATAAAGAATAGCCCGCTCGCTTTTATCTTCACTTGGAATCTGAAAAGTAAGTTGTCCCATATAAGTTGAAGCTGCTTCTTCAGACCCAGCTGTGCTCACCCAGCTGTCGCTGTAGTGGTCCCAAATCCCAGACCAATGAACATAAGGGATGTATGTAACGAGTAACTTACAAATTTGCTGCGCTTGATCGTTTAAATCATCAGCAGTTTCTGCAGCGTGAAGCGCACGTAAGCAGGCGGTGTCGGTGGCGATTGACAAAAGATCACATCCTTAAAAATAGTTATCATAAAGCCGTTAAAAATGACGAGCTGCTCCCATCATGATACAGTTAATTTTAACAAAGCGTGCACTAAGGTCGGAGTGGGAGTTATAGGAAATGGAGGTGTTAGATTGGCTTGGAGAGAGAAGATTCCCCTTACGCCCCCGTATGAGACGAAATGGATGCTGAAGCGTTTAGCGATGGATCCGTTAAATACTGTAGATGCAGCAAATGGCTATGTGGCTGTGCCCTTGACCATGTTAAACAATGCAGAAGTTATTCATGTATGGTTCAGTCATGATGAAGCAATGCCTGAAGTTGTAGTAGAAGGTGAGAACTTAACATTTGCACAGGTTTATCCACAGCTAGCGCGCATCTTTGGTTGGGAACAGCCGCTGCAAAAAGTGTATAAGCATTTTCAAAAAACTGATCTCGCCCCGCTTGCTGCGCGCTATCAAGGGACACCGTTAGTCCTCGATTTTGATTTGTACGCCTGTTTGATGAAAACGATTATTCATCAACAACTGAACTTATCGTTTGCAATGACCTTAACAGAACGGTTTGTACAAACATATGGTTCCCAAAAAGATGGAACATGGTTTTATCCTGCACCTGAAACAATTGCCAGCCTGGAGCCTGAAGACTTGCGCGCTCTGCAGTTCAGCCGTTCGAAAGCATCGTATGTCATTGGGGTTTCACAGGCTGTCGTTGAGCAAAGTTTAGATTTACAGGCGTTACACGACAAATCTAATGAAGACATCATGAAACAGCTTACCCGTTACCGAGGTGTTGGACCTTGGACCGGCCGTTGTCTTTTATTGTTCGGCCTCGGCAGACAGGACTTGCTGCCGGCTAATGATATCGGGATTCAACGTGGCTTACACACGTTATTACAAACCGAAAAGCGTCCTACCGCTTTAGAAGTTGAAGCAGCTGGAGAACAATTTGCTCCTTACCGGAGTTTTGCGTCTTTGTACCTTTGGCTGAGTACAGAAGAATAACACAAAATGGTTGAATTTTTATGAAATTAACGCTAATATGAATGTGTGTTCATTTTGATGTGGAATCAACAATTAAACGTTTACAATTGATTAGTCGTAAAGGCATATGCGCGCTTTGTGCGCGCCATTTTTTCAAAGTTAACATACCGACCGGTTAGTATGTTCATTTTAAAGTTGAACAGGAGGGATATGGCTTGAACTTTTCCTATACAAACGAGATGCAGGAATGGCTCCGATCGGTTCGGACATTTATGGATCAGGAAGTTTATCCAAATGAAGCTGTGTATGAAGCACAGCTCCGCGCTGCAGACGATCCTTTTGCTTATGTACCTGAAGTCATGGAATCGATGAAAGCAAAAGCGAAAGAAAGCGGGCTATGGAATCTGTTCTACCCTGATGAAACTTATGGCGCTGGATTAAGTAACTTAGCTTACGCTCCCTTAGCAGAAGAAATGGGGCGATCCTTAATTGGACCGGAAGTTTTCAACTGTAATGCCCCTGATACGGGGAATATGGAGGTGCTTGCCCGTTATGGCACAGAGGCACAGAAAGAAAAATGGCTGCATCCACTGCTTGCAGGCGAGATTCGTTCAGCGTTTTGCATGACGGAACCAGAGGCTGCTTCAAGTGATGCGCGCAATATTGAAGCTTCGATTAAAAAAGACGGCAGCGACTACATTTTAAATGGAACAAAATGGTGGTCCTCCGGTGCAGGTGATCCCCGCTGTGAAGTGTTGATCTTTATGGGGAAGACGGATCCGGATGCGCCGACCTATGAGCAGCAATCCATGATCATTGTACCGATGGATACACCTGGGATTGAAGTTAAGCGGATGCTGCCGGTATTTGGTTATGATGATGCACCACATGGTCACGCAGAAATTAACTTTCACGATGTCCGGGTGCCGGAAAGTAACCTGCTTGTTGGTGAAGGGAAAGGATTTGCAATTGCGCAAGGCCGGCTCGGCCCCGGCCGGATTCATCACTGCATGCGTACGATCGGTGCAGCTGAGCGGGCGCTTGATATTTTGTGCGCCCGGGCAGATGCGCGAGCCCCGTTCGGGCGTGCTTTAAGTGAACAAGGGGTCATCCGCGAATGGATTGCTGAGGCGCGTATTGAAATTGAACAGGCGCGCCTCTTGACGCTGCAGGCGGCTGACCGGATGGATAAGTACGGAAATAAAACCGCAAAAAAAGAGATTGCCATGATTAAAGTGGCCGCACCCAATACTGCTTTACGTGTGCTGGATCGGGCCATTCAAACCCTGGGTGCTGCCGGTGTGAGCGATGATTTTCCATTGGCGCGTCACTATGCTGCAATCCGGACACTCCGGATTGCAGATGGTCCAGATGAAGTTCATAAACGGGCGATTGCAAGACAAGAGCTTGAAGAGCAGCGCAAAGTATAAGAGGAGGGATCAGTTTGCGTAGTATAGAAACTTTGTTTGACTTAACGGGAAAAACAGCCATTGTGACAGGTGGAGGCCGAGGACTTGGCGCCCAAATTGCTGATGCACTTACCGATCAAGGAGCTAATATCGTGATTTGCTCACGTAAACAAGAAGCGTGTGAAGCGGTAGCTGCGGAGTTCGCGAAAAAAGGCGTTCAAGCGGTCGGCATCGGTTGTGATGTGACGGATCCAAACGATGTGGAGCGGGTCATCACACAGACAATGGATACTTTCGGTTCGGTAGACATTCTCGTAAATAACAGCGGCACATCTTGGGGAGCTCCAGCAGAGGATATGCCGCTTGCGGCTTGGGAGAAAGTCATGGATGTGAATGTCAAAGGTACATTTTTAATGGCGCAAGCTGCCGGCCGGGTGATGATTGAACAAGGTTCCGGAAAAATTATCAACGTTGCTTCTGTCGCCGGTTTAAGTGGTGCTGATCCACGCTTTCTCGATGCGATCGGCTACAATACGAGCAAAGGGGCCGTGATTAATTTCACGAAAGACCTTGCGGCAAAATGGGGGCGTTACAACATTCAAGTCAACGCGATCGCACCCGGATTTTTTCCGACGAAAATGTCAAAGGACGTACTAGATATGGGTGGTGAAATCATTAAAGATCGGACGCCGCTCGGCCGTTTTGGCGGAGAAGATGAATTAAAAGGAGCCGCCGCCTTTTTAGCTTCAGAGGCATCGAGTTATGTTACAGGCGATGTTTTATCTGTAGACGGCGGAATGAGCGCGATGTAAAAAAGTGATAGCAGAAAACAGGAGGAAGTAACATTGCAGCAGGAAATGATTGATATCAGTATTGATTTGTTTGAAAAACAAGGGTTTAAAGAAACGTCCATCCAGGATATCGTCAGCGCCCTCGGCGTCACAAAGGGTACGTTTTATTACTATTTTTCAAGCAAAGAAACGCTTTTAATGGAGATCCACCGTAGTTATATCGATGAAATTCTTGAACAACAGCAGACGATTTTAAAAAATGAGGATGCAACGGATGCAGAAAAGTTAAAAGCTTTGATTCATCAGCTGATTACAAGCATTGAGCCGAAAGGAGATAGTGCCCGCGTATTTTTTCGTGAGTTTCGTCATTTAAGTCGTGAGCATCTTGATGAAGTGTTGCCAAAGCGCGACCAAGTACGCCTTAATTTTGAGCAGGTCATTCGTGATGGGATGCAGCATGGTGTCTTCCGTCCTGAACTGAACCCGGTCATTGTGACCTTAGGTATCCTCGGTGCTTGTAACTGGACATATCAATGGTTTGATGCTGACGGCAGTACGAGCGCAGATGAAGTAGCCGCAATTTATGTGGATTACATGCTTCACGGCTTAAACAAAAACGAAGGAGGATGATTATGACAGCAGCAGTAAAACGTGTGACAGTCGTTGGTGCTGGGGCAATGGGACGGCAGATTGCGATGTTAAGTGCACTTGGTGGATTTGAAACGAAGCTGCATGATCTAGATGAAACGGTGCTTTCTCAGGCAGAACACGAACTGCAGGGGCGCATGGCAGATTGGGAGAAAAAACAAAAGATTTCTGCGGAAGCGGTGGAAACAGCTTTCTCTCAGTTGACGTTGATGACAAGTTTAAAAGATGCAGTCGCTGATGCAGATGTTGTGATTGAGGCGGTCGTAGAAAAACTGGATGTGAAACAAAAAGTTTTTGAACAGCTGGATGCGTTTGCGCCGGCAGAAACGGTACTTGCAACGAACAGCTCGACGATTGTGAATTCAAAACTTGCAGAAGTAACCAACCGCCCGGCGCAGGTTTGCAACATGCACTTTTTCTATCCGCCGCTTGTGATGGACTGTGTTGAAGTTGTAAAAAGTGATGTAACCTCCGAAGAAACGGCTGCTAAAGCATTGGCTGTCTGTGATGCGATGAACCGCTCTGGGTTTTTACTGCATAAAGAAATTGAAGGTTTTGTCGCCAACCGGCTTTTGTTTGCTTTAACGAATGAGGCGATGGCGCTGTATGAAGGAGGATATGCTGATTTTGAAGCCATTGACGCCATCACAAAAAAAGCGCTTAAACACCCCCTCGGCCCGTTTGAGTTAATGGACCTGTCCGGCATTGATGTCGGCTATTATGCACAAACGGCTGTTTTTAATGAAACAGGACGACCGGAGGATGCCCCTTCACCTGTGCTGAAAGAAAAACTAGATCGCGGTGAGCTCGGGCGTAAAAGTGGAAAAGGTTTTTATACGTATAGTTAAGGAGTGCTCAAAATGACTTATGAAACGCAAGTAAAAGTTCGATTTTCAGATACAGATGCCTTAGGTCACATTAATAACACAAGTTACTTTGCCTATTTAGAAGAAGCAAGAATTGATCTGCTGCAGCATCTTGGTTTTACAGCACCGGGTGCGCAAACCCAAAGAGATTTTCCTTTTATGGTGGCTTCAGCTTCATGTGATTTCAAAAACCAAGCTTATGCTGGGGAAATTCTTCATGTTTCAACCTCGCTAGAACGGATCGGCAATTCAAGCTTCACGCTGCAGCACCATTTGACGCGAGATGACGGTACAGAAGTAGCTGTTGGTACAGCTGTTCTCGTTTATTTTGATTTTCAATCCGGAGGTACGTCGCCCTTGACTAAAGAGATGAAACAAACGCTTCAATCTTTGTCATAGGAGGTGAACAAATGACAGCTTCACATGATACGTCCCGGGTTCGTCCGGGAGAGGAACTGCCGGAACAAGCCCTTAAAGCCTTTTTGCAAGCCAATTTTGACTTGCCGGATGAACCTCTTGAGATTCGTCAATTTTCTGCAGGCCACTCTAATTTAACGTACGAAATTAGCGCAGGGTCATTTGAGGTGGTGCTCCGGCGGCCGCCGTTCGGCCCGGTTGCACCTAAAGCGCACGATATGGAAAGAGAATACGAGTTTCTCCGCCGATTGCATCCGGCCTATCCGCTAGCACCTGAACCGTATATTTTTTGTGAAGATGAAAACGTGATTGGCCGTCCGTTTTTTCTCATGGAGCGGCGTCGCGGCGTGGTTGTTGATACAGCGCTTCCGGAGAACGTTACTGAGCCGCAGAAAACAGCAGAACAAATGTCAGCCTCATTTGTACAGCGGCTAGTAGATTTGCACAAGGTTAGCCCTGAAGATTGTGGGCTGCTAGAAATGACAAAGCCTGACGGGTTTATGGAACGGCAGATTAACGGCTGGTTGAAGCGTTACAAAAAGGCAAAAACCGAGGAACATCATGAGGAAGAATTTGTGATGCAGTGGCTTATTGACCATTGTCCACTTGACGGAGCGGCGGCGGTGATTCATTACGATTATAAATTAAATAATGCCATGTTTAATGAAAATTTAACTGAAATGACGGGATTGTTTGATTGGGAAATGGCAACTGTCGGCGACCCGCTAGCAGATATAGGAGCGCTTCTTAGTTACTGGGTGGAAGCTGATGACCCGGACTGGTTAAAGCAGGCCTTCGGTACGCCGCCGGTGACAGTGCAGCCGGGGTTTTATACCCGGCGGGAGCTGGTAGAAGCGTATGCACGAAAAAGCGGGCGCAATGTAGATGATCTTCATGTTTATGTCGCTTTTGGCTATTTTAAGCTGGCAGTGATTGCACAGCAGATTTATGCCCGGTACGTGGCTGGTCAAACGGATGACCAGAGGTTTAAGCATTTGAATCAAACTGTCGGGGCTTTGTTCAACCGGGCGGCAAGCGTTATTCGCGAGGGCGTATAACATGGCTGTGGTACATGTTATTTTTCAAAAAGAAGATGTCATACCGGAGCGACTTGCCGGAAAAGATGTCGTTGTGTTTGACGTACTGCTTGCGACAACAACGATTACTCGTTTAATTGAAGCAGGATCGCTTAACATTTATCCGGCGCAAAGTTTTCAAGCAGCAGAACAATGTTTTGAACAATTAAATTCTTCATCCGCCATTCTTGCAGGTGAATGGGAGGGGGAGGCAGTTCAAGGGTACCAGCTGCCGCTGCCCACCCAGCTTGCCCCTTTGTCCACTGGAAAAGAAGTCGTCCTTGTAACAACGAATGGAACGGTGGCACTGCATAAGGCAGCGAAAGCGCACCGGACAGTGGCAGGCTGTTTGTTAAATGGACAGGCCCTTGCCGACTCATTCGTAAATTCAGATCGGGACCTTGTATTAATATGTGCAGGTTCAAGTGAAGCACCTGCACTTGAAGATACATTCGGTGCCGGTCGTCTTCTGGCACTGCTAAGTCAAGCTGGCGACAAGCGGAGCTGGACAGATGCTGCTGTAATGGCGTTCAGTGTTTATAAGCAGCATGATCCAAAGCGCTGCCTTGCTTCATCAATGGTAGGTCAAATGTTTCAAAAAGCCGGTCTCGCCGAGGAAACAAGCGCGGCGGCTTTATATGATACAACGCAAGTCATCCCTGAACTACAAACAGACGGCCAATATTTAAAGATCGGAGGATGTGTATGATTCAAATGAAACAGCGCGGGGGCAGTTTTTTAATTGAACCGGCTGCACCTGAAGATACCGTAGTCCCTGATGAGCTCACAGATGAACAGCAGATGATCAAAAAAACGGCGCGTGCTTTTAGTGAAGAGCAAGTAGAGCCGGCCGGTGAAGCCATTGAAAATCAAGATTTCGACAAAGTGGTTTCGTTATTAAAGCAGGCGGGTGAGCTAGGCTTATTAGGTCATAGTGTACCTGAAGCTTATGGTGGGTTAGGTCTTGATAAAGTAAGTAAAGCGATTGTCGGTGAAGCTGTCGGTCGGACAGGCGCTTACGGGGTGGCTCATGCCAACCATACGTGTATTGCAACGCTTCCGATTACGTATTACGGCACAGAAGCCCAGAAAGCATACTACTTGCCGAAACTGGCTGATGGGCGGATGGTTGGCGCATATTGTTTAACTGAACCTGATGCAGGCTCTGATGCGTTAGCTGCAAAAACAACTGCGGTATTGAATGGAGAAGAATCTCACTACATCTTAAACGGCGCTAAAATTTATATTACCAACGCCGCTTTTTCGGATACGTTTATTGTGTATGCCAAGGTGGACCAATCGCAATTCACAGCGTTTATTGTTGAAAAAGATACCCCTGGGCTTGTGATCGGCCCAGAAGAAAAGAAGATGGGGATTAAAGGTTCTTCCACATGTGAAGTACGGTTTGAAAACGCAGAAGTTCCCGTGGAAAACGTGCTTGGTGAAGTGGGTAGAGGGCACACCATCGCATTTACGGTGTTAAACTTAGGCCGCTATAACCTTGGCGCCGCTTGTACAGGGGCTGCAGAGCATGCGCTCAACATTACGCTTACGCAAGTTAATGAACGCAAGCAGTTTCGGCGGAAGCTTTCACAGTTTGCTGCAACAAAAGACCGGCTTCTCGGTATGGGTGTGCGTCTTTTCACTTCAGAAGCTGTGCAGTACCGTACAGCAGGTTTAATGGAAGGAGCCCTCGGGGATGTGACTGAAGAAACTCCCCACCGCGAAATTGCAAGTAGAATGGGAGAGTTTGCGCTCGAGTGTGCTGCGGCAAAAGTCTACGGTTCAGAAGCATTCGACGACATCGTTGACGATGCCGTGCAGCTTCACGGCGGAGCCGGCTATATTCAAGAGTACCGGATTGAGCGGATGTATCGTGATGCTCGAATTAACCGTATTTTTGAAGGGACAAATGAAATTAACCGGCTCTTGTTAACGGGACAGTTTATGAAAAAGGCATTGAAAGGCGAACTCGCGTATGAACCTGCTGTTGCTGCAGCATTTCAACATTTACAAACACCGCTGAACGCTCCGCAGGCAGAAGACGCAATTGAGCGGATGCGGGCGTTATTTCTAGCTTTGGCTGAAGAAAGTCGAAAAGCCTACGGCGAATCTTTAGAAGAAGAGCAGCATTTGTTGATGCAGCTTGCCGAGCTTGCCATCGAATTGTATGCAGCAGAGTCAGCGTGGATTCGTGGGATGAGGCAGGGCGAAAATTCCATGCAGGCGGCCCTTGCAGAGCTGTCTTTGGAAGAAGCAGGGCGTAAGGTACAGACGGTCGTTTCAAAGATCCTCCTCGCTTTCGATGACAGCGTCGATAAGTCATTTTACCGCGGGGCTGTTCCGTTGTTTGAGAGCAACCGAACCTTAACAGACCGGCGAGACATTGTAGACCGGTGGAGCGATAAGCAGCGTTATGATTTCAATGGATAAGGAGTGAAGGCAATGAAAGCAGTGCAATTTACAGAATACGGTGGACCAGAAGTATTAAAGGTGCAAGAATTTGATGCACCGGTACCGGAAGCAAAGCAGGTTGTGATTCAGATTGAAGCGATAGGTGTAAATTATGCAGATACGATGCGCCGGGAAGGGCAGTATGTTGTTGACACACCGCTCCCGTTTATTCCGGGTGCGGAAGTCGCTGGTGTTGTAGAATCAACAGGCAGTGATGTTACACGGTTCAGTGCCGGAGACCGGGTGGTTGCGCTCGTTGGTGAGGGCGGTTATGCAGAGAAAGTTACTGTGGATGAGGCTGGATTAATTCCAGTTCCTGAAGGTGTAGACGCGGTTCACGCAGCTGCGATTCCATTGCAAGGGTTAAGTGCGTATCATATTTTAAAAACGATGGGACGCATCGCACCAGGTGAAACCGTGCTCGTGCATGCTGCAGCAGGCGGGGTCGGTTTGTTTGCTGTGCAGATGGCAAAGTTAATGGGTGCTGGTAAAGTCATTGGTACCGCCGGATCAGAGGAAAAACGTGAGCTCGCTCGTTCTTTTGGAGCGGATGTGGTTATTGATTATACAAAAGACGGCTGGGCGGAAGAAGTAAAAGAAGCAGCCGGTAAAGGACGAGTAGACTTGGCGCTTGAAATGGCCGGCGGGTCAATCTTTCATGATACGTTAAGAACACTTGCGCCATTCGGCCGTCTCGTTATTTACGGTGTTGCAAGTGGCGAGCCTGCCGAGTTTTCCCCGATGTCGTTGATGGAGAAGAATAAGAGTGTCATCGGGTTTTTCCTGCCGCAGATTATGAGATATCCGGAGCTGCTGCAGAAGAGCTTGGAGGAAATGCTCGGCTGGATTCAAACCGGTGAGATCAAGCTTCATATTGGCGGTGTTTACGACTTACAAGAAGCCCCTGATGTGCACCGCAAACTAGAAGGGCGCGAAACCGCAGGGAAATTAATATTAACACCATAATGAAAGCCTCTGTCGAGAATCGACATCAGCCATCGTTCATCTTAAAATTTGTCTAAACGCTGACTTTGCATTTCGGCGGACGCTTGCCTCGGGTACGGCCTCAACTTCCTCAGCAGAAAACCACTGCCTGCGGGATTTTCGGTTCGTACTGTTCCCGAAGGCGTCGCCGCCGATGCTTGTCAGCTTTGAGTTATTAGAACATAATGAAAAGTTGTAAGCTGGGTCAGTGAACCAAATGAAGATGTTATGAGGCAATAACATGGCTGTAAGACAGATGCTTTAAAGCGTGATTTCTTTCACGCACGAAATGTCCTAGGTTGTAATCATACATCATGATGTTTGAGTAGGAACTGTCTCAAAAGTTTTAAAATCTGTGATTCAAGAGTAAGGCACAGGAAATATACGAGACTCCTGCAGTAAATTGGGCAGCTGAAGCGTTGCCTGCGCCACAAGCATTAGCGTAGATCAACTCGATGTCGCCCATGTGTCCTTCGGGTGCAAGCGACCGCCGACAGCCCCCGCTTTTCTACAAATTTGTCTACCCGCTGAAACAAACCCAGCTTCAATGCGAAGCTGGGTTTGTTTTAAAATCTTATACGTATTCTCATTTTAAAATTTCGTACGGTTCAGCATTTGATAAAGGGCACAGAAGCTTGAGATATTGTGCTGCGTGTAATCAATACGCAGTTCTGGCGAAGCGAAAGTGCGCTGCACAGCCCCGAGGGTCAATAAAGGATCTTTATAGTGCACAATGCTCCCCGGGCGGAGTTGAAACTGCAGTTGAAACCGGACGGATGCCTGCACAGAAGCAAGCAGGCGCTTTGCATAAGCGTCGTCTCCTGTGCGAGTAGCGAGCTCCCAGCATGCGCTCAATCCTTCTGAACGGCAGGCGGTTGAGGTCGGCTCTGGTGGAAGGCGCGGCACCGTAAAGCCGCCGATCCAAGATGGGTGTTTCGCTTCGTTAATCATTTGTGTACTCATAATTGCATTTGCAATAAAGTAAGCTTGCTTTTGAAAAATCGGATCTTCTTCAAATTTGTGCAGATCGTTTAAGGCGTAAAGCTGCCAGTGGTCATGTTCGACAGTATCTTTAGTAACGTCTTTATCGCGGACATGAATGATATACCTGGAAGCTTTAGCGGCTGCGTCTTTCCATTGTGTATCTTCAGCCGTTTCAACAGCCTGCAGCCGCAGCAGGCCGAGCATGGCTTCACCTGGATAATATAACGATTCAAACTCACGTACTTCACCGGTGGTATGACGTTGTTTATGAATCGTGAATTTTCCTTCTTCATCCATCGTATCAATAATCCAGCGTCCAAGTTTGCGCATAAGCGGTAAGTAGCGGTCATCATTTGTAAGCTCTGTATATTTTGCAAGTGCAACCATTGCTAGACCATTTCCGCCGAGCTTTCGGTATCCTTCATCAAGCAGCACAGCACCTTCCCCGTCTTTGGTTTCCACAGGGGCTGTACTTCCGGCGAGAAATTCGAGCGCTCGTTCTGCGTTATAGAAAACTTCATCTGTACCGGTAATTTCATATGTTTCAAGCATTGAATAAGCCGTTCCGGCATGGCGCAACATATTGTAGTCGTCAACCTCGATGCGTAATGCCGGGTCATACGTATAAATAAAAGATCCGTCTTTTTTTACGATGTTTTGAAAATAAAAACGGTTCGTCCACTCAATCGCTTTACGCAATTGATCAGCGTTAATGCTGCGGTGAACGTACAAACCGTTGCGAAGCTTAACTGTAGAACTAGGGTCTACATAATAAGAACTGCGGCGAATACGAAAAAACGGCAGATGTTGAAGGTCTTCTTTAACAAGTGCTGGTGTAGAGACTTGTTCATTCAAAGCATTTACTGCTGCATCTAGTGATAAAACTTTTTTAGGAAGTACATCGTGTCCCCTTACCTCTTCTGGAAGTAAGACGTATGCTAAATCATTTCCAAAGGCCAAGCCGTCTGTGCCACGCTTAAAAGGTAACTTCTCACCTTCTGCTTCCTCGGCTGTCGAGAAATTTTCATATGGATTTGCAGACAAAATGAAATCCAGTTTTAACCCACGGATGGTAAAATGAGTTGTATCGATCGTATTTATGTATTTATGCAAGATATGCTTTAAGGCTTCCATGCTCGTTGATCCACAGGAACTAAAGGTATAGGTGGAGGATGTATGGTTGGTCGCTGTGACACTTAAATAAGTTTGCTCAAGTTTTTGTCCTGAAGGTTCGCCTAAAGTGTCCGGCAGCTGGTTTGTACGTTGGTTTTCAAAGGCCGAGAAAATTTGTTTCAGCTCATTTGTCTTCAAAGTTTGATCACTCCTAATGGACTTCATTGTAATTAATGCATATACCCGATTTTTTCATCTGTAAACGATGCTTATAGGTAAACAAACGGCCTTATTTTCCTTAAGACTTGTGAAAGCGATATAATTGAAAGATCGAGGTTTTAACAGGAGGTGGCGTATGTTGTTTGGAAAGCGTATTGAAGATTGGAAAGCCGAGTATCCAGCTGTAGCTGACATATTAAATCGAGAAGAAGTGATGTGGTTAAACCCTCGTTATGACGGTACAGCTCCGCTGCATGAGCATGATGATGTGCACAGGCAGACAGTGGCACAGGCAAAAGCACGTTTAGAAAGGTTTGAACCGCTCCTTCGCTCATTTTTTCAGCTAGAAACAAATGAAAAAATAGAATCTCCTGTAACGTATATAGCCGATTTACAATCAGCTGAAGGAGAGCTGCCGGGCACGTGGCTGTTAAAGCGGGATGATTTGCTGCCGACTGCTGGGTCGATTAAAGCACGTGGCGGTTTTCATGAAGTGTTTCGTCTCGCTGAACAAGTTTCAGCAAACCATGGCATGCTTCCAGGCTTTGAAGCGTATGAAGCATTTCAAACACAAGAAATGCGGGAGTTGTTTCAAACGTATCGCGTGCATGTCGGTTCTACAGGTAATCTAGGTTTAAGCATTGGTTTAATGAGTGCAGTTCTCGGCTTCCAAGCAACGGTGCATATGTCAAGTGATGCGAAGACGTGGAAAAAAGAAATGCTACAAAGTTACGGGGTGACAGTAAAGGAGTATACCGGTGATTATAGTAAAGCTGTCACAAGTGGACGGGAACTGTGCCGCCAGACGCCAGGGTGTTATTTTGTTGATGACGAAGCGTCACCACATTTATTTAACGGTTATGCTGCTGCTGGAACTGAAGTGAAAGCACAACTGCGCCACCTCAATATTCGTGTGTCTAAAGATACACCTTTATTTGTGTATTTACCATGCGGTGTCGGCGGGGGTCCTGCTGGCGTAGCGTACGGATTGAAACAAATGTACGGCCCGAATGTTCACTGCTTTTTCTCTGAACCTGTTGAGTCTCCGGCTGTACTTCTCGGCTTGCTGACTGGCGCCCATGAAAAACTAGCTGTACAGCACTTTGGTTTAACGAATGAAACCATTGCTGATGGTCTTGCTGTTGGACGGCCGTCACGTTTAGCGTGCCAGATGATGGACACGAGTTTAAGCGGCGCTTTCACTGTGAAAGACGAAGAACTTGCCAGGCTCCAAAAGGCAGCTTATGATACCGAAGGCATAAAGCTCGAACCTTCAGCGGCAGCCGGGCTCCCTGGAGCAGCGAAAGTTTTAGCATCAGGTTATGTAGAAAGCCGTGGAATTGATCCAAATCGAATCACTCATTTAAGTTGGAGTACAGGCGGTTCGCTTGTGCCAAGTGATATTTTTGCACAAAGCCTCTCCAATCCTTTTAGTTAAAGCCTGAAATATTGTTTTCGTTTAATGTTTTTCACAAGGAGAATGGTTATGAGCGTTAAAAAAGCTTATATACTCGCTGCGCTTGGTGCTTCGCTTTGGGGCACCATCGGCTTGTTTGTCGAGGTGCTCCATTCACACGGCTTCAGTTCCTGGGAAGTTGTTGCGATCCGGCTATTGTTTTCTGCGCTGCTCTTAACCGTAGTTGCTGCAGCTTGGTATCGTACGGCGTTTAAGGTTAAACTACAGCACCTCCCCTTATTTATCGGCACAGGTATTATTAGTATTGCCTTTTTTAATTATTTCTTTTTCACAGTGATGAATGAAACATCAGTGTCAATTTCTGTTGTTCTTTTATATAGCGGCCCAGTATTTGTCGTCTTATTGTCACGGCTGTTTTTTAAGGAACCTTTAACCCGTAAAAAACTTTGTGCTCTCGGTTTTATGGTGGCCGGGACCGCTTTTGTTGTAGAGTATGTGCCGCTTGGCGGTGGTGAGCTTTCACCTCTTATTATCGTTTTCGGCTTGGCTTCAGGCTTTTTTTATGCGCTTTACAGTATTTTCGGAAAAGCGGCAGGCCGTTACTACGATTCCATGACAATCACATTGTATTCAATGATTCTCGGTGCTTTGTTTATGGTGCCTGCAAGTCAGTTGTGGCAGCAGGCAAATACATTATTCAATATTGAGGTTCTTGCTACGGCTGTGGGACTGGGGCTTGTGCCAACCGTACTCGCTTACCTTCTATATACAACAGGACTCAGGTATGCGGAGTCTGGACGCGTTTCAATTTTAAGTGCAGCAGAGCCTGTTGTTGCGGTTTTAATCGGGGTGTTTGTGTTTCAAGATCAATTAACAGGATGGCAGATGGCAGGGATTGTTCTTGTCATCGTCAGTACGGTCTTAACGTTTGACTTGAAGTGGAAAAAGAAACAACTTGAAAGGAGTGAAGCAGCATGATTCAAATCATCCAAGAACCGATCAAAGATTTTGAAGGTGCAGATGTTTGCTGTCTTCCTGCGGACGCTTCAGGGCTGCCGGCTATTGAAGTTTGCCCGGATATTGAAGGCTTGTTAAGCAGGAAGGTAAAAAGTGAGGCTAAAGAAAGCTGTAATGAGCTCCAGCCGGTCTCAGGTGATATAATAGCGACTGGTGCCGGGGCGCTTGATACCGGTCTGCTTGTACATATGGTTGTACATCAGCAGCCAGGTGAGTTGATTAGGCATTCAAACCTTGCAAGAGCTTTAGAGACGGTCGTTGACTTTTGTGAAACAGAAGGCTTTGAAGATGCAGGAATTACTTTCATCACAAACGAAACGCTCGGTTTAACGGCGTTAGATGCAGCTGCTTTGTACAACGTTTACCTCGAAGCGTCTACAGTGCGTTTTTTCGTCGCTGACCCAGACCAGTTATGGCCTGAAGCGCCAACTGTTTAAACAACGAGACAAAAGGTAGGTAGTGAAGGAAAGTGGCATCACTGCTTACCTTTAAACATTAAATTCAGAAAAGTTTGTCAGATAAACTTCCGAGATTATAGCTGCAGCTTGTTTTTTCCTAAATAATGTAGTTAGTTAATAACTTAATAGATTTGGAAGGGGCGGTTGCAGTTGGACGAAATGTATTTAATGAACAATTTGTGGATCATGGTTGCTTTTATTCTTGTTATTTTAATGCAGGGTGGATTCATTTTACTTGAAGCAGGCTCGACCCGAATGAAAAACGCAGGTCACATTGCCGGAAAAACGGTTTTTACCCTTGGAATTGCTTCACTTGCTTTTTGGGCGCTAGGTTACGGTTTAATCTATGGTGATTCGCTCGGAGGGATTGTAGGCACGAATGACTTTTTCTTTGGTGATTTCACTACACAAGTAGACGGATTAGCGGGGTCAGTTGATTTTATCTTCCAGCTGGCGTTTGCTGCGATTGCGTTAACAATTGCTTTTGGTGGGTTTGCTGAGCGGGCAAAGTTATCAGTTTATATTGTTTTTGCTGTATTATTTTCACTGCTTGTTTATCCTGTTGTTGCACATTGGATTTGGGGCGCTGGTTGGATTGGTGATTTAGGAAAGCAGGACTTTGCTGGCTCCACAGTGGTTCATTTAACAGGTGCGATGGCGGCTTTAGCTGCTACGATCTTACTCCGGCCACGGATTGGAAAGTACAATTCAGACAGAAGTTCAAATGATATTGCTGGACACAACCAAGTGTACACAGCACTCGGTGTTTTATTACTGTGGGTTGGTTGGTTCGGCTTTAACGCCGGCAGTACGCTCGGTGTTGATGGCGCGTTTTTCGGTTATGTCGGCTTAAATACACAACTTGGTGCAGCAGCCGGGGCAGTCGCTGCTTTATTAATCGCCTGGGCAGTGCTTGGTAAGGCTGATGTGCCGACAATGTTAAATGGCGCCCTTGCCGGGTTAGTGGCTATAACAGCTTCATGTGCATTCGTTGCGCCATGGGCGGCTGTTGTGATTGGTCTAATTGGTGGTTTAATTGTTTACGGCAGTATGAAATTTTTTGAGAAGAAAAATATTGATGATCCCATTTATGCTTTATCTGTACACGGAGCAGCCGGTGTATGGGGGACCATTTCAACCGGGTTTTTCGCCACACCTGCGCTTGCAGAGATGAATGGAGGCCAGGCTGGGTTATTTTACGGTGGTGGTTTCGAACAGCTTGGGGTGCAGGTCATCAGTGTCGTAGCTTGCGGTTTGTTTGCATTTATTGCTTCTTACGTATTGTTAAAAGCCACGGGAGCATTAACAGGCGGGCTCCGCGTATCTGAAGAAGAAGAATTGATGGGGCTGGATATCAGTGAGCATGGAGGTTACGGTTATCCTGAAAATGTAGCGTATGCAGAAAAGCAAGGTGCTTAACAAAAGCGAAAACCCCGCCGACGAAATCGGCGGGGTTTCAGCGTGTAGACAAAGTACAAAACCTAACATTCACGAACAACTTACTGCTCCAAACGCCGCGGGTTGCCCTAAAATAAGAGGATATAAAACCGAACCATGAACGTAACCTTTACTTTCAGACGGACGCTTTCCCGAGGGCTTCGCTGAATCCTCTGGGAGTCGCCGTCTTTCGTTTCGGTTACTTATTAACCATTTGTAGCGTCTATAAATGCTCTGCCAATACAGCAGCAAAAGTTTCTAGATGTTTTTCATCTTCTTCACTAAAGCGGTCCTGTTTCGGGCTGTCTATATCGAGCACTCCTAAGAGTTGACCGTCTTGGATGAGCGGAACGACAATTTCTGAAGCAGAAGCAGCGTCACACGCGATGTGTCCGGGAAACTGCTCTACGTCTGCGACCCGCACTGTCTCAAGCTTTGCAGCAGCGGTGCCGCAAACGCCCTTTTCAAGCGGGATGCGGACACAAGCCGGAAGTCCTTGAAAAGGACCGAGCACGAGTTCACCATCCATATATTCATAAAAACCGACCCAGTTTACATCACTTAAAAATTGATCAAGCAAACTTGAAGCATTAGCAAGGTTTGCTGTACGGTTCGGCTCATCTTCAATTAAAGCTTTCAGCTGTTTTGTGACAAGGTTGTATTGTTGTTCTAACGTGCCATTGTATTGAATTTTTTCAAACATAAGTTCATCCTCCTTTACCTTATGGAGTATATCATACAGAGAAGCGGAAAAACATCGAACAGCATCGTCTGATCAGCTTCATATGAGTTGGACATTTTCAAGTTCATTAAACCCTTGCATGAGCCCATCAGGATGGTGGGCATCAGAACCATAGACGATAGGGATACCCAGATTTTCAGCGTAAGCGGCCCAGGGAGCTTTAGGGTAAGGTTGACCGCAATCTGCTTTTTTAACACCGGCGCCATTGTAGTCGAGGACAGCTCTATTTTTAGCCATGGTTTGAAAAACCCTCGACAAGTAAAACGTTTCAATTTCTTGTGAAGCGGGTATTAGGTTTTGAAACTTTGTGATAAGTGCCGGATGGCCGATACGTTTCGGTTGATAAGCACCTAAGTCAGCTGTTATAGAGGCTTGAACAGTTTCATAATACTGCCGGGCTGCTTCGTCAATGCCGCCCGCTTCAGTTACAAACCGCTCAAATTCCCGGCTGTCATAATCAATACAAATATAACTTGTAGCTGTTGGCATAAAGTGAACAGACAAAACGGCATCATCTAGCAGACCGCCGATTTCATTTAAGAGCTGTTTTGTTTCTGTTTCAAAGCCGGTAATGTAATCAATCTCAAGGCCGGTATAAATGGTGATTAGCTGCTTGTATTCTTTTTTTAAAGCTTTAATCTCATTGAAGTAGTTTTCTAAGTGGTGTGCATCCATTGCACTGTCCTTTGTTGGCGCCGGATCGCTAAAACCTGCCGGCAATGGTGCGTGTTCTGCAAATGTGATTTCTTTTAATCCGAAGGCAGCTGCTTTTTCTACATAAGATGCCCAGTCTGCATCAGAGCCGTGCGGACAATAAGGTGTATGAACGTGACCATCGCGTCGAATCAAAACAGTCCCTCTTTTCGAAAAAATATCGTGTAAGTATCAAAAGGTGTCAAGTTGTAGTTATTTTGTGTCACAACCAAACCCGTTCCGTGTTATCATAAAAGTAATAAAACACACACTATCGTTATGAGAATAACGAAAAAATCAGTATTTGTACAACCACCTTATCTGATCAAAAAAGACAAGACTTAAGTATGGAATTAAAAGAAGACAAGAGAATTATAAAGAAAAACTTGAATTTTGCAGGATTTTCGTAATAAACAGCGAATCTTATACTGTAAGAGTAGGTTGAGTTAACTGGAGTGAAAAAAATGTGGTATATCATTGGAGCAGTCGCTGCGCTTGTTCTGCTGTTTTTAGGATACAGCTATTGGATGCGCAAGCAAATATATCGTGAAGTAGACCGGCTTGGGCGGCGTAAAAGTGAGTTAATGCATCGCCCGGTTGCAGAAGAAATTGGGAAAGTAAAAGGTTTAACGATCTCCGGTGAAACAGAGGAGAAGTTTGAACGCTGGCGCCGGGAATGGGACCGGCTTGTTGAAGAAGAACTCCCTTCAGTAGAAGACGACTTGTTTGAAATTGATGAACTTGTCAATCGGTACCGTTTCAATAAAGCCAAAGCAGGGATTCAGGAAGCAGATGAAAAACTTGACCGCGCAGAACAGACAATTGATGAAATTGTAAAAGATGTACAGGAATTAATTGAAAGTGAAGAAAAGAACCGTGTGGATATTGACGAAGCAGCTGCATCATATGAAGAAGCGGTAAAGGTACTGCACGAACACCGGCGCAGCCTCGGGCGTGCCGCCAGCATTTTAGAACGACAGCTGCGCGGATTAAAAAATGACTTCATAACGTATGATGAAGAAACAGAAGCTGGTAATTACATACAAGCACGTGAGATTGTAATCCGTCTGCAAGAGCAGCTGAAGCTCGTTCGCTGGCAGATGGAGGAAATTCCAAAGCTTCTTGTGGAGACTGAAGTTGATCTTCCGCGAGAGATTAATGAGTTAGTCCGCGGCATTGAGGAAATGAAATCTGCTGGCTATCCGTTAAAAGAAGAAGAGTTAGATAACAAGATTCAAAACGTACGAAATGAACTGCACGAAATCGGTCGATTACTCGAACAACTACATGTTGAAGAAGCGGCCTACAAGCTTACTGAAGTAAAAACGAGTGTAGATGAGATGTACACAGAGCTTGAAGAGGAAGCGGAAGCTCGGGCATTTGTGGAGCAGCAGATATCTTCCGTACAAGAAGCTTTTGAAAATGTTCAACATTCAGTTGCAGATTTGAAAGCGGAAAAGGAAAAAGTTGAACAGAGCTACCGCATTCCTGAAGAAGAACTGGAGCGGCAGAACAGCAGTGAACACGCTTATACAGAAGTAGCTAAGCAGTGGCGGGTGTTTGAAGACCAATACGAACACCAAAAGCGTGTTTTCAGCGGCTTAAAAACAGAGCTTGAACAAGTGCAGAAACGTTTAAATGATATTGAGGCAGATATTTATCATTCAAGAGAAGTGCTTCACTCTTTGCGTAAAGACGAAATTGAAGCAGTTGCTTCATTAAAAGAACAACGCCGTAAATTAAAGCTCGCGCAGCAAAAATTGCAAAAGCATACGCTGCCAAAGGTACCGGGTGTGCTTATTAACGAAATGAATGAGGCCGGAGAGCAGCTCGACAAGGCAGCGCGCTATTTAGAAGAAGTTCCACTCGAGATGGGCAAAGTGAACGCTGCGATTCGTGAAGCAGAATCACAAGTTGAGCGCATGGAAAACCATCTTGCCATTACCGCTTCACAGGCAAGACGCGCAGAATTGCTGATTCAGCAGTGCAACCAGTTCCGCACCCAGTCGCAAACCGTTAATGAAACATTAAATGAAGCAGAAGCAATGTTTCGTGAAGGTCGTTACGATGAAGCCGTGCAAAAGGTTCGGCCTCTATTAGAGAGACGGCGTCCGCAAGCCGTGGAGTACGTTGAAGAAGAAGTGAAACAGCTGACGTAATGTGTCAGCTGTTTATTTTTTTCAATAACGGGGTAAATGTATTTACCAGGACATAAGTAATGGGTGTTCAAAGAGACTTTTGTCATTTATAATGAATAGAGCAATTGAAAAAGGAGGGCCATAATGAAAGCAGGACTCACTTTGATGATGGCACTTCTTTTGTGTGGAGCCGTTTGGCTGACGTTTTTTACTACAGCTTCGTCTGAAAACAATGAAGAAGATCATCAAAACCTTTCTGAAGCAGAAATTGAAGAGCTTGCAAACGAACTAGATAATGCCCTGGGTGAAAATGCCCAAGATCTAAGTCATGATACTGATGCTGAAAGTGACGGACAGGAAGACGATACCGCTTATGCGATGAGTGAAGAGGAAGAAGATCACACCAGTGAAAACCTTGAAGCAGATACAAAAGAACTCACGCGTGAGCAGGCAGAAGAAATCTCGTCGGACCGGTCTGCATCTGTGGAAGAAGTACTAGAATATGTATCAGAAAATAACGATTAAGCTCAAACCTTCAGTCCTGGCGGAAATGGCCAAGGTTGAAGGTTTATTTTTGGTGTAGGCAGCAGCGCATAGTTATGATATTATATATCGTTAGGAAAAGCGCAGGAACGAACTGAATTAATAGATAAATAATGAAATGAAAGGAGGAGGTCCGAAATGATTTATCTTGATAACAGTGCAACAACACAACCATTTTCTGAAGTGCTGCAAACATTTCAAGATGCTTCAATGCAATATTTCGGCAACCCATCCTCCCTGCACAGTGCAGGAATGAATGCAGAGCAGTTATTAACGAAAGCACGGACAGCAACAGCAAAACTGTTCAGTATAGATCCAAAAGAAGTCGTTTATACTTCCGGTGGAACAGAAGGGAATAATCTCGCAATTAAAGGAACAGCGCTTGAACATGTTTCACGAGGACGTCATTTAATCACGTCACAAGTAGAACATCCTTCAGTTTTAGAGGCTTTTGAGCAGCTAGAAAATGCTGGATTTGAAGTGACTTACCTCCCTGTAGATGCTTCAGGTCGAGTATCTCCAAAAGAGGTACAGCATTCACTACGCAAAGATACAACACTTGTTTCAATTATGCATGTAAATAATGAAATTGGCACGGTTCAACCGGTTGAAGAAATAGCTGATATTTTGCAGCACGTACCTCACACCTATTTTCATGTGGATCATGTGCAGGGGGTAGGGAAAGTTTCACTTGACTTTGCCCACCCTGGCATTGACCTCTGCACGGTTTCTGGTCATAAAGTGCATGCTGTAAAAGGTACCGGCTTTTTATACGTGCGCCAAGGCGTCAGCTTATCTCCTCTTTTTCATGGTGGTAAGCAGGAACAGAGCCTTCGTTCCGGCACCGAAAACGTACCGGGGATTGCAGCGCTAGCCAAAGCTTTACGGATGTCATTGGAACGCAGTGACGAGCTAGACCGGCTTGAAGGATTAAAGCGCCGCTTAATGTTTGCGTTTCAAGAGATGCCCGGAGCCGTCGTAAATACGCCGGATGATGCGAGCGCTCCACACATTTTCAATGTAGCCTTTCCAGGTGTGAAGCCTGAAGTTGTCATCCAGTCGCTTGCCAAGAAAGGGATTCACGTATCAACGAAGTCAGCTTGTGCTTCAAAGCTTCAACAAGCAAGTCCCGTGCTGCTTGCACTTGGTAGAGATGTTGAAACTGCAACAAGTGCGATCCGTGTCAGTTTATGTTTTGATACGACAGAAGAAGAAATCGATCAGCTGCTTAAAGCGCTGCACGAATGTCTTCCTGAATTTTTAGAAGTGATGGGAGCGAAAAACGCATGAAATATGATCACATTTTAGTACGTTACGGTGAGCTTGCATTAAAAGGAAAGAATCGTAAAGAGTTTGAAAAAAAAGTACAAAGCAATATGCGAAATGTCATTCAAGATCATCCGACAGCGAAGGTTAGACGGACACATGGCCGGATGATGGTTGAAGTTCACGATGAAGATCCGCACATGTTAATTGAAAAGTTACGCTATGTATTCGGGATTTCGTCGCTCAGCCTTGCTTTAAAAGTACAATCCTCATATGATGAAATCTTAAACGGGGCACTAGCAGCATTTCAAGAAAGCGGGCAGGAGGCAGAGACGTTCAAAGTCGATGTCCGCCGGGCTTATAAAACTTTCCCGATGCGTTCCCAAGAGCTTGCACCAAAAATTGGCGCACACATCTTGCAGCACACGGAAAATGTGACGGTAGATGTGCATCATCCTGACGTTGAAGTGAACGTAGAACTTCGTGAGCAGGGGACGTATATTACTTGCGGCCGCGTCGAAGGTTTAGGTGGACTGCCGGTTGGTACGAGCGGACGTGTGCTGCTTATGCTCTCAGGTGGTATTGACAGCCCTGTAGCCGGCTATTTGTCGCTAAAGCGCGGCGCCAGCTTAGAAGCCATTCACTTTCACAGCCCACCTTATACAAATGAGCGTGCAAAGCAAAAAGTTGAGGACCTTGCCTCACAGTTAAGTGTGTATGGTGGTAAAATCCGGCTTCATATCGTACCGTTTACAGATCTTCAAAAAGCGATTCATCAACATGTACCTCCACACTATGCCATGACTGTGATGCGGCGGATGATGATGCGTATTGCTGAACGTTTAGCTGAAAAACGTGAAATTCTTGCACTTGCAAACGGAGAAAGTCTCGGTCAGGTAGCTTCACAAACGCTAGAAAGTATGCATGCCATCAATGAAGTAACCAATATGCCGATTCTGCGTCCGCTTGTAACGATGGACAAGCAGGAAGTGATTGAAATTTCCCAGGAAATCGGAACGTATGAGACGTCTGTACTTCCTTATGAAGACTGCTGTACTGTATTTTTACCGGAGAATTCGAAGACAAGACCGAAGCGTGACAAAGTTAGCGCAGTTGAAGAAAAGTTTGATTTTGAACCTTATATTCAAGCAGCAGTTGAAGGTATTGAAGCAAAGATGATTGAGCCGCATACAAATGCCGATGAAGTTGACGAACTGCTGTAATCCATTGAAGCGCCAAGGATGCCTGTATTTCAAGGAATCTTTGGCGTTTTTCATTTTGTTCAAATTTCCTTTGCTTGCGCCGGCTGTTTGAATTTGGGATGATAAACAAAGAAAGCAGAAATTAAAGGAGCGCATGTTTATGGCGACATTATGGTACGGAGGAAAGCTCCGCCCGCTAAATTCTGCAGAGGCTGAAGCCGAAGCAGTGATCACAGACGGGGGTAAAATTCAGTCTGTAGGAGAAACAGCAGCACTGCGAAGCGCATGGCGAAGTCAAATAACAGAAGAGGTCAATCTCGATGGCGGAGTGATGTATCCGGGATTTGTTGATAGTCATTTACATATGATTGGTGTAGGAGAAACCATGCTCCGTCTTGATCTGTCTGAGGTCCGTTCATATGAAAGCTTAAAAAAAGCAGTGAGCGAGCGGCGGGAGCAGCTCACCCCGGGAGCTTGGCTGCTTGGTGAGGGCTGGAATGAAAATGAGTTTGAGCATCCTTATATTCCAACGCTTCATGAGTTGGATGATCTGGCCCCGAGCCAGCCGATGGTTTTAACTCGGATTTGCCGGCATGCTGTACTTGCAAACTCACTCGCTTTGAAACTTGCAGGAATCACAAAAGACACAAAAGATCCTGAAGGTGGAAGAATTGAACGTGATGCGCATGGTGAGCCGACCGGCTATTTGCATGAAACCGCACAAGATCTTGTCCGTGCAGTCATCCCGGAAAAAAGTGAAGCCTTTTTAAGGCAAGCGCTTGAAACGGCTGTAGATCATATGCACGCCTATGGTTTAACAGGAGGGCACACTGAGGATTTAAGTTATTATAACGGCTACACATCGACCACAGGTTTGTTTCATGAAGTTCTTCGCCAGCCGGGCCGTAAGCTGCGCACCCACCTTTTGGTTCACGAACATGTGCTTGATGATTTTCTTTCTGCATCTGTCGAGCAAACAGCGCTTATGACTTTCGGCGCTGTGAAGATTTTTGCTGATGGTGCACTTGGCGGCCGGACAGCTTGGCTTTCCGAGCCTTACAGTGATAATCCTGCGACGACAGGGGTGCAGATTCATACGGACGAAGGTTTACAGAAGGTTGTTGAGCGGGCCCGGGGAGCTGGTAAAGCGGTTGCTGTTCATGCGATTGGAGATTCGGCTCTGGAGCAGGTGCTCGATGCGCTGGAAGCTTATCCAGCACCAAAAGGGTTGAAAGATCGGATCATTCATGCAGAAGTCGTACGCCCGGATTTAGTGAGGCGCCTGATGGAGCTTCCTGTCGTCATTGATGCGCAGCCGCGCTTTTTAGCATCTGATTTTCCGTGGGCTTATGAACGCCTCGGCAGTGAGCGGGTAAAGCATGTGCTTGCTTGGCGAACGCTATTAAACAGCGGTATAGCTTGTGCCGGCGGTTCTGATGCACCGATTGAACCTGTGGATCCACGGCTTGGGATGCATGCAGCGGTGACGCGCTGTAAGCCGGGAGAAGTGCATGAAGGTTATGTATCGGAAGAAAAAATTACAGCATTTGAAGCTTTACAAATGTTTACGATCCGTACAGCAGAGGCAGAAGGAATGGCGCACCGCCGCGGTGTCATTGCGCCGGGGTATGACGCTGATTTCACGGTGTTGTCTGAAGATTTATTGACGACGGAGCCGGATATATGGCTAGAAACAGATGTGAAAATGACAATTGTTGATGAAACGATTGTGTATAATCGTACGTAAAAAGAAATGCAGTGATGAAAAAGGAGGATGTATATGAACGCGAAACGTTGGTGGGCTTTAGGTATTGCTGCCCTTGTATTAGTTGTTGGGATAGGATTTCAAATGGTGGCAACAACCGCAGCCACTTTTATGGATTTTGGCGATGATGACGATGATGACGGCTTTCAAGAATCCCGTGTAGATGAAATGGGCGGCCCGGGTAAAATTGCTGTTCTTGATGTGGATGGCGTCATTATGGATATGGGAACGCCGGGACTGCTTGATGCAGGTGGTTACAACCATGAGCAGTTTTTAAGAGCGATGGACCGCGCAATGGCTGATGAAAGTGTCGATGGGATTATGCTTGATGTAAATACGCCAGGTGGCGGTGTCGTAGAAAGTGCAGAAATTCATGAGAAAATTGTAGAAGCACGTGAAGAGTACGAAACCCCGGTTCATGTGTCGATGGGCGGTCAGGCGGCTTCCGGTGGTTATTATATTGCAGCTGCTGCAGATACAATTACAGCTCATCCGGCGACCATTACAGGTTCGATTGGTGTAATTATGGAATCAATTAATATTGCCGATCTTGCCGAGGATCTTGGCTTTGAAATTGAAACCATTACTTCTGGTGAGAACAAGGATATCATGAACCCAACCGAGCAGTTAACTGAAGAGCAGGAAGCCATTTTGCAATCAATGGTTGATGACATGTATGAAGATTTTGTTCAAGTGGTAGATGAAGGGCGCGATTTATCAGAAGAGGAAGTTCGTAACCTTGCTGACGGCCGAATTTTCACTGGAAATCAAGCATATGATGAAGGTTTGGTCGATGAGCTTGGCACACGTGGTGATGCTCTTGAGCAGATGCGCGAGGACTTAGAAATGCCGCAGGCAGAAGCCGTGCGTTATGAGCAGGGCATAGGGTTTCAATCTTTATTTGAGTTAGGGGCGCGTCAGCTTGCCGGCGATGATATCCGTTTATCTCTACTCCGCGAATTAACAGCTGATAACGATTTGCCGCGCTTAATGTATATGTATAACGGCGAGTAAAGGAGGGATTTAAATGGATGTAACATATGAAGAAACATCGCGTGCGGCTGAAGCATCGGAAGCACCCGCAAAACCGCTTCCACGTACGGAGACTTACGCAGGTTTTTGGATGCGATTTTGGGCATACTTGCTTGATTTAGTCGTTGTGGCCGGTGTGAATGGTTTGTTAATTTCACCGTTCTTTATTTTTACAGATGCTTCAGTGAGCTTGTTTGGTATTTTCGGGCTGCAAGCAGTACTGACATCTCTAGTGTTATATGTTTATTTTGTGCTGATGACAAAGCTCCGCGGGCAGACGTTAGGTAAAATGGTGTTTGGCTTAAGGGTAGCAAGGGTCGATAAAACTCCGCTGACGTGGAGCAGCGTCCTTTTCCGTGAAGTGATCGGGAGGTTTATCCACCGCTTTCTCTTTATTACAAACCTGCTATATATAGCGGTGGCGTTCACACCGCAGAAACAAGGTGTGCACGATATTTTTGCCGATACATGTGTATTATTAGAACGTCCGCGCTAATGTGGAAAGAGCCCCTGATCTGTATGATCGGGGGCTTTTTGTATGTATGTAAATTTTTCTGGTTAGACTGAATCCAGCAATGCAAGACAAGGAGCGGGCGATTATGGGAGGCTGGACCATTACAGGAGCGATTTTTCTTTTATTGATCATCTGTATATGTGCGGTGAAGGTTCATATATCTATTCGGTATAAACATGATAAAGGTAACGACCGATTGCAAATTAAATTTTGGTTGTTTCATGGCTGGCCGCGTTACAGCATTGATGTACCGGTGATACAAACTGACCCGGATCGGCGGGGGGTAGTTTTCCGTGAAGAAAAGCAAGGGACCGGCAATATGCAGAGCGAGGAGATAAAAGATGAAACTTTACCTGAAGCAATGATGCAGGCAGAAATGTTGAAAGCTTATGTGGAACACGTACAAAAGCTTCACCGCATGATTTTACGCTGCTTAAAGCGAATCCGGGTTTATCACTTTTCATGGGAGTCTGCTGTAGGCGTAAAAGATGCGGCGTTAACAGCACAATTCACCGGGGGGCTTTGGGCGGTAAAAGCGTACGCCGCTGGTTTATTGTCTTCCTTAACGACGTGGCAGACGACACCGGAGTTAAGTGTACATCCAAAGTATCAGCAGTTTGTATCGAAGACAGATGTTTCATGCATGCTAAGTTATCGCATTGGGCATGCTATACCTGTCGTTTTGTATGTGCTGCGGCACGCCTTGGAGTTTTTACGGGCATACAAACAATCAAAGCGTGTCAAACGTGACAAAAAGGAGGATAACGATGAGTGAACATCCAATCCAGGGATTAATGCAAACTGCGATGGAGAATGTGAAAGAAATGGTGGATGTTAACACCATTATCGGCGACGCAGTAGAGACACCGGATGGATCAGTGATTATCCCGGTTTCAAAAGTGAATTTTGGATTCGCAGCTGGTGGAAGCGAATTTTCTGCTGCCCGCACGAGAGAAGGAGAAAAACACCCATTTGGTGGGGGAAGTGGAGGTGGAGTTTCGATTACCCCGCTTGCGTTTATTGTTGTCAACGGGGAGGGCGTAAAAACTGTTCATTTAGACAATGATACGCACCTTTATGAAAAAATTGTGGAGTTTGCGCCACAGGTTGTAGACAAAATCCAAGAGCTGTTCTCCAATAAGGGCGCTTCACAACAACCGCAAGCATGGCAACAGCCGCAACAGCCACAACAGCCACAACAGCCGCAACAGTCACAGCAAATGGGAAATCAGTCGGCTCAGACGCCGCCGAACCCACCGCCATACCCATAAACAGCCACAAGTTTTGCAATTTATTGAGAAAACCTTCATCATTAAAGAGTAAACTTGGTGAAGGAGGAATCAATTATGGCAAATGTAACATTTAAAGGTCAGCCGATGACACTTGCAGGCGGTGAGGTTAAGCCTGGCGAAACTGCACCGGATTTTACAGTGCTCGCTACTGACTTATCAGAAGTTTCATTAAGTGATTTTAACGGTAAAAAAGTGCTTATCAGTGTGGTGCCATCCATTGACACAGGGGTATGTGATGCACAAACCCGTCGTTTTAATGAAGAGGCAGCGAGTCTCGATCATACAGAGGTGCTAACGATCAGTATGGATCTTCCGTTTGCACAGCGGCGTTGGTGTGCAGCTGAAGGTATTGAGAATGTTCAAACCCTTTCCGACCACAAAAATGGTGAGTTCGGACAAGCGTACGGCGTTTTAATGGAAGAGTTGCGCTTGCTCGCTCGTTCCGTCTTTGTTGTTAATACGCAAGGTGAAGTTGCGTATGCAGAATATGTTTCTGAAGCGACAGAGCATCCAAACTACGAAGCGGCGATTGAAGCTGTTAAAGCAGCAGAATAAAGAATTTACCCGGCCGGCCTCTTTAAGTACGGCCGGGATTTACATATGTCACGATTCAATGAACCATATAAGAATGGATGCAAGAACGTGACAGAAGCGGTATAATATACGTTGTGAGTCATGTTTTAAAGTTGTGAGACAGTTGCAGCCAAACATGCAAAAGTAAAAAATGATGAAGCTTGAAAGCTATACAGGAGGTAGTACATTGAAAAAAGGAAAAATTGTTTTAGCAGATGACCGTGAAATTCATATCGATTTTTATCCGGAAGCGGCACCTATTACGGTTCAAAACTTTGAGCAGCTTGCCCAAAAAGGTTTTTATGATGGCTTAACCTTTCACCGCGTCATCCCAGGTTTTGTAGCTCAAGGTGGCTGTCCAGACGGTACAGGTAGAAGCGGAAGTGGAGAAACAATCCCGTGTGAAACTGAAGGAAATCCGCACCAGCACCAACCTGGCTCACTATCTATGGCGCATGCTGGTAAAGACACAGGTTCAAGCCAGTTCTTTATTGTTCATGAGCGTCAACCGCACCTTGATGGGGTACACACGGTGTTTGGTCAAGTCACGACAAATATGGAAGATGTTTTAAACATTCAAGCAGGCGATCAGATGAAGCAGGTCGTTGTTTGGGAAGAATAGTGAGATAAAGCTGCCTTCGGTATGGCACCAGGCAGCTTTTCTGTACGATGCATAAGCAGGAAGGATTGAAATTTTAATGGCAGCTTTTTTACTATCGCTTGTCATGGTGTTTGGTGTTTTAACATTATTTTCTGCATTTTTAACACTTGTGACTTGGCCGCGTCGGCACGAGCTTAACGCGAAACCTTTGAAATTGCTGATTGCTGCTGGTACTGTATTCATTTTTGCTGTTGTCGGTTTGTTTTTCACGGCAGATCCTTATGAGATGGAAGTTACCGGTGAAATGACACCGCCATCAAGTGTGGATACCATCGAGGAAGAAGTGGCGTTTCACCTTGAAGAGGAACGTAACAGTCCAACCGGCGATAATATTGAAGTGATGGACCTTAACCTTGAAGATGCGGATCAGGGTGTAAATATTGCATTAACGCTAGAAGCGGATGATAACGTAACGACTGATTTACTTAGAGCAGGAACACATATCACTAGTGCACGGCTGATGCAGCGCTTGGCTGAAATTGATGAGGCAGAGGACATTCAATTAACTTGGGAGTTTTTTGTTGAACCTGATCAGGAAGCGTCTTTTTATCAAGAAATGATGTATCTTGAAATGCATCAGGAAAATATTCAAACGCAAAACTGGGCACAGGTTGATTCAGAAGATGTGCCGGAAGTTGTAGATGCTTATGAAGAAGATCCCGCTTTTCTTGAAGAAGACTAATCAGGGGGGAAAAGTAAGATGAAAAAAAGCGCAGGTGTAATTGCAGCGGCTGTACTCATCGTTTTGCCGAGTACAGTGGGTGCATTTGAAATGAATGAACCTGACGAAGGGCGCGACTTTCAATCTGATTTTACGGACCAAGAAGACACAAATTCATTTGTTGATGAAGAATCTTCTTTACAGGGCGAGGAACGTTCCCGGTCTTCTTTCTTCGAGGGTGAGAGGCAGGATCACTTTAATGTTTGGGAGGAACGAGGTGAAAGTTCAGGGTTTGAAGACTTTCAACTTCCTGATCATATCCCTGGTGTAGAACAAGAAGAAGCTCCGTCTCACCAAGGCGTCATGAATCAGGCTCCTGAACAATCCCCGCAACCTGGTCAGGGAATGTCTGGCGGTAATGATGTTTCACAACAAGATCCAGGCGGGGCGGAGCTTAGCGGGGAAGGTATGGATCCGCAAATGATGCAGATGATGCTTGAGATGCAGCAGCCCGGTGGTGCTGGTATGATGGGGACAGACCAACAAGGTCAAGGTATGGGAATGGAAGGCCTTATGGATGATCCTGCAATGATGATGCCGTAACTAGTCATTGCGGATCAGTAAGTAAATGATGAGCCCGATAATCGGGAAAAATAAGGTTAAAAGCAGCATGCCGATGGCGTACTCTTTGCTGTTGCCCCTCCGGATCGCATCACGGTAAGCCCATATACTTGTAAGTAAATTTAATATGAATGGTATTAAGATAAAGAAAAACAGGATTAAGAGCATCCCGCCGAAGCCAAACAGACCGAGGAGTGGCTCAATCAACATGTAAAACCGCCCTTTCTTTTCATCTTCTAATACGAATTGATTATACAACAAGTTTCAATAGAATGAAAAAGGAGCTGTCCCATAAGGTATACTTTTAATGATAGGCATGGGAAATATACTCGCTTTCATCAATGGTACAAGTGCGATATCGGTTTGATCTACGCTGACGCTTGAAGTCGCCGTGTCTTTTTAGCCCCCGTCACCGCCTCAACTTCCTCGGTAGAAAGTCACTGGCTGCGGGATTTTCGGCTCGCGCTGCTCCTGGGGGCTTGTCAGCCTTTCAAGAGGGTCATGAATTGCAGAGGTGCTTTTGATTAAGCAATATGTATATGAATCAACTTCATTATGACGCTTCATGAGCGATTGAACGAACAATGTACCTTGGAAATGATTGATAGCACTTAAATTTCAAAGTGACCGAAACGAAAGACGGCGACTCCCAGAGGATCAAGCGCAGGCTGAAGATCCACTTGTTCGATTGGCAATCAAATCGAACAAGTTAGCTGAAGCCAAGCCCTCGGGAAAGCGTCCGTCTGGCGTGAAGGTCACGTTCATCATTCGTTTTTTACCCTCTTAATAGGGCAGCCCCCAGAGCTCGGAACAGTAAGCTCTGCGTAAAATTTAAGTTTTGTACTTTATCAACAAAATGAAAAAGGAGCTGCGTTCGCAGCTCCTTTTTCTCGCTTTATTGTGCTTTTTTAGAGGCGCTTGGTGTATCTTCATCAACGTCTGCTGGGTATACACCGTTTTCGTCATGAATTTCTCGTCCGCTGATCGGTGGATTGAAAACACAAACCATGCGCATGTCTGTTTTTGCACGAAGCATATGCTCATCGTGCTCATCTAAAGCGTAAATGGTATTTGCAGAAATCGGGTGGACTTTATTGTCCGACAATGTTTCTACTTCACCTTCGCCATCAATGCAGTATACAGCTTCTAAATGGTTTTGATACCAGATGTGCGTTTCTGTACCTGCACGAATGATCGTGTCATGAACAGAGTAACCCATGCCGTCTTTTTTTAAGAGAAGGCGGCGGCTTACCCAATTGCCTCCATCGACTTCCTGTTCTGTGTTAATAATATCTTCAAGTTTTACGACTTTCATGATTTCAGCCTCCAACGTTGGTTTAAGAAGTAACTAAATCTTTTTGTTTCACTGTGGCTTCGATCGCTGCTTCTAGGCGGTTCAAGCCATCTTCTAGTCCAGCATCATCGATAGTAATCGGCGGGAAGAGTTTAAATACTTCATCCTCAGCGCCGGCAGTTTCCATAATCAAGCCTTTTTCAAATGCTTTTTCAGCAACATCTTCAGCAAGACCCTCAACATCGCAGGCGATTCCTTGCATAAATCCGCGCCCTTTCAGGCTGCCACGCAGCTCAGGATATTTTTTCGTCATATCCTGCAAAAAGTTCGTGATTTTTTTCGATTTTTCTTGTACACTTTTTTCTAGAGTGTCATCTTTCCAGTACTCAAGTGCAGCTGTCGCTGCCACGAAAGCAGGGTTGTTACCGCGGAAGGTTCCATTGTGTTCGCCCGGCGCCCAAATGTCGTATTCAGGTTTAATTAGGGTTAGTGCGAGCGGAAGCCCGTAACCGCCAATGGATTTAGACAGGCATACGATATCAGGATTAATTCCGGCTGGCTCGAAGCTGAAGAACGTTCCTGTACGACCAACACCTGCCTGAACGTCGTCAATGATTAAGAGAATTCCGCGTTCGCGGCAGATTTTTTCAATGCCTTGCAGCCACTCATTGCTAGCTGCATTTAAGCCGCCTTCGCCTTGAACAGTTTCAAGAATAAATGCTGCCGGCATATCAACGCCGCTGCCATTGTCATCAATAAACTGTTTTACATAGTCTAATTGTGCCTTCGTATCGCCGTTGTAAGCATCGTAAGGCATTGTAACAGAGTGGTTCAGCGGGATTCCGGCACCCTGACGTTTAAATGCGTTACCTGTAACAGATAGTGCGCCAATCGTCATGCCGTGAAAACCGTTTGTAAAGCTGATGACATTTGTCCGTCCAGTAACTTTACGGGCAAGTTTCAGCGCACTTTCAACGGTATTTGTACCGGTTGGACCAGGAAACATCGTTTTATAATCTAGATTGCGGGGCTTTAAGATGATGTCATTAAACGATTGGAGAAACTCCGCTTTAGCTTTAGAAGCCATATCAAGTGAATGTGTAATGCCATCTTCAGTTAAATATTGAATGAGCGCCTGCTTCATCTTCTCGTTGTTATGACCGTAGTTTAACGCACCGGCACCCGAGAAGAAGTCAACATATTCGTTGCCATCAAGATCCCAAAGTTTATGATCTTTCGCTTTGTGAAATACAGCTGGAAAGCCGCGGCAGTAACTGCGGACTTCAGATTCCAAGTTTTCAAAAATAGATAAGTCATTAAAGTTCATGCGTTAAAAAGCTCCTTTTTATAAGATAATGATCATTATTTTTTAATGTTTCGTTTTATGACAGACTTATTTTTTGATAGGGCCGATACGGAAAGTCAATTCCTCTTCATGACCTTCGCCTGGGAACAACTCTTCGGCAAAGCACTCAGAAATCTTGCATTTTGTACCGAGTTTTTTAGCCATGCCTTTAAATAAATTTTGTGATGCAGTATTTGAAGGTGTAACCGTCGCTTCTAAATACCGAACATCAGCGCAAGCTTCACGATCAAGCAGCTCAAATAAAATTTTTGAAGCTAAGCCGCGTCCTTTTTGGGACTCATCAACGCCGATCTGCCATACAAACACGGTGTCTTGTTTCTCAGGTGGAATAAACGCAGTAACAAACCCGACAACGTTGTCATCTTCTTTCGCAACAACGCAAGTCTCAGCAAAGAATTCGCACATCATAATGTACTTATAGGAAGAGTTAAGGTCGAGACCGCAGTCGTTAACGAGCTTCCACATTTTGCGGCCGTCTTCTACTGCCGGTTTCTCGAACGTCAGTGTCTTCACTTGTTCCGGCGTCAACGTCGCCGTATTTGCATTCATGTTTTTACCACCTTCATAAGAGTATTTTGCAGCAGCGGCTGATATTAAAGGCTGAAAAGCCCAGTTTCAGCGCGTTCTGCGTTTCGTCATGTTTTAATAATAAGAGTCTCACTGACAAATATCAAACGCGTTTGTTCTTGATTAATAGCGGTTAATTGGTTTGAATGAGGATTGCACTTATTGGTTGTAACTTCCTTTCCTTCATACTTGCATATAGTAGCGTTTGCAACGGATTTGAAAATAGTACCGTTGTTTTTTTTATGGGCAAAAAACCATGAAAACCTAGATGTGACGGGTGTTTCAAGGTTTTCGCAGCGATGTTCGTGAAATATAAAATTTTCAGAAGAAATTTTAATTTTGTAGTAATTTATTTAAAAAGGTGAACTGTGAACGACTATATCTTTTCAGCGAACACCAGTGGAAATACGGTTTTAACGAGTTTAGGGGGAAGAATCCGCCGGTGCTATTAGACAATCTTTAATGCAGTGCTTTTTTGTGGTTAAGCTTTTCCTTTTCAGGGAACTTAAAGTTGTAATTGATTTGTTAAGGAGGCTGAATGCGATGGATAAAGAAAGTACACAGCAAATGATTCAGACTGTCATTGATGAGCTCGTTGAAACAGAAGATTTTTTAGATGAAGCTAAACAAGTGGACCGGCAGGAAGTGCTGCGTTCAGCTGGTGAGATTTTGCAGACGACAGATAAAATTATAAAAAGTTATATTCGCGTTTCATTGGAAGATGGAGGAATTGAGAGAATTCCAGCCTTCCGTGTACAACACAATAATGTAAGTGGTTTTTATAAAGGTGGCATTCGCTTTAACAAAAGTGTTCACGAAGAAGAAGTTGAGAACATGGCGATTTTAATGACCATAAAAAATGCCTTGCATGAACTTCCGTTTGGTGGTGCTAAAGGTGGTGTATATATTGATCCTGATGACTATACAGAAAAAGAACTGCACCTTATCAGCACTCGGTATGTTGAACGTTTTACCCCGGATATTGGACCAACCCATGATATCCCGGCGCCGGATATGGGAACAGACGCACATGTAATGGATTGGATGGTTGGTGCTTTTAAGTCCATTCATTCAGGACAGCCGTATCTTGGATCATTTACAGGAAAGAGTATTGAAAACGGTGGAGCGTATGGGAGACGTGAATCGACGGGTGTCGGTACGTTTCTAAGTTACTGGTACTTAGTGAACGAGTGGTTTCCTCAAGATAAGAGACAGGAAAAAAGCGGGAGTCGAAGTGAGCAGTGCCGCGTTTTAAATCATTTGTATGATAAACAAGCAAACGATGAACCAATTCAAGTTGCTGTTCAAGGCTTTGGTAATGTAGGACATATCGCAGCACTCGAGGCAGTGCATTGTAAAGACACACGCCATCACGTTGTTGCTGTATCTGACAAGCATGCAACGAACTATTGTGAAGATGGTTTGGATGTGGATAAGCTAAATAATTATAAACATCAAACCGGTCATCTGCCGCGTAACGATGAAGAGTTGAAAGAAGCTGGCGTTTCTGGGGAAGTGCTTGATGATAAAGCTGTTTTAACTGTCGAAGCAGACGTGTTAATTTTAGCCGCTTTAGAAGATCAAATAACTGCAGATAATGTAGATGACGTTCAAGCAGATATTCTCGTAGAAGGGGCGAATGCTCCGGTAACGCTTGAAGCTGACCAACACCTTGAAAAAAACGGGAAGATTGTCGTACCGGACATTTTAGCAAATGCCGGCGGGGTACACGTTTCGTATTTAGAATGGAAACAAAACCGGCAATCGGAAATCTTCAGCCGCGAGCAAGTATTAGATGAACTTTCTAAGCAAATGAAGCGTACGCTTGATCGGGTCTTCGACAAGTATTTCCATACAGATCTTGAAACGATGCGCCTTGCATGCTACACACTATCGATTGAGCGACTGGTACGGTTGATGTATAAACACGGAAAGCTGTATTAATTGTAAAACTAAGAGGTGCCTCTCATGAAAGAGGCACCTCTTGGACTGTCGACAAAGTACAAAACCTAACATTCATAGACAGCTTATTCCTTCGAGCTCCGCGGTTCCACCTAATAAGAGGATAAAGCTGAATCATGAACGTAACCGAAACGAAAGCGGACGCTTTCCCGAGGGCTTGGCTTCAGCTAACTTGTTCGAATTGATTTCCATTCGAACAAGTGGATCTTCAGCCTGCTTTTCATCCTCTGGGAGTCGCCGTCTTTCGTTTCGGTCACTTTTACATTTGCCTTTTGTGTACGGTACGCTTGATCGTTCATGAAGCATCATGATGAAACTGATTCGTGTAGATATCGCTTGATTAAAAAGATCTCTTCAATTCATGACCATCAAATGACGCAAGGCTGACGAGCATCGGCGGCGACGCCACCAGGAACAGCGCGAGCCGAAAATCCCGCAGGCAGTGGTTTTCTGCCGAGGAAGTTGAGGCCGTGACGGGGGCTAAGAAGACACGGTGCGATCAAGCTTTAGCGTAGATCAAACCGATGTCGCCCTTGTGCCCTCCGGGTGCAAGCGTCCGCCGAAAAGCGACGTCAGCCCCTGCTTTTCTAAAAAGTTTGTCTACACGCTGAGAGGTGCCTCTCATGAAAGAGGCACCTCTTAGTTTATTGAAGCAAGTCTTCAAGTGCGGGGCGGAGTTCAGGAAAAACAAATGAGTAGCCGTGTGCTTCTGCGCGAGCAGGGAGCACTTTCTGTCCTTCAAGAACTAAGACACTCATTTCGCCGAGTGCTGTTTTTAAAGCGATGCTCGGAGCAGGGATCCAGTGAGGACGGCCGAGGACAGAGGCTAAAGTACGTCCGAACTGTTTCATCCGCTTCGGGTGAGGAGCGACGACGTTCATTGGTCCTGAAAGATCCGGTTGATCTATAGCGAAATGAATCATTTCTACAACATCTTCCCAGTGAACCCAGGAGTACCACTGCTCACCTGAACCAACAGGTCCGCCTGCAAACAATTTGTAAGGCAGCACGATATTTGGGAGCGCTCCCTCTTGGTCATGAAGCACAAGCCCTAGGCGGGCAAAGACGGTACGAACCCCATAAATTTTTTCAGCTTCAGCGGCTTCTTCCTCCCAGCGCTCACAAACATGCTGCAGAAAGTTACGCTCAACCGGCCGGCTGTCTTCTGTAAATACATCAGTCGTCGACGTACCGTAATAACCGACTGCTGAAGCATTAATGAGGACACCTGGTTTTTCAGGTAATGCTCCGCACAGCCGTACAATTTCTCTAGTTGCTTCAATACGGCTATCGAGAATTTTTTGTTTATGATCTTCAGTCCAGCGCTCATTAATTGACGCTCCTGCTAAATTAACAAAAGCATCTACATGTCCCAGTTCATGCTCAGGCGTTCGATCGTTGAGCCACTCGACATAAGTAATTCGTTCGCTATTCTGTTTGTTTAAAGCGTTTCTTGTTAATATAGAAATGTCTGCTCCTGCATGAATAAGGTGATCGGTTAGAAGTGAGCCAACAAGGCCGGTTCCGCCTGCAATGGCGACATGCATAAGTTTCTCTCCTTTATCAACATATAGAAGCAGCTGCGAGAACCTGAAGCAATACCTTATGGCATTACACAATCACCTGCTAAAGGGGGTAGGGTGTGGTGGTTAACAACAAAGTTCTCGCAGTGCTGCTTAAAACACATTTACCCGTCGGAGTTAAAATTTAATCCGCTTTTTCGGTACGAAATGAAAGGGGTGCGGAGTGTACAAGATTACAAAAATTACACCGCAGGAACAAGAGGAGCGGTATAACGTTTTTATAGATGATGGTGACGGGGAGCGCTTTGGTATAGGTGTTGATGAAGCTGTACTTGTGAAATGGCAGCTTCGCCGTGGTCTGACTTTGAGTGCTGAAGAATGGCAGCAGCTTGAACGAGATGAAACAGACCGAAAAGCTGTGAACGCTGCCTTTCGTTATGTTGCCTCGCAGCTTCGGACAGAAGCTGAAGTTAAAGCGTATTTAGAAAATAAAGAGTACACAGCCATTGCAGAGGCACTAAATGTTTTAAAACATTACGGCTATATTAATGATCAAGCTTATGCTGAAGCGTTTGTAAGAACAAAAATGAGAACAACTGATCACGGACCGCAGCGGATCCATAAAGACTTAGCATACAAAGGCGTTGCATCAAATGTTGCAGAACAAGCGCTTATGTTGTTTACACATGAGGATCAATTAGAAGTTGCAGCCAAAATTGTAACCAAGCAGATGCAAAAACATACAGGATCGGCTCGGATGATTGAACAAAAAATCGTTGAAGCGCTCCAGCGCAAAGGTTTCGCACAAGCATTAATTCAAGAAGTGCTCCGGTTATATTACGAGCCGCCGGATGAGTCTGTCGAATGGCAGGCGCTGCAGCAAGAAGCAGAGCGTAAATATGAAAGGTTCCTGCGTACAGAACCGCCGGAAAAAGCGAAACAAAAGCTGCAGGCATATTTAAGCCGCCGTGGTTATCAGGCATCGGCTGTACGCGCTTATATTAAGGAACTGGATTCAATTGAGGGAGGAACGAATTAAATGGAAAAACGATTCAGCCAAATGACAATGAACGAACTGCGTGAAGAAGTAGGGCGGCTTCGTGAAGAAGCAATCAAGGCAGAACGGCAAGGACGTGTGAGTGAATTTGCTGTTGCGCAGCGGAAAATGACGATGGCTGCTTCTTATATGCTTGATCCAAATGAGTTTCAACCAGGAGAAGTTTATCTGCTTGACGAGGAAGAAGCTACTTTTCAAATTTCTTATCTAAACGGCATTTTTGCCTGGGGTTATCGGGAAGGGAACCACGAACTTGAAGCAGTACCTATCGCGATTTTAAAAAAACAGCCGGAAGCTTAAGTTAAGAAGGTGAACGGCGAAATGTGAAGCCGGAAACTTGTGGTGATGATTTTATCTATAAGATGAGGCAGCGTGCTTCAACACGCTGCCTCATCTACACATTTATGATGTTTTCAGCTTCACTTCAGATTGTTTTAATCGTTTCTCCAGCGTTTCTTCGCTGTAGATCCATCCGGTGTATGAAGCGTAAATGTGGAGGTTCTCGTCCATCCGTACCACGGCGACGAAAGGATAGTAGCCTTTTGAACGGTATCTTAAATCTGTAAATGTAACTTCGTAACCTTGCTCGGTCTCTCTGGTTTTCCACCTGTAAGTAGGTGAAAACGACAAGAATGCGGCTAAATTGTCATCTTCACGTGCCTTTTTTATGAGTGGATCTTCAGGAATCGGTTCAAAAGGGTACGTCTCAAAATACTGGATACGGTGGTTTCTTGATTCAGCTACGTAAAGTTGTTCCTTTGTGCGTATGACCAAGTGCCATAACTGCCAACGAAATGTTGGCGATATGAAAACATGGGTGGCATTCGGGTGGCGGCTGCGTACATTTTTCACAACTTTATTACGCTCGATGCAGCGCCAAATGTAATAAACGATAATAAGGCTGTAAATGGATGCAAACGTCAAACCAGGGTCTGCCCCGTAACGCCAGAAAATAAAACCGGCAATGTGGGCTAAGAAAATGAACGGATCAAAAATGTTGATGACCCCGAAGGCGACCCAGCGCTTAGAAAATGGGGACACTGCCTGGGTACCGTAAGCATTAAAGATATCCACAAACACGTGAAGAAATACGGCCAGAAAGGTCCAAAGCCATAAATTGAGCAGGTCGGCTTCAGGGATGAACGAATAAATCATAAGCGTAACAAGCAGAGGCCATAAAAGGACAGCGGGCACGGAATGTGTTGGTCCTCTATGATACCTGATGTAGACAGCGTTGTTGCGCAGCTTAAGTACTGTATCAAAATCCGGTGCTTGCGAGCCGATGATCGCACCAGCCATAACAGCTTGCTGTGTCGCAGGACTTTGACTGATGGCTGGGTCAAGCATTGCAAGACCACCCAGCCCGACCCCCATAACAGCATGAGTGCCAGTATCCATATGAAGCCTCCCTTCGGTTATGTAAATCGGCGTTTCTTGTTTATCATATAGTGCACAGCTGCTACATGTCCAGCGGAGCCACAACATTCTTTTACGTTATACCCGTTCGTTGATTTTTTCAAAAGAGGAGACAGATGATATGACAAGTGAGCAAACATGGCTGCAGCAAAAACTTCAAGCTGTTGACCGCCAGGCTTTTCAGAACGATCTTCAAAGCTGGTATATGGAAAATCATCGTGATCTGCCGTGGCGCCAGACAAAAGATCCTTACAGGGTTTGGGTGTCAGAAATCATGCTTCAGCAGACAAGAGTTGATACAGTTATCCCTTATTATGAAAACTTTATGAAAAAATTCCCGACAATGGAAGTGTTAGCAGAAGCTCCTGAGGATGAAGTGCTTAAAGCATGGGAGGGGCTTGGTTATTATTCGCGGGTCCGCAATCTGCAAGAAGCTGTGCAGGAAGTTGTAGCTAACTACAAAGCTGAAGTACCTAAGGATCGCAAAGTATTTCGAAAGCTTAAAGGTGTCGGTCCTTACACGTCAGGTGCTGTGATCAGTATTGCATTTGACCAAGAAGAGCCGGCAGTGGATGGTAATGTGATGCGCGTATTCTCGCGGATATGCAATATCGATGAAGATATCGGGAAAGAAAAAACGAAACAGTTATTTGAACAAGTACAGGCACAATTTCTCGAAGGTGCGAAACCATCGATTTTTAATCAAGCAATTATGGAACTTGGTGCATTAATCTGTACACCGAAATCTCCAGGTTGTCTACTCTGTCCTGTGCAAAACCATTGCCTCGCCCGGGCTGAAGGTAAAGAAGAGGACCTGCCTGTGAAATCAAAGAAAAAAGCCCCTTCAAAAAAGACGTTGTCGGTGGCAGTCGTTCAAGATGATGCGGGGCGCGTGCTTTTACGCAAACGACCGGATCAAGGGCTGCTTGCTGGCATGTGGGAGTTTCCCCATGTTGAATCATCGAGCGAAAACCTTATGAATGATGCAAGCAGCATGTTGTTGAAAGATCATGACGTAAGTGCTGAAATTGTGGGAGAGATTCAGTATGTTGAACACACTTTCACCCATCTTATATGGAAAATGCATGTTCACCGGGCCACTGTACGAGAAGCACCTGTACCAAGTGAAACTGAAGTATGGGTGACGCTGGATGAAGCAGCATTGTACGCACTGCCTGTTTCTCAACAAAAAATATTACGACACTTGAAAGGAGAATAAATATGGAGCTCAATTTAAAAGGTAAACGTGTACTCATTACAGGTGGATCTAAAGGGATTGGTTACGGCATTGCTAAGGCATTTAAAGAAGAGGGAGCGCGTATTGGGCTGCTCGCCCGTAACGAAGAGGAGCTTGCTTCTGCTGCAAAATCGCTTGAGGCCGAGTGGTTTATGTCAGCTGACGTAACTGATGCAAATCAGCGCAGAGAAGCCTTTCAATCATTTTTAGATGCATTTGACGGTATTGATGTACTGATTAACAACGCCGGCGGCAGTCAAGGTGGTGCTGTGATGGATACTTCAATTTCTACGTTTGAAGAGGCGATGCAGGTCAACTATTACTCGGCGGTAGATCTTAGTCAAAAAGCAGCTGCGGCTATGAAAGAAGAAGGCGCAGGGTCTATCGTAAATATTACATCTATATTTGGCCGTGAGTCCGGTGGAAAGCCGTCTTACAACAATGCAAAAGCGGCTTTGATCAGCTTTACAAAGGCGATGGCAGATGAAGTTATCCAAGATGGTGTAAGAATTAATTCTGTAGCCCCGGGTTCAATCCTTCATCCGACAGGGAACTGGCAGAAGCGCTGGGAAGAAAACCCGGAAAAAATTGAAGCGTTTGTAGAGCAGCAGATCCCGGCAGGACGCTTCGGGCGGGTGGAAGAAGTTGCAGATGTTGTTATGTTCCTTGCTTCAGAACGTGCTTCATGGGTCTCCGGCGCAAGTTTAAATGTAGATGGTGGACAGTCGAAGATGAACATGTGAATGTGCTGAATAACCCGGTTAATGAGGTTTATCAAACCAGTGCATTTCTTCAATTTTTGCTTTAGTGTCAGGGGTACCTAGGTCGTAAATGGCGTGCAGCACGTGTTCAAAGCCTCGTTCAAACTCATAACGGTCATTTTCCTCGATATGTTCGTCAAAATGCCTGAAGGTAAATAAATTCTGTGCCTCCATATCGTGGGCGTGTGTTTCGCTGACAAGGTGCTTTATTTTTTCGAGCTGATCTGGTGTGGCCTTAATCTCATATTGGATCAGCTCAGGATCGTCAATATACGTTGTTGAGATTTCATCCATGCTGGTAGGGTGTAAATTAACAAAGTAAGACTTCGCCTCGGTACTCATGAGCTTTACCTCCTTCATAAAGTTCTCGGCTGTAGTATGTACTGTGGCGCTTAAGTTTATGAAAAGCAAAGCACCCTCTGCTTTTATTAAGCGGAGGGTGCCTGGCTTAAAGCTTGATGTCTTCTGCGATTTCAGCAACCTGTTCTTTTGTTTTTGGTGTCCCGTAATCATAAATGCGTTGGTAAAGCTTGCGAATCCGTTCTTCAACCAACTGTTTATCAGCATCAGCGGCTGGTTCATTAAAAGGATAAGACACCACATGGTCACCCTCAGCATCTTGGGCGGCAATCGCTTGAATTAAATCCTTCATTTCTTTTTTCTCATCCGGACCTAATTCAACTTCAAATTGAATTTTATTATCCGGTGTTTGGATATCGGCCAGTTCTACTGCACCTTGGTCAACAGTGACATAAAATGTTTCTCTTTCCATCGGTCACGACCTCCTTCAACATGTTTGTAAGAGTGTGATACCCTTATTTTATCGTCCTTACACTCAATAAAGGAGTAAAACCTTTTGAGGGTGTGCTTTCAAGAGTCAATAAGTTATAATATAGAACGAACTTTCGGTAACGGAGGCAGGTACATGGAACATACAACAAACCGTCCGGTGGCGCTTGTCACTGGAAGCAGCCGTGGTATTGGCAGAACAATTGCGTTAAAACTAGCTGAACGTGGATATGATCTTGTGATTAATTATGCAAGAAGCAAATCCGCTGCTCAAGAAACAGCGGAAGAAGTAAAAGCGCTCGGGGTCGAAGCGCTCTTAGTTAAAGCGAATGTCGGGAAGCGCGAAAAAATTCAGGAAATGTTTCAACATGTTGAGGAACATTATGGCCGTTTGGATATTTTCGTAAACAATGCTGCTTCAGGCGTTTTACGTCCTGCAATGGAGCTTGAAGAAAGTCATTGGGATTGGACGATGGACATTAACAGCAAAGCTCTTTTGTTTTGTGCCCAGGAATCCGCCCGTTTAATGGAACAGTCTGAAGGTGGTCAAATTGTCAGCTTAAGCTCTCTTGGCAGCCAGCGTTATTTAGAAAATTACACAGCTGTAGGGGTTTCAAAAGCTGCCCTTGAGGCGTTAACGCGCTACTTGGCTGTTGAGCTCGCACCAAAAGGGATTCGGGTGAACGCCGTTTCCGGAGGTGCTGTAGACACAGATGCACTCACACACTTTCCGAACCGTGATGAGCTTTTGCAGGCGACAGCAGAACGGACGCCGGCGGGTCGGATTGTACGTGAAGATGATTTAGCTGAAGCAGCCATGTTTCTGCTTTCCCCTTCTGCTGATATGGTGCGCGGACAAACGCTTGTCGTTGACGGCGGCATTTCACTTTTAACGTAATTTTTATTTTCGTTGAAATTTTTTTGGATAAATCCGATGACCTCCGGACAAGTTAACGGGTGTGGAGGTGATAAGGATGAAAAACCAAAAAAACCAACAGCAACAACAAAATCAACAGCAGCAGAATCAGCAGCAACAGAACCAACAGCACAATGCTGAATTTGGTCAAGAGCAGGACGCTCAGCACGCTAAGCAGCAAAACCAGCAGTCCCGCCAAAACATGCAGCAAAACCAACAGAAGCAACAACAGAATAACCAACAGCAGTAATGCACAAAAAAAGGCCTCCCAAGCGGGGGCCTTTTTTATGGTCATTGATTCACTTCATTTAAGCTGCGCCGCCACCAAACATCGGGAATACATAATTAATAAGGAACCATAAGAATCCGAAGAAGATAATAATGTATGTGGCATATTTGATAAACGTTGCGGCAACTTTGGAGTTATCCTCTTTTTTATCAATATGACGTTCTTCAATCTCTTTATCAACATCTTTACGTGCCATAAAGCATTACTCCTTTCACATTGTGTTATAAGTTGGTTTTCCTTTCAAAGCTTTCTTTTAAACAATCAATTTTGTTTTTATAAAATGGATGTTTTTCATTCCGCGGACAACCGTTGTATAATAGAAGAGATATTAAAGAAACCAACGGAATTTCCAGGCGGTGAAAATTGCAGGAAAGGGTGTGAGGGACGGTCATGTTTCGTAAAAAGAAGCAGGAAGAACAGGCGGAGTATCCAGAGCAGAGTATTTCGGTTGAAGAAGTTCAAAAAGCGATTCAAACGCTGGCAAATACACTTCCGATCGGTGTGAGCCTCCGTACATTTGTGCATGAAGATCATTCGATTGATTATGAGCTATTAAAACCTGTACTTAAAGCTGTCCCGCGCGAGACGTATTATATGTCGAAAGAAACTTACGAAATTTTTTCAGACCCTGAAATTCCAAAGCAGATGGACCAAGTACAAAGGGCGGTAGATCAATATTTTCAGCGTACAGGGGGCATCCCGGTAGCTGAAGCAGACACAAGTGGTAAAGTATCTTATCTTTTAATCCGGGATTTTCTGCGGGAAGAACCAGATATTTCGTTTTATGTAGATGATCAAATGCTTGTGTCTTTACAACCGCCGGAAAACAGGTAGAAAGGGGGAACTTATGACGTTTCCTGCCACCGGCTCTAACATTCAAGTGCAAAGTTACAAACATAATGGAAAACTGCACAGAGTATGGGAAGAAACCTTAGTGTTACAAGGGACTTCGCAGGAAATCATCGGGGGCAATGACCGGATTATCGTTCGTGAGTCAGACGGGCGGAAATGGCGGACGAGGGAGCCGGCAATTTGTTATTTTCATGCTCAGAAGTGGTTTAATGTTATTGCGATGATTCGTGCGGACGGTGTTTATTATTACTGCAATTTAGGCACACCGTTTGTATGGGATGAAGAGGCACTAAAATATATTGATTATGATTTAGATATTAAAGTGTTTCCTGATCGCACGTATAAAATCTTGGACGAAGACGAATACCGGCTACATCAAGAGCAGATGAATTATCCGCGCGAAGTTGATCTCAATGTGCAGCAGGGACTTCAAGAACTGCAAAGCTGGATTTGTCAGGGGAAAGGACCATTTAATCCTGACTTCCCTGAACAGTGGTACGAGCGGTTTTTGTCGTACAGATAAAAGGACTTGTGGACCTTCCCAATCGGGGAGGTTCTTGCTTTTGATGGTTTAAGAAGCAGAGAAAGGAGGGGAGTAAATGGGTTCAATTCGAAGGTATTTAAAGTTTGTAGCTCCTTATAAAAAAATCATTGTTTTCACCGTTTTTATCGGTGTTTTAAAGTTCGGTATTCCGTTGTTAACGCCTTTATTGCTAGCGTATGTCATCGACGACATTATTTTAAATGAAGCTTTATCAACAAGTGAGCAAGTTTCAATGTTAAGCTGGCTCATCGGCAGTGCGATCGTAGCCTTTTTAATTCTACGTCCGCCTGTGGAATACTACCGGCAGTATTTTGCACAGTGGACAGGAAATAAAGTTTTATACGATATTCGTCAGCAGCTGTTTAACCACATTCAAAAATTGAGTCTGCGTTTTTATTCTAATCGCAAAGTCGGGGAGATCATTTCACGGGTTATTAACGATGTGGAGCAGACGAAAAATTTTGTGATCACAGGATTGATGAACATCTGGCTTGATATGGCCACAATTTTAATTGCCGTAGCGATCATGTTAACGATGAATGTGTGGCTCACTCTTGTAGCTCTAGCACTTTTACCGTTGTATATCGTCGCGATTAAATACTTTTATGGGCATCTCCGCCACTTAACCCGGGCTCGCTCACAAGCTTTGGCAGATGTTCAAGGTCACCTCCATGAGCGGGTGCAGGGGATGAGTGTGATTCGCAGTTTCGCGCTCGAAGATCATGCCCAATCGCAGTTTGATGAGCGGAACCAGGCATTTTTAAATCGGGCGGTTGATCATACCAAATGGAATGCGAAAACATTTGCAGTTGTAAATACAATTACGGATGTTGCTCCGCTTATCGTCATTCTTGCCGCTGGCTATGCTGCATTAACTGCAGGACTTGGTGTCGGGGAAATGGTCGCCTTTGTATCTTATATGGAGCGACTTTACAATCCACTGCGCCGGCTTGTGAACTCGTCAACACAGCTAATTCAGTCGATTGCATCGATGGATCGTGTCTTTGAATTTATTGATGAGCATTATGATATTCAAGATCGTGACGGCGCTGTTCCCGTTTCACACCCAAAAGGCGAGGTTTCCTTTGAAAATGTGCATTTTCAATATGAAAATGAAGATGGTGCTGTCCTGCAGGATGTGAACTTTCATGTCAAAGCTGGAGAAACGGTGGCTGTCGTAGGTATGAGTGGGGGCGGTAAAAGCACCTTAATAAGCTTGCTGCCGAGGTTTTATGATGTAAGTTCAGGGGCTATCCGTTTAGATGGCCATGATATTCGTGATTATCAAGTCCGAAGCCTGCGTGATCATATAGGGATGGTTTTACAGGATAACGTCCTGTTTAGTGATTCGGTCAAAGAAAACATTTCAATGGGAAACCCAGAAGCAACTGATGCAGAAATTGTTGCTGCTGCAAAAGCAGCAAATGCCCACGAATTTATTCAAGAACTTCCTTATGGCTACGATACTGAAGTAGGGGAGCGGGGCATCAAGCTTTCCGGCGGGCAGAAGCAGCGAGTTGCCATTGCACGTGTGTTTTTGAAAAACCCGCCGCTTCTTGTGTTTGATGAAGCAACTTCTGCTCTCGATTTAGAAAGCGAACACTACATTCAAGAAGCAATGGAGACGCTAGCCCGTCACCGTACAACATTTATTGTAGCCCATCGGCTTTCTACAATTACGCATGCCGACCGGATTATTGTGATGGAAAACGGTCGTGTTGTTGAAAGTGGAAGTCACGAAGCGCTGATGAGAGAGAAGGGTAGTTATTACAAGCTGTTTAATGTGCAGCACTTAACGTAAATAGCGCAAAGACAATCGCGCAGAAGCAGGAGCCGACATATTGGCACGAGAGGTGCTCTTCTCCCTCAACGTAATCACGCAGAAGCAGGAGCCAGCCGCGCAGAACAGGCAACACGAACTTATAAAAAAGCAGGGCCGGGAAGTTTCATCATCCCGGCCCTGCTTTTTTATTATTTATCCTCTTCATGGGGTTCTTCAATGTCAACGGTATTAGTGGATTTGTGATAGCTGAAAAAACTTTCGACGAGTCGGTCTAAATGATCAAGCTGCTCGTAATATTCGACAATGTGAGAGATTGCCGGTAAGACGTGCAGCCATTCATCACGGTCAATTTCCTGGTGATCGTATAAGTCCATAAACAAGTCAGTTAAGGATTCTTCACCTTCGTCAACTTCCTCAGCCATCTCGTCTGTTTTTTGTGTCCGTACTTTGCCGACATAACGAAGCAGGATTCGTTCATGATAATTTGTTAAATGGTCAAGCTGTTGCTGCACAAGTTTTTGCAATCGTTCCGGCATGTGGTTCATCTCATTGCCGTAATGGTCTAACGTGCGCAAAATGGTAAATGCTTTTTTCATCGTAGTCACCATTTCTTTAAACAATACAAGCTTACGGGCTTTAGCAAGCTTTTTGCGCATAAAGTAATCCCGCTCTTCTTTATACAGGATATACAAGTTATCCATCTCAACAATCGCTTCGTTAATGCGGGGGATATCTTTTTTTAACGATTTTTGGTTTGTGTCGTGACGCGTAATTAAACGGATCCATTGTAAAATTTCTTCGGATAATTGAACAACTTCTTTGTACAAGCGTTCTTCATATTTTGGTGGAATAAATAAGAGGTTTACAAGAAAAGCGGCAAAGACACCAAGCATGATGACACCAAAGCGTGAAGCAGCAAACATCATAAACTCCATCACAGGTGCAGGGTTACCCATAATAATAATAATTGTTACGACCGAAAGCGGAATCGTAGAAGCTTCGAGTTTCAGCTTTCGGATAATGCCAATAGCAAGCATAACGGTTGCCCCGATAATAAAGGGTTGGTGTCCAAAGGTGATGCCCATAATGACAGCAAGACCTGCACCGATGGTATTCGCTTGTACTTGATCAGTAATGGTTTGAAATGTCCGGTTAATTGACGGCTGAATGGCAAAGGTAGCGGCAATCGCTGCGTACATTGCCGGCTCCAGCCCGATAAGCTGCGCCACATAAAGCGCAATCGTTATTGCAATACCTGTTTTAAATATCCGAGCCCCGAGTTTCATTTTCAGATCGTACCTTTCTATACGTACCGCTTTTCTTTATTTTTCCCGGAATCTAAGTGATTAACGCCTGCTTTTTACGAAGAAAGCAGTTCGCGCATATTTTGAAATGCCTGGTCTACAGCGTCTAAAGTGAAAGTGATATCAGCTTCGGTATGAGCCGTTTGTAAAAACCAAGCTTCGTATTTTGATGGTGCTAAGTGTACGCCTTGATCAAGCATCTCTTTAAAGAAGCGGGCGAAAAGAATTCCATCACTATCTTCAGCACCTTGATAATCTTTTACCTCTTCAGTAGTAAAATAAACTGTGAGGGCACCTTTTAAACGATTTATTTTCACAGGTAGACGGTAACGATCCGCACGAGCAAGAATGCCTTCTTCAAGCAGCTTGCCTAAATGATCCAAGTGTTCGTAAACACCTTCTTCTTTTAAAATCTCTAAACAAGCAATGCCTGCCCGCATTGAAGCAGGGTTCCCTGACATTGTGCCTGCTTGATATGCAGGACCAAGTGGCGCCACCCGTTCCATAATATCAGCACGACCACCGTAAGCACCGATCGGCAGACCGCCGCCGATAATCTTACCCATAGCTGTCATATCAGGCTGAACGCCGTACAATTCTTGAGCGCTTCCATAGGTGAATCGAAACGCAGTAATCACTTCATCATAAATGACAAGGCTGCCATTTGCATGAGCAAGTTCGTTCACTTTTTCTAAGAATCCTTCTTCTGGTTCAACAATCCCGAAGTTCCCGACAATCGGCTCGACCAGGACAGCTGCTGTTTCGCTTCCCCATTCTGTAAGTGCACGCTCTAATGCTTCAGCGTCATTAAATGGTACAGTGACAACTTCAGCAGCAATGTTCTTTGTTACGCCGGCAGAGTCGGGGGAGCCAAGCGTAGCCGGACCAGAGCCGGCTGCAACGAGAACAAGATCAGAGTGCCCATGATAACAGCCGGAGAATTTAATGATTTTGTCGCGTCCTGTGTAAGCCCGTGCTACGCGGATCGTTGTCATGACGGCTTCTGTGCCAGAATTAACAAAGCGGACCTTCTCAAGTGAAGTGATTGCTTCTTTCAACATTTTTGCAAATGTATTTTCTAAAACTGTAGGCGTGCCGAGGAGTGTTCCTTCACTAGCACTTTTTGCAATGGCTGCTTGAATATGAGGGTGAGCATGACCTGTAATCATCGGTCCATAAGCGCCGAGGAAATCAACGTAGCGGTTTCCGTCCACATCGATTAAATGAGCACCTTCCCCGCGGTCCATAAATACAGGCGTGCCGCCGCCAACACCTTTAAATGAACGGGACGGGCTGTTTACGCCGCCAACAATATGTTCATTCGCTTCTTGGTAAAGTTCCCTTGAAGTATGTTGATCCATTTAAAAATCCCCTTTGTGGCTGATATTATTTGTATTTTAACATTAATTGCTTAACCTGCCGGAGGAAATAAAGGATTCAAAATTGTGAAAAGACAACGACTTAAGGTAAGATAAATGTCAAAAGAGTTATGGACGTGTAAAGGAGCTGGCTACATGAAAATTGTATCATCGGCAAAAATACGTAAAGACTTACAGGAACAGTTGGTGCAGGAATTTCCACAAATGAATTTTGAGTTTTATAAGTCGATGGAGGAAGCAGAAGCGTCACTGAAAACGGCGGATGTCCTCATCACTCTAGGAGAAGATGTGACGCCAGAGCACATCAACTCGGCAGAACACCTTCAGTGGATGATGGTGATTTCCGCTGGTATGGATAAGCTGCCGTTTGAAGAGCTGAAAGCTAAAAACATCCAGGTAACGAATGCCCGGGGCATCCACAAGTCCCCGATGGCAGAATATACGTTTGCTATGATTTTAGATTATGCCAGACAGCGTAATGTTATCCGGGGCCAGGAACAGGCTAAGCTATGGAACCGGAGAGTAACAATGACAGAAATCAATCAGCAGACGCTGGGTGTGCTTGGTGCCGGGGCCATTGGAGAAGAGATCGGGCGCATTGGTTCAGCCTTTGGAATGGAGACGTTAGCATGTACAAGGAGTGGAAAACCGTCAGATAACTTTACGGCAACATATACCTCAGAGGAGCTGCACTCATTTTTAAACAGGTGTGATTACGTAGTCTCGGTGCTTCCAGCAACAGATGTAACATATCATATGGCAGGAGAAGCTTTTTTTAAGGCAATGAAAGCAGAAGCTGTATTTATGAATATTGGACGAGGGCAGACGGTTAATGAAAATGCACTTCTTGATGCACTCGACAAAAAAGAGATTACCCATGCAATTCTAGATGTCTTTGAAGAAGAGCCACTGCCTGGATCTCACCCGTTCTGGGAACATTCCTCGGTTACTGTGACTCCACATATTTCAGGAATCTCGCCACAGTATCAGGACCGGGCGATCGCATTATTCGTAGAGAATTTACACATGTACTTAGCTGACGGTCGCTTTGCTGTAAATGAAGTGAACCTTGATCGCGGCTATTAATTTGTGATAAACAAGGGGGCGGCGCATGTGAAGATCGTTTTATGTATTGTAGATCGTTGGTACACTGAATACATTGAGCGTGAAATGAAAAACTTCGGATACCGGATGACAGAGCTTGCGAGCTCAGGAACATTTATGAGAAAAAACAGCACAACGTTTTTGTTTGGTGTTGATGAAAAAGATGTAGATCAGTTAAACGAAGATTTACGACAGGCTTGTGAAAATATTGAGGAAGTGAAGAAAGTCCAACCATCTTCACAACGTTTTGTTTCATTTGTCATTGATACGAAAAATTAAGTGAACGTCATAAGGGTAAAAACCAGTAGTATTGAAAAGGGCTGTTTATTGACACGTTTTCCGGCCTCATATAAACTTAATTTATAAAGGTTATTAAGAAAGAATGGTTTGTTGGAAAGCGAGGTGCATGACGATGGCAACTGAGCGTCTGCAGCAAGCAATCGATTCCTTGAAAAGTACAAAGGTTCGAATGACACCACAACGTCATGCGATTCTTGAATATTTGTATGAATCTATGACGCATCCAACAGCGGATGAAATATACAAAGCCCTTGAAGGTAAATTTCCAAACATGAGTGTGGCTACTGTATATAATAACCTGAGGGTGTTTAAAGAAGTCGGCATCGTTAAAGAGTTAACTTATGGTGATGCTTCGAGCCGCTTTGATTGTGTAACGACTGATCACTACCATATGATTTGTAATAGTTGCGGCAAAATTGTCGACTTTGACTACCCTGGCTTGGATGAGGTAGAGTCACTTGCTGAACACGTCACAGGCTTTCAAGTAGAAAGTCACAGGATGGAGATTTACGGAAAATGTCCGGATTGCAGTACGACAGCTAAGCATTAATTTTATCGCATATACGCGTACGTATATGTATGTTTTTGGCCTTCATATTTCTTTTTGAAATATGAAGGTTTTTTTAAAAAACTCAAGGAAGTAAAAAACACCTTCAAGTTACTACTTGAAGGTGTTTTACGAATAGGTGCGTTTTATTGTTTTTTGTTGTAGCTTTCATCGAACTCTAAGCCTTCGAGTTCAGGATCCAAAGTTAAAGGTTCATCGCAGTGCATGCACGCATCAACCCGTCCAAGAATCTTCGTTGATTTCTCACAAGAAGGGCAGACCACCTGAACAGTTTTTGTGGAAAGCATACCAATCCAAAAATAAACCACACTGCTTGAGATAACAAATAAGAAACCAAGAATCATTGTGATTGACATAATCACTGGAGAAGAACGAAAGAAAATGCCGATGTACATGACAAGAATCCCGATGAAAACCAGTGCCAGAGCAAAGGTGCGGATTTTATTGATTTTGCTTGCGTAATTAAGTGCCATTGTAATTCCCTCCTGATTGCAAAGTATAGCATACGTCATATTTAAGTGAAATTGGTGGGATGTGAAGATATCGTTAAACTTGTAGGTGACAACCCTCATCATTATCAATTATGATTTACATATACAGATGTAGAAAATCAGGCCTTGCTTTGCATATCGTCAAATCGTCTTTCTTCCTTCAAGAAGAATTTGAGCCGCTGCTTGTTGCTTGAGTGTCGCTCGCCAAGCTGTCACGATTTGGCTTAGGTAGTAACGGGAGATGTTCAAATGACCACAATCAACCTACGAAACTAAAGCGGAGGCTGTATATGATGCAAGTGTAAAGTAGCAACGAATCGACTGTGGTAGAATACAAAAAGAAAATAACATAAAATTTATTTTAGTTGTTGACTATGCGGTGGATTTAGTGTTAAATTATTTATTGTCGCTGATGAGGCGGCGGAAAAAATCAAGCAAAAGCGTACGGAAAAATGACTTTTTGAAAAAAGTCATTGACGCATTGTTTGTAAGATGTTACATTGATAAATGTCGCTTTAAAACAAAGCGCAAACATGATTTGCCCTTTGAAAACTGAATGAAAGCAAGTGCGCCCGTCAATTTAATTGACGTTAAACGAAACACATCAAATCCCTTCGATTTGATTGATGCCAAGCATCACTTTATCGGAGAGTTTGATCCTGGCTCAGGACGAACGCTGGCGGTGTGCCTAATACATGCAAGTCGAGCGCGTGAAACCAGTTGAGTCCCTTCGGGGATGACGCTGGTGGATCGAGCGGCGGACGGGTGAGTAACACGTGGGCAACCTGCCCTGCAGATCGGGATAACCCCGGGAAACCGGGGCTAATA
>NZ_PYAV01000011.1 GCF_003014715.1 Salsuginibacillus halophilus
CTTAGCTTTGGCCATAAGGTTCACGCCCTTTATCATTGTTGTCTTTCATGTAACCATGTGCCAATGTGCCGTGTCCACTATTTATACTAACTTCAGATCTCAGGGGAGCGAGGCACGATCTCAGGGGAGCGAAGCACGATCTCAGGTGAGCGAAGCACGACCTCAGGTGAGCGAGGCACGATCTCAGGCGGGTGAAGCACGACCTCAGGTGAGCGAAGCACGACCTCAGGGGAGCGAAGCACGATCTTAGGGGAGCGAGGCACGATCTTGGGGGAGCGAAGCACGATCTCAGGGGAGCGAAGCACGACCTCAGGTGAGCGAGGCACGATCTTGATATTTGAAAACTGTCCTGCCGTTGCCGAGTGCTTTGCAATCCGGTACAATGAAATAGAATCCGTCTACAGACGGGGAATGCTTAGCATTGGGGGAAGCACCATGCCAACACCCAGTATGGAAGATTATTTAGAGCGAATTTATAAACTCATTGAAGACAAAGGCTACGCCCGCGTTTCAGATATTGCAGAAACGCTCGATGTGCACCCGTCTTCGGTAACAAAAATGGTGCAGAAACTTGGGCAGCGGGAATACTTAATTTATGAAAAATACCGCGGCTTAATGTTAACACCGAAAGGAAAGAAGATCGGAAAACGGCTCGTCTATCGTCATGAGCTGCTCGAAGATTTTTTACATATTATTAACGTCGAACATGACAATATTTATGCAGACGTTGAAGGCATTGAGCATCACTTAAGCTGGGATGCGATCGACCGGATCGGTGACTTAGTGCAGTACTTTCGCGAAGACGAAAGCCGGATCGAAGACTTGCGCACGACCCAGAAAAAAGAAGAAGGCTAAACTTCAAGTGTTGATGCACCTAAAAGAACCTTTCTCCAAGAGAAAGGTGCAGCGTGTAGACAAACTTTTAAGAAAAGCGAAGGCAGACGTCGCTTTTCCGCGGACGCTTGCACCCGGATGGCACAAGTGTGACACCGATTTGATCTACGCTAAAGCTTGAAGTCACCGTATCTTCTTAGCCTCCGTCACCGACTCAACCTCCTCGGCAGAAAGTCACTGGCTGCAGGATTTTCGGCTCGCGCTGTTCCTGGTGGCGTCGCCGACGCTTGTCAGCCTTATGTAGTTTGAAGGTCATCAATTGTAAAGATTCTTGTGATTAAGCAATATCTACATGAATTCTTTTCATCATGACGCTTTATGAGTGATCAAACGAACCATATACAAATGTAAAAGTGACCGAAACGAAAGACGGCGACTCCCAGAGGATCAAGCGAAGGCTGAAGATCCACTTGTTCGAATGAATCAATCGAACAAGTTAGCTGAAGCCAAGCCCTCGGGAAAGCGTCCGTCGGTAGTGTTGGTCACGTTCATGATTGGGTTTTTATCCTCTTCATACAACAGCCCGGAACTTGAGGAAGTAAGCTGCCCATAAATGTTTGGCTTTATACTTTGTCGACAGTCTGATCCTTTCTCTTAGAGAAAGGTTCTTTTTTTGGATAGGCACCAAAGACAGCATAGCGGCATATGCCTATAAGAGGAGGGGGTATGCACCGTGAACGTCGATGCTGTGTTTGCCGGCGGCGGGGTGAAAGCTGTCGCATTTATAGGTGCACTGCGTGCCATGGAACAGAAAAATTTAAGTATGAACAGGGTAGCGGGTACAAGTGCTGGTGCGTTAACAGCTGCGCTCGTTAAGGCTGGCTACACAAGTGATGAGCTGCTGGAAATTGTGAAAAACACCGATCCAAACGCGCTGCTTGATGCACCGTTTCCTGCCCGGCTCTGCCGGCTCACGCACTGGTTGAGTGTGTACTGGCGACTCGGTTTATATAAAGGAGAAGCGCTCGAGGAATGGATAGAGGAGCTGCTTGCAAAAAAAATGGTGCGCACATTCCGCGATCTACCTGAAGGAAGCCTGAGAATCGTGGCATCTGATTTGAGCGCCGGCCGGTTTATGGTGCTTCCAGATGACTTGAAAGAATACGGCTATAACCCAGACACCTTTCCAATTGCAAAGGCTGTACGCATGAGCTGTGCGCTGCCGTACTTTTTTGAGCCGGTCAAATTAAAACAAGGGCGGGGAAGGTGTGTTTACGTTGTTGATGGCGGTGTGTTGAGCAATTTTCCTCTTTGGCTGTTTAAAAACGAGCAGGAAAAATTACGCCGGCCTTTAATCGGGTTTCAATTAAAACCTGAAATTGACGCGGCTGCAAGGCGGCCGATTGAAAATGCAGTGGAAATGTATAAATCGCTGTTTGAGACGATGCGAAAAGCTCATGACTTGCGCTACATTAAACAGACAGATGCAGAGCACATTGTGTTTATCCCGGCAGATCAACTAAAAGCAACGGATTTTCAAGCAGTCGCAGAAGACCTGCCGGCGTTGATTGAACTTGGTGAAAAGGCAGCTGAAGATCATATTACCCGAAGGCTTGGGCGGAGCTCACCTATCCGTAAGCATTAGTTTTCGATCCGCTGGCCAGCTTGTGTGAAAATACCTGTTATCGTAAATAACCAAGGTGCGAAGAGAGTAATCCATAACCCAAGCAATATGCTAATTAAAAATTGTGAAAGTACTGTCTGCATAAAGGTTGAGGCGGTCCAAAGCAGCACGAGTACGCCGCTGGTGCCGATCAATCCTGCAAGCGCCCGGCGCCCGCGGGAACGTACAAAAAATCGAATTTTCAGCTGTTCAAACACCACGCCTAAGCTAATCCCAAGCAGCAGTCCGGCATACAACGCACTTTCCGGAAGAAGTAAAAGAAGTGCTGAGGGAAGCACGAAGGCAAGGGCAAGCTTGTAAGTATCGGGCATGGATCCGGTCCAATCAAGCGACCGAAATGAAGCGAAAACGAGAAAACCTGCGAGCACAAGACTTGTGCCGATTTCAAACAAATGCGTACCGTTCATGTAAACGACAATAGAAATAAAGATGATACCGCCAAAAGCAGCCCAAGTTATTTTCCGTTGTGAAAATTCTAGAATGAAAAAACCGAGGACGGTTGCGCCTGCCTGCACGTGCGGGTCAGGTATCAACGGTCCTTCAAGGTTGAAAAGCGGCACAGAACCTTCTTGCAGCTGTGGCATGGTACGTGCAAAAACGTTTAAATACATGGAAAGTAAAAATAATACAAAAAGCCGGAATCCTGCACTTTTATCAACTAACCAGTAAATCAGCGGAATAATGATCAAATAATACCAAGCAGGTTCCGAAAATGGTACAACCAATGACAGTGCATCAGCAGCCGATGTCATACATGCTCCCCCTTTCTCCTCTACCCGTGCAAAAAGACCGAGCCAAAACTACGAATGGGCCCGGTCTTTTTTCTTGTTTTTGTTTCCTTCAATCACTTTCAGTTCCGCTTCGCTCCGTTTACGGGCTGGCTTACGTTTTGCGCTTTCAGCTTTTGCTACATTTGCACCTTTTGTCGGTGCTGGGCGGCTTGAGCGGGCAGGGGCGGCGCCTCGCCCTTTTGAAACGGGCTGCGAACCGCCGGCCGGACCGCCGGCCATCCGTTTTAACACAACGCGGGTTAACAAATAGTACAGCCCGACCGCGACAGCTGCGCCTATGAGCAGCGAAATGACGAGGCCGCCGGGGTTGGTTAGCAGCTGGTTACCAAGGCCAAGTATGGCCAACCCGAATATTAAAAATAAAAGCGGCTGGCGGATCACTTTTGACATGGCGTTGTCACCTCCAAAAATTTTAAGCAACTCATCGGTGTGAACGTTGGTTTTATTGTACACGAACAAAGGAGATGTGTGCTACTGCTAGCATTGTTCAAATTGCATAACTTGTGCCTGGTCCGAACGGAATTTGCAAGTCCGTAATTTCGTTGCTGTAGTACTGCTACCTTTCCCTGAAACATATGGTTTTACACATGAAATTTACAAGGGTTGTAAAAAGCTTATTTTATGCGTATGAACCATTTCAAGCCGTTTATACTACGAAACAGAGGTGGTGATGGTTTGAAAACAACAGCACAAGCACTTTCTTATCCGGCTTACTTAGCGGTGCTCGGTTTAACCGCCGGGCTGCTTGCCGGGGTCACCGGGTGGGTTGCAGAAGTTTTTTCATTCGTACAAGCAGGGCCGGCGTTTATATTCTCCTGGTTTACAAGCAGCTCGTGGCTTTCAACTCCGCACGCACAAGCAGCAGCCGTCCTTGTAATTGCCGTGTTATCGATTGTTGTCTCGTTTATTTATGCTTACCTTCTCGCATTTATTCAGCATATGTTTGCCGGGATCTTGTTTGGCGCGGCGCTTTGGCTCCTCGTTTATTACGGACTTAACCCATGGCTGACACAACTTCATCCGGTACCTGCCATGCATCCAACCACGGTGCTTAGTACGCTTAGTATTTTCATATTGTATGGCTTGTTTATCGGATACTCCATTATTTACGAGAATGAATTGCGGCGACAGCAGAAAAAGGCCTAAGCTGTTCAAGTTTTGCATTTTATGGTAGGCTAGACGTGCGATTATTCTAACAGTTCACAACCGGCCGAAAGTTTTTTGGCCGGGTACATAAAATGAAAAGCGATAAGGGGGAGGATTATGAACCGTTTAGAAAAAATCCGTCAAAAAATGAATGAGCATGCACTCGATGCGCTCGTGATTGAAAGCAGTGCCAACCGCCGTTACGTTTCAGGCTTTACTGGAACGTCAGGCGCAGCTTTGATTACCCGCGAAGAAGCGGTACTGGTCACTGACTTCCGCTACACGTCGCAGGCTGAAGCCCAATGTGAAGGGTTTACGGTCGAAAAGCAGGCCGGCGGACTTGCTGAAGCCGTAGGTGAGGCTGTGAAGCAGCGCGGGATCCAAACGCTCGGATTTGAAAAAGAGGCGGTCACATACGCTCAGTTTGAAGCTTATCAAACCTATATTCAGGCTGAATTAAAGCCGGTTGCAGGCATTGTTGAAAGCGTGCGGATGATAAAAACAGATGAAGAGCTTGCTGTGTTAAAAGACGCAGCTGCCATTGCTGATCGTGCTTTTGAACATATTCAATCGTTTATCCGGCCTGGGGTTGAAGAGATCGAAATCTCAAATGAGCTGGAGTTTTTCATGCGCCGGCAAGGAGCTGTTTCTTCATCATTTGATATTATCGTTGCTTCAGGCTACCGCAGTGCACTGCCGCACGGGGTCGCAAGCACGAAGCAAATTGAAAAAGGTGAACTTGTCACGCTTGATTTCGGCGCTTACTACAACGGCTACTGCTCGGATATTACCCGGACGTTTGCTGTCGGCGAGCCGTCTGAAGAGCTGCGCCGCATATATGACACCGTGCATGCTGCCCAAGTGAAAGCCCTTGAACACCTTAAGCCGGGAATGACGGGAGTTGAAGCGGATGCGGTCGCCCGTGACTACATTCAAGCTGAAGGTTACGGGCCGTATTTCGGACATGGGCTTGGTCACGGCCTTGGCATGGAAGTGCATGAAGGGCCGCGTCTATCGCCAAAAGGTTCACAAACCCTTGAAGAGGGGATGGTTGTCACAGTAGAGCCTGGCATTTACGTTGAAGGAACCGGCGGCACTAGAATTGAAGATGATGTTGTAATCACAAAAGATGGCTGCAGCCGTTTAACGACGTCGCCGAAAGACTTGATCATTCTCGGGGAATAACGTTACAGATGCCGCAGGCTGTGGTATAGTAGAGGCGCAACGACTTCTATAAAGGTGGAATTTTGGCATGATTTCTGTAAATGATTTTAAAACAGGCTTAACCATTGAAGTAGAAAATGATATTTGGCAGGTTGTTGATTTTCAACACGTCAAGCCTGGCAAAGGTGCAGCTTTTGTACGTTCAAAACTGCGCAGCCTTCGGACAGGAAATATTCAAGAGAAAACGTTCCGCGCTGGTGAAAAAGTAAACCGGGCGCACATTGAAAAGAGCAAAATGCAGTACTTATATTCAAGCGGTGATGAGCATGCGTTTATGGATACAACATCGTTTGAGCAGGTGGAGCTTTCCACAAAGCAGCTCGAATATGAATTAAACTTCCTGAAAGAAAACATGGAGGTCAGCATCATCACATACGGTGATGAAGTTCTCGGTGTAGAACTGCCGAATAACGTAGAGCTGAAAGTTGAAGAAACCGACCCTGGCATCAAAGGTGACACAGCTTCCGGCGGCTCGAAACCGGCTGTACTTGAAACAGGCTACAAAGTTCAAGTGCCATTTTTCGTTAACGAAGGCGACGTGGTCGTGGTGGACACGAAAAAAGGTGAATACTTATCCCGCGCTTCTTCCTAACTTGAAGCAGCACCGACCGGCATCTCTCTTTTTGAGAGGTGCCGTTTCACATTGCTGGCAAAGTACAAAACCTAAGATTCACGCACAGCTTATTGCTCCGAGCTCCGCAGGCGGTTCTATAAGATATACTTGAAATATTAGACACGGGAAATATACTCATTTTTCCCCAATTGCACAAGTGCGACATCGACTCAATCAGCACTTACGCTTGATATCGTCGTGTCTGCCTTGCCGCTGATCAACGCTTCAGCTTGCGCGTGAAAAAACCGCTCCATGCGAGGTCTTCGACTGTTGCTCTTCTCGGTGGTGTGCGTAAAACAAAAATACAAAGACGAATTGTCACAGCGTAGTGTGATTCGTGCGCGAAGGGACTCACTTTTTAAGCTGTCCCGCGTTACCGGGGTAACAACAACATATCTACATTAAAAGCATCAACTTACGACTTTCACCTATGTAGATATATTTTGATAAGAGACTCTATAAGGTTACATGACAATGTAACAACTTAAGGCTGGCGAGCGTCGGCGGCGACGCCTACGGTAACAGTACGAGCCGAAAATCCCGCAGGCAGTGATTTCCTGCCGAGGAAGTTGAGGCCGTACCCGAGGCAAGCGTCCGCCGAATAGCGGAGTCAGTCTTAGCTTTTTCAAAAGTTTGTCTACACACTGCGACCGGCATCTCTCTTTTTGAGAGGTGCCGGTCTTTTTTGTGTCTAGAAAAAGTGATACGCCTGTCTTTTTCTTCATACACATGAAATCAGCACAGTTAAGCCGGATGAGAAAGGAGGGAGGTTTGTGCAGACAGCGCAGATGTGGGAGCCGGTAAAACATGTGCTGCCGGCGCGGTTTGCTAAAGCTGTGGAAGAAGAAAACTTGACGAGAGGCTTTGAAGAGATACGCCTCCGGGTAGGTCGCGCAGTAGAAGTGAGCACAGGCCGGGCGTCCTGCTTTTTGTCACCGGAAGCAGGCGATGCATGCTTTACCGCACAAGATGCTGCCGAAACGCTCGAACGTTTAAGTCGGCATTCCGTTTACGCGTATGAAGATGAGATCCGCCAAGGCTTTATTACGCTGCCAGGCGGGCACCGGGTCGGTCTGTGCGGGCGGACAAGTGTGACCGGGGGCCGGGTGGAGACGATCCGTAATGTATCATCTTTTAACATCCGGGCGGCGAAGGATCTCGTCGGCATCAGTCGACCACTGCATGCGTATTTGTTTGATGACGCCTGGCTGAACACGTTAATTATCGGTCCGCCAGCTTCTGGGAAAACATCTTTACTCCGTGATTTAGCCCGCTCGGCAAGTGTCGGGATGAATCAGCCCTACGCTTTGCCGCACAAAGTCGGGATCGTTGATGAGCGCTCGGAAATCGCAGCGAGTGTGCACGGCGTTCCTTCATTTCAGTTCGGTGAACGTGTAGATGTGCTTGACCGCTGTCCAAAAGCAGAAGGAATGATGATGATGATCCGCTCGATGAGTCCGGAAGTGCTCGTTGTTGATGAGATTGGCAGTGAAGCTGATGCCAAAGCGGTAACAGAAGCGCTTCAGGCCGGAATTCGTGTATTTTCAAGTGCCCATGGCGCAAGCCTTCAAGATGCAAGAAACCGGTTGATGCTTGAGTCGCTCTTCAGTCGAGGCGCGTTTGAGCGGTATGTCGTTTTATCAAATACACGCGGCAAGCGTCAGGCGGTGGTGCAGACGAGCGGGGTGACATCATGATGCTTGTCGGTGCTTTGATTGTACTTGCAGCCGCAACCTTTATCGGGTTTGAAGCGAGCCGCAGTCTGCGCGAACGCCCCCGCGAGCTCCGGCAGCTGCAGACGGCACTGCAGGCACTTGAGGCTGAAATTATGTTTGGCACCACTCCGCTTCAAGAAGCTTCGGACAAACTAGCAGGTCAGCTGAATTCACCTGTTAGCTTGCTGTTTTCCGAATTCAGCAGGCGATTGGAAGAACAGGGGGAAACGACAGCAGAAGCGTGGCAGCGAAGTGCAGACGGCGTTCAAGCGGCAGGGGCACTCACGCGTGAAGACACGAGCATATTGGTCGAATTCGGCCAGACGCTTGGCAGGTTCGGGCGGAGCGAACAGCAGAAACAGATCCGTTTAGCACTTACCCGTCTCAGTCAAGCAGAGGCAAGTGCCCGGGAAATGTGCAGCCGTTATGAGCGGATGGCAAAGTCGCTCGGGTTTTTAGGGGGACTGCTTGTCATCATCGCGCTTGTGTAACGCCGGCTAAAGGAGGTAGGCAGGTGGCGTATGACGTAAATACCATTTTTCAAATTGCCGGGATCGGCATCGTCGTGGCCATGATCCATACCGTTTTAAAGCAGATGGGTAAGGAAGACTGGGCGCAGTGGGTAACCTTAATTGGTTTTGTCGTCGTCCTTTATATGGTCGCAACGATTGTGAATGATTTGTTTGAGCGGATCCGCAGTATTTTTTTATTTTCCGGAGGTTAACGTATGCCGGCAGAAATTTTACAAATTGTCGGGATCGGCTTAATCGCTGCGTTTCTCTCATTAATTGTGAAAGAGCACCAGCCGGTATTTGCGTTTCTTTTAACGCTCGCCGTAGCGGCGGTGCTGCTTCTGTTTCTCGTTGATTATATTTACGAAGCTCTCTATCTTTTAGAAACGATTGCAGCGAGTACAGATATTAACCTTGTGTATTTAGATACCGTATTAAAAATTATCGGGATTGCCTACATCACAGAATTTGGTGCGCAGATGACAAGAGATGCTGGTGAAGAAGCGATCGCCTCAAAAATTGAGCTTGCAGGCAAGGTGTTAATCCTTGTCATTTCCCTTCCAATTTTCAGGGTTCTCGTTGAAACCGTACTGTCTCTCATTCCCGCCTGAAAGGGACGAGCGTGTCATGAAACTGTTGGTGATGCTTGCAGCGCTTCTGTTGCTTCTAGGCGCTGATGTTCAAGAACAATCACCGGAAGATTATCAAAACGAACAATTGGAACGGCTTGGGATGGAAGAGGTTGAAGAGTTCTGGGAAGAAATTTCACAGTCGTACGGTCCGTTTCTTCCGGAAAGCGAAAAAGATGACGTCAGTGAATGGGTCAGTGAACACGGCGGCACGGAACTTAGCGACTGGATCAGTGCAGGTGTCCAGTTTTTCTTTCACGAATTAAGCGCCAATATTCAGCTGCTTGGCACATTGATCCTTCTTGCTGTGTTCAGCACGCTGCTTCGAGCCTTGCAAAACGCTTTCGAGCAGGAAACCGTGAGCCGCGTTGCTTACAGCGTCGTATTTATCGTGCTGTTTATCCTGGTTGCCAACAGTTTTTATGTCGCGATGGACTACGCCCGGGATGCTGTCGGCAATATGGTGCACTTTATGATCGCCCTTTTACCGATGATGCTTGCGCTTCTTGCCACCACTGGAGCGGTTACGTCAGCGGCACTCTTTCATCCGCTCATTATATTTTTTGTGAACACGAGCGGGCTGCTCATCGAGTCGGTTGTGCTGCCACTTTTGTTTTTATCAGCGCTTTTGTCCATTGTCAGTTTTTTAAATGAACGGTTCCAGCTGACAAAACTGGCGGCCCTCCTTCGCAATACGGCCATGGGGCTGCTTGGGTTGTTTTTAACGGTGTTTCTCGGCGTTATCTCGGTGCAGGGAGCAACTGCAGCCGTAAGTGACGGGATCGCAGTACGCACGGCCAAATACATTGCCGGCAATTTCGTTCCAATCGTCGGGCGGATTTTCACCGATGCAGCAGATACGGTACTAGGTGCCTCGATGCTCGTGAAAAACACCGTCGGCGCAGCGGGACTGCTCATTTTATTTTTAATATGCGCATTTCCTGCAATCAAACTGCTTGCTTTAGCTGCTGTTTATTATCTCTCTGCGGCAGTACTGCAGCCACTTGGCGGCGGGCCGATGCTTGACTGCTTAAGCTTACTCGGGCGAACCGTTTTGTTTATGTTTGCGGCACTTAGTGTTGTAGGGCTGATGTTTTTTCTAGCACTGACCATGATTATCGCTTCAGGGAACATGGCTTTAATGATGAGGTGAAGTCATTTGACATATATCACAGAATGGATTGCAAGTTTAATTTTATTTCTCTTACTTGCTGCGATTGTGGAACTTTTACTGCCGGCGACCAATTTGAAGCGTTACGCAGAACTTGCCATGTCGCTCATTTTAATGCTTTTACTTTTGCAGCCGGTGTTTGATCTTATCAATGAACCGTTAGAGGACAAGCTGCCGGTGATTCCTGCTGAAACTGAACAGCTGAACGAAGAAATTGAAGCGAAGAAAAAAGAAATACAAGCTGGACATGATGCATATATTTCAGAGCAGATGGCTGTCCAGCTCGGGCAGGACGTCAACGATACGCTACAGGCGGAGTTTGGTTTGGAGGTGCGGGATGTGGATGCACGCCGGTTTGAATCTGAAGGTAAACTCAATGTTGTGCTCGGCGCCAGCGAACGAGACGGGCCCGAAGAAGGGATCACTTCGGTTTCGATTGCTGTAAATGAAGCGCATGAAGGTGAGCAAACAGAAGTGGACCGCCAAAAAGAAGAAGTGCGTATGCTTCTTGCAGAGGCGTGGGAAATGTCTGAAGCTGACCTTGAGCTTGTGTGGGAGGAGGAGCCGTCATGAAGCGACCGAATGAAGATGAAACTTCTGCCGGCTTCTGGTACCGCCTCAAAAGTGGGCGCCTGCCACTGAAATATTATTATGCCGGGGCTTTAATCATTTTCGGGGTCGTGATTCTTTTCATCTCTTCAGGTGGGACAGAGGAGCAGGAGATATCGATCACACCTGAACGTGAAGAAATCAACTCATCAACCGAAGATCAAGAAAAAAATGAGCAAACGAGCACCAGTCTTAAAGCAGGCGACGACTACGCAGCAGCGTTTGAAGGTGAACTTCAAGATCACTTAGAGGCCATTTCCGGGGTTTCAAACGTGCAGGTCATGATTCGAACAGCTGGAAGTGAAGAAAAAGTGTTTGAAAAAGATCGAACCGCCCGTCATCAGCAGACGGATGAGCTTGACCAGGAAGGCGGTGAGCGGCGGGTGGAGGAAGGCACTGCAGAAGAAACGATAGTGTTTGAGCGCCAAGGTGATGCGGACCAGCCGGTTTTAAAGCAGACAAGGACACCAGAAGTGACAGGCGTGCTTGTCGTGGCTGACGGTGTCGAGCACATGAAAGTGAAAGAATGGGTGATTGAAGCTGTCACCAGGGCCCTGGATGTCGGTCATCACCGGGTGGCCGTCCTGCCTAAATCTGAGGTAGAGGAGGATGAATAAATGGTTTTAAAAAAGCAGACCGTCTGGCTGTTAACAATGGTCAGCCTGCTCGTTGTTCTTGGTGTGTATTATTTGACCGCACCGATGCAGGAAGCAACAGACGAAATGGTTGATGACGGAGAAGAAGTTGGAGAAGAAAGTGATGCGTGGGCAGAGTGGGTGGAAGAAAACCCTGATGCTGCTGTAACAATTGAAGGCTTTGATGATGAGCCGGCTGATGAAGAAGATCCGGCTTTAGAAGAAGAGGAAGAGGAACTCACTGGTTCTGAGGAAGAAGACCCGGCTTTAGGTGAAGAAGAACCTGAAACAAAAGGCGGCACTTCCGTTGAAACTGAAGCAGCCGGTGGCGCATTGTTTGCCGAGCTTCGCATGGAACGGGCGGAAAACCGGAGTCGTATGCAGGAATCCTATACGGAGCAGATTGCTTCTGAAGAATTAAGCGCAGGTGAAAAACACGATGTCCACGAAGAAAAAGAGGCGCTGCAGCGGTTGATGCAGCAGGAAGAAGAAATGGAGCGCCAAATTCAGGCCGAAGGTTATCCGGATGCTGTTGTGATGGCTGAAGGTGAAGAAACCCGCATTCTCGTTCAAGCTGAATCGTTAAGCCGCGATGAAGCTGTGAAACTCAACCGGATGGCCGCAGAAACTTTCGGTACCACTCAAGTCGCTGTCGGCTATCACCAACCGTAAAACTGAAAAATGAAGCTGAAGCTGCCCGCTGCGGGCAGCTTCACGCGTTTGTATAACGAGAGCTGGAGCGTGCAGAGGCGAAAGTGGAGCGAAAGTGAGGGCGATGGAGCGGCCGCAGGCAAAAATGGAGCGCGCACAGGCGAAAGTGGAGCGAAAGTGAGGGCGATGGAGCGGCCGCGGGCAAAAGTGGAGCGCGCACAGGCAAAAATGGAGCGAATTCGAGCAGGATGGTCCAGCGGTGAGCAAACCTGAAGCGACAGCATGGAAAAGCGGAATCACTTCCGCTCACCAGTTATTGAGAATCCTTTAGAAAAAATACAGCTCTGTCGGTTTGGGGTGGTTGAACGCCGGCCGCACGTGATATACTAATCATGATTACAGCACGAATCAGAGATATCGATTAGAATCCGTAAATGAAGGAGCGGCTGTGCAAATGGAATGGAATGACTTAACTGAAGGAGCCAAAGCGGTTCTTGAACAAACGAGAAATATGAAAAATGATCATATACAAATTGTTGAATTTGATATTGGCTACGTTGAACCAAAAGAAGAAGGTGACGATACAATGCCAATTTCCATTCAAGAAGAAGATTATGAAAGCTTGAAACGTTATGTGAACGAAAACGAATACGGCGAAGCGTATCACATGGCGAAAAACAAAGGCACTGTCAAAATCATTTTGCTTGAAAATCATAAAATCCCGGATAACCTTTCAGAATATCCGGTCTTCCGCCAGTATAAAATTGAGCAGGAGTCCGAAGAACCTGAAACAACCGAAGATCCGGAAGCTTAATCGATCAATCCCCCATTTATTTTACATGAGGAGTGATGACAGTGAGCGAGAATCATATGTTCGATATTGAAGAACACAAAAACGACCTTGGGAAAGTAGAAATTTCACCGGAAGTCATTGAGGTAATTGCCGGCATTGCAGCTTCAGAAGTTGAAGGTGTAACGTCACTTCGCGGTGGTTTTGCTACAGGTGTTGCTGAACGTCTTGGCAAAAAGAACCACGGCAAAGGCATTAAAGTCGAGCTCGGTGAAAACGGCGTAACGATCGATGTTTCTGTTTTTATCCTTTACGGTATGAGTGTGCCGGAAGTTGCAAAGAACATTCAGGAAAATATTGAACATACGTTGAAAACGATGACATCTGTGGCGCTTGAGAGTATTAACATCCACGTTGTCGGTATTCAGTTTGAAACGCATGAAGAGGATGTGCAGCTGCAGGAATCCTAAGGTCCACCAAGGGCCATCGTTTACCATCGGCGGTTTTTCACGTTAACGTGTGTGAAAAGGCGGGCCGTTCAAACGATGGCCTTTTTTCGCGGAGAAAAGAAGATAAAAAGGAGCTAGAAAAATGAACCGACGAGTAGCAAGGCTTCGAGCGGTACAAGCGTTGTTTCAACTTGATTTAATTGAAACGAGTGCCGTTGAAGAAGCTGTAAACAGTGTACTTGAAGAAGATGAAACGGCAGACGAGTATTTATATGATCTTGTCCGCGGTGTTGAAAAAGAGCAGGCGTCAATTGATGCAAAGCTTGGCAAACACTTGGACAACTGGGCACTTGACCGCTTAGGTACGGTGGATCGTGCAGTGATGCGCACCTCTGTTTATGAAATGATGCACCGTGAAGATGTGCCGCTGCACGTAAGTGTGAATGAGGCTATTGAGCTTGCGAAAGCCTTTGGCGGTACGGAGTCAGGAAAATTTGTGAACGGCGCGCTTTCAAGCGTGATGCAAGAAATCGAACGATAGGAGGGACCTTAATGGAAACGGTACGCTTAGACGGCAAAGCCCTTGCCGCCAAAAAAAGAGAGAGCATTCGTGAAGGTGTGGAAAAATTTACAGCAAAAAGCGGTTTTGCGCCGGGTCTTGCTGTGATCATCGTCGGTGATAATCCAGCTTCACATAGTTACGTCCGCGGGAAAGAGAAAGCTTGCGAAAAAGCTGGTATTTTATCGGAAAAACAACACTTAAGTGCAGATGTGAGTGAAAAAGAGCTGCTTGATATGATTGGTCATTACAATGAAGCTCCTCACATTCACGGCATACTCGTTCAGCTGCCGCTGCCGGATCATATTAGTGAGTCGAAAGTGATTGAACAAATTTCAGCAGACAAAGATGTTGATGGCTTTCACCCGATCAGCGTGGGTCGGATGGTGACCGGTCAGAAAACGCTTTTGCCGTGTACACCAGCAGGGATTATGGAAATTTTGAAAGCTTACGACATCACTTTAAGCGGAAAAAACGCTGTCGTGCTCGGCCGCAGTAACATTGTCGGAAAGCCGATGGCGCAGCTGTTATTAAACGAACACGCGACCGTCACGGTTTGTCACTCGCGTACGCCGAACATGAAGGACCTTGCCAAAAGCGCGGACATTGTCATTTCTGCGATCGGTAAGCCGGGCCTAGTTGATGATACCTACATAAAAGAAGGGGCGGTTGTCATTGATGTTGGCATCAGCCGGCTTGAAGACGGTACATTGACAGGAGATGTTGATGAGGCGGCGGTTCAAGGGCAGGCCGGTCACTTAACACCGGTCCCCGGCGGGGTCGGTCCGATGACAATTACAATGCTTCTTGCCAACACACTGCAAGCGGCTGAGGAGCAGACAGCTTAGGAGCTGAAAAAGCCATGCAGGATACGCCATTAACGGTTTCACAGTTAACAAAAACGATTAAAAGCACCATTGAAACAGCACCCGCCCTGCAGCAAGTGCTTTTAATTGGTGAAATCTCAAACTTTAAGCACCACAGCCGCGGGCACATGTATTTCACGTTAAAGGATCAAGGTGCAAAAATTTCAGCGGTTATGTTTCAAGGCAACAACCGGCAGCTTGCGTTCATGCCTGAAAACGGGATGAGCGTCGTTATTCAAGGGAAAGTGTCCGTGTATGAACCGTTCGGTCAGTACCAGCTGTACGTGCAGGACATGCAGCCGGACGGCATCGGGCAGTTGTATCAAGCGTATGAACAGTTGAAAACAAAACTTGAAGCAGAAGGATTGTTTGATCAAACCTTAAAGAAGCCGCTTGTCGAAGTCCCAGATGAAGTAGCGATCATTACATCGCGCACCGGTGCGGTGATCCGCGATATTTGTACAACCGCAGCGCGCCGGTTTCCGCGTACGAAACTTACGCTTTTCCCGGTCGCTGTACAAGGAGATTCAGCCCCTGCAAGCATTGTGCAGGCCTTAAAACGGGTGAATGCCATGCAGCGGTTTGATGCTGTAATTGTCGGGCGCGGCGGCGGTTCAATCGAAGAGCTGTGGGGCTTTAATGATGAAGCTGTCGTCCGTGAAATCGCAGCGAGCCATGTCCCTGTCATTTCAGCAGTCGGTCACGAAACCGATGTTACATTAGCTGATTTTGCTGCTGATGTACGTGCGCCCACGCCGACAGCCGCGGCTGAACTTGCCCTTCCGAGTGCACCTCAGCTTGCTGAGCGTATCGAATACGTTCAAGGCCGGCTCGTGCAGTTGATCGGTCATCAAGTACAGCGTGAACGTGAACGGCTTGAGCGTCTGCGCATGTCCCAGGCCTTCCGTTACCCGCGGCAACTCTTGGCGCAAAAAGAACAGGAGCTTGATCACAAACTTGAGCGACTTACCCGGGAAACAGCGCGCACAACGGCACAGGCCCGCGAACGAAACATGCAGCTTGAAGCAAGGCTGAAAAGCAGACACCCGGCTCAGCAGGTAAAGCAAGGCGAAAAAGATGTCACCGCTTTAGCTGAAAAACTGCACAAAGCGATGGAGCGAACATATGAAACGAAAACGGCAGCGTTTGAACATCGCGCCACCCGGCTTGATTTATTAAACCCTGTTAAAATTATGCGCCGCGGCTTCAGCGCCGTTTACAATGAAAACGATGCACTCGTTCGTTCTACGCAGGACCTTACGCAAAACGAGCAGCTAAACATTTATGTTGCTGACGGCCGGGTGCAGGCAACCGTAAACGATGTTGATGGTGAAACCCTTGCAGGCGGTCCGGAGAAAGGAGCGACAAATGATGAGTGAAGAAGAGAATGAAACAAAAACGTTTGAAGAAACGATGGAAGCCCTTGAAGCGATCGTGAATAAGCTAGAAGAAGGCGAAGTCCCGCTTGAAAAAGCCATCGCAATGTATCAAGAAGGGATGAAGCTGTCGCAGACGTGTCATGAGAAGCTGCAGGCGGTGGAAGAGCAGATGAATGAAATTATGACTGAAGACGGTGAGGTTGAGCCGCTCACTTCTAGTGATGAGGAGTCAAGCACGTGAATATTGAAGCGATGATTGAAACGTATAAACCTGAAGTGGAAAAGCGCCTCTTTAGCCACGTGGAATCAAAAGCTATGCCCCACGCTTTGCAGGAAGCGATGCTCTACTCATTAAAAGCAGGCGGCAAACGGGTGCGGCCGTTATTAACGATGGCTGCAGCTGACGCTTACGGCCGCTGGACGGAGGAAGCGCTCGATGTGGCCTGTGCGGTGGAAATGGTGCATACGTACTCGTTAATCCATGATGATCTGCCGGCAATGGATGATGATGATCTCCGCCGCGGTCAGCCGACAAACCATAAAAAGTTCGGTGAAGCGCATGCGATTCTTGCTGGAGACGCCTTGTTAACGAAAAGCTTTCAAGTATTGTCACAAGCAGGAGGTCCTGCTGCGGCAGCCTGGAAAACGGAAGTGACGGCATTGCTTGCGCAAGCGGCAGGTGCTGAAGGCATGGTCGGCGGTCAAATTGCAGATATTGAAGGTGAGAACCGCTCACTTTCGCTTGAAGAGCTTGAGTACATTCACCATCATAAAACCGGCGAACTCCTTGCTTTTGCTGTGCAGGGTGGGGCGATTGCTGCCGGTGCGCCCGCACAGGATGTGCAGCATCTGCGTGCTTTTTCAAAAGAGATCGGTCTCGTCTTTCAAATTAAAGATGACATTCTTGATGTTGAAGGGGACGCGGATGTGATTGGCAAGCCCGTCGGCAGTGATGACGGCTTAAATAAATCGACGTATCCCGGCCTGCTTGGCTTAGAAGGTGCAAAAGAGAAGATGAACTACCATTACGACCGGGCGTTAACAGAACTCGCCGGCACTTCAGTTGATCACGACGGTTTAAAAACGATTGCTTCTTATATTGTGGAACGTGACCGGTAAAAAGTTTCACACGTGATTTTTCCGTTTTTGCTGTGACAAATTTTGGCTTGTTCAATATGTTGGCGTGAGTACTTGTACATGTTATAATAGTTGAACAAACATTGGGTGGTGCAGTATTCTAGTCGACTCTCCATACCCGAAGGCGGGCCTAAAAATCCGCTGAAGGGCACATCGATGAAGTTTCTGGTTCCGGCTTGAGGCGCCCAGCCTTGGGTCGGAGCTGGGAGTAAAGGCAAGGGGGCGATCCACAAAGGCATGTGGGCGCGAACCCTCTTGCCGCGGAGGCCTGAATGGTTCTGCTCTGGGAGTGAATCATTCGGGTAAGACCTGCCGCGCGGGCAAGAAATTGTCTGCAGGTAGCGTAGCCTGCCTTGAGTGGAGCCGGGGGAGGATGCGTCACAAGGTAAATAGCTGCCGGCCAGCGGCTATTTACCTTTTGCATCCGAAACCTGCTCTGCAAAAGAGGCTAAGGGATGGCACGGAGTCGTTGAGGAAAACTCCTAGACTGTTCACCAATTAGGTGACATACAGAGGGGATTACGGTGCGTGCTAAGTGGTAATCCAGTCTGATGACCGGCGACGGCATCAAGGCAGCCTTAAAGGGAAACCGCCAGGGCGGCGACGCGCTGGCTGCTGCCTGGGAAATCCTACTGGACCTAAGCCGCAAAGTTTATCTTTTGTATGACCACCCTACGTACATACGACGAGTAAAGGTGCAGTGTAACTGCTATGAAAAAAACATGGTCACAAACAATAAACTGGAGTTTTTGGATCGCCGTTATCACTTTAGTGTTAGCGGCTCTTTTTTCGATTATATCTACAGCCATTTTGTCCGGCGTTTCGTGGGCGGTCGGAATGGTTGTGGTGTTCATTATTGTGTTTATCGGTGTATTTTTTGATACGATAGGAATAGCCGCAACCGCAGCCGAAGAAACACCCTTTAATGCGATGGCAGCGAACAAAGTGCCAGGCGGCCGGCACGGCGTCTTAATTACAAAACACGCCGACCGTTTCGCAAGCTTCTGTAACGATGTGATCGGAGACATTGCAGGGATTATTAGCGGAACCGCCTCAGCCTTTGTCGTTCTGCAGCTTACCTTCGCCCTCGGGGAGAATGAAGGAAGTGTGGCGCAGACGATCATTTCGATGGTATTTACAAGTGTCGTCGCAGCCCTTACAGTAGGGGGGAAGTCTTTCGGGAAAACGGTTGCAATTTACTATTCAACCCCGATCATATATCATGTAGGTAAGGTGCTTTACATTCTTGAAACGAAATTGCATATTCGGGTTTTTCCAAAGCGGAAAAAGAGAAAATAGGTAAAAGTATGTAGATGCAAATTGAAGGGAAAGCGAGGTTTCGCTGCATGGACTTGGAATCGATTGAAAATCCCGGCTTTTTGAAAAGCTGTTCCCGCCAGGATCTCGAAAATCTGGGTGAAGATGTACGTCAGTTTTTAATTGAACGTCTTTCAGTAACAGGGGGTCACCTCGGCCCAAATCTTGGCGTTGTTGAATTAACACTTGCACTCCATCAACTGTATAACAGTCCGGAGGATAAAATTTTATGGGATGTAGGGCATCAGGCGTACGTTCATAAAATTTTAACCGGACGCGGCGGTGAGTTTGACTCCCTCCGTAAATATCAAGGTTTGTGCGGTTTTCCAAAACGCGATGAAAGCGAACATGATATTTGGGAGACTGGACACAGCTCCACATCTTTATCTGCAGCGATGGGCATGGCGACCGCCCGCGATTTAAAAGGTGAAAATCACCACGTGCTTCCGGTCATTGGTGATGGTGCCTTAACCGGCGGGATGGCGCTAGAAGCCCTCAACCATATCGGTCATGAGCAGACGAACATGACGGTCATTTTAAACGATAACGAAATGTCGATTGCACCAAACGTTGGTGCCTTGCACAATATGCTCGGTCGGATGCGTACAGCCGGACGTTATCAAAAAGCAAAAGATGAACTTGAATATTTGATTAAACGTATCCCTGCGTTTGGGGGTCGTTTAGCAACGACAGCCGAGCGGGTGAAAGATAGCTTGAAGTATCTTCTCGTTTCCGGCATGTTCTTTGAAGAGATGGGCTTTACGTATTTCGGTCCGGTAGATGGACATGATTACGATGATTTATTCGGCAATCTTGAATACGCGAAAAAGACGGAAGGCCCGGTCATCATTCACGTGATTACGAAAAAAGGAAAAGGCTACGGCCCGGCAGAAAATGATGCCAAAGGCACGTGGCACGGACTTGGACCCTATAAGATTGAATCCGGTGAAGTCGTGAAAAAGCCGGGGCCGCCGGCATACAGTGCGGTGTTCAGCGATACGCTTGAACGCATTGCCAACGACGACCCGCGCGTTGTTGCGATTACAGCGGCGATGCCAGGTGGAACAAAGCTTGATCAATTTGCAAAAGCCCACCCGGATCGGATGTTTGATGTAGGGATTGCTGAGCAGCACGCCACGACGATGTCTGCAGGTCTTGCCACCCAAGGCATGAAGCCGGTGTTTGGCGTGTACTCTACCTTTTTGCAGCGCGCTTACGACCAACTCGTTCACGATGTGTGCCGGCAGAAGTTAAATGTCTTCTTCGCGATAGACCGCGCCGGATTGGTCGGTGCAGACGGCGAGACGCACCAAGGTGTATTTGATATTGCGTACCTGCGTCATCTTCCGAATATGACGATCTTGATGCCAAAAGATGAAAACGAGCTGCAGCACATGGTTTATACCGCTGTGCAGCATGATGACGGCCCGATTGCGGTGCGTTATCCTCGCGGCAACGGCTACGGCATAAAAATGGACGAAGAGTTAAAAGCTCTTCCGATCGGCAAGTGGGAAACCGTGCGCGAAGGAAAAGATGCAGCAATCTTAGCTTTCAGCACGATGCTTCCGATCGCTGAAGAAGCTGCAGATGCCATGGCAACGCAGGGGCTCTCTGTGAAAGTTGTCAACGCAAATTCAGCGAAGCCGCTTGATGAGGACTTGCTGCAGGAACTTGCTGAACAGCGCATGCCTATGCTGACGCTAGAAGAAGCAGCACTGAAAGGAAGTTTCGGTAGTGCTGTCCTTGAGTATTATCATGACGCGGGTTATCACAATGTGACGGTGGATCGGATGGGTATTCCGGACCGTTATATTGAGCACGGTAGTGTACCAGAGCTTTATGAAGAGATCGGTTTAACGACAGAAGAGGTAAGCGAGCGTTTAAAACAGCTTGCCCCAAGAAAAGAACAAAGGGCGTAACGTCATGAGCAAAAAAGAACGAGCGGATGTGCTGGCCGTCGAGCAGGGCCTCGCCGACACCCGTGAAAAAGCAAAACGAAGCATTATGGCAGGGCTTTTGTATGCAGAAACAGAGCGCATTGACAAGCCCGGCACAAAGCTCGATTCGGCAACTCCCCTTCGCATGAAAGGGGAGCTTTTGCCGTATGTGAGCCGCGGCGGCTTGAAGCTTGAAAAAGCCCTGCAGGCATTTGCGATTGATCTCAATGAAAAAACCGTGCTTGATATTGGCGCTTCTACCGGCGGTTTTACAGACTGCGCCCTGCAGCACGGAGCGGCAAACGTTTATGCTGTTGATGTCGGGTACAATCAGCTTGCTTGGAAACTGCGGACAGACGAGCGGGTGACCTCACTTGAGCGGGTCAACTTCCGCTACATGACAGAAGATGACCTGCCTGACCCGCCACCAGAAGCTGCAGTCTGTGACGTGTCGTTTATCTCGCTCAGCTTAATTTTACCGCCGCTCAAAAAGCTTCTAACTGCCGGCGGTGATGCCGTTGTTTTAGTGAAGCCGCAGTTTGAAGCCGGCCGGGATGAAGTCGGAAAAAAAGGGATTGTGCGTGAAGCCCATATTCATGAACGGGTGCTTCATGAACGCCACGCTGACGCAGAAGCAAACGGTTTTCAAGTGATCGCTGCAGCCAGGTCGCCAATTACAGGTACCGGCGGCAACGTTGAGTATTTGTTTCATTTAAAACGCGTAAGTGGACAACCTTCGCCGATTACTGTTGAAGATTTGACGAATCTTGCATATACAGAAGCTTGTGATGATTGAATTTTCGTGTATGGCGTCGTATAATTATACTTGTTCTACGCATAAGTATAACGCCGTAAGGAGGCGCCGCAATGACGAAAGGTCAGCGACATATAAAAATCCGTGAAATCATTACTGATGAAGAAGTTGAAACCCAGGAAGAACTTGTCGATGGGTTAAGAGAAGCTGGCTACAACGTGACCCAGGCGACGGTGTCACGCGATATTAAAGAACTTCATCTTGTGAAAGTACCGACGATGGACGGCCGTTATAAATACAGTCTGCCATCCGACCAACGCTTTAATCCGCTGCAGAAACTGAAGCGGGCGCTCACAGACAGCTTTATTAGCATTGATCATTCCGAGCAGCTGCTTGTCATGAAAACGATGCCGGGAAACGCCATGGCGATTGCGGCGTTAATCGACAATTTGGACTGGGAGGAAATTATGGGCACCGTTTGCGGCGATGATACGATTTTGATTATCTGCCGGGAAAAAGTACAGTCTGAAGAAGTTGCCCAACGTTTTCTTGATATGCTGTAACAGCCGAAGGAGGCGTTCTTGCCATGCTCGAGGAAATTACGATAAAAAATGTAGCCGTCATTGAAGAGGTTACATTGTCATTTGAACAAGGGCTTACCGTGTTAACCGGTGAAACCGGCGCCGGAAAGTCCATCATTATTGACTCACTTGCGCTTCTTGCCGGTGGACGAGGTTCCGTTGATTATGTTCGTCACGGAGCCGATCGGGCGGAAATCGAAGGGCTGTTTACGGTGGAAGAAAACAGTCCGGCTCGTGCCCGGGCGGAAGCTGCAGGTATTGAAATTGAAGAAAACATGGTGGTTCTCCGCCGTGAGGTGACCCATAAAGGAAAAAGCATCTGCCGGATTAACAATAAGCTTGTCACACTTGCCGTGCTGCGCGAAGTGGGTCAAGGCTTAATTGATATTCACGGTCAGCATGAGCATCAAGAACTGCTGCAGTCCGAGCGGCATCTCCATCTCCTCGATAAATTTGCCGGGGACGATTTAAAAAAAGCGCTTGCTGATTATCAAAGCCGCTTTCAAGACTTCAAGCGGACACAGGAAAAGCTGGAGCAGCTGCAGGAAAATGATCAGGAAAACGCCCACCGGCTTGATTTAATTGAATATCAGCTTGGCGAGATCGTTCAAGCAGAGCTTAGCCCGGGAGAAGACGAGCAGCTTGAAAAAGAAAAGCATATTTTAAGTCACAGCGAAAGCTTATATGACGCGCTCTCTGGTGCGTATAACAGTTTGTACGGCGAAGGCCGGGGTCTCGACTGGGTGAGTCATGCTTTAGGCGAAACAGAAGCAGCCGCTGCAGTTGATGACCGTTTAGGCGAGCTGCAGGAATCGGTGGCAAACGCGTATTACGCACTAGAAGAGGCAACCTTTTCGCTGCGCGAACATTCTGAAGCGTTAGCGTTTGACCCGGAGCGTCTCCACGAAGTTGAAAGCCGGTTAAATGAAATTGACCGGTTAAAGCGCAAATACGGCAGCACGGTTGATGAAATTCTGGAATATGCGGCGAAAGTGGAAGAAGAGCGGGATTTGATCGTCAATAAAGATGAAAATATTCAAGCGTACGAAGCTGAACTTGAACAAAAGGCAGCTGACTTAGCAGCTGAAGCCGATACGTTAACCGATCTGCGCAGACAGGCGGCGCTTCGTTTAAGCGAAACAGTCGAAGGTGAATTAGGCGCATTACATATGCCGAATGCTTCCTTAACGGTTGAATTCAGCCTGGCAGAACGGGGCAGCAGCTACACTTTTGAAAACGGGCGGCGCTATTTTACAGCTAACGGGCAGGAAAAAGTGGAATTTATGCTGTCCACCAATGCCGGTGAGCCGGAGAAGCCGCTTGCAAAAATCGCTTCCGGCGGTGAAATCTCAAGAATTATGCTTGCGTTAAAAACGGTGTTAAGCGGCTTTCAACAAAAGGTTGCATTGATCTTTGATGAAGTTGACACCGGTGTCAGCGGCCGGGTCGCTCAGGCGATTGCAGCAAAAATTCAAGAAGCCGCAAACGACGCGCAAGTGCTTTGCATTACGCATCTGCCGCAAGTTGCGGCGATGGCTGATGAACACTTTTTAATTGAAAAATCTGAAGAAGACGCCCGCGTTTATACAACGGTGGAGCCGATGTCTTCCACCGCTGCTACAGAAGAGATTGCTCGAATGATCTCAGGCACAACTGTCACCGAGGCAAGTTTGGAAAACGCCCGTGAGTTGATTGCAGAGGCATCAGCTGTCAAATCTTAAGATGTTAAAGCTGACCAGTTTTGGTCGGCTTTTTTTATGTCTCTCCCCTTATAAACGTTTTTTGAAAAGGCAACATTAAAGGTACACAGGTGCAGACGGTGTAAGGAGTGAAAAACATGGATAAACGAAGGTGGATGGGAGTTTTATTCCTGCTTGCAGTGATTAGCTTTTTTTCGCTTGAACCTGTGCAGGAATGGGTCGACTTACCAGATGAAGCTTTGTACACCGCATCTGATGAACGATCGGCACAAGGTGGATATACAACAGAACTTCCGCTCGTTCAAGCGATGGATGACAAGCTTAAATATTTTTCAACAGCTGCTGAAGAAGATGCAGTCGTCATTTCAGCAGGACCGATTCCAGTAAAGACGATTGAAACAAAAGAAGTACCAGCCATTGATGTCGTTCCAGGTGGCGAGTCCATCGGCATCCGAGCAGGTGAGCAAGGTGTTTTTGTTGTCGGTTATCACGACGAAGATGATACAGCGTCCGCGGCAAAACAAGCAGGCGTAAAACCAGGCGACCGGCTCGTTAAAATTAATGATGAAAGCATTCACGGGATCTCTTCAATTCAACGGTTAATTGACCGATCCTCCGGGTCAAACGATGTGACGTTAACTTTAAAAAGAGATGAAGAAACCATTGAAAAAGAGGTCGATTTATCATCCGGCGGCAAGCTCGGGATTTATGTTCGTGAATCTTCTGCCGGCGTCGGAACAATGACTTTTTTTGAGCCGGAAACGGGCAAATATGGTGCACTTGGTCACGTCGTAGCTGATGCTGCTACGAAACAGCCGTTAAACGTTCATAACGGAAAAATCGTTCGATCGGTCGTTGAAGATATCGATAAAGGGTCAAGCGGCCATCCTGGTGAAAAGCGTGCAAGCATGGGTATGGGGAAAAACGAACTTGGCTCAATTACAAAAAACAATGCCTTTGGTATTTTTGGCAAGTTAAACGATGATCATTCGCTGAAAGATGAAGAAACGATGCCAATTGCCTTCCCGGATCAAGTTTCAACTGGTGAAGCAAAAATGTTGACTGTCGTTGAAGGAGAAGAAGTTGAAGCATTTGATATTGAAGTGAAAAAAATCTTAACGCAAGACCACCCGGCCACAAAAGGGATGGTGATTGAAGTCACCGATGAACGCCTGCTCGAAAAAACCGGCGGCATTATTCAAGGCATGAGCGGCAGCCCAATCATTCAAAATGACCGCCTGATCGGTGCTGTGACGCACGTGTTTGTAAATGATGCAGCTTCCGGTTACGCCGGTCACATTGAGTGGATGTTAAAGGAAGCAGACATTTTAACGGAAGAAGGGCTCGAAGAAGCCGGCTGATGTACTTTCAGCCGGTTTTTAACTGAGGCATTTGAAGCTGAGTTGTACCGGACGGTAAGATTTGGTATAGTTTACATAAAGATTTTTCGACAAACACATAAAAAACAACGCATAAAATATCGAACACCGTCGTAAATAGAAGAAATTAAGACCATTTCAAAGGAAATCAAAGATGATTTAAAATTTCCGGATATTTTAGCAGGAAATCATAGGCAGTTGTCGAAAGCTTATAGTGAGAACCTTATACCTTAGAGGAGGCCTTTATTGTGAATTCGATTAATGTTTGTATTGCCGATGATAACCGGGAGCTTGTCCAGATGCTTGAAGAGTATGTATCCGCTCAAAACGATATGCAGGTGAGCGGTGTTGCTTATAATGGTCATGAATGTCTTGATTTAATTGAAGAAGCAAAGCCTGATGTTTTAGTTCTTGATATTATTATGCCGCACTTAGACGGACTGGCCGTACTTGAAAAGCTGAATGAACGTTTCGGTGCAGACCGTCCGAAAGTCATGATGCTTACCGCATTCGGTCAAGAAGACGTGACGAAAAAAGCGGTGAATTTAGGGGCATCATATTACATCTTAAAGCCATTTGATATGGATAAATTAATCGCAAACATCCGCGAAATCAGCGGCAATGAAGTGACTGTGCAAGCTGCAGGCGGCGGCAGTTCCCAAATTTTACAGCAGAGCCAGGAGCCTATAAACCTTGATCAAAGCATCACGTCAATTATTCACGAAATTGGTGTGCCGGCCCATATTAAAGGCTATATGTATTTGCGTGAAGCGATCACAATGGTTTATAACGACATTGAGCTTCTCGGTTCGATCACAAAGGAACTTTACCCGGAAATTGCAAACAAATTTAACACGACCGCGAGCCGCGTTGAGCGGGCCATCCGCCACGCGATCGAAGTCGCCTGGAACCGCGGCAACATTGACTCGCTCTCAAGCATGTTCGGCTACACCGTTTCAAGCACAAAAGCAAAGCCGACCAACTCCGAGTTTATCGCCATGGTCGCAGATAAACTACGCATTGAGCATAAGGTGAGTTAAAGCATTTGAGGGTCAAGGTTTTATAGACATTCATCAAATAACACTTTCAACCACTTGTGTGGTCGGCCAAGCCGGTGCACAAGTGGTTTTTGTTTAAGAAAAGGTTGAATGTTTGAAAGCAACCTACAGTATTAATTGCCAGGCATTGCAATTGCCCGTATAATAGATACTACCAAAGCATATACTAATTACCACTTTTATGTAGGTGGTGATTGAGTGTGCAAGGAGGATGATCAGGAAATGAGCACTCCAATAAAAAACCCAAAGCGTTTTAACTTAGATAATCCTAATGAGCTAAAAGCTTTTAAAAAATGGGCTGAAAGCTCTGATAAGAATAATAGCCCGCAAATGAAAAAGACTAGAGAAGAGATGAAAAAGGCGAGAGCTGCCCGAAAACAGGGAAGGTTTTACTACTAAATTGTTCTTACAAGAGGTTACGGCAGTAGACGAAGCACTACTCAATCGTTTTAAATGCTCCAATAATGATGACAAGGTGGGAAGCTATCTCCGAAATGAGGCAGTAGCTCATCATAAAAAAAGCTTGACTAAAACCCATGTTGTAACAAATGGAGAAGAAATTATTGGTTTTTACGCTATGTTTGCAGATAGTGTTCAAGTCTTTAAAAACAAAATACAGCAACAAGGTTGGGGTTTAGGCGGGAAACAAAAACAATTTCCTGCCGTTAGAATTCACTATATGGGCGTAGATCAGAAATTTGAGGGGCAAGGGTACGGAAGTGCTTTACTTTACAGCGCCTTAGACGTTATTTATGAAATGAATGAGTTTGTGGGCATTAATTTCATTGCTTTAGAAGCAATAAATGGGACAGAAGAGTTTTATCAACAAAAAGAGTTTGTGCATTTGTATAGCGTGAATCGTGACTTAAACATGATGGTTTTGAAAATAGAGAGCATCCAAGATTGAGAATGAGTGAACACCCTCCCGCCATAGGGGGGGTGTTTTTCGTGAGCGCCCGCTGGCATGGCAGGCCGAAGAAGCGATATAAAATGGTATCATCCCCATAAAACCTTTCGTCCTTTCCAAAATAACATGATGAACACGACTTAATTTCTAAAAGTCCGCTATACCGATTCTATATTGTCTTGCAGGCACTGTGTGGATGGCGAAGGTTTTAGCACACCTACTTTCCACATGAAAATCATGGTAAAATATACAAAAGCAAAGGAGTTCTCTTATGAACATTAGACCGATCGCCGTAAGTGATGCAGATGAATTTTTAGCAGTAAGCAAAAAGATTGATGAGTCTGGTTTTATGTTGTATGAACCTGAGGAGCGAGAGACCACTGTGGAGCAGCAAAGAAAAGCGATCGAGGGCATTATGTCTAGTAAGAAATCGGTCATTTATGTCGCCGAAGTAGAAAACAAAATTGTAGGTTTTATCACGGCATTAGGCGGCAGACTGAAACGAAACCAGCATTCAGCTTATCTTGTCTTAGGTGTGCTTGAAGATTATCAAGGCCGAGGTTTTGCAACGAAGTTATTCGAGCAAATGTTTCAATGGGCCGCTCAAGTTGAGATATCAAGGCTTGAGCTTACGGTCATAAAAGACAACGTAAGCGCTTTTCATTTATATCGAAAGATGGGATTCGTTTTAGAAGGTGAAAAGGTGCATTCCCTTATGATCAATGGAACACCTATGAATGAATACTACTTATATAAGCTGCTCTAAACCCCTCTTATAAATGAACAGGACGATGTCAATTGATAGCTGCTAAAAACACCCAGTGATACGAACAATCGGGAGGCCCATACATAAATCTCCTGGGCATAGAGTTTCTTACTTTCGGCCGGAGGAGGGATAAATTGCGATTTTACATCATAGTCATTTTGTTTTTAACGAGCTGCAGCAGCAACGATCAAACATTACAATCAGTAGAAATTGATATTTGGGATCATATCGATCAGCATGATGTTGAACCGATCTTGACAGATAAAAATGATCTAGATCACTTCACTTCGGCTTTGGAAACGAAAACAAAACTAGATGAAGATGCGGTAATTGCTACCAAGCCCATCGCTACATTTAAGCTAGTATTTGCTGATAAAAGCTCCTATGCTGTTCATTACTGGCCATCTTCGGATAACGGTGGCTACGTACAAGTATTTAAAGGCAAGGAAACCTCGACGTATGAACTAGATAAATCATCTGTACAAACGATGAATCAACTAACTGAAATTAACACTGGTACTGAGGTCGTGTTTGAGTAGAATTAAGCGGCTCTAAAACAGGACAGCATGTAGCACGATTCATTCGGCCGGGGATTTTAGCTTGAGCGGGAACCTCCAGTTTTATGCCAGGTGTTGCCCACGTAGAACATGATCAATAAAGAAAGGTAGATTAAAGTGGACGTCAAACATAACAATCAACCCGATCGTAAAATGGGGCTGCTCTTCGTGCTTGCACTAGGCGGCATAATATATTTAGCAATGTCACTATACGGTGAAAGGGAAGCGGCTGGTATGCTTGAAGAGAAGCAGGAGACGGATGTGGCATTAAGTGTTCAAGAAGCGCCGGCTGAAATTGAATCAATAAAAGCTGCCTTAGAAGATTTACAAGAGAAGGTAAGTACCGCGTCTTCACCTGAAGATGTGAAAGAAGAAGCAAAAGCGCTGGAGCAAACGGGTCGTCAGTTTTTTGACTGGCATCAGCGTCTGCTGCACCACTTGCCGGCTGCTGAAGATGAGCGGAAGTTTACAACGCGTTACACTTCAGCTGATCCTGAAATTACAGTGACAAAAACACAAAGAAATTATCACAACAAAGCCATTGGTGCGACCCTTACGCTTCGTCAAGCCGGCTTGAAATATCTCAATGATGAAGCGTGGGTGTATTATAAGGACCCGGATGGCTTAACAACGTACCTAGATGCAAAGCTTGATGCGCTCGCTCATTATAATGAGCTGTTTTCAGTGGATCAACCGATGTCGTTTGAAGTGATTGAAGAGAGACTCGCGCAAGCACTCCGTGAGCTGAAAGAGGCTGGTGAAACCGAATGAAATGAATGCATCTTACTTCTATTAGCGGCTGTAGATATTTACGACACCTCTGAATGAGTGCCCCACTAAACCGGTTTTAAAAAAGGAGGCTTAATTTGAGAAAGCGTATATTTATTTCTATATTCTTCTTAATGTTCATCGCCAGTGCTGGGTGCGGCACAGAAGTGACGAGTGATGAGTTAAATCCATCTGAAGCAAATGTTCAAGAAGGTTACGTCGTTGATAAGAGTGAAGAGAGGATTCTCGTTATAAGTGATATTACAGAAGAAGAAGCGGTTGAATCCTCACAAGAAGAACTGCTTGATGGAGAGAATGAAGCGGTTTGGTATACGGTGGAGGATACTGCAACTTATGAAATTGGGCAATTGTTAAGGCTGGAGTGGGATCATATGGCAGAAAGTTACCCCGGTCAATCGGAGCCTGAGCATGTGCAGGTTGTAGATGAAGGATAAAGCTTTGGATTCAAAATTATAACGGAAAAGCTGGCTGCCTCAAATCATAGGTGCCGGCTTTTTTTATCAAAAACCTCATCTGAAATTCACTTTCCAAGTGTTTCATGTTTTAAGGGAACATTTGTTTGTGTATAATAGGTGTAGAGGTGATGCTGCATGTTGGTGACAGAAGCTGAAGAAGCGCAAGTGCGTAACTATATTATTCTGACGTTTGCGGTTAAAGTGCTTGATCAAGATTTGGCGCGCGGATTTCAAGATTATAAATTCAGTGATTTGTATGAAGCGGCGGTGGAGTCGGCTGTGCTTGCGATGCGGGAAGAGCTGCGGCTGTTAAAGCGTTCGTTTTATCAAAACCGGATGAAAGTAGAGGAAACAAAATCACCTGAACATACATTGACGTATAAGATCTGGACCCCGCGGTGTGAAGATGAACTTACCTTTCATAAAGCGTACTTGCGGACAGAAGTGCGCGCAATGATTGAGAAGTATTTGTTTTCTGCACCACCTGTGAGAAAATAATGCCAGTAGATGTTCATAAAGAAAGGATGCTGAAAATGAAACGCTGGCATTTATTGATCGTGATCGGCTTGCTGCTCGCCGTCGTTGTTGTTCAAGCAGTAGAAAGCGGCAGTGATGACGCTGTTGAAGACGATACATTAGAAGATGAAGCTGAAGAAGCAGCTGAAGAAGAAACTGACGAAGCAGTAACAGATGAGCGGATGGAAGAACTGCATACATATTTAGCCGTTGCAGGCATGGCTCAAAGGGAGCTTACGCAAGGGCTCGCAGCTGCAGATGAGCAAAGTGTTACGGAAGCGTTGATAGAAACGAAGGCGTGGCTGCAGGCGTTAAGCTTGCAAACACGTGATATTGATATGCATGAAATTGCAGGGCATGGTGGTAGAGCGTGGTATACAATCACCGATCGGGCGATAGAATATATCGACTTTTTACTCGCAAATGAAGCGGGAGAACTGCGTAGTGAAGCTGCCCAGGAGATCGCGCACTTGCGGGAACGGCTCGTTATTTTTGCCGAACATATTGAACCTATGATTGAAAACAACCAGCCATTTGATGAAGAAGATATGTATGAACAATTAGAAGAGGCCTTTGCCAAGCTTGAGGAGCTGCCGCGTGTAGGTAATTCAGATAGGGTATATCAAGAAGAAAACAGGCATCCTGACGAAAGCGACGGGGGTTTTAACCTGGCTGAAGCAGAAGACGTGTCTGAAGAAGAAATGAGAGCACGTGCCGCGTCGTTTATGAGCTCACTTGGGAAAGACGCAGCCCCAGAGGATCTTGAGTTGGCCCATGAAAGTACGGTGCATGCCCTCGACACGGTTGGATTCACGTTAGCAGATCAAGACGAGGGAATGGTTGTAGATGTCAGTGTGCAAGGTGGGGAAGTACTTGATGTACACGGAGGTGAAGCAGGAGGTGCCGGCAGTATGTCCCGTGAAGATGCAGAAGCCTTCAGCGAAGAGGTGCTCCAAGCGTGGGACGAAACGGAAGAATTAACGCTTACAGAAGTGGAAGGTCAAAACGGACATTACACATTCAGCTATGTCCCACAAAAAGACGACGTGCCTGTACACCCCCGCCAGGTGAGGGTGGAAGTCGATGGTGACAATGGTCGTCTCCTTCGTTTGCAGGCGTTGAATTATTATCAACATGACGAAATTACGACAGAACCTGCACTTACGGAAGCAGAAGCCCGTGAAGCAGTCAGCGACCACATCGTACTTCAAGACGATGCGCTTCTAGAAGTTGTTCAGATCGATCATGAAATTCAGCTTGTATATGTTTTTAACGTCGAAGCGCCGGAGCGTATGGGGGCTGTAAAAATCAACGCTGAAGATGGCGAGTTTTTAGGTTTGCGGATAGATTAGTTTCATAAGCCCAAAGCAAAGAATATACGTCTGTTGGAAGGCCTTCGATTGCAGGTGAAACTTAGCGGTCGAAGGTTTTTCACGTTCAGCTTCAGCTTCATTCAAACGAAAGATCATACGTTCACATAGCAAAGAGAAGTATTTGTTTTCTTCCCCACCTGTGAGAAAATAATGGAAGCGTATTTTGTAAATGAAAGGGTGCTTAATGTGAAACGCTGGCATTTATTCATCGTGATCGGCTTGTTGCTTGCTGTGATCAGTCTGCAAGCTTACGGTGCTGCAAACATCGAAGATACAGAGGATGAAAGTGTTGAACAGGGTCAGCTGCAAACTGAATTACATACATACATGATGGCGGCGAATGCTGCCGAAGAGAACTTAGCCCAAAGTTTAGCGGCGGCAGAAGAAAGTGATATCCACCGGGCGTTAAATGAAGCGCACAGCTGGCTGCAAGTGCTTAGCTTTCAAACGGGCGTGATTGATATGTCAGATATCGAACCGCGGGGACACATGGAGTGGAGTGCGACAACCCATGAGTCGGTGAATTACATGGAATATCTCATTGATAGTGAAGAAGAAACCTTTTCAGATGAAGAGGTCGCATCCCTTGAAGCGATCAGGGAGCGCCTACGTATCATGACCGAACATATGGAAGCATTTGTGGGTGATGAAGATTTAAATGAAACGGTGCTTGAAGAAGAGCTGGACACTATGTTTGCAGAAATGGGGACCCATTCGTTCCCAGTCAATATTGACGAGACGTATCAAGAAGTCGCGCATCAAGATTCACTTGACAATCTAACGCTACTGGATGAGGAAGAAGTTTCTGAAGAAGCGATGAAAGAGACTGCAGCTGCGGTCATGCAGCCTGTGTGGGGTGACGTTTCCCAAGAGGAGCTCACCGTCGCCCAAGAAGGGATGATCGCCGATGATTTAGGAACCGTCGGCTACACGCTTGCGGATGAAGAAACCTATATCGTGGAAGTGACAAAGCGGGGCGGTGAAGTTTTGCAGGTGTTCGAAGGTGAACACGATGCAGAAGGTGAGGGTGCTAACCGTGAAGAGGCGGAGGCGTTGAGTGAAGAGCTGCTCGAATCGTGGGCAGATGATGCCGATCTTGAGCTTACGGATGTTGAAGGAGATGGAGAGCAGTACGCTTTCTTTTACGCAGCGGTTGAAGATGAGGTGCTGATTCACCCAAGGAGGCTTCGAGTCCAGATTAACAGCGGTGGAAACCTTGAAAGCTTATCTGCATTCAACTACTATCAAGATATTGATGTTCAACTTGAGCCTGAAGTTGGTGAGGATGAAGCCCGCGAAGCGGTAAGCGAGCACATCATCTTAACAGATGACGAAGCTGCTTTAGAAGTCGTCGAAATCGCAGAAGAGCCTGAACTTGTGTACGTATTTAACGTCGAAGCGCCGGAACATATGGGGCCTGTAAAAATTAACGCTGAAGATGGTGAGTTTACAGGTTTAAGGAAGGATTAGCTTCATAACTTTAACAACGTCTAATTTTGCGTTTAGACGTGCATAAGAAATGAACATACTGCTGTTGGAAGACCTTCGGTTGCAGATGAGAGCTTAGCGATCGAAGGTTTTTTACGTCGTTTTCATCAAACTTTCATAAAGAGGGTTTATGATTAAACTGAAAAGAGGTGAGGTTATGACAACTTGGCAGGTAGGGCCGCTCTTAATTCCGGAGGCGGCAGTAGCAACTGTGATAGCGCTTGTTGCCGCTTATTTATATGTTCGTTATTTCACGCTTTACCAAGGCTCTGCAGGTTATCGGCCGCGGGATCGGGCGGTTAATGTTTTAATTTTGATTGGTTTTGTTTACGCATTTGGTACAGTTTTACTCAATCTAACTTTATTTTTGAGCGATCCAATGGCTGTGCTTAGCTATCCAAGCGGCCCGGGAGAATTTATACTGGCGTTATGTGCTGCAGGCATTTACATTGCAGTTCAACATTGGAAAAAGGGGATTGACGTTCGAGAACTTTTCGCTGTATTGTTATACATCGTTTTAGCGGCTCAAATCGTTTATGCCGTCTGGACACGCGAATCCGGCACAAGTATAAATGGACCGCTGCCGTTTGCTGAACATCCAATTGCTTTTTATACGACGGCTGTAAGTGTGGCTTTATTGTTTTGGCTGCACCGGTTAGGCGAGAAGATTCAGCGCTCAGCTCAACTTTCTGTTGTAGGTGCAGCATGGGCTTTCAGCCAGTGGTTAATTATGCGTGTTGATGCCGTACCGCAGTTGTTGATGGTGTATGTACCAGCAGCAAGTTTTCTTATATTGAGTATTGTTATGGCTGTTATGTCGATTTTGTTGACAATTATACATAAGCGAAGGTGAGACGATGGAAGAACTTAATCAACTAACGATATGGGCAGCGTTTGGTGCAGGGGTGATCTCGTTTATATCACCATGTACACTTCCTTTGTTTCCTGCGTATTTGTCCTACATTAGAGGGATGAGTGTAAAAGAGCTTGAACAAACAAACGACCGCCGCGTAAGAAAGGCGTTAATGCTGCATACGCTTTTCTTTTTAATCGGGATCTCCTCCATTTTTATCGCACTCGGTGTTGGTGCTTCAGTGATGGGAGGATGGATTGAAGACTTAATTGTCGGGTCTTCTGGTAATTTTGTTCAGCAGCTTGCCGGGATTTTCATTGTTTTTATGGGCCTTGTTGTCACCGGTATTCTCCAGTTTGATACGCTCATGAAAAATAAACGAATGGCTTTCAGCAAAAAGCCTGCAGGATTGATCGGTACAACCTTTGTCGGTATGGGATTTGCGGCCGGCTGGACGCCGTGTATCGGACCGATTTTTGCCTCTATATTAGTACTTTCAGCAAGTGATCCTTCACAAGGATTTGTGTATACACTTTTGTATGCGCTCGGATTTGCGCTGCCGTTTTTCATTTTGACATTTTTTATCGGCTCCACGAAATGGATCGTCAAATACAGCGGGATCATTATGAAAATTGGCGGTGCGGTCATGATTTTGATGGGACTGTTGTTGTTTACCGGACAATTAAACGATATTTCCATTTACATTTTACGATTAATTGAAGGGACTTGGTTTGAAAACTTAGGTTAAAAAAGGAGTGCCAATGTATGAATTTGAAAAACATATTGATCGGCCTTTTACTCGCCGGCATGCTCAGCTGGACGCTGATTGATGCCATCGATTGGGGAACGGAGGAAAGCACCGAGCAGGAAAGCGGAGGTGCTGGCGACTTAGCACCGGTACCTGAAGGTGAAATAGGATTAGACGAAGGAGATTATGCACCGGATTTCACACTTGAAACATTAGCAGGTGAGGAGATGTCCTTGTACGATGTGCGCGGTGAGAAAAAAGTCATGTTGAATTTCTGGGCAACATGGTGTCCGCCTTGCCGCGCGGAAATGCCGGATATGCAGGAAGTATACGAGGAACAAGACGGGATTGAAATCATTGCTGTTAATTTAACAGATTCTGAGCCTGGGGTAGGGCAGGTTGAAGATTTTGCTGATGATTACGGATTGACGTTTCCGATTCTACTCGATCATGATGTAGATGTAGCCACCAATTATGATATTCAACCTGTGCCGACTTCTTATTTCATTGATACTGAAGGAAGGGTGCAGCATGTGGCATTAGGTGCGGTGAATCAAGCCTTTATGCTGCAGCAGTTTAATGATATGGACTAAAGGGTGATGCGTGTGGGGCAGCAGATTTTAGTTGTCGAAGATGATGAAATGATTCGTAACTTAATCCAGATTTATCTTGAGAAACACCACTATGAAGTGATTACTGCAGCTGATGGTGAAGAAGGCAGGGAGGCGTATCTGGCGCATTACCCGTGCCTTGTTCTGCTTGATTTAATGCTTCCGAAATTAAGTGGTGAAAAGTTGTGTGAATGGATTCAAGAGCAAGACAACAATGAAACTTCGATCATTATGCTGACGGCGAAAACAAGTAGTGAACAAAAAGTGGCCGGCCTGCGTCTTGGTGCAGATGATTATATAACAAAGCCTTTCAGCCCTGAAGAACTTGTAGCCCGGGTAGAGGCTGTGCTTCGGCGCGGCGGGCGTTTCTGCCAGCGCATTGCGCACAGCGGCCTTGTGATCATGCCGCGGCGTGGTGAAGTGTATCTATATGAGCAGCCTTTAAAGATGACAACCTATGAGTTTCATTTGTTGTACCACTTTATGTCTCATCCGAATATCGTGTTTTCGCGGGAGCAGCTTGTCGCCCAAATTCATCCTGATGATGAAGCTGACATTCTTGAGCGGACGATTGATGCGCATATCAAAAAGCTGCGAGAAAAAATTGAAGAAACACCGGCAAAACCAGCAAGAATCCAAACGGTGCGCGGTATGGGGTATCGCTTTGTTCCGTAAAATAAAAACAAGAAGTTTACTCGTACAGCTTACTGTTGTGCATACGATTATTATCAGCCTAATTGCTTTGGTAAGCGGTTATTTCATTTACGCTGCCGCCTGCAGTCTCGTCGATCAACTGCCGGCAGAGCAGGATAACCGCGGGCAGGTGTTTCGTGAACAGTTTGGTGCGCTGCTTGTGATCAGCGTACCGCTTGTAACGCTGATCGGCGCTTTTTTTCATTACTACTTCTCCAAAAAGGTGATTCGGCCGATCCAACAGCTCGAACATTCGGTGACGGACTTAAAAAAAGGAGTATACCCGGAGGAAGTAACGACGTCCTCATTTAAAGAGTTAGAAAATTTAAGTACGCACATGAATGATTTAAGCAGGCGCCTCCAGGAAAACGAAGTGCTGCGCGATAAAATGATGACAGATATGGCCCATGAACTCCGAACCCCGTTTTCAAATATCAACGGTTATTTGGAAGCGCTGAAAACCGGCGTGATTGATGGGTCGCCGCAGCTGTATGCATCCCTTCATAAAGAGGCGCAGAAATTAACAGGCATGATTGATCAGTTGCAGGAGATGAACCGCTGGAATGAACACTCTCCTGAAATTCTCGGAGAAAAGTATGTTCAAGACATTCAGCCGGTGCTTGAAGAGACATCGGAAATGTTCATGTTGAAATTTCAGGAGCAGGGGATTCCGTTTGAGGTGAAGGTTGAAGCGGCTAAACTTACTTTTCATAAGGAAGCGGTCGAGCAGGCCGTCGCGAACTTGCTTAATAATGCGTATGATTATTATGAAGGTTCGCAGCCGGTGAAATTGCAGGGCCATAGCGAGGAAGAGGTGTATCGGATTTCTGTCATATCACCTGGTCCTTTTATTTCAGAAGCCGATCGGAAATGGCTGTTTGAGCGGTTTTACCGTGCGGATCATTCACGTAGCCGTAAGACCGGTGGCACAGGCCTGGGGCTCTCCATCGTGAAAGATATTATTGTTCAGCACCACGGCGGCGCTGTCAGCGTTACATCTGAAAAAGGTGTTCATACGTTTGAGCTCAACCTTCCCCTATAAGCTCAAAATAGGAAGAGTCGCTGCGGACACGATCTGGAGCGGCCCGATTTTCACCCTAGGTTTTACAATCAATAGCATGTGTGTTTAAATTACATAAAATGGGTTAAGGGTATTGATACTAAAAAATCTCGACATTGAATAATTTAAAAAGAATATAAGTTCAGTACATGTTAACAGCAATCAAAGTCACCTCCCATGCACGTAAATATATATCGGTTAAGTTCTTGTTAAAAAATGTAACTTATTTAAGGAGTGTGGTTGTAGTTAAACTAAGAGGTTTCTCCTTAGGTGTCTTAGGCGTTTTAATTGGCCTTGTAGTCTTAGGAGTTTTAAGGTGGGCAGGTTTACCTGTGTATAGCGAGAGGGTCTTATCATTTGTATTAGGTGAACCAACGCTTTGGAACTTTACGCCTTTAATCCTTATCTCTATGCTTGTGATTTTCCTCATGCTTCGGAAAGTGAGACGGTCGGGAAATACCTAAGGATGTCACGACCTAAAACACCTATTTGATCCATTGAATAAAGCAAATTAACTAGACGCGCTGCAGGTACACAAGCCTGCGGCGTTTTTTAATCAATCATCTTGACGGCAAACGCAATGAGACCGATAATGTGGTGAGTTGGAAAAAAGTAAAAATCAGTCATTGTAAGCATAGTTTTAGGAGATGGTGAAAATGAAAGCAAAAAGCACAGCAGCATTACTTCTTAGTGCAGGGTTAGTCACAGCTTGCAGCAGCGATGAGCCGGAAATCAATACCATTCAGCATGCAGACCTTAGTGACCGGGAAGAGTTGATCAATATGGCACATGGACCGTCCAGCTATATTTATGATGTCAACGCCGGAAGCAACTACAACACGATGGAAGTGTGGGTGGAGTTATACGAGGGACAAGATTTGGTGGATGATGAGTTTTTACATATTGATACTGAAATTGATGGGATGAGCCACATCAAATTTTATAGAGATTCAGAGCTTTCTGAAAGGGCTGATGATCATCATCAAGATGAGTTGGGGATTGTGGTGAACGGTGCAGAAGAATTCCCGGCGCATACAAAAGGCTATTTTGAACCACCTGTTGATGAAGAAGGATCCCGTAAAGGTGGGGGGCAAGTGTCTGCGACGCAAGAGCATCCAGTATCTATTCAAGATAATGATGAGGCGATCATTGCTGCGAAGCAATTTAGAGCGTCAAACACAACATTAGGTTTTGACATTTTAGACGGTGAAACGGTTGATACCGGAATGTTCGAAGCATCGGATATAACGTTTGTCGTCCGGGCGGCTTTTGCACGGTAAATAACGACTAGAAACATGCATTAGCATGCTTTCCGGGATTTCGTGTGTGTGCTATACTAACAAAAATAGTGAGTGGCGATTCATTCATGCTACGGGGAGGCAGATGTGATGCGTAATGTAGTCATTGTTGAAGCCGTGCGGACGCCGGTCGGCCGGCGAAAAGGCGCGTTTAAAGACGTGCGCCCGGATGAGTTATTCAGCGAGGTGCTTAAAGGCGTCGTTGAGCGTGCCGGCGTGCCGGCGAAAGAAGTTGAAGATGTGATCGCCGGGTGCGTCACACAAATTGAAGAGCAGGCACCGGATATTGCCCGGCAGGCAGCGCTTCTTGCTGATTTTCCAATCGAAGTGCCGGGTGTCACCCTGGATCGGCAGTGCGGTTCGAGCCAGCAGGCCGTACATTTCGGCGCACAGGCCATTCAAAGCGGCGATATGGACGTTGTCATTGCCGGCGGCGTGGAGAGTATGACACGTGTGCCGATGTTTTCCAATATGAAAGAAGATACGTACAGCCCGGTGTTAAAAGAAAAATATGAAATGATCAATCAAGGGTTATCTGCCGAGCGCATCGCCGAGCTGAACGGCTTCAGCCGTGAACTGCTCGATAACTATGCACTCACGAGCCATACGCGGGCGGCAGCTGCCCAGGAAGCCGGCGCATTTACAGAAGAAATCTTACCAGTGGAAATTGAAGATACCGGCGGTGCGCGCACGACGGTGACTGAAGATGAAGGTGTGCGGCCGGATACAACATTTGAGGCGCTTGCTGAATTAGATCCGGTTTTTCAAGCGGACGGAAACATCACCGCAGGTAACGCAAGCCAGATGAGCGACGGCGCATCTGCAGTATTGTTGATGGCTGAAGATAAAGCAGAGGCACTCGGATTAAAGCCGCTCGCCCGCATCATCAGCCGCAGCGTCGTTGGGTCGGACCCAACGCTTATGTTAACCGGGCCAGTGCCGGCGACGGAAAAAGCACTCGCTAAGGCCGGGCTTTCGATTGAAGACATTGCCTTAGCTGAAGTAAACGAAGCTTTCGCGTCTGTGCCGCTGCACTGGCAGAAAGCCTTTGGATTTTCCGCCGCGCAGTTAAATGTAAATGGCGGAGCGATCGCGCTTGGTCATCCACTTGGCGCCACCGGAACGAAGTTGTTAACGACCCTCACGTACGAGTTAAAGCGGCGGAATGAAAAATACGGCTTACTCGCGATTTGTGAAGGCCTTGGCATGGCAAATGCGACGATTATTGAAAATCTAACGTAAATGATGCGGCGCGCCATATTGTGCTTGGCGCGTCGTAGCATGTAGAAAAACTTTTAAGAAAAATGAAGGCCGACGTCGCTTTTCGGCGGACGCTTGCCTCGGGTAGGGCCTCAACTTCCTCGGCAGACACCCGCTGCCTGTGGGATCTTCTCACTCGTTGTTCTGCAAGGCGTTGCCGGCGATGCTCGAGAGCCGATCTTTATTTCATACTTGGGCTAGGTGTCTGGCACGCCTTTTTTGTGCCTGACACCTAAAAATATTAATCCTTTATGGAAGTGAAGCCAAGCCCTCGGGAAAGCGTCCGTCGGTAGTGTTGGTCACGTTCATGATTCGGTTTTTATCCTCTTCATGCAACAGCCCGAGGCTCGGAGCCGTAAGATGTCCGTGAATGTTTGGTTTTCTACTTTGTCGACAGTTTATGGCGCGCCAGGTTATGCTTGGCGCGCCATTTATTTTGGGGAAACAAAAATTTTTTGAAAGTTGCACATTTGTCACAACAAAGCGTACAATATAATTGACAAACGAAGCGAACAAAGCGTAAGATTTAATTAGCTAAAAACGTGAAGCGATTTTTTTAGAAGAAAAAGTTGGTCGAGGGCAAGTTCATTCCCTTTGTACAACTATAAGCACAAGTCTTATTTTTTTGAATAAAAGTTGCGCATGTGCAAATTACTTGTCCTTCGCAAAAACAACCATGAAAAACAAATAAAGGAGGGGTGCTCGTTGGCACCAGCCGTTCAAGTATCAAATATTTCGGTATCGTATCACGGAGAAACAGCACTTGATGATGTTTCATTTACAGCTGAGCCATCGCAGTTAATCGGCATTATCGGGCCAAACGGTGCAGGGAAATCAACCTTAATTAAAACGATTATGGGCATGATCGGCCGCAATGAAGGTGAAGTTGAAGTGCTCGGTCAACCGATTTCAAAAGTACGTAAACGTGTCGCTTACGTTCCACAGCGCCGCTCGATTGATCTGGATTTTCCAGTTCGTGTGGAAGATGTCGTTGTGATGGGAAGCTACGCACACCTTGCCTGGTGGAAGCGGCCCGGAAAAAAAGATAAAGAAAAGGCACTTACTTGCTTGGAAAAAGTCGGCATGCTCGACTTTTCCCACCGGCAGATCGGGGAGCTTTCCGGCGGACAGCAGCAGCGTGTGTTTATTGCCCGGGCTTTGATGCAGGATAGTGATGTTCTCTTTTTAGATGAACCGTTTGCCGGGATTGATGTTGCTTCAGAAAGCATTATTATTGATTTACTGCGGGACTTACGTAACCAAGGGAAAACGCTGTTTGTCGTCCATCATGATTTAAGTAAAGTTGAAACGTATTTTGACACGATTATGTTGTTAAACCAGCGCCTGCTCGGCTTTGGCGCAAAAGATGAGGTGTTTCAGCCGGAGCTTGTCAGCCGGGCGTACGACGGCAATGTTGCTGTGCTTGGTGAAGGCAAAGAGCAAGTGGTGGTGACAAGTTAATGGAACAGTTGACGCATTTTTTTGAAGCCGTAACAAACTATACATTTTTACAAAATGCGATCATTGCCGGCGTCCTTGTCGGCATTTTATGCGGTGTTGTCGGCTGCTTTATCATTCTTCGAGGTATGGCCCTGATGGGTGAAGCCATTTCCCACGCCGTGCTCCCGGGGGTTGTTTTAAGTTACATGCTCGGCGCAAGCGGCTTTTTCATCGGTGCGGTGATTACCGGTACACTCGCTGCTGCGGGAATTGGCTTTATTAGCCAAAACAGTAAAGTGAAAGACGATTCAGCGATTGGTATTTTATTAACCGCAACGTTTGCTTTAGGGATTGTGTTAGTGACGACCCTTGATGGCACGAGTGTTGATATTTGGCACATTTTATTTGGTAACGTGCTTGCGGTTTCACAAAACGACTTATGGCTTACTGGAAGTATAACGGTTGTCGTGTTAGCTGCCGTATTTCTTTTTTACAAGCAGCTTGTTTTATCAACCTTTGACCCGACAAATGCAGAAGCGATCGGCATGCCGGTAAAACTCATTCATTACGTATTAATGGTCGTTTTATCGCTTGTCACAGTGGCTTCACTACAAACAGTTGGGATCATCCTTGTCGTTGCAATGTTAATCACACCAGGGGCGACCGCTTACTTATTAACCGAGCGCCTGCCGGTGATGCTGTTTCTATCTTCGGTATTCGGTGTCGTTTCAGCTGTGAGTGGCGTGTACTTTTCGTACATTTATGATGTGGCCACAGGCGCTTCCATTGTGCTTGTCGCTTCAATATTATTTACAATTGCACTGTTTTTCTCGCCGAAACAAGGCGTGGCGGTGCGTTGGTATAAAAAGGCTGTTACGGGGCGGGCGTGATCTCGCAATGTACAGTAAAAAAAGGGGTAGATACCATGGACAAAAAAACATTGATAAGCTGGATGGGGATCACCGTTGCCGGTGGCATGTTACTTACAGCATGCGGTGATGCAGAAGAGGAAACCACTGAAGGCGCGGAGGAAACTGAAGAAGAAACCGAAGAAGCTGAAACTGAAGATCCGGAAGAACTGGATGAAGTTGACGCAGACAACTTGCAGATCACAACCAGCTTTTCAGTCCTCGGCGATATTGTTGAACAAATTGCTGGTGATGAAGCTGAAGTTGATTTCATCGTACCACTCGGTGAGGAACCTGAAGAGCACGAGCCGACACCGAGCGATTTTGAGCATGTCAGTGACTCAGATGTGTTCATCATTAATGGCATGGGTCTTGAATCGTGGCTTGAGTCCCTCATGGATAACGTGACCGACACGCCGGCCGTTCCGGTAAGTAATGGTGTGGATCCAATCATGCTTGAAGACGGTGAAACTGCAGATCCTCACGCTTGGCTCGATCCGGCCAATGTTGAAATTTATGCGGAAAACATTGCTGAAGCGTTAAGTAAAGCTGCACCGGATGAAGCTGAAACCTTTGAAGCAAACGCTGAAGCGTATATTGAAGAACTTGAAGAGCTCGATGCTTATATTCAAGAAAACACAGATGACATTCCAGAAGAAAACCGACTCATCACAAATAGTGAAGATGCTTTCGTTTACTTTGGTGAAGCGTACGACTTTGACACAGAAGGTATTTGGGAACTGAATGCTCATGAAGAAGGTACACCACAGCAGATTGCACGGATGGTGGATATTGTGCAGGAGCGCGAAGTGCCTTACTTGTTCAATGAAACGACAGTAAGCCCGGATTATATGGAGTCAGTTTCCGAGGATGCTGGGGTTCCGGTATTTGACGAACCGGTTTATACGGATGCGCACGGTGAAGAAGGGAGCGGCGCAGAAACGTATATCTCCATGATGGAGCATAACGCAGATGTTTTCCGCGATGCTTTAAGTGAATAAATATTTAATCCTGAGGTCTGGTGTGCCAGGCGCTCAGGGTTATTTTTTGGCTGAATGAATTTCATGACAACAACCGGGCAGTGAACGTGACTTTCCTTCACCTGCGTTTGTAACATGGTAGATCCTTTCAATTTGTGAAATATGGTAATTTCATAGTTCGTCTATTATAATTGAGTGTAGCAGGATTTTACATAACGTGAAGCGGAGGGTTTTCATGCAGAATAGATATAAATTTATCGCAAACACTAGCGTTTTTACCGCAGTGATCACTACCTGACTGTTGGTCGCATTCGGGATGTTGTCGTTCGAAATCCGTCTTCAATATCCCTCAGCTGTTACCGTCGCAATGTTTGGCGCCGGCATTTTAATAGCTGTCAGCTGGCTGACAGATGTAGATCAAGTAGAAAAGATGACACTTAGCCGCGGGGGCGTTGTCGTGTTGATCAGTATCGTAGGTGCGTTGTTCATTAACAAGTTATTGTTTGAGACGATCTCTCTGATGAGTGCAGGGATGGCAGGGGCAGCAGCTGGGGTGCTTTTATGTGTTGTGCTTCGTTTTCGGCTGAAACTCCAAGCTGATCAAAACCGGGTTGATAAAGTGCTGCACACGCCGGTGGTGCTGTTTGGTATAACACAATCATGGGTGATTTTTTAGGAGGACGTTAAGTTGGAGATGAAAGTGAACGAGCAAACGGTACTCCGGCCGTTTTACACGACAGATGCTGAGGCGTTTTATCGATTGACGATGGATTCAAAAGCTCATTTGCGTGCGTGGCTAGGCTGGTTGGATCATATTAAAGACGTATCTGATACGGAAAAATTCATTCAAAGCACGCATCATGATCTGAAAGAAACGGGAGGTTACCTTAAATCTTTTGCGATTGTCCACGAAGGAGAGGTTGCCGGCACGATCAGCTTCAACGAACTCGATTTGACGAATCGAACAGGAGCGCTCGGGTATTGGCTCGGCGAGAAGTTTCAAGGGAAAGGGATCATGCAGGCGTGCTGCAGATGTTTGCTTTATTATGGCTTTGAAACGATTCAACTTAACAGAATTGAAATTAAGGTAGCTGTAAACAACACGAAAAGCAAAAATATCCCTGAAAAACTCGGATTCACAAAAGAAGGGCGTCTCCGGGAAAAGGAATGGCTCTATACCACATTTGTCGATCATGACGTCTATTCGTTGTTAAAAAGGGAATGGACCCAATAAAACGCTAACTTGAAGGAGGAAACAACGGTGCATGAGCTGACGTTAGGTAACAGTCATATCAAAACTGGGGCGATGGCCCTTGGCTGCATGCGCATGGCGGACCTTACTGCCGGTGACGCCGCTCAAGTGATTGAAACGGCGGCAGAAGTAGGGATGAATTTGTTTGACCATGCTGATATTTACGCAAAAGGTGAGGCTGAAACGAGATTCGCCGAGGCATTTACAAAAACGAGCCTCAACCGCGACGACGTTTTGCTGCAGTCCAAATGCGGCATTCAAAAAGGATGGTATGATTTCTCCAAAGCACATATCATTCAGTCGGTTGAAGACAGCTTGAAGCGGCTTGGCACGGATTATTTGGATACGTTTTTACTGCACCGGCCGGATGCGTTAATGGAGCCGGAGGAAGTGGCAGCGGCTTTTGATGAGTTAGAAGCTGCCGGTAAAGTCCGCTTCTTTGGGGTAAGTAACCATAACCCGCACCAAATCGCGCTGCTTAAGCAGGCGGTCACTCAGCCGCTTCTGGTAAATCAGCTGCAGTTCAGCCTCGTACATACGCCGCTCATTGATGCCGGGCTTAACGTGAATATGCGCAATGATGCAGCGGTTGTGCGCGAAAACGGGATTCTTGAATACTGCCGGCTGAATAACATGACCATTCAAGCGTGGTCTCCGTTTCAACACGGCATGATCGAAGGCGTGTTTATCGGTCATCCGGATTTTCCAAACGTAAATCACGTACTTGAAGTGATGGCAGCTGAAAAACATACGAATGTGTCAGCGCTTGCTGCGGCTTGGATTCTCCGGCATCCGGCAAAGATGCAGCCAATTATCGGTTCGATGAATCCAAGCCGGATTCAAGAAATAGCTGAAGCTGTAGACGTTACGCTCAGCCGTGAAGAATGGTACGAGCTGTACCGTGCTGCTGGTAATGATCTGCCGTAATCACGATAAAGACGCAAGGAAGCCCCTCAATTGATTGACCGGGAAGAATTGCGTCGGTTTTTCGCCTTTTTGATTAGTTTGTTATTCAATTATCTAATTTTTGTGTTACACTTAATTCAAAGAGGTGATTGATATGACGACAGATTATACTCATAAAAAAGGAATCGTTTATAAACATCAATTCCATGTTATCTTTTGCCCTAAGTATCGAAGGAAAGTGCTTGTTGATGATGTGGCGAATGATTTAACTGAGATATTTTATCAAATTGCAGAGGAAAAAGAGATAACGATAAAGTCTTTAGAAATCATGCCCGACCATGTACATATGTTTATTGAGTTTGACCCTAGACGAATGTTGCACAAAGTCATAAAAGACTTCAAAGGTATTAGCAGTCGGATTTTAAGAGAGAAACACCCGCAATTAAAAAGCCGATTACCTAATCTATGGACTAGGAGTTATTTTAGTTGTACTGTTGGACACATTTCTGAGGAAACCGTTAGAGAGTACATTAAGAATCAAAAAAACGTGTAGACAAGGGGGGGAGTCCCATTGGCTAAACAATCCTATATTTTAACCCTCCCCCTTTCAACAGAGAAGTGGCAAGAAGATGTGATATTCAAGCGTTTAGAGATCGCAAGACACATTTACAATGCCTGCTTAGGTGAGTTGTTGAAGCGACACAAACGTTTGAAGCAGGATAAAATGTATCGGTATTGGGTTCAACAACCGAAATCCAAAGAACGAAATCAAGTCCTTCGAGAGTTGAATAAGGAGTACGGATTGAATGAGTATGCCATTCATACTTATGTGAAGCCAATGCAGCAGCATTTTAAGAAGAATATAGATAGTAACACATCGCAAAAAATAGCGACACGTAGTTGGTTGACGTTTGAGAAATACGCCTATGGCACAGCAAATCAAGTCGTATTTAAACGTCGTGGTGAACTTTCTTCCGTCGAAGGAAAAACAAATACATCAGGGATTCGTTTTCAAGACAACATCGTAAAATGGAATGGTTTGAAGATTTCTGTACAAACCAAAGATCGTGATGAGTACGCCCATGTAGCACTTTTAGATCGGGTAAAATACTGTCGCATACTACGAAAAATGATTCGTGGAAAAGAACGTTATTTTGTTCAGTTAGTTTTAGAAGGTGTTCCCCCTAAAAAGACAGATCGAGAAACAGGAGAAGTGAAACAACCGCGTGGTATTGGAAAGGTCGGTATTGATATTGGCACACAGACGATTGCGGTTGTCAGCACAACGGAAGTAAAACTGTTGGAACTTGCCCCTGCTGTCAACACGATGGAGCGCGAGAAACGAATCCTGCAAAGGAAACTAGACCGCCAACGCAGGGCGAATAACCCGCACAAGTACAATGAGGACGGTACGATTAAGCGAACAAAAGATCAATGGCATTTCAGTAAAAACTATGTGAAAACGAAAGTTCAGTTGGCTGAAATCAACCGAAAAATCGCTGACATGCGAAATCAAGAGCACAGCAACATGGTGAATTGGATTCTGTCGCTCGGCGACGACATTAAAGTGGAAGCGATGAACTATAAAGGGCTTCAAAGGCGGGCGAAGGAAACAACAGTCAACGAGAAAACGGGTAAAATCAATCGTAAAAAGCGGTTTGGAAAGTCATTGTTGAACAAAGCCCCGTCTATGCTGTTGACCATTTTGGATAACAAGTTAAAGTACGATGATAATGAATTGAAGAAAATTGATACGTTCAAAGTGAAGGCGAGTCAATTCAACCATTTCAACGGAGGCTATGTGAAGAAAACCGTTAGCGAACGGTGGAACGACTTTGAAGGCATGAAGATACAACGTGATCTTTATAGTGCGTTCCTTATTATGAATGTGAAAGAAAATCTGTGTGAAATTGACAGCGAAGCCTGCCATCAAAAGTGGGAAGCCTTTAAGACTTCCCATGATCGAGAGGTTAACAGACTGAGAAATAATGAACGCACGATACTCAGTATGGGGGTGTAAATATATGGAGGAATTAAACAAAGAAAAAATAAAAATTATTGCTGAAAACTTCGCTAAAAGTTATATGAAAGGTACTGATGATTGGGAACAGATACTTGATTATGAGGGAGAGATACCTAAAATAATTAGGGAAGTTGTGAATGTGTTGGATTATTCCTTTTGGTTTGAAGTTAGCGACAAGAAAGGTTTATATAAAGACATCATGAGTGACATCAATGAATTAAAACAAAGAGAAGGACAATCTTAAATCCTCCTTTGGTTTTGAACCGAGCCGACACAACCGTAACGTAAGCCATTGGGCTATGCGTGGTTGATGAAAGTCTAAGGGAATAGCATTAGTCCTGCAAGCAGACATAACAGCTTGCAGGGAAGTGCTTTGAAGTACCTTAGAACCCACCGAATTTATTCGTGTGGAGGTTCAGTTAACTTTTTACTGAAAAAAATGCTTTCACGTTCGTAGCCCATTTTTGTATAAAACTGTTGGGGTGTGCGATGTTCAACGTGCTTATCAATATTTAACGTTGTAACAGCTGCCCCTTTTTTGTCGGCCCATTGTTCTGCCTCTTCCAACAGCTTTTTGCCGATCCCTTGTCCCCGGTGGTTTTGATCAACAACCAGGGCGGAAATTTGAACATAAGAACCGTCTTGTACGTAAAACAGACCAGTATTTAAGCCAATCATTCCTACAATCCCTTCTTGGGTTTCACATACAAATATGTCGTGATTCGGGTGGGCTTCGATTACTTTAATTCTTTGATGAAGCCTTTCAATTGTTGTCGGATAACCAAGTTGTTCTAATAATTGAGCGATTTGCTTAACATCACGGGTAGCAGCTTGTCTAATTTCCATCAAACCACTCCTTGTTTGTACATTCATTATTGCATGAAGCTAAGCTGGTATATGAGAATTTCATAAACCTTGCAAATTCTTTGTTGTACTTTGAAGGTTCAGTGTGCCGTCTTTGTTTAACGAAGCTTGAACATGTTCAGCATCATCGTAAAAATGATGTTTGATATGACCGATATAAATAATCGTGTCGGTATACGCGTAACTGATGTTAATCTCACCATCTTCTGGTACTTGGATGACAGTCTTGGCGCCGCCCATTGACCCTGAGGTTTTGATAGACACACTGCTTCCTGATCGGACCTCGCCGCCGGCCACCGTTTTAGCAATATTGATCTCCCCGGCGCCGTGTAAGATGCTGTTAATACAACCGCGGCCGGTGACATGAATATGACCGCTGCTGTACAAGTGACTGTTTGTCGCATAGCCGACGGTTAGATTAGTATCCGGATCTTCTTCAGCAAGGGTACTTTCATACAGGTGCTGCATAAACTGGTGCCACTTAACGAGATCATCTAAAGATGCAGAAACCCGTGGGAGGAACAATATAAACTGGCGGTGCAAGTAGTCCCGAAGCTTTAACCATTCTTGATCAATCAACATTTCGTGCTCATCAATCAAATCGACAAGCAGCTTTGCGTGATCAGGCAGAGCTTTCATTTTCTGCTCGGTTAACAGCTGTATTAATGAGCTTAACCCAACACTGTCATAATCTGTTTGTTTAAAGCCTTTCGCTTGTTGAATCTGACGGATCGCATGAATAAGTTCTTTCATATGCCTTAAAAAGGTTTCCAAGGGAGCGCCAATTTTCGACAATGCCAGCTGATGATTGCCGGCAACTACTGTCGAGTTAATCACGTTTCGTTGAATTGTGGCTGAATAGCCTGCACGAATCTTGCTATGGTCAACATAACCTTTCACCCAAATTGAACCATCTGCTTCTATACGCATCCCTTCTTCAACGGAACCTTGAACATCAATGTCTCCCACAAAATCAAGGTTGCCAGTTTCAATATTGACATCACCAGAATGAACGAGGCAGGGGAGAACGGAGACGCGGAGAATACGTCCACGACTGTCTACATGAGGCCGCCCATTATCTGTCGCGACTACGCGCTGTTCCCCTTCTAAATAAGAAACCCCTTTGCCAGGCTTCACAATAAGTTCCTTACCATCTTTTGCGGTTAATATACGCCCGTAAATATCGATCCCATCTTTGCCGGGTTCAGGGTCTTGGATCGCAGCGATCACTTCACCTTCTTCGACACTCGGAATATCATAAGTTTCCCGGTGGTCAACCGACCCATCAAGATGTTCCTGTGGAAGTGTGCGTTCTGATTCGAGCTCTGTTTTAAATGTAGCTTCTCCGTCTTTGCCGTTTACCGGCGGTCGAGCTAAAGCAATAACAAATTCAGAGGCTGTTTCAGTCGCACAAGCCCGCTGAATCGCATCATAATCAATGCCATAGGTAACTTTATATTTTTCAAGCTCGGATAAAATATCGCTCATAAGCAGCTGGTTGTGCATTTGTTTCTTCTCGGTTGCGACAAGCTTTATTTTTTCTGCAGGTGAGTGATCTTTTAATGTGCGCACAAGAAAATATCCTGGATCAACGGATAACACAACCGATTCGCCCTTATTGTCCACTGCCATTTTCCATTTCGTTTCTATACGTTCATTTTCAACATCAATCACAATATCATCAGACTCTTTCACCGGTTGTTTTTTCTGGAATTCTTGTCCATTAATACTGATTTTCACACCGGTGGCAGGTTCGATGACAGGGAAGTTATCTTCTCCATCTTTCACATGAAGCTTGCCGTTTTGGACCCAGACTTTCCCTTTTTGGCATAATTCATTGAGGTCATCATCCGTTTCTGTATCAAAATTCATGTCGTCGATAAGCTCGTGAAATGACTGCTCGGTTTTGTCTGCTGCTTCATCAATCTTAACGCCAGATAAACGAACTTCAACGATGGCTCGTTCTTTCAAGTAGCCGAAAAAATTGCGCTTTTCCTTTTGAATAACGCTCACTTCAAGGGTGTCAGAGGTCTTGCCAAAATGCTGTTCAGCGTTATGGACAGCACTTTCAACGGTGCTTGCAAAAAATCTTGTCGGTCTGCTCATAAAAAAACCTCCCTTAAGTTTCTTGGCGGTGAAAAAGCGAAGCCGAAATCTTTGGGAGGAGGAAGGTCTATTTAACATCATGTCGACCTTATATTCAAATTGATAGAATAGAACCTTCTTCCCCGGCGGCCAGGCGACCATAAGGATAGCGCTGCTTTTCCCATTAGGCCCTAAGCTTTGCGTCACAGCCTTTCAGCTGTTTTGCCCATCTTTGCGGTGAAGCTTCATATTGACAGTTGTTAACTGTTACATATATCCTAATTAACTTTGTACATAAAAGTCAATATATTGTCGAAAAGTATTTTTTTTGAGAGATTTGTATAACATTTTTACAATTGAATTTTCGTTTATCCAGTAAAAACCGACAAAGTTAGACAAACTGTTGATGAAGAAAAATGTCGGCACTGTTTAAGGGGGAATTTAACTTACAATTGAACGAAACAAAATAGAACGCTTATAAATGATGAAAGTGGGGGGGAGGAGATACGTATAAAAGCAGCCAAACTTGTGTGCCGGCTGCTTTTATAAATGAGGATTACGTTGCGGTAAACACCAGCTGAAGCTAGGGTCATCCAAAGATAAAGTAATCTGCTTTTCTTACGCCCAACGCCTTCAAGCTTCAGCTTCTTTTTCAACAACTTGTTCCTCCGTTTGAATCTCATAGTTCCTTAGCGCCTTGCTTTGAAAAGCGATGCAGGCAGATAAAAGGTACAAGAGACCAGCTGCAATGTAGATCGTCTGTACGCCGGCAATGTCAGCCAGCCCGCCGACAGCCATAACCATGAGTCCGTTCCACGGTTTTAAAAATGCAGATCGAGCGGCCATCACATTCGGTCGCTCGTCGGCCGGGATCGCATCTTGCAGAATCGACGTTTGGCAAATGTCTCTTGCTTGATACATCGGACCCATAAGCACACATAAAAGCAAGGCGAGAAGCACGATGTCATTCATTGAAAATAGCAATGTTAATAACCCCATCGACACCCCGCTTAAGCCGATCATGATACCAATGCGAAATTCAAGGAGTTTTGCCTGCCACGTGACAAGCACGCTGCCAAGGATAGCGCCAGTAAAGTAGGCAGCATTAATAAATCCCCATACATCAGCCCCTTGATTGAGGATCACATGCGTGAACGATAACAACAGTGCCGACGTCCAGATCGCATTGGCCATCCCTTCAAACGTTTCCATAAGTGTGATGTTTCGCACAACCGGGATCTGCCATACCTTTTTCCAAGCATGTTTTTTAACAGATTTCTTCTCCAATCGTTCATTCGTGCGAATGGCAGTTGCAAGTACGCCTGACGTGATAAATGCGAGTGCAGTAAAAATGATTAAATAAGGAAAAGACACGAGAACGTTTAATACACCGCCGATGGCCCACCCGGCTGTCATGAGCGTTTGCTGGATCATCACTAACAGACCGTTTCCTTTAACATAGTCTTCTTTTGAAACAATTAACGGCAGTAAAGCAAACCTTGCCGGCTGATACCATGCTGTCACGAAGGCATACATCATCAACGTGATATAAAGAAACAGAAGTGTCACCGGTGTGATGTGTAAAAGCAGCCCGCCAATGATGAGCACAAACACGGCGCGGAACCAGCCAGCCACGTGGATCACCTGGGTCAGTTTGTAATTGTTGATGATCAATGAAGCAACCATCCCACTTACAAATGTTGATAAAGACATCACCCCGATCACAGTAGCAGCCCCAAATACAGAACTTGTGGCGTTATAGACTTCCACCATGACGGTGACCTGCAACAAGATCGCAGCAAGCGAGTTAAACGTCTGTGAAAACAGCAGCTGCCGGAAAGCAGGCCGTTTGAAAAGATTTTTTGTGGTGTTTTTCATAAAAGATCACATCGCTTATGTAGGGGATACGCTCCACACAAAAATTGCAGGCGGTGCCCTCAAGTTAGGAAGCTTTTCGGCTCATATTCTTAGGCGATTTGGAAAATTTAAGAGCATTCTTTAAATATAGGATCGTATTTTGTTAAAATATGTTTATTATGGTAGAGATTAAATTTGGATTTGTCAAAGTATCACGAGTATTTATATAAAGACCAACCGAATGTATATCCGCTCAAAAACATATAAGGTGAAACGCTTCTATTTATAACAAACTAGGTTTGTGAGAAAATATTCATAATAAAGGTAAATTAGGGAAAAATTAGCTTTTTCAACTGATAAACATCAAGGGGGCGTTGGGGTTAAAAAATGGATTAAAAAAGGCAGTAAACGATCGGTCAATCGCTGGTGTATGTGGAGGCGTCGCTCATTACTATGGGATATCTTCGTTTTACGTTCGAATTATTTTTTTAGTGTTATTGGTTGTAACGCCTCCGATAAGTTTACTTTTATACATGATCCTTGCGAACAAGTTAACTGAAAACGCCAGCGTTTAATCCCACTTGTTTAAAAGTATGTTTAGAAGGGGGCATTTGAATGGAAGTTATTCTTTCTACACTCATCTTATTTGCACTATTGTTAATCTCTTATAATTTGAACAAACTAAGAAAAGAGCTTAAATACAAGCATTCGGATCAATGTGAAAAAAGCTCCTTGGATGAAGAAACGAGAGAGCATATTCAACGTGAAATTAAAGCAGCATTAAATGAGAGGTGAACGAAATGAAAAAATTAATCATGATCATTGCTGGTGCAGTGTTCGTTGTCATCGGCGGGGCAACATTCGTTCTTGCAAGTGAAGAAGACGGGACGGATTTAAACTCGGTAGGTGAAGCCATGGGAGTTTACTTGTTTGACGGTGATGGAGACGATGATTCTCCACAAGCAGATGAAGAGATGTTTGCGGAGATGGACCGTGATACGCATGAATTCTTGGTAGCTTCACTGCGTATAAACGGCGTCGATGATCAAGAAGCCCAGGCATATGAAGAGCAGATTCAACAAGTTGCTGTAAAAGATCAAGCGCAACAAAAAGGCGTCATGCCTGATGAATCCGACGTTCAAGCACGTGTTGAGGAACAAAGAGAAATGATTGAAGAAGGCGAATCCGAAGACGGTGTGGAGGTTCGTGGCAGCGATGAAACTTCAGAAAGGGTTGAAGAGCTGGCAGAAGAGAGCGGCATCACCGTTGATCAATACTGGGAAGAGTACATGCCGATTTTGGAAGAGGTCACTTTAGCTGAAGAAGCGCTGCGTGAAAAACTAGTTGATGAAAATGAGATCCAAGGTAATAGTGATGCGCGTGAGGCGTGGCACGAACAACGAGATCAAATTGTAGACGCGTACGAAGACGAACATGCTGAAGAAATTGAAGCTTTCAAAAATGAATAAGTCATTGTCACAGGAGGCAGTCATTTGTTTATCAGCTTTCCTAAACTTGCAGGCTGGCTCACGGCCGTTTTAGTGCTCGGTGCTTGCACCGCAGAAGACGATCCGCCGCTCAGCTTAGGTGAAACAGCGGAATATGATGATATAAAACTTACAGCATACGAACTGGAATTTGTGGAGGGCGGTCAAACGTATCGAGGCTTTGATATTCAGCCGGCAGTTGATGGTATTGTGCTGCCGGTTGAGATAAAAAACAACAGAAATGACTCCTTCGTTATAGACCGGGACTTTTAACCTTTAATTGTTGCTATAATCAAAACATGATAGTAGATAACAGCCGCTAGCACACCTAATATTAAATAATAAAAAATGTCATTGATCGGATAATTATTTATGATCGCCACATAAATAAAAACATTAAATATTACGCCGCTTAGACTATAAATAACTAGTTTTATGAAATACCCATTGAACCATTTATTCACTACATATGAAGCTATCGTCCCTCCCACGATGAATACCGGCAAACTATATATAAAATACATAACAAATATAAATATTGCATCATTTCCAATGCTCAACACACTATTAAATATAGCAAATATTAGTGCTGCCACAAGTGAGGCTATCCATGCTTTTATCATAAATTTCAAATCCTTTTATAAGTGAAAGTAATGATTTGTATCGCTTAAAAAACTAAAATACTTTAATTAGAAATGACACTAAACCAATTATGAAGATAACAACTTTTTAAACTGAAACAAGCTTATAAAGAGGACTGCAGAGGTGATACTTCCATTTTGATCATAGATTACTTTTGCAAAAGTTTCATAGTTGGCCTCGACAACAAACTTAGGTCGCACATTAACGGTTTTCATCTCTTTGTCTTCTTCATAGTACAAGGCTGTTTGAAAACGGCGCCCCTCTTTCTTTAAGCGCTTGATCTGCTTCGAAAAAATTAACTTTTCATTCTCATGCGCTGAGGTTAAATCCTGGGGGACAGGTTGATTCAGGCGATTGATGATTAACATAAATACAGCGTACATTAAAATCACAACGACGGGTACTACAAGCATCATTTGGGTAAAAAAGTCGAGTGGCTGAAACAATATAGTGGGAGCAACCGGCAGCATCAATAATGTTAAAAATTGATTATTCATTAACATCAGGGTCTCATGGTTATTTAAATTAACACGGCTCGTTTTGCGCCAATGTCGAAAAAATAAAGCGTAGGTGGAAGTCGCAATAAAGGCAAATAATGCGGCAATTCCTAACGCATAATCTTCAGGTCGCAGACCGCCCGCTAGATAAAAAGTGACATACAGCAGCACAAAAGGAAGAAAAATAAATGGGCTGGCGTAAATGAAAAATCGCATGAGTGATGCAGCTTTAGCTGCCATTGTAACGACCCTCCCTGCTTTGTATTTTATTTATGAAGCTTTTGAAACACTTTGTTCGTTTTTTGGAAAAGGCGATCATAAAAGTCACTTAAATAATGAAACACGAACAGCCTTACAAGATAGAAGAACGCAGCAATAAACATAATGAAAAGAAATAGAATTAGCCCCTGCTCGATCGCCTGCACAATATGTACTCCTTTCTAACCCTCTCAGTCAATCAGTATGTGACCTACAAGACAAAAGTTTGTTTATTTTTCTTTCTTTTGTTTCGGTTTTTTAAATAGTACCCAGATGATGATGGCTACGAGCATTATAAAAGCCACCAAAGTGATATTTGCCGTTCCTATAAGGTTAGCAAACGCCATGACTACATATCTCCTTCTTTTTTAGCATTTAAATAAGTTTGCAAAAATTGATCTATAGATCAGACAAGTTTGCAGCAACCCCTTCATTTTGAACAAGGTTTTCAACTTGTGATCATCTTGGTGATGCCAGAAAAGGATCGCCTTCAGAAAGATCATATCGAATACACTGCGCGCTAATCATTACCGTGAAAATAAACAAAAATAAAAGCTCTCCTTTTTCAGACAATCCTTTCCAAAAATCGTTGCATGCCTGTTTAGTAGAAGTTAACATATAAAGTGAGTAATTGGAAGTTCACGCTAGGCAGTCTAAAAATTAACAAAGTAAATAAATAAAGGAATTGAGATTGAAAGAATTGACATTCGTATTTTGCATGCAAAACTACCCAATGTTACAGCTAAAACATACATAAGAATGCAAGCTGTTAAATGGCTTTAGCGTTTATGTATACGCCACATCATATTTTGGCCGGAAATGTTCGTTTCAAAAGAGTGATTGTCAGACGTGGAGGACTGGAGATACGGTTCAACTGGCTAAATGATGCAATGGAGGAAATATAATGAAGAGGTTCACAATATATGCAACGTGTATGCTTATATTGCTAGGTTGTAGTCATGCAGACTCACTAGAAAGAGATCCTGATATATCAGGTGAAGTTTTGGAAATTGATGCTGAGGAATCAAGGTTTTTAATGGAAGGTCCTGGTTCATTGGCTGGAGATGATGATGGCAGTGCAAAAGTGTGGTTTACATCTAAGAATCCAGGCGCGCACAAGCCCATGTTTGATGAAGATGGAAATGATATAACACTTGAAGATCTCACTGCAGAAGATAATGTAAAGGTCTGGGCACAAGATGAAGTTTTATTAGACTCCGATCCAGCACAAGGGTCTGTGGAACATTTGATAGTGCTTAAAATGAGTTAAACAAGCCGTTTCACAAGCTGTATAAAACGGCTTCATGTTTATAAATCATAAGCCATCCACTTCGCGGTTTCTGCGACAGCTTGTTTGCCGGCGAAGCGTTCGACGAGGTGAAAAGACATATTGATACCGGCGGATATACCCCCTGAGGTCACGATATCTCCTTCATCTACAAATTTCACATCTTTCTTCACGTGTAAATGTTGAAAAGCAGCTAAACGCTCGTAGGATCCCCAGTGCGTCGTAGCAGCTCGTCCGTCCAACACACCAGCGTTTGCCAAAATAAGTGCACCTGTACAAACTGAAGCTAACACTTCCACGTTGTGCTGTCTTTCAGAGATCCAAGCTAACAGCTTTTCATTGTTCATTTCATTGACCCGGGCGCCTTTTCCGCCGGGAATGATAAGAATATCAAAGGCAGGAGCTGCGTCTAAGCTCGTGTCTGGGACAATTTGTAGACCGTTACGGGCCACCACCTTTTCACCTTGTTCAGAGATTGTTAACACCTCAAACAATGGGTCATGCCCTTGATCGGAACTTGTAAAAGCAACAGAGAACACTTCATAAGGGCCGGCAAAATCCAGCACTTCAACATCATCAAACAAATATATCCCGACGTTCTTCATAGTGATCCTGCTCCTTATTGTAAATGTTACATGAAATTGTACAGCTGCCAACAAACAAGCTACTGTAACGTAAAGTATTGGTTGAAGTATATCAAAGAAAATGAGGCAGCGCATTTTATAGAAATCGGAGGTCAATCACTATAAAAGGAAATTTACTGCTCATATTCTTGGTGTAATCGAAAATGGAAGGAAAGTGATTAGAATACTAATCTGTTTCTACAAATACAAGCTTGTGTAAGAACGAGGAAAAAAATAGAGTCAAAGTAAAAGAATCATTATTTGTTAAAGGAGTTGATTTAAATTGTTAAAGCTTTTAAGGCTGTGTGTGTACGGTATGACAGCAACCTTACTTTTCAGTGTAGTTACGGGGTGTGGTGGAGAAAACGCCGCCGGTTATGAAGAAGATTTTGACCCAGATCATAGTCACCCAACACCGGTGATTTCAGACCGTGTGTTTGAAACGAGTGAGCGTTACGCTGAAACTTTTAATGATCAAGGAACGGTGTTTTTTTACCAAGAGCATCAAGGAGAATTGGATGAGGAGCACAACTACCTACAAATATTTGTAGGTGAAGAAATGTCATCTGTTCAGCCTGAGGAAAGTGAGCTTTTAGAAGAAACGGATGATTTCGATATTTATGATGTTGCACCTTCTTCTCAAGAAAACAACATGATCGCGGCTAATGGTGAATTGGGAGAAGACGGGCATTATACGGGTATCGAATTTGCGGTATATGATGGTTCAAAAACCAATGAAGAAATGGTAAATGCTCTTATAGATGAAGTGCTGCCAGACCTGAAAGAAGATATTGGTTAAACTCAAAGAATTTTATTACGGTAATGTTCGGGGGATGACCGTTGGGTGATTGGACCGCACAAGAAAACACCGAGCTGCAAAATATAAATCCTTATGAAGCTAATTGAACATGATTTTTTAACAAATAAAGATAAACAGGGAAAAGTGAATATGTCGAAAATCTTAAAAATCATGTTATTTTGGGCGGTCATCTTCCCAGTCATCGTTACTACCCTTCGTATGATTACAGATTATATATTGGGCAAAGACATTGAGTTGGTATCGTACTCAGCAGTTTTCTTAGGCATATCCGCTGCGGGATTGATTTTTGTTGGACCATTAAATTGTTTTCTATCAAAATCCAAAGAAAATTAAATTTACTTAATCATACTGTTCCATACTAACGGGGAAAATTCCTGTAACATGGTTTAATATAAAAAGGGTTTAAAATTGGAGTGAGAGTATGGACTGGGCACTATACATTGGTGCAATTGGGGCGTGGGGTTTAATTCGAAGACAGCAGAATAAACTCAAACCTATCCATTTTTTGCTGGAGAGTTTATATATATGTATAGCAATATTCATTCTAAGTTTTTTTGGAGACGCAATTACGACCTATTTTAATTTTTCCTTGCCACAAACTTTGTATTACTGGATAGGTGGGTTAATAATGTTTTCGGTTGCTTGTTATTTGTCATTAAAGTCATGGAAAGTTTCAAGTGATGGTTAATAAAAATGTCACTAACGAAGCTGTCACTTCAGTAAAATTTCTCTTTATTGGCAAAGAGGGATGAAAATAATTTCTGGAAGGAAGAGAATTCTTAAAAATCGTCTTTCTGCTAGCGGTAAGCTTGAGTTGAAAAAAACAATAAAACCAAGCGGACCATTTCGTTTTATGGCAGCTCCGTTTTTTCTATAAATAGTAACATTTGAACTGCAACAAAGTCTTTTAAATTAGCTTTTTCAAGCAATAGTTAAATTGAATAAGAGGAAGAAACCTGTAAAAAATCACTTTCAAAAATTTCAATTACCGTATTAAGTTTGATTTTGATCATAAGTATTGAAGAAATCCATTTGAAAAGAGTGTCTATCATGGATTAAAAGTGGTTAACACCAATATTTGTAGGTATTGTTGTAGTCATCGTTTCGTTAACTTTAAGTTATACGTTTCCTGAACTTACCGGCGTGAACAGGGCAATTATACTCACAATTGTAGGTGGCGTTTCAGCACTCATAGGTGAAGCTGTATTTAAAACAAAATGAAAATTGTTCGTTTTTAATAAAAAGCGTAACTGTATTAAGTTTTAGCTGCTAAGCAAATATTAATTGAAGGAGGGAAGGTGTGAAAACTTTGGATCATGAATTATTACATACGTTCATCATTTACGCTGAAAAAGATGAAGCAATATTAGTTGATGTAGATTCAATTGCAATCTCACTCCCGTCATATAGGGCTAAAGCTTCACATATTGCAGTTACAAATCACATAAACCGTTACTTAGAAAACGAGTACAACATAAAGACAAATGTGATCAAGTGTCATTATGAAAATGAAAAGCAGCGCGTTTTTGTGGTTGAACTCATTCAGGAAAAGGGATTACTGCCTTCTAAAGCTAAGTGGTTACACAATCATCTTGATAAATTAAGTGATGGGGAGAAGAAAATTTTAAAAAGTTGGAGGTCTGCTTCGAGGCAAGTTTCTCTTCCGTGGTTCAAATTTGGTTGGAGAAATCGAATGGAGGCATGGCTTGAAAAAACCTTCTACGATGATTCTCTGCGGGTGGAGCAGGTAAGAAGTTGGGAAAGGTCAGCATTGTTCAAAGTTATCGGCCAGAGGGAAAGCTATTTTGTTAAGGCTGTGCCAAGTGTATTTTCACATGAACCTTTAGTAAGTCGTTTTTTGCATCAATACCAACCACTTGATGTTCCAGAAATCATTGATGCAGAAATGGATCAAAATTGCTACGTCATGAAAGAGTTAAAAGGTCCTTTGTTGGGAGAAACTACAAACATGACTTATTGGAAAGAAGCGGTTTTAAGTTTGGCAGATATACAAAAAAATTCTCTCGAGCATATCGAGCAGCTAAAAGAATTAAAGTGTCCTGTCCGCCCTGTATCTAACATCATCCAAGATTATTCAGAAGGTACGTTGTATAAATTGTATAGGAGCAATTACATTCAGAGTGAAGTTTATCAAAAATTAATTGTAACTCTTCCAAGGTTAATTAATAAGTCGGAGCTCTTAAAATCAACTAATGTGCCACTTGCTTTAGAGCATGGGGATTTTTTTGGTGGTAATATCATCGTTCAAGACGGGAAATCAGTTATATATGATTGGTCGGATTGCTGTCTTTCACACCCATTTTTAAGTGTAGTTACTTTTTTAGAAGAAGTTGAACAATTTTTTTCAAAAGCAGCCGCTTTGGCATTACTAGATGAGTACTTAGAGCAATGGAATATGTTTGCTTCAAAAGAGGCGCTAGCAAAGGAGTACGAGCTCATTAAATCAATCGCACCAGCTTACGGTCTAACGGTGTATCAAACGTTCATTTTTCCGAATTTCAATGACAATTGGGATAAGCAGCAGATTGTGGATGGCTACATAAACAGCTGGGTTAAAGCCCTAGATATGGAATGAGGTTTGTAGGGAGAAATAGAACCCTGAACGAACAAGGCAGGATTTTTCGCCGCCTGTTAAATCATAGAGGAAGCTTCGAAATGAAACAGCCTTTGAGTGGGAATGATGTATTTCCGAAGTAGACTTCACAAAATCGGAAGCAAGCAGATTTAAAATCTAAGTATCAACCACTTCAGTTTCGTCGTATTTCCGCTCTTGATTGTGGTAAGTGCCTTATCCTTTTTGATAGTCGTATTTTTTTAATCAGCTCTCAGTCGTACTTTAATAACAAAGAAATCAATTTTGCAAGTGATAAGTGTTATGAAACAGGTGGAACTCCACAAGTGGAAAGAGACTTCTTGACGTTAAATTACTCATTTTCTTGTCAAGAAAGCAACTAACGAATTTACCTGCATTGGCTTCAAATAAGATGCCTTTTGCATATGCACTTTTTAACATTTCAACCGCTATATCATTATCGTACCTGTCCAACCGGCGCGGTAACGAAAATGGGGAGACAGGTACAGCTTGCTAATGGAAAAGATATAGTGAAGTTGTGGGTCTAACCTTTAGTGTTTATCTTCATTTTGTGCTTTACCGCACTGGGGTGACAGACACTACATATCATATTCAAAGGCAAGCTTGGATTCCTAACTACTATTCTTATTCATCTCTTCCTTTTGACTAATAGCTTGTCTAATAAAGTGCAAAGCAATTATCCCGGCTAGAGAAATAGACAGAAAAATTGTCGTCAAGTGCATATATACATGATCGGCGCTAACAAAGCGAATCGCACTGTTAATAAATGCTAGAGAAGCAAGAATAACGACAGAAACTATTACAACAAGTTTTAAAATACGCAAACTTCTAAGAGTCACAATAACCAACCCCGTACTAGATTATTATTATTGAGATTCTACCCAATACGTTACACTTCCCATAATACGAATGGCTACACCTGTGTTTCCAGCATTCGCACTTGAAATAGCAGAATCACCAAGTTGTAAAACTGCAGCAAGTTTGGCTCCACTTGCACCCCCGCCAAGGGCAGAAGCCCCCTATCTAACAACAATTACATACACAACAATCCACCAAAATAATGTGCTGTTGAGACAATAAATGCAATCCCGGTAGAAAGTTCACTAGCTCTTCAGCAGTTAATGGATCCCAAATCAACGAACTTATAGTTCAACTCCTCTTGATCGACGATGCACATTAGCTTGTTACCGTCTCATCATAATAGGTATCGAGGTGGATAATCATCAATTCAACAGCTTGAAAATCTTGTTCACTCCATAAATCGTCGACAGTCTCTGCTTGTGCATTGGCTTTTTACCGTACTAGGGACAGGCACCACACAAAAAAAGGGGGGGGGGGGTTTTGATTGGCGTTAGCCAAAATAGCAGCTTAAAGCTTTTGATAAAATTTATAAATGATATAAAAGCCTAGTCCTGCTAGTGCCAAACCTAATATCAAGAGTAAAACCATAAATAAATCCATAAAATTCCTCCTTGATTTTCATGTACCTTGTAAAAATGATTAACATTCCTATAATCGCTGACTGGACCAGGGTGTGAAGATCTATATATACGGAACTAATATTCAACTTTTTTGAAACGGTTGATCGCAAATGTTAATAGTGCTGCTAAATAAATGATTGTTATCATAATCATGATTGCAAAGACACCATATAAACCTAATGAATCTATTTGATCAGTATAACCAGTGGGAACTAAAAACTTTGATACACCTAACATTGGCGCCAATGTGGTAAAGAATATGAACAATAAAGTTCCTAGTATCGTATACCCTGCACTCAACTTGATAGATAAAGTAATTGCAAGAACGATGGCTATCAATTGAACTAAATATATGCCTATTGGTTCAAGGCTGAACGCTAAAAGGTTAGTCCCTTCTGGAAGTAAGAGGGGAGAAGTGTTATCTAAAGAGCCTGTATGAATATAATAAACAACGGTGGAACTTATAAATAATATAACGTTAAAAATCGTATGAATGATAAGCAATGTGATTAATTTAGAAAACAAAATTGAAGACCTTTTAATATCTTTATACATAAATATGATTCCACTATGTATTTCATCATAGAATACCTTTGAAATGATAAAAGCTAAAATAACAAATGGCAGTAATAAATTATGTAGTATACCAAACAACATATAAAATAAATCCAAGCCTGTCATGGTGATCCCACTATCAGTTTCAATTTGTAAAAAATCAGAATTAAATATTGCTGACAAAATCACAATAAATGGAACCAGTCCAAAGCACCAATATAACCAAATTGATTTCATCTTAATGGTGTTTTTAAAAATCGGTAAAAACAAATGATTCATATTATACTTCTTCCCCTTTCTTAAATAAATCTTTTAGATGATCTTTTTTATTGATATCTGTGATAGATGTTTCCTCAGATAACACTTTGATTAAATCATTGAAATGCTCATTCTCTAATGACGTGGTTATTTCTTTATGATTCATTTCAGTATGCTCGAATTTTTGTATTACTGACGGATCAATTTCATCATTGATTTTGATAACTGTAACAGAGGTTAACGATTTATCGAACTCTTTTACTAATAACCCGTTGTCTATATAAATGTATCGATCGCATATCATCTCTAATTCACTTAACTGGTGACTAGAAATCAATACTGTCAATTCTCTATCTACAACCCATTCTCTTAATTTTTCTATTAAAGCAGTTACACCGTTAGGGTCTAACCCTACAAAAGGTTCATCCATAACTACGAGTTTAGGTGCAGAAGATAAACACATGGCTAACCCCAGCCTTTGTTTCATACCAAACGAAAATTGACTCGGGTTATGATCCTTTTCTTCCCATAGATCAACCAACATTAAGACATTTTTAATTTCTTTTTCTGAATAGTCCATGTCATTAATTGTTAGATAAAATTTAATGTTCTCATATGCAGATAAATGATTAAAGAACGCTGATTCAATCATCAAATTCACATCTTTTAACATATTGTTACCTTTTAAGATGTCTCTATCATTAATAACGATTTCACCCTCAGTAGGTATTAATGATTTTGCTATTAGCTTCATAATTGTTGTTTTACCAGCTCCGTTTTTCCCGAGTAATCCGACAATTTCTCCTTTTGTCAATTCAAAACTGACATCTTTAACCGCATATACATCACTTTTTTTAAACTTCTTTGATAAATTCTTTACTGTCAACATGACGTTTCCTCCTTCTAACAACGAATTACTTCAATCAATAGTATCCACCTGAACCCGAGGAGTGGGGCAGCCGCGGAATTTACTTATTTGCTCCTTGTTTCTCTTCAATTTGACGTCGAATAAAAACTAAAGCTAATAGGCCGGCTAAACAAATGATCAAAATCATTGAACTTGGTTGCCCGTAATTATAGTTAGAGTGCAATTGTTACAACTAACGTATTTTTCAAATGATGTAAATTCATAATCGCCATAAATACCCTTGCTTTTAAAAAATAGTGCTATGCTTTATTGATAATCATGTCGGTTGTAGATAAAATAAATCTCAAATGATATTGTTGGATCAAATGGAATTTTTATCTTTTCACTAGTGATTACTTTTCTTAAAAAATTGATTCATAAAACAGGAGGATTCTATGAGTACTGCAGAAACGGTTCCTGGTAAGAAGAATTCAAAGTCAATATTAAGCTTAAGCTTGGCGGTCATTTCTTTTGTGCTGCCGGTTTTTGGCTTAGCTGTAGCCGTTGCCGCTATAATGATGGCAAATACCGGCGCGAAAGAGATTCAACAAAGTGGGCGAGTCAATGCTGGTGAAAATTTAGCTTTAACAGCAAAAATCATCAGTGGTGTAAGTATTGTGATTCAGCTGATGGTTTTAATTGGTGTAATTGCTTTTTACGTGTAAAATTATATAATCCGCTTGCCGGTTCTCCGTCTCAGCCCTTTAGATGTTGCTATTCTAAAGGGCTTTTTACTGCGTTAGAAGCTTCTTTTTATCATAATTTTACTTTCAAGGTTAGGGAGAGAGGTTCACACTTTCTATTTCTTCTAATTAACCTAATTTTATACATATTGTGCGTGTGAAATCAACAATTGTTTAAATCACAGCTTTCGTGGAATAGAAACACATTGTACACATTTTCTGATTTGGTAGTTTAAGAAAAAGCCCGATATATAGAGGTCTTTCGCGAATAAACGCGAGATTCATAAGCACTTACATTGCGCATACATAGAAAAGGAACATATAATTGTAGTTATGGTGTGTGACAATTTTAGTTAAAAATCTCCACGTGGATGCTTACATAAGTCTTTTACAGATTGACGCACGTGGAGATTGGCACGACGATGGAAGGGGGCATACGGATGAAGTTTGCAGGTGTAGGTTTAGTGATGCTCGCCGCTATGTTTTGGGGCTTAAGCGGTGGGATTGGCGATATTTTAATGTCGCGAGGATGGGATCCGATTGTCATCTCATTTTACAGAGGTGCAATTGGGTTTATTTGTTTTTTAGCATGGTTTCTTTTTCACATTCGAAATCGTTGGACCTTTTCTCCTCGCTTATGGATATGGTCCTTATTAGCAGGCATTGGCGTCGCCGGTAATTTCACATTTTATTTTATCGGAATTCAAGCTGCAAGCATTGCGGTTGCTGCGACGTTAATGTACACAGCGCCGGTGTTTGTCCTGCTCGTCTCGTTTATATTACGCATGGAACGGTCGACGTGGTTTAAGTGGGGCTGTATTTTCGGTGTACTTATAGGCATTATTCTTCTTACAGGTGCTTACAATATCGATACGCTTTCAGTGAGTTTGGTGGGCGCTAGTGCAGGACTTGCTGCTGGTCTTTCTTATGCTTTGTTTATCTTCGGCTTTAAAAACGCCTCTGCGCTTGGAAATCCGCAGACAACGTTGGTCATTGCGTTTTTTGCATTTTCCGTCATTCTGTTTCTCATTATGGACCGAGGTGAAGCTGCCGCTGTATTGGCGTCAAGTGACATTGTTCTATTGATTCTCTTAGGGGTATTTGGCGCTGGTGTTTCATTTATCATTTATTTGATTGGTATTCGTAAAACGACCCCAAGCACCGCTTCAATGGTAGCGATGGTTGAACCGGTAACAGCTTCGTTATTCGGTGTCGTGCTGCTTGGCGACTTTTTAAATATAACGCAGGTGCTTGGTATGGCAATTATTTTGTTTACCGTCACTGTCCTTAGTGTGAAGCAGTCGAAGTAATGAAGTTCAGGTTCATAACGTGAACAGGTTGAATGCGTAGCTGTTTGAACCGTATCCAATTGGCGCTTGAGAGAAAAGAACAACAGTATAACAATAAGTGAGTCGTAACGAAAAAGTGGTATCCGGTCACTAATCGTTACGATTCTTTTTAACTCATCCCGTATGTCTTTAAGCTCCTTGATCATGTCGGTTTTGTCTTAAACTTTCAATAAAAGCGGAGGCTGATATCGCTTTTTGGCGGACGCTTGCACCCGGAGGGCACAAGTGCGACATCGGTTTAATCTGCACTTACGCTTGAAGTCACCGTGTCTTCTTAGCTCCGTCACGATCTCAACTTCCTCGGCAGAAAGTTACTGCCTGCGGGATTTTCGGCTCGTGCTGTTCCTGATGGCGTCGCCGCCGATGCTTGTCGGCCTAGCGTCATTTGATGGTCATGAATTGTAGAGAGCCTTTTGATCAAGCGATAATTAGATGAACCAATTCATAATGACGCTTCATGAGCGATCAAGCGAACCATATCCAATGGAAATCCTTAATGATCCGTTAAATAACGAGTAACCGAAACAAAAGACGGCGACTCCCAGAGGGTCAAGCGCAGGCTGAAGATCCACTTGTTCGGTTGGCAATCAAATCGAACAAGTTAGTTGAAGCCAAGCCCTCGGGAAAGCGTCCGTCTGGGGTGAAGGTTACGTTCATGATTCGGTTTTTTCTCTTAATAGGGCAGCCAGCGGCGTTTGAAGCCGTAGGTTGTGAGTTAATGTTAAGTTTTGTACTTTGTCTACAGCCTGTATTTTTTCAAACGAAAAAAATTGTATTTTATTGTAAATAAATTTGTTACACTATTAAAAGAAAAAATTAGGAGGTCGTGATTATGGGGAGTAGTGTCAGTGTTTTCGTAGAGATTCCTTACGGTAGTTCTAACAAATATGAGTTTGATATTGAAAAAAATTCATTTAAGTTGGATAGGGTCCTTTATTCTCCAATGTACTATCCTGCAGAATACGGTGAAATACCTCAAACTTTAGCTGAAGACGGTGATCCTTTAGATGCTTTGGTATTAGTTACTCATCCGACTTTTTCCGGATGTATAATTGATACAAGAATTATTGGTGCGCTAACAATGGCTGATGAAAAAGGTAAAGATGATAAGTTAATAGGGGTGCCCGTCAACGACCCAAGATTTGCAAATGTGAATTCTTTGAAAGATATATCTCCACACATCTTAGAAGAAATAAAACACTTTTTTGAGACATATAAAGATCTGGAGAAAAAGCAAGTTAAAATAGATAAATGGGAAGATAAGTCTTCAGCATTGAAAATTTTGGATAGAGCCGTTCAAAACTACGGCAAATCCTAAAGTAGCAAATTAATGCGTTTAGAAGTTTCGGGATTAAGTCGTACTTTTATAATGATAAATGGTGAAGTTTGAACTGAGAATTTTTTTGAGCTTTAAAAACCTCTTGCTTTTTTCCGAGCATTCCGCTTAAAATAATAACTATTCCAAGTGAATATGTGAAAGAACAGAAGGTACCTCGTTTTGAGGTTGAAAAGGGAATCCGATGAAAATTCGGAGCTGTCCCCGCAACTGTAAGTGCCGGCGAACGGATCAAGCCACTGGGGTGAAACACCCCGGGAAGGGATCTTAATAGGCGAAGGCACGAGCCAGGAGACCTGCCCGCTGTTCTTTTCGAAAGTTTCTAATCTTCGGGGGGTGAGATTGGGGGCGACGAAAGATTGATATACAGGGGGACGTAGATCTGTCCCGCTTTCCAATTTGGCGTCGTTTATCATACTGCAGCCCTCTTTGTGCAAAGTGCACGAAGGGGGCTTTTTTACGTTTGAAACATGCGAAGGAGTGAGGGCAATGAATAAAGCAACAACAATCGGTTACTTACAACTCGATGGCAAGCGCGCCTGGAAGCGGGCGCTGGAGTCATTTTGGCAGGAGAAAACGAGTGAAGAAGCGCTGCACCAAACGTTAAAAACGCTGCGGCTTCACCGCCTCCATAAACAGGAAAGTTACGGGATCGATCACGTGCCGGTAAATGATTTTACGTATTACGACCGGATGCTTGATACAGCTTGGATGTTTAACCTCATCCCGGCGCGCCACCGCACGAACGACACACCGGACGTAACCGAGTATTTCGCCATGGCCCGCGGCACAGTTGACGCCGGCGCCTGCGCGATGAAAAAGTGGTTCAACACGAATTATCACTACATTGTGCCGGAATATGAGAACCAGCCGCTTAAACTAGTGCGCAATCTGCCGCTTGAAGCTTACGCTGAAGCAGAAGCTGCCGGTATCACAGATGCGAAGCCGGTGTTGATCGGACCGTATACTTTCGTGAAGCTTTCAAGCGGTTTTAACTCACTTGGTGAAGGCCTTGAAGCCGTACTCCCACTCTACACCCAAGTGCTTGCTGAGCTGAACGCCCGCGGGGTCAACTGGGTGCAGCTTGAAGAGCCGTATGCGGTTACGGACGAGGCAGAAGCAGACGCGGAATCTTTGGCACATGTGTATGAAACTTTATCTGAAGTTGCGCCAAACATTATGCTGCAAACGTATTTTGAAGCGCCGGCGGTATATGAGACGCTGACCCAACTGCCGGTGGCCGGCCTAGGCCTTGATGTGACAAAGCCGCGGACACAAAAACTTTTAAAGACGCAAGGATTCCCGGCAGATAAAGTACTTGCAGCCGGTGTCATTCCAGGAGACCGGATTTGGAAGCAGGCGCCGGCGCAGGTGGAAACCCTGCTTCGTTTCGTTGAAGAAACAGCGCATCCGAAAGCGCTCTGGGTGCAGCCAACGACAAGTTTATTGCACGTACCTGAGACAAAAACACATGAAACACGGCTCTCCCAAACGTTGTATGACCAGCTTGCGTTTGCAGATGAAAAGTTAGCTGAAGTGAAAACGGCCGCTTCCCGCACCGCGCCTGCTGAAACGACGCATCCGGCACCGGTAAATGAGCACGCAGCTGTCTTTGCCGGTGTGGATACCCATCGCGGCACAAACGCTGACAAGCGACGGGTCGCGCAGCAATCGTTTCAGCTTCCGCTTTTACCGACGACGACTATTGGTAGTTTGCCGCAGACGACGGATGTGCGCAAACTGCGCAGGGATTATAAGCAGGGTGAGTTGAGCGCGGCGGCTTATGAGGAGGCGCTTGAGGCGCGGACGGCCGGCTGGATTGAGACGCAGGAAGCGCTCGGGCTGGATGTGCTTGTGCACGGGGAGTTTGAGCGTAATGATATGGTGGAGTATTTTGGTGAGCGGCTTGAGGGTTATGCGTTCACGGATTTTGGCTGGGTGCAGTCGTATGGCTCGCGTGGGGTGAAGCCGCCGATTGTGCATGATACGGTGCACCGGCCGGAGGCGATGACGGTGAAAGCGGCGGTGCATGCGCAGTCGTTAACGGAGAAGCCGCTGAAGGGGATGTTGACCGGACCGGTGACGATGGTGAACTGGTCGTTTCTGCCGGAGGATCAGCCGAAGTCGGTGACGGCAGCGGAAGTGGCTGAAGCGCTTGCTGAAGAGGTGCGTGATCTGGAGGCGGCAGGGATTACGATGATTCAAATTGATGAGCCGGCGTTTAAGGAAGGGTACCCGCTTCGGGCTGCGGATCAAGCGGCATATGAAGATTGGGCGGTGCGCACGTTTCAGCGGACACACCGGGATGTGGCGGACAGTACGCAGGTTCATACGCACATGTGCTACAGCCAGTTTGAAGAGATTCTGGAGGCGGTCGGTGCAATGGATGCGGATGTGATTTCAATTGAAGCATCGAGAAGCCGCGGCAAGATTCTTGAAGCGTTTGCGGACGGGCAGTTTGTCAATGACATCGGCTTAGGCGTGTATGATATTCACTCACCGCGCACGCCGGCCGTTGCGGAGATGGAAGCGATGATTGAGCGCTGCCTCGACTTGTTCCCGGCAGAGCGCTTCTGGGTCAACCCGGACTGCGGCTTAAAGACACGTTCTGAAGCTGAAGCCAAAGCCTCGCTTGAAGCGATGGTGGAAGCGGCACGAAACGTACGTGAAAGAGTTGAGGCCAAAGTGTAGACAGGTGGCTTGATGAGCAGAGGCTGCTGCCCGGCTGGCGGTGGTTACTGCCCGGATGCGGTGGCTACTGCACGGTTAGCAGGAGGTGCTGCCCGGCTGGAAGTGGTTACTGCACGGCTGGCGGCGGCTACTGCCCGGTTAAGGTGAGGAGCTGCACGATTAAGGTGAGGAGCTGCCCGGCTGGAGGTGGTTACTGCCCGGATGCGGTGGCTACTGCACGGTTAGCAGGAGGAACTTATATTGAAAGGAAGCGGGTCATTCCGCTTCCTTTTTTTAATCAGCAGAAGCAAGATACGTTATATGAAAAATCTCTTTGTAGTGTGAATCTACTTGTTTATCTTCATTAGACAGATTACAATTAATTGCATCATAAGAAAAATATAACTTTAAAATACAAGGGAGATTCTATTATTTTTGTTAATATTGCTTTCTCAATTTTTACGATAATAGCATTGATTTTGATTATCACATTCGTAGTCTTTCTTATGAAGAAAAAATGAATTGGAAAATTTATCATTAAAAATGTTCAGCATGGTAATGCACCTCGGAAGTTAGATTTATGACGCTAACTCTCGAGGTGTTTTTGTAGGGTGATACGTATAAAATTAAAGAATATTTTACTTTCAGAAAGTATTCTCCGGTCAAAAGTAGTAATTATTTCATTCCTTTTAGTAACTATCACACGATCGCTATGTTAGCATCCATTCAATTGCGAGTTATATAACTACCCTTCAGCTATCATCGATATATTCAACGCTGAACGCCTGTTACGCAAAGAATTCGTTTTGCAATCCATCGAAAAGGTGGGTAAAATAAAGGTGATTGCAACTGGTTTCAAAATTCGATGCGGACACCATCACGAGGGGTTTTACTATGCCAACGATTTCTGATGTCGCTAAACGATCCGGACTTTCCAAATCCACGGTCTCCCGTGTATTGAATAATTATCCCCACGTATCTGAAGAGAAGAAAGAGCGTGTGCAAAAGGCGATGGCAGAGCTTGAATATACGCCGAATCCTTCGGCACGAAAGATGCGGGGCGCTTTAACGACGACGATCGGGGTTGTCGTAACGCGTATTGTAAATCCTTTCTTTTCATACTTAGTCAATGCGATTGAACAAGTCGCTTATGAGCAAGGCTATCAAGTCGTTGTTTTTCAAAGTAATGAGGATCAAGAAAAAGAGCTGTCTTTTTTGCAGTTGATGCAGCATAAACAGCTTGATGGTATTATTATGGCTTCCATTGAAAATGATGAAGAAGTGATTGAAACGTACTTAGCATACGGTCCGATTGTGTTTGTAAATGAATACATTCAGCATATGAATACGGTGCCAAGCGTGCGTATTAACCATATTGCAGCAGCGTATGAAGGTGTGATGCACTTATTAAATCAAGGACATCGCCGCATTGCCTACTGTACCGGCGGCTTGTTTGAACAGCAGGGCCAGTCGGATGATCGAAACATTGGTTATAAAAAAGCATTGGCTGAAAAAGGAATCGAGGTAGACCCACAGTTCGTGTTTGTAAATAAACATACGATTGAAGACGGAGAAAGTGTGGGACGGGCCATTTTTCAAATGAAGGAGCAGCCAACTGCTGTGTTTACCGGTAGTGATGAAGTCGCTGCCGGCGTGATTGCTGCAGCTCATGAATTAAATCAGCGTGTACCAGAAGATTTAGCAGTCGTAGGGTTTGACGATCAACCAATTGCAAAAATCACATATCCGAAGCTGACGACGATTAAACAGCCGGTCGATGACATGGGGCGCTTAGCAGCCAATCTTATGATCGAAGCGTTAAATGGGACCACGCCCACAGAAAACGAGACGGTGCTTGAAACAAAGTTTGTAGAGCGTGATACAACGTAGGTTAATGTTTGCGGTTAAATTTGAAACCGATACCAAAAACTTAATAGTTACAATAAGCGCCAAATCAAGCTTCTCATAATTTAATTAAAAAAATTGTAAAAAAAGTATTGAAAACGATACCAAAACCATTTAAACTCAACCTTAACAACACCCCGGGAGCGTTGAACTTATTTTTTTATACAATTTTGAAACCGTTCCCAAAATGCCGGGGAGATTATAATTAGGGGGAATTTACTTATGGGATCCATGAAAAAATTTAACGGTTGGTTATTGTTAGGTTCAGCTGGCATGATCCTTACAGCTTGTAATGGCGACGATGAAGCCGCGGAAGGGACAGATGATGGTGAGGATACAAATGGTGATGTTGTAGACGTTGAAATCTTTCAAGGAAAAGTCGAATTTCGCGATCAATTTATTGAACTTTCTGAATTGTACGAAGAAGAAAACCCGAATGTGAACATTGAATTTTCAGCTGTTGGTGGCGGAACAGACTATTTTTCAACGTTAAGATCCCGTTTTTCTTCAGGTGATGAACCGGATGTTTTCAGCTTGGCAGGTCCTTCAGAACTAAATGATTACGAGGATAATGTACTCGATTTATCAGACCATCCGGCAGTGGATGAAGCGATTGACGGTACACTTGAAGGGGCGACAGATGGTGATGGAAACATCCGAGGTATTCCGTTTCAGCAGGAAGGGTACGGCCTTTTGTATAATAAGCGGATGTTTGATGAAGCAGGAATTGATGCAGATGAAATTTTGACGTATGAAGATTTAGAAGAAGCGGTTGAAACGTTAGATGATCAAAAGGATGAGCTTGGCATCGATGGTGTATTTGCGCTGCCGGGTGCCGAAGCCTGGGTGATGGGAGACCATTTAGCGAACACGTATTTATCACCGGAATTTAACGGCGATATGATGGAAGCTTACGAGAGTGACACTGTCGATTTTGAGCGGGCGGATGAGATGGAACGCATGCTCATGCTGCAAAACGATTACTCCATAGAGCCGGTATTAAATATGGATTACTCACAGCAGGTTGAAGAGTACTTCTCATTAGAGCGGACCGCGATGATTCAGCAGGGCGATTGGGTTCACCCGACATTAGAGCAGATGGATCCAGAATTTGCAAATGAACATGTAGGTGTACTCCCGCTGCCGGTTGAAGATTATGAAGGTCATATCCCAGTTGATGTGCCAAACTACTGGGCAATTAATGAAGGTGCAGAAGATGATGTCATTGAAGAAGCAGAAGCTTTCTTTGAATGGATGTATACCGATGAGGAAGGTATTGCTGCAGTGCAGGATAAGCTTGATATGATTCCGGCACATGAAGGTTTTGATGTGGATGAGATCGATGCGCCGATCCAGCAGGAAATTTATGAATATGTGCTCGAGGAAAATACCCTCGGTTGGATTTTTACCGGCTACCCGCAAGGCTGGGGAACTGATTTTGGAGCGCATGTACAGGAATATCTCTCTGGTGGAAGAGACTGGGATGACGTGATCGAAGCTGGGCAGGAAGAATGGGAGCAGTCGCGCGAGTAAGCATGCATATACCAACGGGAAAACAGCTGCGCAGCCAAGCCGGCTGTTTTTCCGAATAATGATTGTTGGAGGAACGTCGTATGCGTAATAGAAGCCCGGCTTTTTGGTTATTTATTGCACCTGTCTTAGTCGCACTCATGTTAGTAGTTGGCGTACCGCTGTTGATGGGTTTTTTCTATACCTTTACAGATTGGAACGGCCTTGGCTTTAACCAGTTTGTTGGTTTCGAACATTACAGCCGTTTGCTCGGAGATGATCGTTTTTTAAGTTCACTTTGGTTTACAATTCAGTTTTCTTTTGTATCTGTCATTTTATTAAATATTATTGGTCTTGGCTTAGCTTTAATTGTGACGCAAAAGTTAAAAACAAGTAACTTTCTGCGGACGATCTTTTTTATGCCGAACTTAATTGGCGGCTTAATCCTCGGATTTATCTGGCAGTTTATTTTCATCAACGTGTTTGGTCAAATCGGTCAGTTTATGAATGTGGATGGACTTCAAGGCTGGCTCTCCACCCCGACGACCGGGTTTTGGGGACTCGTAATTTTAACGGTTTGGCAGCTGGCAGGCTATATCATGATCATTTATATCGCTTACTTACAAAACGTACCCGGTGAATTGATCGAAGCCTCGCAAATTGACGGTGCCGGCCCGGTTCAGCGGTTTAAAAATGTCACATTTCCTTTAATCGCACCTGCATTTACTGTCAGCATGTTTTTAACGCTATCTGTCTCATTTAAAATTTACGACCAAAACTTATCTTTAACTGATGGTGGGCCATTTAATTCAACGGAAATGGTAGCAATGAACATTGTTTATACCGCCTTTGACAGTAATGAAATGGCATATGGTCAGGCCAAAGCCGTTGTATTTTTAATCTTTGTATCAATAATTGCGATCTCTCAAGTTTATTACAACAAGAAGAGAGAGGTTGAGATGTGATGAAACAGCAAAATGGTAAAAATTACTGGGTAGAAATTTTAGGTATATTTCTTGCGCTCATTTGGCTTTCGCCATTTTACTTAATGGTCGTGAATTCATTTAAGACAAACCGCGATATTTTTGAAGATGTTCTTGGATTGCCGCCGGAGGCTGTGTTTGCGAACTATGTCCAAGCGTTTCACGACCTTGATTTTTTAAACGCCTTATGGAATTCAACATTCATCACTGTCTCAAGTATCGTGTTGATTATCATCTTCTCTTCCATGGCAGGTTACGCCCTGGCACGAAACAAAAGTAAGTTAAGCGGCGCGTTGTTATTAATCTTTGTATCTGCGATGCTGATTCCATTTCAAGCCGTGATGATTACGCTCACCTCATTTTTCAGCAGCTTTCAAATGTTGAATCAGTATGGGTTGATCTTTATGTATCTCGGTTTTGGCTGCAGCCTTGCGATTTTCCTCTATCACGGGGCAATGACCGGGATCTCCATCACATTAGATGAAGCAGCCACAATTGACGGGGCAAGCCGTTTTCAAACGTTTTGGTACATCATTTTTCCGCTGTTAAAGCCGATTTCAGTAACTGTGGCGATTTTAAATGTTATTTGGATTTGGAATGATTATTTGCTGCCGTCATTAGTTTTAAGTTCGGAGGAAGCGACGATCCCAATCAATATGTATTACTTTTTCGGTGAATACACGCGACAGTGGGATCTTGCTTTAGCCGGCTTAACATTAGCGATCATTCCGATCATTATATTTTACTTTTTTGCGCAAAAACAAATCATTTCCGGTGTGACTGACGGAGCCGTCAAATAAGCGTTTAAAGCAGAAGGAAGGTGATCGAAATGGTTTCTGCAGCAGGCTTTTACCGGACGTGTGAATGGGTGTCAAAGTTTTCGCTTGTGAATGTGTACTGGCTTATCGCGATCAGTCCGCTTTTATTTCTCGGCGGGGTCGCTGCATTTACCGGCGGAGGTGCACTATGGCTCGCTGCCCTTGCTGCAGCAGCCATTCTTGCACCGTTTCTATTCTTTCCGGCAACAGCCGCACTGTTTGCTTCAGTACGTACGTTTATTGTGGATGAAGATCAAGGTGACTCTCTGAAACAATTTGTCCGTTACTTTCAAGAGAACTACCGTCAAGCATTTCAGGCCGGTCTCTTGTTAACGGTATTGTGGGTGATTTGGGGAATTGATTATTTTTACTTTTTTATCACAGATCACTTTCTGCTTGTAACCTTTTTATTGTTCGGTGTTCCTTTATATTTATTTACGATTTATGTATTTATGGTCATGTCCCATTTTCACATCACATTACGGGACATTTATAAGCGGGCGTTTTACTTCACCTTTGGCGCTCCATTAACGAGCTTTTTCATTTTATCATTAACGTTCATGCTCATATTTATCGGCTTGAGCGGATGGACGTTTTTACTCATCTTTTTCGGTGGTTCTTTCATCGCCTTTGTATCGTTCTCGACATTTTACAAAAAGGTGCTGAACTTACAAAGTCAGCAAGCATCAACTTAATGATCAATGGAGGTAAGTCTATGACTACAAAATGGTGGCAGAATTCAGTTGTTTATCAAATTTATCCACGCAGTTTTAACGATTCCAATCAGGACGGTGTCGGTGACATTCCCGGCATTATTGAAAAGCTCGACTACTTGGCAGATCTCGGTATTGATGTCATTTGGCTCAGTCCGGTGTATGCCTCACCGATGAAAGATAACGGTTACGACATTTCCGACTATGAAAATATTGCAGAAGTTTTCGGTACGATGGAAGATATGGATCAGTTAATCGCGGAAGGGAAAAAGCGTGGCATTTCGATTATCATGGATTTAGTGATTAATCATTCATCAGATCAGCACCCGTGGTTTCAAGAATCGCGGAAAAGTAAAGATCATCCAAAGCGGGACTACTACATTTGGAAGGATCCACGGGAAGACGGAGGTCCGCCGAACAATCTTCGGGCAGTGTTTGGTGGGTCGTGCTGGGAGTATGATGAACATACCGGACAATACTATTTTCATTCATTTGCAAAAGAACAGCCGGACCTCAACTGGGAAAACCCGGAGGTGCGCGAGCATTTGTACAGCATGGTACGTTGGTGGCTCGATAAAGGGATTGGCGGCTTTCGGATTGATGCGATTACCTTTATTAAAAAGCAGCCATTTTATGAGGATTTCACACCGGACGGGCCCGACGGCTTGCAGGAGGTGGCGCCAAATCAGCCGGGCGTCGGTGAATTTCTGCAGGAATTAAAACGAGAGACATTTGATCACTATGACATTTTCACAGTGGCAGAAGCTCCTGGCGTAGCGCCGGAGGAGATCCCGGACTTTGTAGGTGAAGACGGTCATTTTGATATGCTCATTCGTTTTGACCATGTGGACATTGATATGGGACCGCACGGCCGCTGGTTCCCAACAAAAGACTGGGAACTGCAAGATTTTAAAGCTGCGATCACCAATGCGCAAAAAGCAACCGAAAGTGACGGCTGGATGGCCAATTACTTGGAAAATCATGACCAGCCCCGAGCCATCAGCCGCTTTATCCCGAAAGAAGATCAAAGTGAGTTCACTGGAAAAATGCTTGCGACCACTTACTTTCTTTTAAAAGGAACACCGTATATTTATCAAGGCCAGGAGATCGGCATGCGAAACACTGATTTTGAAAGCATTGAAGAACTAGACGACATTTCATCCATTGATCAGTATGAAGCAGCGCTCAGGCACGGCCACTCGAAAGAAGATGCATTCCGATGGATTAGTCACCGGAGCCGGGATAATGCCCGGACACCGATGCACTGGGATGCCACTTACGCCTCCGGGTTTAGTGAAGCAGCCCCTTGGCTGAAAGTAAGCAGTGATTACGCGGAAATTAACGTGGCAGAAGCGAAAAGCCGGCCTGACTCTCTTTATCAATTTTATAAAGACTTAATCTATCTTCGTCAGCATAGCGCTTACAGCAGCGTGCTCATTTCCGGAGATTACAAAGAGCAGTTTGCTGATCATCCGCAAGTGTTGGCCTACACACGTACTTTGGAAAACGAGCGCATCATCATTATCTCAAACTTCACGAATGAAGAAGCAGCACTGACCCTCGACACGCCGCTTGGCAACTGGATCTTCGGCAACGTAGACAGCACGTGTGTCAACGGGAACGACGTAAAACTACGCCCGTACGAAACAGTGGTCGTAGCATGGCCGAAATAAAACAGCAGTAGACTGCGCGATTGGAGAGGTTACTGCCCGATTAGCGTAGCGAACTGCACGGCTGGAGGGGGTTACTGCCCGATTAGCGTAGCGAACTGCACGGCTGGAGAGGGTTACTGCCCGATTAGCGCAGTGAGCTGCCCGGCTGGAGAGGTTACTGCCCGATTAGCGCAGCGAGCTGCCCGGCTGGAGAGGTTACTGTGCGGCTGCGGAAATTTGTGCGAGGTTAGAGTAGGGTTACTGGACGACTGAAATGAGCTTTTGATAGATAATAGACTAAAGCTTTTTTATGAGTGATCAATTTTAAAACAATATTTCATTATAGTGGGTGCAGATCACAATTGGTGTCGCACCCTTTTTTTATTATGAGAGTGTTCTAAATTAAAAAAACATATAGCGTACTATATTCTGCAAACCAAAGTATTTAATTTGAAATAAATATTGCATTTTGGCGAGTTATTTCAAGAATTAAGAAGTGTCTTTAAGAGAAAAATGAAAAATGCTACGATAAATGTAATAATTTGAAAGATCACTTTTTAGGGTGGTATTGAAGAATAGTAGGAGAACAGACTAAATTAAAAAGGGGGAAGTAACATGCAACAAGGGTTACTACATCATATCGAACTAAATGTTTCAAATTTGAAGCAAACCATTGAATTTTGGGGGTGGTTTCTAGAAGAAATCGGGTATAGGCCTTTTCAAAGATGGGAAAGTGGTCAAAGCTGGAAATTGGGTGACACTTACATTGTATTTGTCCAAGCAGAAGAAAGGTTTTTACAACCTCCATATCATAGAAGGCGAGTTGGTCTTAATCATTTAGCTTTTCACGCTTCATCACGTGCGCATGTGGATGCAATGACGAAAAAATTAAAAGAGAGAGAGGTCAACATTCTCTACACAGATAAATACCCATTTGCTGGTGGGGATGACTATTATGCTGTTTATTTTGAGGATCCAGACAGAATCAAAGTAGAGTTGGTTGCTCCAAAATAATTATGAAGATTATCTAAGGTCATCGGTTGAATAACAAAGATGAAGTATCATGAATAAAATAACAAGCTCCTATAATTGCTTTAAAACCGAACAAACGATCGTTATCACATCACCTTCGCTTCCTCTAGCAACCTCTCATAGTTTCACCTCGGTTGTCATAGTTATCATTGCGGTGAATTTAACTTCCCGCCTACATTTCGTTTCCTTTAGATAGCACAACAACCTGCATTAAGATGCTTCAACGATTGCACAAAAAGCAACATAATCAACCTGCAAAAATCACAATTATGTATATATATCTTCGAAAAATCCATTTTTTTCTTCGAATCCGTGTCATTTATGGTAATATTATAAATGTTGTCTCAAGTTTACTTACATACAAAGGGGCTGGATAGGTTCATGGCTTGGCTGCGGTTACTTTTACAACGAAAGCTGATTGTCGGTTTATTTATCATCCTCGTTTTGTTTCTCGGACGCTTCGGTTTAACCGAGATGGACGTTGAAATTATGCCGGATATTGATTTAGATATGGCGGTGGTTTCGGTACCGACGTCGGATCTTTCTGTACTTGATGTTGAAGAGCAGGTAACGGATCCGATTGAAGACCAGATCGCCGGGATTGACGGTGTTGATGATTACACTTCGGAAACGAGCGCCGGCAACGTCAGTTTCACAGTTATGCTTGAAAATGAGGGAAGTGATGATTCGTTTCGCGAGCTTGAAACGGCCATGACAGATATGACACAGCTACCGGCGGTTGAGGATATATCGACATTCCGGTTTGGCACAAGCGGCGCTGAATTGTTTTTGGAAGTGTATGGCGGTGATGCTGAAGAAATGTCGCGCTTCACTGAAGAAGTGGCCGTGCCGCGGCTTTCTGCGCTTACAGAAGTCGGATCAATTGACGTAAGCGGCCTGCAGGAGCTTGAGGCTGTTGTGACAATAGATGAAGAAGCACTTCAAGAAAACGAATTAAGTTTGACAGAAATTCAGCAGGCGATTCAGCAGCAAAACGAAAATGCAACACTCGGAAGCCTAGCAGCCGACGAAGGAGATGAGCGCGTCCGTTGGGATACATCAATTGATGGGGCAGAGGCGCTCGAACAAGTGAGTATGCAGACGCCTGAGGGGGTTGTTGCGTTACAAGATGTAGCAGACGTTGAAATTCTCCCGGCGGAAAACGGGGCAGCTGCTTGGAAAAACGGGAGCAGTGACGTCATCTCCCTGCAGATTGAAAGTGCCGGCGATGTAGGTGAGATTGAGCTGACAGAAACGGTGCGAGCTGAAATGGCGCAGATGCATGAGGAGGACTACGTCAGCGGGTTCGCCTTTGAAGAATTAATTTCAACGGCGGATTTTATTCAAAGCTCAATTGATAGTATCCAGCAAAATGTCGTGATCGGCGGACTTCTCGCACTCGTCGTTTTAGCTTTATTCACCCTTGCTGTTCGTCCAACGATCATCATCGGCATCTCAATCCCGCTTTCCATTATGCTTACATTTGCGGCGATGTGGTTTCTCGACTACAGCATCAATATGCTCACGTTAATTGCGCTCGGCCTCGGGATTGGCATGATGGTGGATTCAGCCATTGTAATTTTTGAGTCCATTTACCGGAAAGTCCAGCAGGGCATAGAAATCACAGCCGCCATTATCCACGGCACAAAAGAAGTGGCGACAGCGGTTATTGCAGCCATGCTTACAACGGTTGTTGTACTGCTGCCACTTGCGATTATGAGTGGAGATATCGGCGAATTTATTATGATGCTTGCGATGGTGGTCATTTTAACACTTTTAAGCTCACTCCTTGTTTCATTCACTGTGATTCCGGTGTTATCCAGTCAACTATTAAAGAAGACAGCCCAAAAAGCAGCACCGCGGCCGGATGGTCGGTTAAAGCACGGTTACGGCCGGATGATCAACTGGGTGACAGCGAAAAAGCTTCGCAGCATCGGTGTTCTCGCTGGATTTATTGCACTTTTTTTCGCGTCGATATTTCTCATTGAACGTATTCCGATGAGTGCGATGCCCGATGTGTATGACCGTGAAACAGAGCTCATGATGACGCTTGATTCAAGTGCAGATCATGAAGCAAAAGAAGCGATCGCAATGGATGTAAACGAACAGTTGCAGGATGTGCCGGATGTTACAGATAATACAGTCACAATGTTTGAAGACGATATGATGTGGCTGTTGATTAACATGACAGATGAAGAAGACGCCACAATGGATCAAAGCGAGATTAATGCGGAAATTTTTAACGCGCTCACCCCGCTAGAAGACGATCACCCGATTGAAGCTGTCATGTCCGCGGCCGATGGAGGTATGAGCGAACAATCTGCACTTACGCTTCAAGTGTACGGGGATGATTATGAGGCGATGGCTGAAAGTGCCGATCGTCTTGAGGAAGAGCTTTCTTCAATTGATGGTGTGATCAATATTAATCACAACTTTGCAGACATGACGCGTGAAAATGCGCTCGTGTTTGATGATGAGGAATTAAACAGCTTAGATTTAACCGCACCTAATGTGCGCAGTCAAATTGAGCCTGTTTTCATGCGTGAGGAAATCGATCAGTTATCAGTCAGCTATCACCAGGAAGTACCAGTGTACCTTGCGTTTTCACACGAAGTTGATACGCTTGAGGCACTGCTGGATCACGAATTAAATACGTCAGAAGGCGGAGTGCCGCTTTCAGAGGTTGCGTCTTTTAAAGAAACAGAAATGCCGGTAGCCATCTCCCGCGAAAACGGTGAACGCGTTGCCTCAGTCACCGCCGATTTAGATGGGCAGGATTTAGGTACAGTCAACCGCGAGCTGCAGGATACAGCTGAAGAAGTAACCGCTGCAACAGATACAACGGTTCAGCTCGGCGGTGCGCTTGAACAGCAGCAGGAAGCGATGACAGAAATCCTTTTCGTCTTAGGCATTGCCGTACTGCTCGTTTATATTGTGATGGCAGTACAATTTAACAGCTTCATCCATCCGCTCGTCGTCGTATCAATTTTACCGTTTACATTTGTCGGTGTGATTCTCGGCTTACTCATTACCCAAATGGAGCTGAATATGATCGCGGCGATGGGGGTTGTCATGCTCGTTGGTATCGTGTTGAACAATGCGATTCTTTTGATTGACCGCTTAAATAAACTTAGAACGCTTGAAGGCATGAACCGGCCGGAGGCGTTAATGCAGGCCGGCAAAGACCGGATGCGCCCGATCTTTCTAACGACTTTTACAACCATTGCCGGGATGCTCCCGCTTGCACTTGCTGTCGGCGGGGTAAGCGACTTTCAAGCACCGATGGCAACCGTCGTCATCTCAGGCTTATTGTTTGCCACACTCGTTACGCTCATTATCATACCAATCGTCTACGTCCTGCTTGAAGATACCCTCCACTGGCCCCGCAAACTGTGGCGTAAGCGGCAGGAAAAGCGCCTTGCAAAAAAAGCGGCGCCAGAAGAAGAAGCAGGATGATCGGCATAAACGGTTTCTGCGCGATTAGCAGGAGGTACTGCACGATGAGCGCAGCGAGCTGCCCGGCTGGAAAGGTTACTGCACGATGAGCGCAGCGAGCTGCACGGCTGGAGTGGGTTACTGCACGATGAGCGCAGCGAGCTGCACGGCTGGAGTGGGTTACTGCACGATGAGCGCAGTGAGCTGCACGGCTGGAGTGGGTTACTGCACTTTCGCACCAAAGCCCTCCGCCGGCGGATTTAGCCAAGTCACCGAAAAAAGCCCGTGATGCAAACGCGCATCACGGGCTTTTTCGCTCAGTTCAATCTTCAATGTTTGTAAGTTCAGCTTCAATGATATAACGGTCAGGGGCAGGGCCTACATAAGTGAACGGGTAGCACGTCGTTAAGGTAAGCGTTGGTTCGTCTTTTTTCACAATTACAGTGCGATCATCTGCATCGGTAATCCACGTGTCACGGATTTGGTACTCGTACGTTTTCCCGTCGTAGTCAAGATAAATCCGGTCACCTTCTTCAAGGTCGCCCATCTCGCTGAATACCGTATCCCGGTGTCCGGATAAAACGGTGTGAACAAGTTCATCCGGTGTGGCGGTATGGTCACCTTCATGCAGACCGACGCCTTGATCTAGTGCATCATCATTAGTGCCCCAGTAGATCGGATATACCCGTTCTAAAGTCGGGATGGACATTTCTGCCATTTCTTCGCCTTCTTCATACGCGTAGTCTCTGTCGTAAGGGTCATCTGTTTCTTCTTCAGCTGCGGCAGCTACATTATCGTCAGATGCGTTTGAATCTTCTTCTTGTTCAAGCTCTTCAACATTGTATATTTCTTGACGCTCTGTGTCATCCCAATTATCGCTTACAGACTGCGCTGCTTCCGGGTCTTTCGAAACCCCTGAAGCACCGGCGACCCACTGATATCCACTGAAGCCGGCAAACACTAAGCCAAGCGCAATAACAAGTATTCCAATTTTAAAACGCACGAGAAGCTCCCCTTTCAAAAGGCTCGATAAACGGAGTTGAATTCAAATCATGCTTTTCCCGAATATTGACGTTTCTAAACCATGTACGAGAAGCAAGGTGCTAATCCTCCGCCTCTCCGCGGAAAGGAACAGTTAGCGCGTACAGCTCGAGCTGGCTCTGCACGGTCGTGCCGGCCTGGTCTGTATACGTATAGCGGCCATCCGGCTGTTGCACGCGTGCTTTCACATTATCAGTGAAGGCAAGACGTAAAATGTCGTCGATTTTTTTCTGCGCCCGCATGTCATAAACCGGGACAAGCAGTTCAATCCGCTTTTCCATATTGCGCGTCATCCAGTCAGCGCTTGATAAAAAGTAGCGGGGACTGCCGTTTTGGTGAAAATAAAACAAGCGGCTGTGTTCAAGAAAGCGGTCGACAATGCTTCGGACGTGAATGTTTTCGCTGACACCTTCAATCCCCGGACGGAGACAGCAGATGCCGCGGACGAGTAAGTCAATTTTAACACCTGCCTGGCTTGCTTCAAACAATTTCATGATTAACGTTTTATCCGTTAAAGAATTCATTTTTGCCTGTATCCAGCCGTTTCCCTGAGTACGGTGCATCTCGATTTCTTTATCGATCCAAGTGATAAATGTATGACGGAGCTCACCTGGCGCCGCCGCAAACTCCTGCCAAGCCGGCTTAAAGCTGAATCCGCTTAAATAATTGAAAAAGTGCGTTGCATCTTCACCAAACGCGCGGTTTGTTGTCAGCAAACTCGTGTCTGTATAAAGCTTGGCTGTTTTTTCGTTATAATTGCCGGTACCAAAATGCATATACCGGCGCAGACCGCTTTTTTCATGGCGTACAATTAACGTAATTTTACTGTGGGTTTTTAACCCCGGGAAGCCGTAAATCACATGTACGCCAGCCTTTTCAAGTGTTTTCGCCCATTGTATGTTGTTTTCTTCATCAAACCGGGCTTTAATTTCTACAAGCACAGTAACTTCTTTTCCGTTTTCTGCAGCTTGAAGGAGCGATTCAATAATCGGAGAGTCATCTGCCACACGGTACAACGTTTGTTTAATGGCTAAAACATCAGGGTCTGAAGCAGCTTGACTTAATAAATCAAGTACAGGATGAAATGATTCATACGGGTGATGCAATAGGATATCACCGTTTGTCATCGTTTGAAATAAATCCTCAGATGCCGGCAAGTCTTTTGATGACTGCGGGATCAATGCTTCGTTGACTAAATGTTCTGCGCCAGGGGCGAGCTGCTCGTATAAGGAAAACAAAAATGTGAAATCAAGTGGTGCAGAAAAGCTATATACATCTTCACGGGCTACATCCAACACATCGATTAAATAGTGGAGCATTCCTTCATCCATTTGACTGCCGGAAACTTCAAGCCGTACAGCAGCGCCCCATTTCCGTTTTTCCAGTTCTTTTTCAATATCCCGCAGCAAGTCGCGGGCATCTTCTTCATCTAAAGATAAATCGGCATTTCGGGTAATGCGAAACGTTGAAGCTGAAGCGACCGTGTAGCCGGGGAAAAGCTCAGCTGCAAAATAAGTGATTACGTCTTCAAGCAGCATAAATCTACGGCCTTCGCTCGGTCGGTGCGGCAGTTCGATGACACGGGCGAGCACACGCGGCACTTGCACAATCGCAAGTAAAGGTGCCTGTGTGCTTTCATCCGTTAAGGTGACAGCCAAGTTTAAACTTTTACTTAAAAGAAGGGGGAACGGCCGGGCTGTATCTACCGCCATTGGTGTGACAACAGGGAAAATATAGTTTTGAAAATGCGCCTCAACAAAGGAGAGTTGTGCATGATCAAGCTCATGCACAGATAAAAATTCAATCTGTTCGTCTTTGAGGGCCGGCATGAGCTCGTTTTCAAACAGCTTCTCCTGCGCCTCTGTTAAACGGCGGGTTTTTTCACCGATTGCTTCAAGCTGCTGTTTCGGGGTGAGTCGGGCTTTGTTTTCCGGCTTATTAAATCCTGCTTTGACTTGATCTTTTAGGCCGGCAACGCGCACCATGTAAAACTCATCAAGGTTTGCGCTGAAAATCGCTAAAAACTTTAGCCGTTCAAGCAGCGGGTTGTAAGGATCAACCGCTTCTTCTAGCACCCGTTCATTAAACGCAAGCCAGCTTAATTCACGATTGTTGTAATAGGCAGGGTTGTCAAGGTTAATGGTTTGTGTCATAAGCTTCAACCCTTTCATATTCGGTCGTTTTTGCTTCGCGGAACGTAAACACGCAGCTAGCCCCAAGTGCTTTTTCTAAATGTTTTTTATGTTTCTCGCACGCCTTCATTTCAAAAAACGGGTCGCGCCCTGGCTCGTAAACGAGGTGAATGATTAGTTTTTGTTTTTCTTGCTGGACATCAACATCGCGAATCATTTTCCGCCTTGTGATGTGCAGATCATAGCCTAATTTCATAATCGCACCGAGCACTTCAAATTGTTTCAGTGCCTGTGCAGAAAAGAGTTCTTTTAACTGTTTGCTTCGTTTTTTAAACAATTTGCGAGATTTAAATGAAGAGATTAACGCAAGGGCTGCCCGGTCTTGGTGGGAAATCCCGTCAATGGAACGGTGCATTAATAAATAAAACGTGTGATCACTGCTTGACTGCTCATCAATATACTCGCCGAGAAAAACGGTTCTAGCCCCTTTTCGGAGCAGTTCTTCAGCTTCTTCGTGAAGATAGCGGCGGTGGATATAAGGTTTTAAGCCTGCAAACAAAGCTTGGGTCGTGCAGGCGACACTTTCAGCAAGCTCACCTGGAATATTGTACTCACGTTTCAGCTGATATAAACTTTCGTTCGCTACGTCATCAAAACGCTTTAAGCCTAAGGAAGAAAACATGGTATGAAACAAAAGACCGTCGCGCAAGCCTTTATTGCTCAGCATAAACCGATCGGTATAAATGACTTGCATGAGCGTCTCAAGAATGATTGCTGCCGGCACGATAATATCAGCCCGGTCTTTGGATAACCCATCCACCTCAAGCCGGCGCTCGTACGGCATAGACGCAAGATGCTTAACAGTTTGTTTCATATCACGAGCGTCCATTTCGTACTGATGCAGGGTGGATAGTGGATAATCCGACCGGCGCTGATGCACAAGTGCCGTGTTACGTGCACTGCCACCGATACCGACAAGCGGGAGCTTTATATCTTTGAGCCAGGGTAGATGCTGCAGCTCTTCTGTTAAGTAACTCCGCAGCTGCTTCAGCCGTTCATCATTTGGCTCACTGCCGTTTAGAAATTCAGTTTCAAGCGTTAAAGCACCGAAGGGAAAGCTGTACGTTTCAACAATATCCCGGTTAGAGAAGCGGGCGACTTCTGTACTGCCCCCGCCAATATCCACAGTGATTCCATCTTCAATATACGTCGCATTCACTACGGCTGTAGCACCGTAAAATGCTTCTTCATCACCGCTTAACACTTCAAATGAAATGCCTGAGGTATCATAAATAAACTGGAGAACTTCTGCTTGGTTTGCAGCTTGTCGTACGGCTGCTGTTGCAATACCGCGCACCGTTTCAACGTTGTGGTCAAGAATGATTTCGCTGAAACGCTTCATCGTTCGTTCAATCCGGCTGAAGCCTTCACGGTTCAGTTCTCCGGCTTCATTAAAGCACTGGCTGAGCCGGGCGACTTCTTTCACGTTATGAATCTCGCGGTAGCCGCGCTTTTCATCCACTTGATGAATAACAAGACGGATCGAGTTTGAACCCATGTCGATAACGGCGATTTTTGCATCACTATGCCGGTTCATGTTCGGTCCTCCTCGGTTCGGTTTGTCGACTGCTGCCAGCTCACTTTTGCGATCCGGTGTTGTTTTAGTAAATCGCGGGCGACGAGCATGCCGCTCGTTACAACCATTGGAGAGCCGCCGCCGGGGTGGGTGGAGCCGCCGGCAAAATGCAGGTTACTGAAGTCTTTGGCTGCGTTTGTCGGTCTGAAAAACGCACGCTGTTTTGAGTTCGCAGCCGGACCGTACAACGCCCCGCGGTAAGCATTAACCCGGCTGGCAAGCGTGGCCGGGGTGCGGGTGGATGTAGTATCTGTTGTCCAGCTGAGACCGTAGCTTTCAAGTTTATCGTAAATGCGTGCTTCGTAATCTTCAAAGCCTGGTGCCTCTTTGCCGTCCGGTTTAAGGGCCGGGGCGTTTGCGAGGATAAATAAATTATTGCCTTCAGGTGCGCGCGCCGGTTCGGTAACGCGGCTGTTGCATACGTAAACGGTCGGGTCTTTCGGATACGTTTGTTTTTGTAAGAGCTCATGAAACTCCTGCTCATAATTGCCGCTGAAATATACTTGATGATGACCGAGACTTCGGGTTGTGTTTTTTGCGCCTGCTAAAATGACGTAAGCAGAAATAGACGCCTGCATACGGTCGCGGTATTCGTTTTTAAAATGCGGACGCTCATGTTCTTCAACAAGCTCTGGGTACTGACTTAATAAATCGCCGTTTAAAATATATTCATCAGCTGAAACTTCGGCGCCGCTTTTTAATTGAAGGGAGGTAATCGCCTTATTTTTTGTATGCATGCGGGTCACTTCAGTGTTTGTATAAATTTCAGCGCCGTTTGCTTCAGCAAGTTTTTTAAGCTGTTCAGCAATCCGGGCATTGCCATTTTCGACATAAAACACGCCTTCGTTTAACTCTAAGTGGCTGATGAGCGCAAACGTTGCCGGCGCATCGTAAGGGGAGGAGCCGATATATGTAGCATAGCGGTTGAGCGCTTGTAAGACGTACGGGTGCTTAAAGTATTTACGGAAAAAACCGTTCATGGTTTGAAACGGGCGCACGGATAAAAACGCACGGCCGAGTTTCGGGCTGGCATAAGCTCTCGGGCTTGTAAAAGTGCGTTGAAAAAACTGCGCAGCCGCTTGTACGTAAAGCCGTTCCACTTCTTTTAAAAATGCAGGTACGTTTGCGGCATCTTTTTTCGAAAATTTAGCGACTTCTGAAGCAAAAACATCACGGTCTGAAGAGAAATCAAGCCGGCTGCCGTCAGGGAAATGATTGCTCGTATGATTGGCGAGTTTGATAAACGTCAACCAGTCATCAGGGTTTTCTCCAGCAATGCGAAAGACATTTTTAAACGTCTCCGGCATGGTGATCGTGTTAGGGCCGTAGTCGAATTCGTAAGTGCCAAGTTTCATACGTTCAAGTTTTCCGCCGACCTTTTCATTTTTCTCAAATAAGCGTACGTGAACGCCGAAAGAGCTTAAGATGCAGGCTGCGGCAAGCCCGCCGAGCCCGCCGCCGATAATCGCTGCTGACTTCATGCATAACGCCGTCCTTTCCATTGAAATCCCCGTTTTTTCAGATGCAGCCATGCGGAGCGCCAAAGCACTGCTAGAAAAGCAGCTGCTGCAAACGGATGGGTAACAAACAACCACCATCGTTCATAATTTGTCCAATCAATCACTGCCCGGATGAGCCACGTGAGAAAAAGTGGCGCCGTATAAAGCAGCGTCCCGTTCAACATGCCGTAAACAGCAAAAAAGGCAGGTAGTATAAACAAGCCGAAATAAACGACACTAATGAAGCCAAGGGCGGTGTAGGAGCGGCCGATGCCCGGAAAAGCATTTTTCGAAAAACCTTCCCACGTACTTCTGCTGTCTGTATACATGCGGCAGGTGACGAAACGACTTACTCGGGTAAGAATGCCGCGTGCGCCGCTTTTTTTCATGAGCCGCATAAAATGTACATCTTCAACGAGCGAGTCTTTAATTGCGGCGTGGCCGCCTGCTTTGTCATATGCCTTGCGCTCAAAAAACATAAAAGCGCCGTGGGCTGCACTTGCTGCTGGCAGCTTCGTGAAATTCGCAATCGCTAACGGAAGGTGCAGCAAAATTAAGACGTGCTGCATCGGTACGAGCAGCGAACTTAACCAACCTTGATACGTAAAGTGCGGAAACCCGCTTACAAGCCCGGCTTCATAACGCCGGCTCGTAAAAAGGGCTGCTTCGACTGCTTTTGGGGCAGGGCGGACATCTGCATCAAAAAAGCATAAGTAATCGCCTCGGGCGTGTTCGCTTAATTGATGACACGCATGAACTTTGCCGACCCAGCCATCAGGCAGGGGGCGTCCTTGTATGATTTTAACATTATGAACGTGTGCGGTAGAAGCTTGAAGGGTTTCAAGTGTTTTGTCCGTTGAGCCGTCATCAAGAAAAATCCATTCTGTATGCTCGTACGTACTTGCTTGTAATGCTTGAATCAAACCGTCCACATTATCCCGCTCGTTACGAAGTGGCACAAGGATGGAGATGAAAGGTGCTTCACTTTCATCCTGCACCGGGCCGGGCTTAAACGGTATGAGGAAGCATCGGTTGATGATCACCCATAACAATATGCAACTTAAGAATATGATCCAAACTGTCATCGCTGTCCCGCCTTTTTGCCCGGGGTGAGCAGCTTAAACCACTCACTTGCGGTGCGCCGACCTTTGAATAATGGGGAAAATCGTTCAATCTGTTCGGTCTGCACGTCATCGCGAAGGCGGTTTAACTGTGTCGTGAGCTGCGCTTCAAACGCTTGCAGCTGCTCGTTAAAATCAAGTTGCTGAAAGTTTTTTAAACGATCAACGGTGCCGGTTTCGATGAACAATTCCGGCTTTTGCTCGCGCCGGAACGTGTAATAAAACGTAATGAAAACGACAGGGGTGTCACCACTCGCATCGCGTACCATATGGGGCAGCCCTGCTTGAAAGTCAAGCGGGCGCAGTTCTTGATGCCGCTCACGCCCTTGTGGGAACAACCAGAGCGTTTCACCAGCTGCAAGCTTTTTTCGCGCATAGCGGAGGGAACGTCCCACATCTTTCGGACTGTTGCGGTCGACACTAAACGCACCAATCCACCGGAAAAAAGGAAAAGATGTTACGCCTTCTTCATCCATCATGACAACACTGTTGTGTCTCAATTTTGTTTCGTTAAGATAAATGGCAGCTAAACCGTCCCACCAGCTGCTATGGTTCACAAGCACAACGCACGGCTTTGTAAGCTCATGCAGAGGTTGTTGTTCATGAATGTGCACTTCGTAAAAGTGTTTTTTCATCAAGTAGCGAATGTAACGGCTGAAGCCTTTCGCAAAATATGGTTTTCGATTCTCGGTAATCATATGCCTGTCTCCTGTCTACGGCTGAATTGATGCATCATGCCAGCGGCCGCCATGACGGCTGTACCTAACACAGCCGCAAGCCATAAACCGCCGACCACACATAAAAAGGTGAACATGAACATGATCAAAAAGAACAAAAGCCGGGTGCGAGGTTCCCAAAAACCGGTCCGCTCGTTCCATGCCGGTTCTTTATGAAGCAGCAGCCAAAGGAGGGCATGCAGAACGAGCGATAAAATCCACCAGCCAAGAAAATTACTAAACGGTACACCATAATAAGTGCCGCCATCATCCCAAAGCCAGTATCCTTTCATTTCATAAGCAACAGGATCAATGACAAGGTCAATCCCGACGGCAAGCAGACTGCCGGTTATAATATAAATGAAAAACGGTACAAAGCGTCCTTGAAACTGGCGGGCAAATGGCTTTGCGATCGCATGGGTTGTGCTAAGTACCATCACCCACGCCGCCCCGATTGTAATTGGAACCCCGATCAACCCTGGGCCAAAATCTGAAGCATATGTATAGTTACCAAAAAACAAACCGGTTTGCACGCCGATAGCTTCAATCACCATACTAAGGAAAAAAATAATCACAATCGCAAGTGTTCCGCGCACCGAGCTGTAATGGCGGTACAAATAAAAGCAGCCGAGCACACCGCATAAAATGAGAAACACCACATTGGCCCACTCGAGCGGTGGCGGTACTAAATCAAAGGCAAGCAGGATAACGCCAACGGTATACCAAAAGAGAAATAAGCGGAAAATGGACTGGTCTAATTTCACGATGTCACAACCTTTAAGATCAATAGAAGTATGTAAAACTGTAACTTGTATGTGCATGTTGTTGACTTTCTTGCATGTTTCCGGTACATTCGACACGGTTTGATTTAAGTGGGCAACATCCCCTTAAATAGGTTTGCAAAAGCATGCCAGCGGATATAACACATACGAAGAGGTGACTTTACATGTTAAAAAAATTATTTGGTAAAAAGTCAGAACCTGCACAAGTCCAGGTGAAATCCCCAGCGAACGGATCATTTGTAAGCTTGACTGAAGTTGATGACCCAACGTTTTCTGAAAAAATGATGGGTGACGGCTTTGCGGTCGCACCAGCAGATGGCAAAATTGTATCACCGGTGAAAGGGAAAATCACGCAAGTATTTCCGACAAAGCACGCAGTCGGTATTCGTTCTGATGAAGGTCTTGATGTGCTTGTGCATATCGGTCTTGAAACCGTCAGCATGAATGGCGACGGTTTTGAAGCGCATGTTGGTGAAGGTGATAGTGTAAATGCAGGTGACCTGATGGTTGAATTTGACGTTGATAAAGTGAACGAGCAGGCGAAAAGCACCACAACGCCGGTTGTATTTACAGAAGGCGATCAAATCACTTCGATCGACGTTGAAAGTGTCACAGATGTAAGCGCCGGTGAGACGTTGGTAGCAAACGTCACGGTCAACCCATCTTAATGTTGTAAACTGCGCGCCCTCCGGCAGAAGCCGGGGGGTTTTTGCATGCACCCGCAATATTTGTATAGCGGATGATTTTTAATACACATCCGTTTTCAATGACTTCTCGTAAACTACCCGCAAAATGTGTCGGTTAAACGTCGTTTCCAGGCGGGTCTCTTTGCATGAGCGCTCGTTTCACGTACAATAAAGAAAGACTAAACACGGAGCGTGTAGCTATGAAGATACAAAAAGTGCTCAGCAATAATGCAGCCATTGTTCGTGAACATGAGGAAGAAAAAGTTGCGCTCGGACCGGGCATCGGTTTTCAAAAAAAGCGCGGCGAATTTATAGATGAAACAAAAGTTGAAAAAGTATTCACAATGGAAGAAAAAGAAAAACAGCAGTTCAGCAAGTTAATGGATGAGCTGCCTGAAGCCCTTGATGAAGCTGTTCGTGAAATTGTCCGGCGGGCAGAGAGTGCACTAGGTGTGAAATTTGCGGATCACTTATACATTGCCTTGTTAGACCATATTCACATGGCGCTTGAGCGTATTCAGGCAGGGCAGGTCGTCAACAATCAGCTGCTGCCGGAGATTCAAGCTTTATATCCGGAAGAAATGGATGTGGCGCTTTGGGGCGCACATAAATTAGAAGAAAAGATGGGGGTCGCTGTGCCGGACGCTGAAGCTGGATTTATTGCGCTGCACCTGCATACCGCACGCGCTGGCCGCCGGGAGTTGAGTGACGTTCTGCAGGTTGCCCGGGCGGTTAAAGGGATGGTGCATGCTGCTGAACGGCAGGCAGGTGCAACATTTAAAGCTGAAAGCCCGGCGTATGCCGGTTTAATGAATCACTTACAGATTGCCCTTAGAGCTTATCTTGATGATGAGAAGCTTGAAGGAAGCGCTGGTGATATGCACGACGTGATGCAGGTGAAATACCCAGAGGCATACCGTGCAGCAGTCGCTGCTTGGAAAGAACTTCATGATACGTGGCAGATTGAGCTTCCGCAAGATGAAATCATTTATATGGCAATGCATATTCAACGGCTTTTGCAGCGAACGGAAGAAACGTTGTAATAGGTTCACCTTTGCGAGATCAAAAAAAGTGTCTCGTGGAGGTGAATTTTTTTCTCCTCCACATGGTCAATATATACCTAATATGCTATACTCAATCCCAACCAGTATAAATAGAGATGTAGACGAAACATACGAGGAGGATTTCTGGTGGCAAGTCTTGTGGATGTATATGATACAACGCTACGCGACGGTACGCAGGGAGAAGGTGTGAGCCTTTCTGTCACCGATAAATTAAATATTGCAAAACGTCTCGACCGGCTTGGTGTCGCTTATATTGAAGGCGGCTGGCCGGGGAGTAACCCAAAGGATATGTCGTTTTTTGAAGAAGTAAAACAGCTGAATTTAACGACGAGTAAAATTGCTGCTTTTGGCAGCACTCGGCGTTCCGGGATTGACCCAAAAGATGACGGCAATCTCGCCCGGATTTTAGAAAGCGGTGCACAAGCGGCAGCTATCTTCGGGAAAGCGTGGGACTTCCACGTGACTGAAGCTTTAAAAACGACAAAAGAAGAAAACTTAAAAATGATTGAAGATTCCATTTCCTATTTAAAGGCGAATGGTCTTGAAGTGATTTTTGATGCAGAGCATTTTTTCGACGGCTTTAAAGCAAATCCGGATTATGCCATGGCTGCGCTTTATCACGCAGAAAGAGGCGGGGCTGACTGCTTAGTTCTTTGTGATACAAACGGCGGTGCACTGCCGCAGGACGTGCAGGCGGTTGTAAGTGACGTTACAAAAGAAATGACTGCACCTGTTGGCATTCACTGCCACAATGACGGCGAGCTTGCCGTGGCCAATTCCATTGCAGCTGTTGAAGCTGGCGCCAAGCACGTGCAAGGAACCGTGAACGGTTACGGTGAACGTTGCGGCAACGCCAATTTAATTTCAGTCATCCCAAACTTGCAGCTGAAACTCGGATTTACATGCCTTTCAGATGAGCGGATCGCTGAGCTTACGGAAACGGCGAAATCTGTCCACGATATTGCCAATCAAGTGCCGCCAAGCAATCAACCGTTTGTCGGGCGCAGTGCTTTCGCGCATAAAGGCGGCATGCATGTGAATGCTGTGCAGAAACATCCGGAAACGTATGAACATATGCAGCCAGAGGCGATCGGCAATGAACGGCGGGTGCTTGTGAGTGAACTTGCCGGCCAGAGCAACTTGTACATGAAAGCTGAAGAGCTCGGGATTGACATTGATCCGAAAAGCGGGGCAGCCAAAACGATTATTGAGCAGTTAAAAGAGCTAGAAAACGCAGGCTATCAATACGAAGCAGCTGAAGCATCATTTGAGCTGCTGATCCGGCGCGGACTTGGTGAGACAGATGATTTCTTTGCACTTGACCATTTTAAAATTATTACCGAGCGCAACCAGCACGGTGATTTTGTGACTGAAGCTGTCGTGAAACTGCAGATTGACAATCAACCAGTCATGACAGCAGCTGAAGGAAATGGGCCGGTGAATGCCCTTGATAACGCTTTACGTAAAGCATTAAAAGGGTCGTACCCGCTTGTAAATCATATGTATTTAGCTGACTACAAAGTGCGCGTTCTTGATGAAACAGAAGCAACTGCTTCAAAAGTACGTGTGCTTATCGAATCGTCCGACGGCCGCCGCACGTGGAGCACTGTCGGTGTAAGTACGAACATTATCGAAGCGAGCTGGCATGCCTTAGTTGACAGCATCCGCTACTATTTTATGAAAGAAGAGGCAACTGCCGCTGACGAGGAGACGCCACTTCTCACCGGCCAGGGCGTTTGCAATCATTAAAAAGAGGAACTCGATCAAAGACCGGATCCTGCGAAGGGCCGGTCTTTGATCTTTTTAGCTCTGTGAAAGGTTGATAGGGGCCTATACAGAAAAAGCGGAACTTCGCATTTTAAGAGAGTTCCGCTACAGCGTGTAGACAAACTTTAGCTGACTGCGTATTTCTGCGGAGGCTGTGCGTGACTCTTCGGTTTTGTACTTTGTGGACAGTGTGAAAAACATTGGTTTTCAATTTTAATTAAAATATTGGACCGCCTGCTGAGAGGTATGAACTGAACGCTTAGCTTAGCGTGGCGTGAGAGAAATAAATTTTTGTTATGATGTAAGCAAGATTATGTAAATGGGGGAGATCTGAATGAGTGCCGAGAAAGAGAAGATGCTCGCCGGGGAGCTGTTTGATCCGAACGATGAAACACTTGTGCTGGAGCGAAAACGGGCGCGCCGGCTTGTTCGGCAGTTTAATGAAGCAGAAGAAGATGAGGGTATGAAGCGAAACGATACGTTACGGCAGTTATTCGGAAGTCTCGGTAAGAAAGTTTATATTGAGCCGACGTTCCGCTGTGATTATGGTTATCACATTGATGCAGGAGATCAGCTGTTTGTTAACTACGATTGTGTCTTTTTAGATATTGCGCCGATTCGTTTTGGTGAAGGGTGTATGGTCGGGCCAGGTGTACATATTTACACGGTAAGTCACCCGCTGAACGCAAAAGAGTACGGCGAGCCGGTACGTATCGGTGCACACGTTTGGATTGGTGGCGGGGCATTAATTATGCCCGGAGTAACGATTGGAGACGAAGCAGTGGTCGCCGCTGGTGCTGTCGTGACAAAAGACGTTCCCCCGAACACGCTTGTCGGTGGGAATCCGGCGAAAGTAATTCAGCATATTGATGTCTAAAAATTTTGTTACGTCTGCAGTCTGCGCATCCAACGCCACAAACCATGGCTGATCAAGCCGGCAATGACCACCGGGAGCCAGGGGATGCTCGTTTCAAAACGAAATCCATCAATGGCTGTGTCGCGAAAGATGTGCAGTTGAAACGCTTCGATTCCAAACGTTTCCCCAAAGATGAAAAGCAGTGCGAGCATCGTGAAAAAACTTAAAATGGATGCAACATACGCCATAAGCACCCCTCCATAATAATAGGATATGATCAACCGTGTTTTACGTTTGAAAGGAGGCTGATGATATTTCACACCGCTTGAACTTTTGGCTTCAAATGATTTTAGGTGCGTTTGCTGGTGTTACCTTTCTGATTGGCTGTTTTCAGTTGATTTTAATGCTTGTGTTTTCCTATCAAGGGGTGCCGCCCACATCGGTAGCCGCGCTGCTGCTTTTCGGTGCTTATGTTGTTTTATATTTCCTGCCCCAAAGCTTGCACCCATTAAAACAAGTATTTACAGGGATAACGCTCAGCGTTTTTATGATCGTCATCGTGAACTATCACTTCACTCACGTACAGTTCATAGGCGCCTGGGCAGGATCGGTGGCTGCACTCTTTACGGCAGCGGTATGTCTTTGGTTTACAGTGACATGGCGACCGGAGTGGCGTGTCTATCAAATCTTTTTCGTTTCGTTTATAAGCGCTTTGTTTCTGTTTACAATCTTTTTATTCATGTAAGCATCATAAAATGATCCCCCCCGCCTCAGCCGACAGGTGGGGGTTGTTTAATCTTCTAGTTTTGAAATGACTTCGTGCATATCAGCTACCGCCCGGCCGAGCTTTGCTTGATCTTCTGCTGACAACGAAGCGAGTCGATCAGCAACCTTTATTTGCAGCTCGCCCTTTTTCTCATCTAAAAAGCGTCTGCCGGTTTCTGTTAATGTGATATACATCACCCGGCCGTCATGTTCATCTTTTTTTCGGCTGATAAAGCCTTTTTCGGTTAACGTATTCAATAAAGGTGTTAAATTCGGTTTTTTGACGGCAAGTTTTGCGGCAATCTCGCTAATTTTTAACATCGGGTGTTCGCTGACTAAATGTAAAATATGAAAATGTGTTTGGTGCAGTTCGGATGCTTCGTTACGGTGAATCGGCTCGAACAGCTTTTTGGATAAATGAGGAAGGATGAATAGCGTTTGATCGACAAGCTCGGATGTATTTAATCGTTCGTTTGACAAAGTGATTCCTCCGTTAAGAAGTGTGTATGTTGACATCTTAGCAAAAAGCGGGAATAATAGCTAATAGTTATTAAGTCATAACCATTGGCGAAGGAAGGGTGATTCTGTGGCTGCCATGATTGAAGTGCAGGATTTAAAAAAGTCTTATAAAGAAACGGAAGCTGTGAAAGGGATATCTTTTGAAGTTGAAGAAGGCGAAATTTTCGGCTTTCTAGGGCCGAACGGTGCCGGCAAAAGTACGACGATTAACATGATTTGTACGATGCTTAAGCCGACGTCCGGCTCGATTGTGATTAACGGCTTTAATGCAAATAAAGAGAAAAATGATGTCCGGGCGAGTATCGGCTTAATTTTTCAAGAAAATACGCTTGATGAGAAACTGACGGCGAATGAAAATTTGAAGCTGCACTGCCGGTTTTATAATGTACCAAAAAACGACCGGGAACGGCGGATTCAAGAAGTGCTCCACATTGTTGACTTAAATGATGTTCGTTATAAAAAAGTTGAAACGTTCTCCGGCGGGATGCAGCGCCGGCTTGAGATTGCAAGAGGTCTGCTGCATTATCCCCGCGTATTGTTTCTTGATGAGCCGACAGTCGGTTTGGATCCGCAAACACGTGCGCATTTATGGGAATACATTTTAAAGTTGAAAAAAGAGCAGGGTATTACGATGTTTTTAACGACGCATTATTTAGATGAAGCAGAAATTAGTGACCGCATTGCGATTATGGACCAAGGCGGCATTATTGCGGTTGATTCACCTGAAGAGCTGAAACGGCAGCTTGGCGGCGACATTATTGAACTTTCTACAAGTGATAACGCCCAGGCTGAAGCAGAAGTTCAAGCTTTGCTGGGTGAAAGCGATGAATTCACGATCAATGATGAGTTGATTCGTCTGCAAGTTGAAAATAGTGATGCGTTCATTTCGGAATTAATTGAAGCATTAAGTGTGACCATCACGAAGTTAAACATCCGCAAGCCAACATTAAATGATGTATTTTTAGCATTTACCGGTCGCGATATCGGTGAAGCTACAGGTACATAGGGGGTGTACATATGGAAGGGATTTTAGCCATCTGGCAGCGCGATATCACAAAGTTTTTCCGTGATAAAGCCAGACTTTTCGGCTCTTTTACGATGCCGATTTTATTTTTGCTCATTTTCGGCGGAGGAATGAGCGGTACGATGGAAAGTATGATGGCCGGTCAGCTACCTGAAGGTGGAAGTGATTTTAATTATATTGAATTTGTCTTCCCGGGGATTGTCGCGATGACGTTGTTAATGACCTCGGTATTTTCAGCGTTATCCATTATTGAAGATAAAGACTTCGGCTATATGAAAGAAATTCTCGTCTCCCCGGTATCACGGGTGAGTATTGCCGTCGGGAAAATGTTTGGCGCTGCGACAATTGCAACCATTCAAGGGATCATGCTGTTTGCTTTAATCCCGCTACTCGGATTGTCCTATGACTTCATGTCAATTTTGCAGGTCATTCCGTTTATGTTTTTACTGGCATGCGCTTTATCCGGCCTCGGCCTGCTGTTTGCAAGTGTCATCCGCTCGACCCAAGGGTTTCAAATGATCGTGAACATTTTAGTTCTTCCGATGGTGTTTCTCTCCGGGGCGTTATTTCCGATCAATAATTTACCGACATGGATGGAAGCGGTCGTTACGGTGAACCCGGTGACTTACGGCGTGCACGTGATGAAAAATGTCATGGTCGATGTGGAAAATACGCCCACACAGATTGTCGAAGCGATGGGGCTCAATTTAACGGTATTTAACCAGGAAGTAACGGTGCTCGGAGCTGTGTTATTTATCGCAGGCTTTACATTGGTATTGATTTTACTCGCTACCCAAAGCTTCAAGCGGGCCAATGCGTAAAACGCAGCTGATGACCGCTGACTGAAGAAGGGAGACCGCCCAATCGGAGGAGGCGAACGCCCAATCGAAGGAGGCGACCGCCCAATCGAAGGAAGCGAACGACCAATCGGAGGAAGCGAAGGCCCAATCGAGGGTAGCGAACTTTAGCTAAAGCGTGCTTAACAGCTTTTTTACAAAAATAACCCCCTGCCGCACAGCAGGGGGTTATCGTATTATTGAAAGCTCGGGTAAACGTACGGGTTATCCGGTTCTTCTTCATCTTCGAAGCTTTCCGCCTGAATTTGCGGTAGTGTTTCGTCCATGTACTCGCCTTCTTCCACGGTACCGCGGACGCGTACCCAGTCGTCTTGTTCGTAAGCCTCAGCACCTTCGCCTTCAACGAGCACGCCGTAAACAGTGGCATCAGCAATGCAGCATGTCATGGAGAAACGGGCGACGACCATTTGATCATCTTCAAATTCGGGCTCGCGGTACACAAAGCCCATCACTTCCATCTTCGTTCCTGTGAAATCGTGGAGGTGATGATCGAGCGCCGTCATAATATCAAGAAAGTTGGTATCGTCTACTTCAACGAAATTGTCGCTGCCGTACTCATCAGCAACCGTTTCGAAATGGTTATCAAACTGCTCCTGGTCATAATATTCTTCAACAGTGTAGTGATCCTCGCCTTCCGGGGCGGCGTCTTCATCAAGCTCTGTTAAATAGCCGTCCGGGTCGTCCATGTAAGCTTCAGCCCGGTCATTGCTTTCATCGGTTTCAGCAGCTTCAGCTCCATCAGGTCCTGTATCCTCCTGGGCGAGCTGGCCGCTGCCGTACTGGATCCCGCGCATTTCTGCCACAGAACTGTCAAAAGTATGGTCAGGCAGTGCGAAGCCAAGCACAAGCGGGAGAAGAAAGATGCTGTAAATGCCGGTCTGAATCCATTTTGGCCCTTCAATACCATGGTCGGACCCGCACTGACACGCAGCTTCAATATTACCGTTTTTTGAAGTGCTCCGTATAATTTGAATCACACCGAGGAGAAATAAAACGACTGTCGCAAAATAAATTAACGGCATCATATGGCTTGCAATGTAAAGCTGAATGTTGCCGGTCATAATCAAGCCAAGGTTTAAAAGGGCAAATCCGAGCAGAAAAATACCGCGCAAATAGGCATGGAATGAATAATCACGCTCTTCGTTCACTAGCTGATTCTCCTTTCAATACTTCATATTATAACAGAAAGAGCTGTACGCCCATAATGGCACTAAAGACAGCTATGGTGACGATGACCATGAAATAAAGGACAAACCGCGCTTTGAAGAAGGCAAACAGCATAATTGTATTCTTCAAATCAAGCATTGGTCCATATAATAGAAAAGCTGCAAGTGAACCTTCATTAAACAAGTTGCCAAATGAAGCAGCCACAAATGCATCAGCTTCAGAACATAAAGATAATACGTAAGCAAACGCCATCATAACAGCTGTAGACGCCCAGTCATTGGCACCGAGTGAGGCAAGGAACTCCCGGTCGAGAAACGTTTGAAACATCGCGGCAATTAAGGCGCCGGCAATCAAATATTTTCCCATTAAAAAGAACTCATCGGAAGCATGATAAAATGTCTGTTTTAGCCGGTGCTGCTTCTGAGGAGGCCCTTGTTTGATGTCGATGCTTTCTTTACCAAGCAGTTCTTCGCTCCGCCACTTCAGCTGATCACGGTTTTTAAAGATCAAATACATAATCCCCCCGATTAAAATGGCAAGGCCAAATGCAAGGCCGAAACGTAAGTAAAAGACGGTTAAATCATCGCGGAAGGCAAAATACGTCGAGCCTGCAACGACCGGGTTTAAAATCGGCGCGCCGACGAGAAAGACAACGCCGACGTGGAGTGGCATGCCTTTTTTAATGAGCCGGCGGACGACAGGAATGATCGCACATTCGCAAATCGGAAAAATCGCACCGAGAACTGCTGCCGGAAACAAAGCGGCGTAGGCGTTTTTTGGTAAGTAGCGGTTGAGGGCATCTTCAGAAACAAATACCTGGATTAAAGCTGAAACGAAAACGCCAAGCAGTAAAAACGGGATGGCTTCAAGTAAAATACCAAGAAAAATGGTGTTTACAACGAGCCATTCGCTTGGGAGTGTGAAAATCCCATCATCAGCGGTGTTTGCCATATTAAAAAACAATAAGATAAAGCCAAGCAGTAAAACGATGCCGAAGCCGTCTTTTAACCAAGCCGGCGGTCCAGAAGTTTTAGGCATAATGTATACTCCGTTTCATTGCGTAATGTTGTTATGATAGATATATTGATTGAGCGCGCGGCTGCTCTAGCGAAGCGAGCGGTCAGCCCGCGGAAGCGAGCGGTCGCCGTGCCGAAGCGAGCAGTCGCCCCATCGAAGCGAGCGGTCAGCCCGCGGAAGCGAGCGGTCGCCCCATCGAAGCGAGTAGTCGCCGTGCCGAAGCGAGCGGTCGCCCCATCGAAGCGAGCGGTCAGCCCATCGAAGCGAGCAGTCGCCGTGCCGAAGCGAGCGGTCGCCCCATCGAAGCGAGCGGTCAGCCCGCGGAAGCGAGCGGTCAGCCCGCCGTAGCGAGCGGTCGCCGTGCCGAAGCGAGCAGTCAGCCCGCCGAAGGGAGCGGTCAGCCCGCCGAAGGGAGCGGTCAGCCCGCCGAAGCGAGCGGTCGTCCCATCGAAGGGAGCGGTCAGCCCGCCGAAGTGAGCGGTCGCCGTGCCGAAGCGAGCAGTCGCCCGCCGAAGCGCTGCCGGCGCGCGTTTACTTTTCTTACGTTTCTATTACTAGTCGTATTCTAACATAGAAAGTTTGACGAGAAGGGGTTAAAATAGAATCGAAATCAATCTTTAATCTTTTGTTAAGGAGTGGCTGTTCGTATGGCACATGCGATTGATGTTTATATTATTTCCGGCTTTCTTGGAAGCGGCAAAACGACCCTTTTGTTAAACTGGCTTGAAGATGCGAAGCGGGAAGGTTTAACGCCCGGGGTGGTCGTAAACGAGTGGGGCGATGTGCACGTAGAAAGTGACATGTATACCGGCACAAAAACTGTTGAGTTATTGAACGGGTGCATCTGCTGTACGATTCAAGACGATTTAAAAACGGAGCTTGCCAACTTTTTATCGACAACTGAAACAGTGCCGGACGTCTTGTTTATTGAAGGCACCGGCGTGGCTGATCCGCTTGAAGTCGTCGATGCGGTGACAGATCCTGCGTTTTATGACAAATTGCAGCTTCAGCTTGTTGCAACTGTCATTGACAGCGCTCGGTATCTTGAGTTTCAAAGCCGGCTGCACAGTGCCAAAGATGTTCGCCAAATGCTTACGCAGCAAATTGAGGCAGCGCCGCTCTTACTGCTTAATAAAGTTGATCTCATTTCGGAAAAGCAAAAAGCAAAAGTTCATAAAAAGCTTAGCGCTGTAAAACAAAGTGAAGCGGTCGTGCTTGAAACCGAGCAGGCTAGCTTTTCATTTCAAGAGGCGCGCGCTGTGACAGGTAATGCAGCGCCGGCAAAACGCCATGCCAAAGCGTGCAGCCATGACCACGACCATGATCACGACCATCACCATCATGCTCACTTTGACATGCACTCCTTCGTTCCGGAAACAACATTTTCAAGCCAAGAGCTGCAAAAAAGCTTAACGCATCTGTCCGGCACGTTGCTGCGGGCCAAAGGCGTTGTAGAAACGGATGAAGGTAAACTCGTTCAATTTCAGTGGAGCGGCGGTGACGTGATGTTTCGCGAAACGACGCAAACCATGCCGCGGATCGTCCTCATTGGCTTCGGACTTGATGAAGCCCAAATTCAGTCTGAACTGTCGGGTGCATCAACTTCAGTGAACGCCTCAGGAGAGTAAACTTCAATCACGTGGTCGTGTTCAAAAAATACGAGGACGACAACGGCCAGGGCTGCACAATACACTGCAAAGTACACGAGTTTCTGCCGGCGTACCCAGCGGATGAGCCAGGCGATGCTTAAAAGTGAAAAGCAAAAAGCGGTCACAAGCGCAGTCGCAAGCGGTGCCCATCCGTGGGCGGCAAAAGCGGTGCTCTGCAAGTCTTCAAGCGCAAGCACCGTTGAGCCGAGAATCACCGGCAGTGCAAGCAGAAAAGAAAAACGAACGGCTGTGTCCCGCTCAATCCCGAGGGCAAGCGCTGTTAAAAGTGTTGCGCCGGAGCGTGAGATGCCAGGCAGCACCGCAAGCGTTTGCCCGAGGCCGATCCACCATGCATCGCGGGCGGTCATCGCGGCTTCTGTCCGCGTGCCGGCTGCTTTTTTATCAATGACGACTAAAGCAGCGGCAGTTACGAGTAAGGCCCCAGCTACAAACAAAGGGGTTTTCATCGAGTTTTCGACAAGCGGTTTTAATAACAAGCCGAAAACAGCGGTGACCCCGGTTGCAACGATAAGATAAACACATAAAAGCGCGCCGGGTTTTGCAGCAGCATCCCGCAAAAATAAATACCGGAACGCCGAGACGACAAGGCTGCGTACATCGCGATGAAAGTAGACGAGAACAGCTGCGATGGAACTTAAATGAAGCAGAATCTCAAAGCTTAAGCCTGGAAATGTATAGCCGAACGTTAACTGTAAAATGACGATATGGGCGGTGCTTGAAATCGGGAGAAACTCTGTTAAGCCTTGAACTAAACCAAAGAGCACAGCTTCAAAAAACGACAAAATGGTCACTTCCTTTAAATAAAATATCAAGAGAGGAGCATGATTTGTGTCAAGACGAGCGCTATCTGTTCTGATTTTAGCCATCGCAGCACTTGCGGTGGGCTATACAGTTTATACAAATGTCATGACCGCGACCCCAGGCGTTGAAGAAGGCGACGAGGCAGCCGATCATACGCTGCCGATGCGCGATGGGGAAGAGCGTAGTTTTTCAGATTACGAAGGTGATGTCGTCGTGTTGAATATGTGGGCTTCCTGGTGTGAACCGTGCCGTGATGAAATGCCGGCCTTACAGGAACTGCAGGAAGACTTTGAAGATGACGGCTTATCCGTCGTTGTTGTAAACATGGAAGAACTAGAACGAGATCGTGACACCGCGCTAGCATTCTTAGATGAGTTTGATATCCATTTAGATGCGTTATTTGATGAAGACGGTGAGGTTGAAGAACAATACAATGTGCGGCGTCTGCCGGCAACTTACATTTTAGATCGTGACCTCGTGATCCAGGATGTTATCGTTGGTGAAGTAACTTATGAACAAATGGAAGACCGCATCGCACCACACTTATAACGTGATCAGGGGCTTGGCCTATAGCTATGCGGCGGATGAAAAAATATGAAAAGGGGCACTACAGCATGCGCGATTTAACAGAAGAGACGATGAACAAAGAGACGATTTACGAAGGCCGTGTTTTTAACGTCGAACTCCATGACGTTAAACTGCCAAACGGCGAAACGAGCCGGCGCGAAGTCGTTAAGCACCCAGGGGCGGTGGCCATTGCCCCTGTCACGAGTGACAACAAAATTTTGCTCGTTCAGCAGTTTCGTAAGCCGCTTGAAAAAATGATTTACGAACTCCCGGCAGGTAAGCGCGAAGCAGGTGAAGAAGCAGCTGTCACTGCCCGGCGTGAACTTGAAGAAGAAACCGGCGTTTCAGCTGAAGCCTTGCATTGGGTGACGTCTTTTTATACGTCGCCAGGGTTTGCAGATGAGTTGATTGATATTTACACCGCCGAAGGATTAACGACAGGTGAGGCGCATACAGAAGAGGACGAGTTTGTAAATGTCGTGGAGCTTTCACTTGAAGAAGCGGAAAAACTCGTGGAAAACGGTGGGATTCATGATGCAAAAACGGCATTTGTGATTCAATACTTGCGGCTGCAGGAGATGAAAAACCGCCTTGGTTAAGCCGGTTTTTGCCGATTTGCACGTGCATCTCGGAGAAGCACCGGACGGGCGGCCGGTCAAAATTACAGCTTCATCGCAAATGACAATTGAACGCGTCGCCTCCTTTGCAAAAAATGCGAAAGGGCTCGATGTGATCGGTGTAATCGATGCGCATGTACCGTCTGTGCAAACACGTGTAGAAGAAAAGCTTGCAAGCAGCGCTTGGACGTCTTATCACGACGGCGGGATCGATGCAGGTGGGATAACGCTCATTTTAGGGGTGGAGCTTGAGCTTGCGTTTCATGGCAGGTTGTTTCATTTTCTTGCTTACTTTAAATATCTAGACGATATTAAAGCTTTTACAAACAATTATTTGCAGACACGAGTAAAAAACCTTACGTTAAGTACTCAGCGTGTGTATGATACGCCGGAAGCGGTACTGAAAGCTGTACGTGTTCATGGCGGTTTTGGGGTCGTTGCCCATGCGTTCACCCCCTTTAAAAGTTTGTACGGAAATGCGGTCGAGCGCTCGATTGAAGAAGTGTTTCCTAAAGAAATCCCGGATGCAGTGGAAATTGGTTTAAGTGCTGACGCTGTCATGGCTGACCGTTTAACAGAGCTGCACAAATTTCCGTTTCTTGCGAATTCTGATGCCCACTCCCTTGAAAATATCGGCCGCGAATATCAAGAACTCTACGTTCAAGCGCCGACATTTCAAGGCGTCATCTCTGCCATTCAAAACGGTGGCGTCAAAGCTTATTGCGGTTTGCAGCCTTTACTTGGGAAATATTACGACAGCGCTTGTGCGGCGTGCGGTACGAAACTTTCAGAGAGCGCACCAAATAGCTGTTCATTTTGTGGGAGTTCCAAGGTGATTCAAGGAGTGAGGCACCGGCTTGAGGAACTTGCTTGTGAGAATACTGTTGAAGTCGCGCGTCCGCCTTATATTCATCACGTGCCGCTGAAAACGTACCCCGGCATTGGTCCGAAAAGGCTGGAGCGCCTCCGTGAGCACGTCGGCCCGGATCTGTATGTGCTTCATGAAGCAGAAGAAAGAGAGCTTAAACAAGTGCTTCCAAATGAAACGGCTGCGATGATCGCCCGTAAAGATGTAGCCATCGAAAGCGGCGCAGGTGGCACGTACGGAAAAGTAAAACGGACAAGTTCATCATAACCCTCCAATTCCTGCCATACAATGAATCATCGGCAGGTGAAGGAGGGACAAGGGTGAAAAGAAACTGGACGCGCTGGTTGGAGTCTCACGTTTTACAACACCGATCGCTATATATTTTTACGACCGTTTTATTATTTATGGGCATTATTTTCGGCGCAGTTGTTGTTAATAGTCTCGGGCTTGATCATAAACAGGATTTATACGTTTATCTGCGTCAGTTTTTCGGCCAAGTCTCCGAAGGACAAGTGGCATCATCAAGCGATATTTTTATTCAAACGATGACGCATCATTTCATGTATACAGGCGCGATGCTGCTCCTTGGATTGAGCGTGATCGGTGCGCCGTTTATTTTGCTGTTGTTATTTTTTAAAGGTTTAGTCGTCGGTTTTACGGTTGGTTTTCTCGTCCATCAAATGGGAATTTACGGGTTTGCGATGGCGTTTGTCGGGATTTTTCCGCAAAATGTGCTTATTGTCCCGATTCTCATTCTCACTGCTACATTATCAATCTCAATATCATTCCGGTTGATCCGTCGCCAGTTTTTTGGCCGGCACGCCGGCCCGCTTGCACCTTTATTTTATCAGTTTGCGATCCTTTTTCTCGCCGGTTGGGTTGGTTTGTCAGTCGCAGCAGCTTATGAAGCATTTGCCGGCCCGGCTTTAATGCGTCTCATGAATGAATGGCAGTTGTAACTTTCGAATTATAATAATTACAATCAAATAATTATGACAATCTATCGTTTGACACACCGCTTTGACGAATCTATAATAATAATCGTGATAGGTGCCGGGAGGGGGAAACGATGGAACATCGCATTGAGAAGATTAAAAAGCAATTGCAGTCGCAAAGTTACAAATTAACGCCGCAGCGTGAAGCGACCGTGCTTGTGCTGCTTGAACATGAAGAAGATCACTTAAGCGCTGAAGACGTTTATCTCCTTGTGAAGGAGAAGGCTCCGGAAATCGGGCTTGCGACCGTCTATCGTACACTTGAATTATTAAATGAACTTGAAGTTGTAGATAAAATTAATTTCGGCGATGGTGTTTCTCGTTACGATCTTCGAAAAGAAGGGGCAAATCATTTTCACCACCATCTCGTTTGCATGGAATGCGGTGCTGTTGATGAAATTCAAGAAGATCTCCTCGGTGATGTGGAAAGCATTGTAGAGCGCGATTTTCAGTTTAAAATTAAAGACCACCGCCTGACATTCCACGGGGTGTGCCACCGTTGTCAAACTGAAGACACAGCCGCTGCTTCAGAGACAGAAGAAACAGAGTACTCCTCAAAGTAAACGAGCTTGTTCTTTTTGAAGAATAAGCTCGTTTTTTTACGCCCTAGTAGCTAAACGAAGTCTCATTTAATTTGACTCGTCACAAGTTACAGACCAGTTGAAAGCTAAAATGCCTAATTGGTTTTCGGTAACAATGCCGTCATTATTGCTGCATTCCGTTACAGCGGTACTGTAACCGTGATAACTAAACGCTGAACCAATTAGAACCGTAAGTAGTAACATCGATGAAATGATTATCATACGTAAGTTTTTCAGTTTCATAAATTCACCTCAAAGGGAAGTCATTTTTTGCTAGAAAGATTTGCTGGAAAGAAAATATTGTGAATGAGGCTGTTCAGCACTTCGATACGCCTTAAAATTCAAGTATATAGCGTAGCTGCCTGTGAAAATGATGAACAAATGCCACATACCAAAAGGGATGTCCACGTAGAAGTTGTAAAATAAGAGGCACGCAATGACTGTAGCCATAATTGCAATCATATTGTGGGTTATTTGGCCCAAGCAGATCCCACCTCACTCTAGTTATGAATTGTTTCAAGTATAACACGTGCATTTTACAATTATAAGGGGATTGAAATTTCCAAAAAAGTAATTGTGGCATTGCCCGCTAGTTTCCTGCGCAAGCGAATGTGTAAGTTCAACCTGCGCTCAAAAAATTTTCTCTATCATTGATAAAAGTTTCAGACTTGCATCACGTGCTGAAGTTTAGTATAAAAGTAAGTGAACAGAGTCAAAGTTCGTATAACCTGGACAATACGGGTCCGGGGTGTCTATCAGGAACCGTAACATTTCCTGGCTACGAGCTTTCCGCAACCTAGGCGGAAGGCTTGTAGCCATTTTTACGTGCTGCATGATTTCAAAACGGGAATTTTGATAGCGGTGCACTGTGGCGTATAAATTTTTTCTTTTTCACCGTAAGCTGTACAAAAGCAACGTGGTAAGGAGGAGACTTTTATGCGGCGCATGTTACGCGGGACGGTGCTACTGCTCGTTTTTTTGTCGGCAGTGTTTTGTTTTTATTACAGCCTCGCCTGGTTTCTTGATGAATATGAAGGTGATGAGCGGTTTGAACCTGATGAACAAAGCGAACTTGTAAAACTGAAGTGACGGGGGTGCGGGCTTTGCAGGACGAATTAGACGATTTTTTTCATTACATACGTGTGGAGCGTGGATTAAGTGATCACACTGTTCGCTCTTATGCAAGAGACCTCAAAGGGTATCAACAGTTTTTAAAAGCAGAGGGTTATACGTCCTGGCAGCAAGTAACCGCTTCGGATGTTTCGGCGTACATGACCCGGCTGCACGATCGCGGTAAATCACAGGCCACACTTGCGCGTTTAACGTCCTCGGTTCGTTCGTTTCACCAATTTCTCGTTCGGGAAAAGAAAACTGACTATGATCCTTCAGAACAACTTAAACAGCCTCGAACTGAAAAGAAGCTGCCGGAAGTTCTCCGGCCGGATGAAGTCGATGCGTTGTTAGAAGCAGCTGACGGGGTAACCCCACTCGCGCGCCGGAATAAAGCCATGCTTGAATGCTTATATGCGACAGGCTTGCGCGTTTCTGAACTTTGCGGGTTAAACCTTGGGGATGTTCATCCGCAGATGGGATTTGTCCGCGTGTATGGTAAAGGGCAGAAAGAACGGATCATTCCAATCGGTAAGCCGGCATGTGAGGCGATTGAGCGTTACGCTGGCACCGCCCGGCTTGAATTGATGCGGAACAAGCGGCACGAGAAGCTGTTTGTCAACAGGCTCGGCACGCCGCTCAGCCGGCAGGGCTTTTTCAAAGTCATTCGGCAAATGGCAGGTGATGCAAAGATTGAAAAGCATATTACGCCGCACACCCTCCGCCATTCTTTTGCGACCCACCTGCTTGAAAACGGTGCAGATTTAAGAGCTGTACAGGAAATGCTCGGGCACGAAGACATTTCCACAACCCAGCTGTACACCCACTTATCTAAAGGGCGTTTAAAAGACATTTATAGCGAACATCACCCCCGGGCTTAAATGAAATCAATTTGAAAGGAAAGGATGATGAACATGCAACGTTATCCGTATAATCGTGTGTTTTTAATTGTGATGGACTCAGTTGGTATTGGTGAAGCAAAAGACGCAGCCGCTTACGGTGATGAAGGTGCAGACACACTTGGAAATATTGCTAAGCGTATGAACGGCCTGCAGCTGCCAAACCTCGAAAAGATGGGGCTCGGCGCGATTAAACAGGCGCCCGGCATTGAAAAAGAAGCGAACCCAACGGCATTTACCGGCATCATGCACGAGCGCTCTCAAAGTAAAGATACGATGACCGGCCACTGGGAGCTGATGGGGCTTTATATTGATCAGCCATTCCGCACATTCCCAGACGGCTTTCCGCCGGAGCTCGTTGAACAGCTTGAAACGTTGTCCGGACGCGGTGTGATCGGCAACAAAGTCGCATCTGGTACAGAGATTCTTGATGAACTTGGCGAAGAACACATGAAAACCGGTGACTTAATCGTTTATACATCAGCAGATTCTGTACTCCAGATTGCAGCTCACGAGGACGTTGTACCGGTGGAGGAACTTCACGACATTTGTGAAAAAGCGCGCGCGATCACGTATGAAGATCCGTACATGATCGGTCGTGTTATTGCTCGTCCGTTTGTCGGAACAGGAGCCGGCGCATTTGAACGGACACCAAACCGTCACGACTATGCGCTCAAGCCATTTGGTCGCACTGTCATGAACGATTTGGCAGATCAAGGCTTCGACTCGATCGCACTCGGGAAAATTACCGATATTTATGACGGTGAAGGCATTACCGAAACGGTGCGCACGGATTCAAATGAAGACGGTATGGATAAATTGATGGACAGCGTGAAGCAGTCATTTACTGGCCTCAGCTTTTTAAACCTCGTTGATTTTGACGCGAAATTCGGGCACCGCCGGGATGTGGAAGGATATGCAAAAGCTTTAGAAAACTTTGATGCCCGCCTGCCGGAAGTTTTAGAAGCACTTGATGAAAATGATCTACTCTTGATTACAGCGGATCACGGAAATGACCCGACGCACCACGGTACAGATCACACCCGTGAAATTGTACCGCTCATCGCGTATTCTCCGTCCCATACCCGGGCAGGAGACCTCGGCGAGCGCGATACATTCGCGGATGTAGGGGCAACCATTGCGGAAAACTTCGGTGTTTCTATGCCGCCAAACGGCACCAGCTTTTTAAATGAATTGAAAGCAACGCGTCAATAAGGAGGAAACAACATGTCATTAGTTGAAAAGCGCGACGAAGCGGTGCGCTACATTCAAAGCGAATTAAGCGAAACCCCGAAAACTGGTTTAATTTTAGGCTCCGGCCTCGGGGTGCTTGCAGATGAAATTGAAGATGCAAAAGTCTTTGCTTATGAAGATATCCCAGGCTTCTCCGGCTCTACAGTTGCCGGTCATGCCGGACGCCTCGTTGCCGGACGTTTAAAAGGCGAGCCGGTTATTGCGATGCAGGGCCGCTTTCATTATTATGAAGGCCATGATATGAAAACCGTCACATTTCCGGTACGTGTGATGGCTGCCCTCGGTGTGGAGACGCTTGTCGTTACAAATGCGGCCGGCGGGATTAACGAATCATTCAACGCTGGTGATCTCGTTATCATTGAAGATCAGATTAACATGATGAATGACAATCCGCTCATGGGTAAAAATGATGAAGCACTAGGTCCACGCTTTCCGGATATGTCCACAGCGTATGACCCTAAGCTTGTGGCACTTGCTGAAGCTGCCGGGCATAACGCCGGGGTAGCGCTGCAAAAAGGTGTTTATGTCGGCAATACCGGCCCAACGTACGAAACACCGGCGGAAGTACGCATGCTTGCAACGATCGGCGGTGACATGGTCGGCATGTCCACCGTGCCGGAAGTGATTGCGGCGCGTCATAACGGCCTCCGCGTTCTCGGGATTTCCTGCATCTCCAATATGGCAGCAGGCATCCTTGATCAACCGCTCAGCCATGATGAAGTGATTGAAACGACAGAACGCGTTAAATCCGACTTTTTAAATGTAATGAAGAGTGTCGTCACGAAATTAAACGAAGAAGGTGAAAATTAATGAAAGATATGAAAGTACACGTGCATGAAGCTGCAAAGTCCCTCCAACAAAAGTTGAACAACGAGCCGAAAGTCGGCTTAATCCTTGGTTCCGGTCTCGGCGATTTAGCTGAAGAAATCGAAAACCCTGTGAAAACAAAATATGAGGACATTCCTCATTTTCCAGTGTCGACGGTTGAAGGCCATGCTGGACAACTTGTTGCCGGTTCCCTTGAAGGCCAGGAAGTCATTGCGATGCAAGGGCGTTTTCATTATTATGAAGGTTACAGCATGCAGGATGTTACATTTCCTGTCCGCGTCATGAAAGAGCTCGGTGTGGAGAAGCTGATTGTTACAAACGCCTGTGGTGGCATGAACCCTTCTTTTCAGCCAGGTGACTTAATGATTATTGAAGATCATATCAACATGACCGGCGACAACCCACTCATGGGGCCAAATGATGAAGAGCTCGGCCCGCGCTTTCCGGATATGTCCACGGCGTATTCCAAAGAGCTGCGTGACATTTGCGAAAACGCAGCAGAATCGATCGGCTTCAGCATGCAAAAAGGCGTTTATGTCGGCATTTCCGGACCAACGTTTATGTCTGCAGCGGAATTGAAAATGCTGCGCAAACTTGGCGGCGACACCGTCGGCATGTCCACAGTGCCTGAAGTGATTGTTGCCCGCCACGCCGGCATTGAAGTACTAGGCATCTCCTGCATCACGGATATGGCTGTAGGTGAAGAGATTGAAGGCGTGAGCCACGATGAAGTGATTGAAACAGCGACAAAAGCAAAGCCGCGTTTCATTCAGCTAGTGAAACAAACACTTTCATCGCTTGCTTAAAAAAGGGGGACACAAACGATGCGCATGGTGGATATCATTGAGAAAAAGCGCGACGGCCATCCGTTAACAGAAGAAGAAATCCGCTGGTTTACAACGGAATACAGCGCCGGAAACATCCCGGATTATCAAGCATCTGCCCTTGCCATGGCGATTTACTTTCAAGGTATGACGGATGAAGAAGCTGGCGCATTAACGCTTGAAATGGCAAAATCCGGTGATCAGCTCGACCTTTCTGCAATCACGGGCACAAAAGTTGATAAGCACTCCACCGGCGGAGTGGGAGATAAAACGACATTTATTTTAGGCCCGCTCGTTGCAGCACTTGATGTGCCGGTAGCAAAAATGAGCGGCCGCGGCCTCGGTCATACCGGCGGCACGATTGATAAATTAGAGGCGTTTACCGGCTTTGAAACCGAGATCAGCCAGGAGCAGTTTATCGAGCTTGTTAACAAAAATAAATTGGCACTCGCCGGGCAGTCCGGCAACTTAACGCCGGCGGATAAAAAGCTGTACGCCCTTCGCGATGTAACGGCCACAGTGGACTCGATCCCGCTTATTGCAAGCTCTGTTATGAGCAAAAAGATTGCGGCCGGCTCTGATGCGATTGTGCTCGATGTGAAAACCGGCTCCGGCGCGTTCATGACGGACGAAGACGATGCCCGCGCCCTTGCAAAAGCCATGGTCGATATCGGCAATTCCATCGGCCGCGATACGATGGCAGTCATCTCCGACATGAATCAGCCGCTCGGGCGCATGATCGGTAACGCCCTTGAAGTGAAAGAAGCTGTGGAGACATTAAAAGGCGAAGGACCGGCGGATGTGCATGAACTCAGCTTAACCCTTGCGGCGCACATGGTCGTACTCGGTGGCGGTGCGGCGAGCGCCGAAGAAGCCCGAGACCTGCTGGAAAAAGCGATCCAGGACGGCAGCGCCATTGAAGCGATGAAAACATTTATTGCAGCACAAGGCGGCGATCCGTCAGCTGTAGATGACCCTGAGCTGCTTGCAACTGCAAAAGACCGGGTAGCCGTCCCTGCACCGAGTTCCGGCTACGTGACCGAAATGCATGCCGCACAAATCGGGCAGGCGGCAATGCTTCTCGGCGCCGGCCGGGCCACACTCGATGACGAGATCGATCACGCTGTCGGGATTGAACTTGAAGCAAAAATTGGTCATTACGTGCACGAAGGTGACACCATTGCCTGGCTGCACGCGAACAAAGATGACACAACAGCGATCCGTACAATGGTTCAGGAAGCGTACACGTTCTCTGACCAACAACCGGATGCGCGCCCGCTCATCTTCGACACGATCCATTAATGATTAGAAAAGCCTCTGCCGGCTCGACCGGCAGAGGCTTTTAAGGTTTAGAGAGGCATGTAGAGGCAAGCGTTGTGCTTTAATCCAAATCCCGCCGGCGGTACAGCCAAGCGCCGAGCGCTGCAAAAATAACCGCCGCAGTCACCATTCCAACCAGGGGAAGTGCTGCCACATCTTCAGCCGGATATTCCGGGACGTACCCGTATGGTGTAGTGTAATCCATGCCATCAGGAAATTGAAACAGTTCTCCCATATAAATGACAATGTAGCCATACAACAAGTAGACCCAGATGAGTGGCGAGAGCGCAGGCGAAACGCCGAGAATGAGGGCAGCCAAGCCGAGCATGACTGCGAGCGCTGGCACAAACACGAGGGCAGCAGTAAATACAGCACCGAAGGTAAAACTTTCTTCCATTGTGACCGCTGCCGCTCCCCACAGCCCGGCGGCTGCAGCGGTAAGCATGATGATACTCGTGATCATGCCTGTAGCGACATAAACTCCGTATACGCGCAAGCGTGGAACCGGCAGCGTATACAGCGCTTCGAGCCGTCCGCGTTTTTCTTCAGACTTCAAACGAAGGAGTGAAAGCAGCGTCGGAATGCTTGCGGCAACTGCGAGTACAGACATAAACATCGCGAGAAACTGATCAATGAGTGCTGTATCACCTTCAGCAGCGATTAATACTTGAATGATTTCAACTTCAGCAAAAAATGTTTCGGTTTCACTTAAAACAGAACCGTACACCGCGCCAAGCAGGATCATCCCAAGCGCCCAGAACATCCAGCTTGTGCGCTGCAGCCGGAAGACGAGGCTGAAAACGGATGTTAAAAAGCGTCCGCCATCTCTCCGGCCGGCGCGCGCAGGAAGCATGCCGGCACCAGCATCGCGGCGGCGGTGCAGCTGCAGGGCGGAGAATGCAAAAATTACAGCTGCTGCTACCGGTAAGAAAAGGTACAAGGCGTGGTCTTCTACATACACCTGCATCTCCTGCAGCCAGCCGAAGGGGGTGGCGTATAAAAATGTTTCATTGACGGTGTCACCGACAGCACGTAGTCCGTAAAAAGCAACGAGGCCTGTGACCGAAAGTCCGAGCGCACCGCGTGAACTCTCAGCTGCCTGGCTCACAAACAGCGTAAGCGCAGCAAAGAAAATACCGGCCGTTCCAATGGCAGCACCGTATAAAAATGAGCTGCCGGCGGTAATGCTTTCAAGCTGCAGCACCGTAAGCCCGGCGCCAGTGAACAAAGCAATCAAAATGTTAAGCCCGCTCACATACAAAAGCGCTGCCCCCGGCACTGCAAGGCGACCCACCGGGAGTGCGCCGAGCAGCTCTAATTGTCCGTCCTCTTCCTGTGCCCGGGTATGGCGAATAACGAGAAGTATGCTCATGACGCCTGCCGTAAGCGCGGTCATGCCGAGCATTTGATGGGCAAGCATGGCACCGTACGTATAATCATCGAGGCCGTGCCCTTGACCGATCAACGCCGTTGTTGCCGGGTTAACCATCGTCTGCGCGACTGCCTGCCGTTCTTCAGCTGAAGCATATAAATCAACAAATGAGAGCGCTACGGCAAGACTCGTAGCTGTCAAAGCAAAGAGCCACAGGGGTGCCCGGAGCCGGTCGCGCCGGAGGATGAAGCAGAAAATTGCAAATGTGCCGCTAAACAGCCGCTCATTCATGCGTTTTCCCTCCCTCCTTCGTGTCATAATGCTGCATAAACAAGTCCTCAAGTGCAGGTGGTGCACTATTTAATTGCATGATGTCAAATTCAGCAAGGTGTGCCATTACTGAAGATAGTTTTTCAGTATCTACTTGAAATGAAGTTTGCGCACCACTTTCGGTGAGGTCATACACCCCGGAAAACTCCGCAAGTCCAGTTAAAGGCGTTGCGGTTTCCACCGTCACCTGGGTTCGGGTTAAATGCCTCATCTCACTGAGCGTACCTTGTTCAATCACTTCACCTGCACGAATGATGGCCACCCGGTCGCACAATTTTTCCACTTCCGATAAGATGTGGCTTGATAGCAGCACACTTTTACCAGCTGCCCGAGCTTCAGCAACACAAGCTTGAAACGTCTGCTCCATAAGCGGATCAAGGCCTGAAGTCGGTTCATCAAGAATATAAAGATCAGCGTTTGAGGCAAATGCAGCAATAAGCGCAACCTTTTGCCGGTTACCTTTCGAGTACGTGCGGCACTTTTTCGTTGGATCAAACTGAAAACGTTCGATCAGTTCATCACGCTTTTCTTTCGAGAATCCACCGCGCAGCCGGCCGAACAAATCAATCACCTCGCCACCGGTTAAATTCGGCCATAAATTCACATCCCCCGGCACATACGCAATCCGCCGGTGAATCTCCACGGCATCGCGCCACACATCCTGCCCGAAAATTTCAGCGCTCCCTGCATCAGCTTTCATTAAACCGAGCAGCACCCGGATCGTCGTTGACTTGCCGGCACCGTTTGGCCCGATAAACCCGAAAACTTCCCCCGGCTTCACATCCAAATCAACACCGCTGAGTGCATGAAAATCCCCGAACGTTTTCTTCACACCCTTCATTTCAAGCATCATTCAACCCCCTTCTTTTGATAAAAACTTGTGCGCAGTACCTCAACATATGCAGCAAACTCACGCCAAGTGGCGTCAACGTCAATGTCTTCAGGCGGCATTTGATTCAGCCGGTTTTTTAAGTCTGCTTCATATCCTTCAAGTGCCCATTGAATAAGGTGAAATGCTTTATCGCGATCAATATCCGTACGGAAAAATGATAAATCTACGTCTTGATACAGCCGCCCATGTCCTTCGGTATAGATCTTTTGATATTTCTCTTGTAAATGAGGGGGCAGCTTTTCTAAATCGCTTGAAAAAAGGGTCGTTAAAAAGTGAAATACATAAGGTGATTGCTCCATCACCTTCATCTTAAGTGCTGTCGTCTCTTGCAGCCGGCGGATAAAATCAGGCTCAGTTACATCAATCTGTTGTAAAAAATCTTCCGCCACAAAAGTCATACTTTCTTCAGCAAGGGTGGCGAATAATTCGTATTTGTTTTGAAAGTAGTAAAAGAGCATCCCTTTGCCGATGCCAGCTTCTTTCACAATTTGGTTTGTTGACGCGCGCTCGTAGCCTTCCTGGGCAAATATTTTCATCGCCGCCTCACGGATCAGCGCCTCTTTATCAGCTGCCTTTTTTGTCATCGTTCCACCTGCTTTTATCGTTTTAGACCACTTTGGTCAATTTAAATATAGCAAAGTAGACCACATTGGTCAATTGAAATTTTCGTTGGGTTGTAAGGCACGATCTCGAGGCGTCGAGGCACGATCTTGAGGTGGCGAAGCACGATCTTGAAGCGGCGAGGCACGACCTTGAAGCGGCGAAGCACGACCTTGAAGCGGCGAGGCACGACCTTGAGGGGGCGAGGCACGATCTTGAAGCGGCGAAGCACGACCTTGAAGCGGCGAGGCACGACCTTGAGGGGGCGAGGCACGATCTTGAAGCGGCGAAGCACGATCTCGAGGGGGGCGAAGCACGATCTCGAGGGGGGCGAAGCACGATCTTGAAGCGGCGAGGCACGTTTTCAGGGCTGTGAGGCAAGCTATCAGGGTGATGAAGTACGGTCTTGAATCCGACATAAATCGAAAACGCTAGAAATTTATGCCATGAATCATGAAAAACATGTATAAATTTACCTGTGTCCACCGAAGCTGTAGTTAAAAACGGAGGAACGGCTATGACGATAACACGTTGGATGATCAGTGCACTTTTTATAATGCTTCTTACTTTAGGAGCGGTATCCACTGCGTTTTCTGCAGAACGCCCGATCGATATTGAGGCAAAGTCACTCATCTTAATGGAGATGGATACAGGGGAAGTGTTAATTGAAGAAAACAGCGACGAAGCATTTCCACCGGCATCGATGACGAAGATGATGACGATGCTGCTTTTAATGGAGGCGATTGAAGCAGGAGATGTCAACTTTGAAGATGAAGTTACGGTTAGTGAAAAAGCCGCTTCAATGGGAGGATCGCAAATTTTTCTTGAAGAGGGCGAGACGATGATTGTTCGCGATTTATTAAAAGCGATTGCGGTAGCTTCTGGGAATGACGCCTCTGTTGCTGTTGCTGAACATCTTGCAGGTTCTGAAGAAGATTTTGTTGAAATGATGAATGAGAAAGTAGATGAGCTTGGCTTAACGCACACCCAGTTTCAAAACTCCAACGGACTGCCGGCAGACGAGCATTACGCGAGCGCCCATGATTTAGCAGTCATTGCCCGCGAGCTTATGCGTCACGAAGGCATCACTTCATTTACGAGCATTTACGAAGATTACTTACGTCAAGGGACAGATGATGAATTTTGGCTCGTGAATACAAACAGACTCGTGAATTCGTACGAGGGAATGGACGGAGTGAAAACCGGGTTTACCCGTGAAGCGAAGTACGGATTGGCCGCCTCAGCCAAGCGGGGTGACGCCCGCTATATTGCTGTTGTAATGGGGGCGGACTCTCCGAAAGAACGTAACCGCCACATTACAGATGCGCTGGATTATGCGTTTGAAACATTTGAAGTGCACCCACTCATTGAGAAAGGCCGCGTGATTGGAGCAGAATCAGTCTCGAAAGGTATGAAAGAAACCGTTCCATTAAGAGTAAAAGAGCCGGTAAGTGTACTTCTTAAGCGAGGGGAAGGTGCTGATGACATTGAAGAGCAGCTGCTCATCGATGAAGAAATCGAGGCACCCGTTGTCGAAGGAGAACCCCTTGGTAAGCTGCAGCTGACGAAAGACGAAGAAACAGTAGCAGATGTGCCGGTGCTTGCAGCTGAAGATGTTGAAAAAGCGTCTTTGTGGCATTTGTTCCAGCGCTCGCTCAGCCGTTTGAGCGGCCTTCGGTAATTGTGAAGCTTTCACACGAGTTTTGTCAGGCGTGCAGGAGTTTTCCAAGCTTTCGTGAATCAAGTAAAGGCAGCGGGAATTTATACATGTAGGGGGAAGAAAAATGAGTTTTGATGTCACGATGGAGCAAGTCAAAGATGTGCTTTTGGTACGAATTTCCGGTGAACTGGACCATCATACAGCAAGCCGGCTGCGCGAAGACATGGATGCGAAGTTACAAGAAAGTGGGATTGTGCACGTCGTATTAAATGCAAGCGAGCTTTCGTTTATGGACAGCTCCGGTATCGGTGTTGTGCTCGGCAGGTATAAACAAATCGCAGCCCGCGGCGGACAAGTGTATGTATGTGAGATCCCGCCGCAGGTGGAGCGGATCTTTGAAATGGCCGGCTTGTTTAAAGTCTTGAAAAAAGAGGAGAAAGAAGCTCGTGCGCTTCAAGAATTGGGGGCAGCTTCCTGATGACAAATGAAATGAGCATTACATTCAGTGCTGTAAGTGAGAACGAAGCGTTTGCCCGGGTGAGTGTTGGCGCGTTTGTAAGCCAGCTCGACCCGACGATGGATGAAGTTACTGAAATTAAAACGGTGATCAGCGAATCCGTCACAAACGCGATCATTCACGGCTACAATGAAAACCCGGCCGGCAACATTACCATTTCAGCCTGGCTCGAAGACGGGCTTGTCACATTAACCATTACAGACGAAGGAAAAGGGATGCAAAACGTAGATGAAGCAAGAGAACCTTTATTTACGTCACGCCCGGAACTTGAGCGTTCAGGCATGGGCTTTACAATTATGGAGAACTTCATGGACGAAGTGGCGGTGCATTCTGTTCCGGAGAAGGGAACGACCATTTACATGAAAAAACATGTCGCCAAATCAAAAGCGCATTGTTCATAAAGGGTGATCGTCATGCAAACAGATGTACGTCAACCGCCGCTTAAAGATGAAGTCATTCGTCAATTGATTCAAGATAGTCAATCCGGCAGTCAAAAAGCGCGTGACGAGCTTGTTCATGCTAACACACGGCTCGTCTGGTCCGTTGTCCAACGCTTTTTAAACCGTGGTTATGAAGCGGAAGATTTGTTTCAAATCGGTTGTATCGGGTTGATGAAGTCCATTGATAAATTTGATCTGTCATATGACGTGAAGTTTTCAACGTATGCTGTGCCGATGATTATTGGTGAGATCCAACGGTTTATCCGAGATGACGGAACGATGAAAGTGAGCCGTTCTTTAAAGGAAATGAACCAAAAGATCCGGCGAGAGCGCGATGCAAAAACGAAAGAAACCGGGCGCGAACCGACGGTCAATGAACTTGCTGAAGCGCTTGGGCTCACTCCCGAAGAAGTTGTTTTCGCCACTGAAGCAGGCCGGCATTTATCATCGCTTCACGAAACGGTTTATGAAAATGATGGTGATCCGATCACTTTAATGGATCAGCTTGCTGATGCAGAAGATCAAGGCTGGTTTGAAGGGATTGCCCTCCGCGAAGCCATTGAAGATTTAAATGAGCGTGAACGCTTAATTGTACTGCTCAGATATTACAAAGATAAAACCCAGGCTGAAGTCGCCGGCCGCCTCGGTGTTTCGCAAGTGCAGGTCTCGCGCTTAGAGAAAAAGATATTAGAAAAGATGAAAATGTATATGGGTGAATCGTGAGGCCGGAAAAACTATACGATAAATTTAAACTTTAATTTTTATTCATAATAAGTGGGTTTCATCAATCGTCACATGAGAATAAAAACCGAATCATGAACGTGACCTTCACTTTAGACGGACGCTTTCCCGAGGGCTTGGCTTCAGCTAACTTGTTCGATTAGATTTCCAATCGAACAAGTGGATCTTCAGCTTGCGCTTGATTCGCTGGGAGTCGCCGTCTTTCGTTACGGTCACTTTTACATTTAAGGATCATCAATCATTTCCAATGGATCGGGTTCCTTTGATTGCTCAAGAAGTGTCACGATGAAACTGACTTATAATCCAAGCGTGTCAAGCCTTTAAGGTTTGGTACGCTTATTTTTTATGCACAAAATCATGGCTTGAGGTGAATGATATGTTATAAAGAAAAGGATGGAAATGATGGTGCAGGAAAGTAGGGAGAGCTCATGTGGGAAGTCTTAAATATGATTGGTACCATCGCTTTTGCATTAAGCGGTGTCAACGTTGCCTTAGAAGAACGCTATGATTTAATGGGCGTTTATATTCTCGGGTTTATTACCGCGTTTGGCGGCGGTGCGGTGCGAAACATCTTAATCGGGGTGCCGGTATCTGAACTTTGGGCGCAGGGGACGTTGTTTACGATTGCATTTATCGTTATGACGATTGCGTTTATTTTTCCGCGCATGTTGAAGTGGACACTGCTTCGCCGCGGGGTGTTTTTTGATGCGATCGGGCTCGGCGCATTTTCAGTCCAGGGGGCGCTTTATGCCCAATCAATGGGGCTGCCGCTAAGTGCCTCAATTGCAGCAGCTGCACTTACCGGAACCGGCGGCGGTATGATCCGGGACGTCCTTGCCGGAAGAAAGCCGCTCTTTTTGCAGAAGGAAATTTATATTGCTTGGACACTCATCCCCGGCCTCACGGTTGGGCTCGGCTGGCTTACCGGCCCGGTGGAAGTGTTGTTGATCGTTGCAGCTGTTGTAACCCTCAGGCTTTGTTCCGTTTACTACGGCTGGTCGCTGCCACGCCGATTTCAGCATTGATCAATGCTCGTTGTAGAAAAATGAACCTCTAGCTATGTGGCGTAACGATTGTTGCGTCATTTTTTTATTGGATTTTTAAACACGCGTCTGCACCTTTTCGGTATTTTTCAATGTATGAAGCTGTCAACATATCACATACTACATTTGACAAGGATGCAAAAGGGGTGTGATGCCGTATGGCGCAGACCGTGTTTCTTCAGCTCCGCCCGCGTTTAGAAATTGACCCTCAAGATGTGCACGTGTTCGTCAAAGATATTGCAAAAATCGAAGCGCCGGCGCCGGATAAAGAAGCAATCGAAGCTTTAGAGGTAGATGCGGATTTTCAAACCGGTCGTCCGGTTGTCGTTGATGTTATTCAACTCGTCCGGCTCATTCGGATGCATGAACTTGCTGACGACGTGCAGGTGTCGGGTGCGGCGCATTGCGTCATTTTACGTGAGCCCCGGGTGAAAAAAGAAAATTACGGCTTGTTTGTGTTCGTCTGGCTCCTTTTATTTATTGGATCCGCCCTTGCGATTATGAATTTTCATGAGGATGTGAGTATGGCAAGTGTTCATCAAAAAATGTATTTTGCTTTAACCGGAAAAGAAGCAGAGGAGCCGCTCCTTTTACAATTTCCATACTCGCTCGGACTTGGTGCCGGCATGATTCTTTTTTTCAATCACGTTTTTAAAAAGCGAATCAACGACGAGCCGAGCCCGATTGAAATTGAGATGTTCAACTATCAAGATGACATCGACCGTTTCGTTGTAGAAAACGGCGGTTGGGATTGGAAAAAGTCATCACGCTCGAAGCGTTAGCTACAGTACTTCTCGGACTCGGCGGAGGGCTTGCGGTCGGAAGCGGATTGGTTGCTTTTATATCTGCGCTCGGCATCATTCCCCGGCTTGTACAGATCGCAAAATGTTACAGCCGGCTCGTGCATCTTGAATGGGCAGTGATCAGCGGTGTGCTTTTCGGAAGTATTATGACTTTGACGGATGCTCACTTAGCGCTTCCGGAAGTGGTCGCTGTGATTCCAGGATTTTTTGCCGGCATGTTTGTCGGGATGCTTGCGGCGGCGTTAACCGAAGTTTTAAATGTGATGCCCGTGCTTGCCAAGCGTCTTGGGGTAGATCAAGGGATTTTTGCTTTTTTATTTGCGATTGCACTTGGTAAAGTGTTAGGTTCCTTATTTTTCTGGTTCGTTTATGTAACGCTGTAAGTGAAAATTGAAACTTGTTTTTTTAGATGTGATGCAGAGAAAGGAGGAGCAGTGCCGATGATGACCCCGGTCATTTTGATCACAGATGGCGATCTTTATGCGCGCAAGGCTGTAGAAACTGCAGCAAACAACTTGCACGCCTCGTGTCTCGCGAAGTCTTCCGGCAACCCAACGTTACGAACGGCTGAAGACTTGCTTGCTTCACTTCCATACTGTGAGCCTCATCCAGTTTTTTTGTTGTTTGATGACGCAGGAACTTCAGGTCCGGGGCCGGGAGAGACGTGTCTTGAGATCGTGGTGAAATCAGAAAAGACAGAGGTTTTAGGGGCGCTCGCTGTTGCATCAACATCACACCAAAACGATTGGTGCCGGGTGGATTTCTCCATCACAAGGTTTCAAGAGATTACAGCTTACGGCGTTGATAAAGAAGGTTTTGCGGAGCTTGAGCTGCAGCGGGTGCGCGGTGATACGCTGTATAACCTTGATCAATTAAATATCCCAGTGATCTGCGGCATTGGTGACCCGGGTAAGATGGGGCGATGGGATGCACCTGAGCGGGGCGCGCCGGTAACCACCGCCGCGTTAAAAGAAATTTTACACAGGAGCGGGTATACATCATGAGTGAAACGAAAAATAAACAACCGCTTTATGAAAAGTTGGAAGCTAACAAAAAAGAAATGATTGACCGACTCGGGATTGGAACGACATTTGATGTCGGTATCCGAAGTTTTCAAATTTGCGGTCGTGAGCTGCAGTTGTACTTTGTGCAGGGACTCGTTGAAGACCGGCACATCATTGAGATTTTAGAGCAACTGATGCGGCTTGACGACGAGCAGGCGCCACGTAATGTACAAAAAGCCGTTGAGGAGCGGCTCCCGGACGTGCAGGTGGAGTATAAGGAGACATTTGAAGACTGCATTACCGAATTATTGTCCGGTCTGCTCGTTATTTTCATGGAAGGAAAAGACGAAGCTTTTATTATAGATGTTCGTTTTTATCCAGGGCGCACGCCTGAGGAGCCGGATACAGAAAAGGTCGTTCGCGGCTCCCGTGATGGCTACACAGAAAATATTATTGAAAACACAGCACTTACACGCCGCCGGGTGCGCGATGAGCGGCTTCGGAATGAAATTATGCGCGTCGGCCGCCGCTCGCAAACCGATATTTGCGTCTCTTATATTGACGGCGTTGCTGACCCGGACTTGGTCGATATTATCAAAAAAGAGCTTGAAGCAATCGATGTGGACGGCTTAACGATGGCTGATAAAACGGTGGAAGAATTTTTAGTGAAACAAGGCTACACACCGTTTCCACTCGTTCGGTTTACAGAACGCCCGGACGCCGGCGCCCAGCATTTATTTGAAGGGCACGTCCTGATCATGGTCGATGCCTCACCAAGTGTCATTATTACACCGACCACACTGTTTCACCACATACAACATGCGGAAGAACACCGGCAGGCACCGGCGGTTGGCACGTATTTGCGCTGGATTCGCTTTTTCGGAATGATTGCAAGCTTACTCATCGTGCCTCTTTGGCTGCTGTTTGTACTCGCCCCGGATATGCTTCCTGCTGGGCTTGAGTATATTGGTCCGGAAGATGAGCATAACGTGCCGATTTTTGTGCAGCTTATCTTTGCTGAGGTCGGGCTTGAACTGTTAAGGATGGCAGCCATTCACACCCCTGATCCGCTAGCAACAGCCCTAGGCCTTGTTGCGGCCCTTTTAATTGGTGAGATTGCCATGGAAGTCGGTCTTTTCAGTGCTGAAGTCATTTTGTACGCCGCCCTTGGGGTCATCGGGACGTATGCAACGCCAAGTTATGAGTTCAGTGTGTCAATGAAAATGATGCGTTTATTCTTTATTTTCATGATTGGGTTTTTCCAAGCCCCTGGGTTCGTCGTCGGGGCAACATTATTATTTATTTGGCTTGTCAGCATAAAGTCGCTCAATAAACCATATTTATGGCCATTCCTGCCGTTTGATCCGCTTGCGATGCGCGATTTATTTGTCCGCCGGGCCGTGCCAAACGAAAAGGTTCGTCTTCGGATTGCAAACCCGAAAAACCGGGTAAAACAAGGGTCTTAAGCTTTTCTCCATCAATCGCTCATGTTACAATAACCTTTATGATTACAGAGCGAAGGGGCAATCGCGTATGAAGCTTCAAGGAACGAGCAGAATCAATGAACAAGGTCATTTAGAAATTGGTGGTAAGGATACCGTCGAACTTGCAGCATCGTTTGGTACGCCGTTATTTGTTTATGATACCCAAATGATCCGCGAGCGGGCGCAAGCGTTTCACGAAGCGTTCCGTGCGCAAGGTGTAAATTATCAAATTGCATACGCGTCAAAAGCGTTCAGCTGTTTAGCAATGCTTCAGCTCGCCGATGAACTAAATTTAAGTTTGGATGTTGTTTCCGGCGGCGAGCTTTACACGGCACTAGAAGCTGGCTTTCCGATGGAGCGTGTGCATATGCACGGCAACAATAAAGCACCGGAGGAAATTGACATGGCTGTCGCAAATGGTGTCGGCTGCTTTGTTGTGGACAACTTCCACGAGCTTAAGCTGTTAAGTAAAGCCGCTCACAGCCACAGTAAGACGGTGAATGTGATGCTGCGGACGACCCCGGGCGTGGAAGCACACACGCATGATTATATCTCCACCGGACAGGAAGACTCCAAATTCGGCTTTGATTTATCGAGCGGGCAGGGCGATGAAGCTGTTGCTGAAGTACTCGCTGATCAAGCGATGCACTTGCTCGGGTTTCACTGCCACATCGGCTCCCAAATCTTTGATACGACCGGTTTTGTGATGGCGGTTGAAAAGCTGTACAGTTATATCGCTTCTTGGGATGAAACGTACGGGTACGCGCCTGAAGTGGTCAATGTTGGCGGCGGCTTTGGCATCCGTTACACAGAAGATGACGACCCGCTCGCCCCGGGCACGTATATTGAAGACGTCATTGAGGCCGTTGCGCGCGAAGCAAAACAACGTAACCTTTCAATGCCGGAAATCTGGATTGAGCCGGGCCGCTCCCTCGTCGGAGAAGCCGGTACAACACTTTATACGCTCGGTTCGGAAAAAGATATTCCAGGTGTGCGCCGCTACTTGTCCGTTGATGGCGGTATGACTGATAATATCCGGCCGGCTTTATATGAAGCGGCGTACGAAGGGATCATTGCTAACCGGGCCGATGAGCCGGCGAAAACGAATTACGCCATCGCCGGAAAGTGCTGTGAAAGCGGCGATATGCTCATGTGGGATCTGCCGCTTCCAGACGCTGTCGCCGGCGATTTACTCGCTGTCTTTTCCACCGGTGCCTACGGCTACGCAATGGCGAGCAATTACAACCGAGTGCCGCGCCCGCCGGTTGTCTTCGTCGAAAACGAAGAAGCCCGCGTCGTCATCCAAGGCGAATCCTACGCTGATCTGATCAAACTCGACCAGCCGCTTCACGCACCAGTTAAAGCATAAACGATCATGCCAACCCCCGGCGTCAAAGACACCGGGGGTTTTTATTACCGACCACACGCACAGAGGTGTGGACCACACGCACAGAGGTGTGGACCGCACGCACAGAGGTGTGGACCGCACGCACAGAGGTGTGGACCGCACGCTTAGAGGTAGGGACCGCACGCTTAGAGGTGTGGACCGCACGCTTAGAGGTAGGGACCGCACGCTTAGAGGTGTGGACCGCTCGCTCAGAGGCAGGGACCGCACGCTTAGAGGCAGGGACTGCTCGCTTAGAGGTAGAGACCGCTCGCTCAGAGGTAGGGACCGCTCGCTCAGAGGTAGAGACTGCTCGCTTAGAGGTGGAGACCGCGCGCTCAGAGGTAGAGACTGCTCGCTTAGAGGTGGGGACCGCTCGCTCAGAGGTAGAGACTGCTCGCTTAGAGGTAGAGACTGCTCGCTTAGAGGTAGGGACCGCTCGCTCAGAGGATTTCTTACTTTAACCAATAAACGCCATGTGAGGCACTTGGTTTTGGTGGATTGGCGAGAGGTTTGAGCAGCCGGCGGCATGTGTTACGGCTTTCCAAGTTAAGGAGGTAGCGTGCTTCGCGATTTGAGATACGTGATCCGAACATTGCTTTAAAATCTTGAATGGCTGGGATGTGAGCATACGGGTTCCCGTAGTCACAATGCGTACACTGCCAATTACGGCGTAACCAAAGCATCCCTTGCTTTCCGCAGGAAGGACAGAAGATACCAGTATTAAGGTGGTTAAGGGTAATGTGATGTTTTTCGGTGTAGTTATTGCAGGCGGGACAATTGGTTTTGTGCAGATGGTTCAAGTATCGATTCAGCTCATTGGAGGAAATTGTGGCCGGGTGGTCGGGGTGTAAATGATCTCGCAAGTGTCGGGTTAAAGTGTCGCGGCTTATGATGTGGTTGTGGAGTTCAGCGTCTGGAAGTGGTCGGAGATACGCCTCGCGGTGGGTAAATACGACGAAGGTTTTCACCGGAATGGCAGGAAGTCCGTGCTCTGCGGCCCAATCGTGAAATTGCGCAGCTTGTTCTTCAACTTGTAAAAGCGGGTTTGGAAAATAGTCATACTCACCATCGTAACAACGCTCGAGCGGACTGTCTCTAGTCTCCAGCCGGAGCTCACCCCGCCAGTGCTTCACTTCAATGATCACCGCATGCGCATGATGAAGAATCAAAAGGTCTATCTGCACAAATTCATCACGAACTTTAAGACGAAGGTCCTGGAAAATTTGCGTATGTGAAGTGAAACGCTCCAAAAGCCGCGTCAATGAAAATTCCCCATAAAATCCGGCGGCGATGCTTCTATACTCATGCATTAGCACTTCATACGCAGGGTGATCCACCGAAAGCCAGCGTTGCAAAGCTTCAAGCTGCTGCAACGAGTCCGGTTTCTGTAATCTTTTTTGAAACATGAAGACCTCCTTTTCAAATTGAAAATTTCAAAGCACCCTCTAAGCTTAGCAAAAATTGAAGAAAATGTCGCTCAAAACTTTTAGCGATGAGAGGATCATGCGCAGGGAGACCGCTCGTTCAAAGGTGTGGACAGCACGCTTAGAGGTGTGGACCGCTCGCTTAGAGGTGTGGACCGCTCGCTTAGAGGTGTGGACCGCTCGCTTAGAGGTGTGGACCGCTCGCTTAGAGGTGTGGACCGCTCGCTTAGAGGTGTGGACCGCTCGCTTAGAGGTGTGGACCGCTCGCTTAGAGGTGTGGACCGCTCGCTTAGAGGTGTGGACCGCTCGCTTAGAGGTGTGGACCGCTCGCTTAGAGGT
>NZ_PYAV01000012.1 GCF_003014715.1 Salsuginibacillus halophilus
TATTAGCCCCGGTTTCCCGGGGTTATCCCGATCTGCAGGGCAGGTTGCCCACGTGTTACTCACCCGTCCGCCGCTCGATCCACCAGCGTCATCCCCGAAGGGAATCAACTGGTTTCACGCGCTCGACTTGCATGTATTAGGCACACCGCCAGCGTTCGTCCTGAGCCAGGATCAAACTCTCCGATAAAGTGATGCTTTGCATCAATCAAATCGAAGGGATTTGATGTGTTTCGTTTAACGTCAATTATATTGACGGGCGCACTTGCTTTCATTCAGTTTTCAAAGGGCAAATTGTATTCGCGCTTTGTTGGCGCGGATTCTTATTTTAGTAGTTATCAATTTGAAAGTCAATAACTTTTATAAGAAATCTATTTTTTCAGCGACGCTCCGCTTGAAGCGGCTCGCTGTTTTTTGCGCTGTCATCAGCGCGGATTTACTATATTATCACTTCAACCACATATCGTCAATAACTTTTATAAGTTTTTTTGAGCTCGATGTGTGCCGCGCCTTTTTCGGTACGGATTGACTAATATAGTAGATCTTTGTTTTGTCGTCAACAATCTTCTTCTAATGTTGTTAACCTCTGCTGTGAGCTTTACTGATCTCTTCAGCGGATAACCTATATTATTAGACACAATCTCTGTCGTCAATAACTTTTATAAGTTTTTTCGACTCGAATAGTAGATCTTTGTTTCAACCCCGCTTTGAGCTCACTAATCTCGTTAGCAGATGACCCATAATATTAGACACCACCCCTAACGTCAATAGCTTTTTAAAGTTTTTCGGTCAGATCCATTTCTTTCATTATTCATTTCTTCCCATTCCGGACGCAGCATGCTCATTTCCCACGCCCCATAACGCTCACCGTTAAACTTCACCACATCACGGCGGAAACCTTCGGAATGAAAGCCCATATGCTCGTACGCATTTAAAGCTGCTTCGTTCCAACCGAGGACACCAAGACTCACCCGATGCAGCCCTAACTCTTGAAATGCTTCATTTAACATATGCTCGATCATCATTCGGCCGACCCCGCGTCCACGCATCGCCGGCTCGCCAACGAGCACTTTACCGATTCTCGCCCGCTCATGCGTTTCACTTATTTGACTTAATGCAATATGACCGACCGGGGCGTTTGTTTCAATATCATAAACCATATAAATGCGCGCTTCGCGATCAGCTTGATACGTACGCAGCTGTTCTTTCGTTAATGGGTAGGAAAACGTCGTGCCGCTCCACTGCATCATAAACGCTTCTGAAGTCACCCAGCTCATTAATGTCTCGAAATGTTTTTCTTCAAACTCCACAAAAGTTAAATTCAACCAGCCTGCACCTCCACACTTTTTTCACTTCTTTCATTATCATACATCGAACCCTTACGCACAATCCAAAACAACCTGCTGATGACGCAAAAAATTCACCGCCAAGCCTTGTCTGTGCGTTTACAAAACGCTTGGCATTCGTCATACTAAATACGGTTAGATTTTCTCGTAATGGTGAAATGAGGCGTAGATACATGAGTGAACAAAGTCAAAATGTCACCCGTTTGTATGTAGAGGGTAAGGAAGTCGTGTTGATCGGCACGGCACACGTTTCGAAACGAAGCACTGAAGAAGTCAAAGAAGTGATTGAGCAGGAAAAACCTGATTCAGTCGCCGTTGAACTTGACGCACAGCGCTATCAGTCACTTGTTAACCGGGATCAATGGAAGGACATGGACATCTTTAAAGTCATTAAGGAACGAAAAGCAACGCTCCTATTAATGAACTTAGCGATTTCTTCCTTCCAAAAACGAACAGCGAAACAGTTCGGGATCAATGCCGGCGAAGAGATGATGCAAGGTGTGAATTCTGCAGAAGAATGCGAAGCGGAACTTGTTCTTGCTGACCGGAACATCCAAACGACGTTTTCACGCATTTGGCATAAGCTTGGTTTTTTCGGCAAGCTGAAATTATTAATGTCCATTGTAATGAGCATTTTTAATAAGGAAAATATTTCTGAAGAAGAAATGGAACGAATGAAGTCTCAAGACATGCTGCAGTCCATGCTCGATGAGATGGCGCAGCACTTTCCGGGGTTAAAAATTCCGCTCATTGATGAACGGGACCGATATTTATCGGAACATATACGAACGGCGCCAGGCGAGAAAGTTGTTGCTGTCGTCGGCGCCGCACACGTCCCCGGCATTTTAAATGAAATCGAAAACAAACAAGACTTAGATGCTTTAAATGAAGTGAAAAAGTCCAAAGTGCCAAAGATTCTGGCATGGGCGATTCCGATTTTTATTTTATCAATCATTGGTTACACGTTCTTGAACAACCCAAGCGTCGGTATGCAGCAAATGTTAACGTGGCTGTTATGGAACGGCTCGTTCTCCGCACTGGGTACAGCGATTGCGTTCGGGCACCCGCTCGCAATACTGACTGCGTTTGTCGCCGCACCGCTTACCTCACTTAACCCCTTTGTTGCCGCCGGTTGGTTCGCCGGGTTTGTGCAGGCTTATTTCCGAAGGCCAAGTGTGGAAGATTTCGAAGCCCTATCGGATGACGTAACGAGCGCGAAAGGCTTCTGGCACAACAAAGTAACCCGGATTTTACTCATTGTTGTATTTGCGAACTTAGGCAGCACCTTAGGTACAGTCATCGGCGGCGCTGATGTCGTCCGCCTGTTTATTGAAAATGTCTTTTAACCCAGCACCCTTCCGCTTAACACGCGGAAGGGTTTCTTTTTTATGCGGAGACAGGCTTGTGCTATGCTCGACGTATCACAATCAAGGAGGCTGTTTCATGGATCAAACGAGATTTTTACGCGACGTTGCCGAGCTCGCAAAGCTACAAGGCACCCCCGGGCAGGAAATGCCTGTCGTATCCGCCCTCGCTGCACGTTTTGAAGCTGTTGCAGACGAAGTGACGGTCGATCACATGGGCAACATTTACGCCATACTTCACGGCAGCGGCACCGGCCCAAATGTGATGGTCACCGCTCACTCCGATGAAATCGGCTGCATCGTCAAAGACATTGATGCTGATGGATTTTTGAAAATTGAGAAGACAGGTGGTGTACTTGCTTCGCTTCTCGTCGGACGAAAAGTCAATGTCGCCGGCCACTTCGGTGTGATCGGCGCAAAGCCGGGCCACTTGCAGACGCCTGAAGAACAGAAGCAGGTGCCCCCGATTGAAGCACTATTTGTTGACGTCGGCGCTGAATCCAAAGCTGAAGTAGAAGCAATGGGTATTACCGTCGGGTCCCCGATCTCCTACATGAGCGACATCGAAACCTTTACAAACAACGATCGCTTCGCCGGTAAAGCGATCGATAACCGCTCCTGCTGCGTTCTGCTTCTCGCTTTGCTTGAAGACTTACAAGCTGAACGCAACTTTAACGGTACAATCACCGCCGTCGTTGCTGTCCAAGAGGAAGTCGGACTGCGCGGTGCCCGCGTTGCCGCCCATAACGTTGCACCTGATGCAGCGATCGTACTCGATACCATTCCGTGCGCAGATACGCCGGATACAAAAGCAAGCGGGCATGCTGTTGCGATCGGTAACGGTCCAGTTATCCCAGTTCTTGCCGGCGGCGCTGTCCGAGGTCACCTTCTCAGCCCGCAGATGAAAAATCTCTTCATCCGTTACGCAAATGAACGAGAGGTTCCGCATCAACTTGCGGCGATGAGCGGGGCAACAACCGATGCTGCCGCCGTTCACTTAGAACAAAAAGGAATTTTGACCGGGGCGATCACCTTCGCCCGCCGCTACTCCCACTCACCTGTGGAGATGGCAGACGTCCGCGATTTCATCCACGGCTTCACGCTGTTAAAAGCGCTCCTTGAAGACGCCGGCGACTGGAGCGATATGTCGTTTCTAAGTACTGAAAATTAAGGGTTTTACATTTAAAAGAAGTCGACTGCCGGCTTCTTTTCTTTTGTGAGTTTTTCGAGCGCTTTGAAGTCACTCTCAAAGCGTTATATGAATTGAAAGAGAAACAGCACCACTGGAGCGGCCGGCGAATATAACTAAGCGCGCGGTCAGCTTGCTCGAACGACCGGTCACTCCCCCTAAGTGAGCGGTCCGTATGCTGAAGCGATCGGTCACTCCCTCTAAGCGCGCGGTTCACATACGCAAAAGACCGACACCTCACATTCAGATTATGCCTTGAACTCACCGGGTATAGATTTGGGTGCATTTACTTACAAATACAGGAGGTTATAAATGATGCCTTTACAACAACAGCAAATTGGTTTTGGCACAGCGCCGCTTGGTAACTTGTTCCGCGATATTCCGGAGGAGGAAGTGCAGGCGACGCTTGCGAGTGTATGGCACGAAGGTATTCGTTATTTTGATACGGCACCACTTTATGGCGCAGGGTTATCAGAACTTCGGCTCGGCAAGTTTCTACAGGATAAAAACCGTGATGATTATGTGTTAAGCACAAAAGTTGGTCGGCTCGTTTCAGAGGAGACAGAAACGAAGGAAGGCTTGTTTGCCATGGGCCGGCAGAACAAGTTGATTGAGGATTACACTGAAGATGGCACACTCCGTTCGATTGAGCAGAGCCTGGAGCGCCTGCAGACGGACCGTCTTGACGTTGTGTACGTCCATGATATTTCGCCGGATTTTCACGGAGATGATTGGCTCAGTTTGTTTGAAGAGTCACGTAACGGCGCGTTTAAGGCGTTGCAGCGGCTGCAGAATGAAGGTGTGATTCAGGCTTGGGGCGTCGGGGTGAATACGACGGTGCCGATTGAGCTCGCACTCGAGCTTGAGGAGACGACGCCATCGCTTTCGCTGCAGGCGACGCACTATACGTTGTTAAAGCATGAGCGTTCGCTTCAGCGGTTGATGCCGCTTGTGGAGCGGGAGAACAGCGGAATTGTCGTTGGTGCACCGTACAATTCCGGCGTGCTGCTTGGCGGCGATTATGATGATTATGTTGAGGCAGGGAGCGAAGTCCAAGCTCATGTCCGGCGCCTTGAAGAGCTCACGTCTAAGCATAACGTAAGCTTGAAGGCAGCGGCCCTGCAGTTTTCCTCCGCTCACCCGTCCGTACAGGCAGTGATTCCGGGCTCGACGCGGCCGGATCGCATCCGTGAAGATGTCGCTGCCATGAAGGAAGAGATTCCGGCAGCGTTTTGGCAGGAGCTGAAGCGTGAAGGGCTGATTGCAGCTGAAGCACCGGTGCCAACAGATTAATAAATAAAGTGCCTGAATCCGGCTGCGGCCGGGGTCAGGCGCTTTTATAACAGCAATGACTATACCAATAACCGCCCGATACTGATCGGCTGCGCGAAGTAAGTAACAATACTAAGTGTAAGCAGCACAACGCCCAAAACGAGCGAAATATAAGCGTACGTATCATATTTGCCGAACATGAGGCGCGCAACCATGATAAACATGACACCAACAGCGAAAAGTAACAGCCATACGATCGTCAGCGTTAAAACCGAAGCCTCACCAGCATTCATACCTATCCTCTCCTCCCTTTCATCCTTTACAAAAATAAATTAAATCAAGTTACACAAATTGTCAAACAATCTAAAAATTTCACGAAACACATCATTGTTCCTTGCTTCCACGTCTCTTCATAACGGATAATAGTTATGACATTATACATAATTGGAGGTACTCTTATGGAATTTATGGCTTGGATGATTATCTTGTTTGTTCTCTTAGGCGCCCTTGCCCTCGGTGGCATTGGTTACTACTTTTTTATGAAAATCCGCTACCGGACCGCTTCTTCAAACGAAGCGCTCATTATTACTGGCCCGAAGCTCGGTGAAGGCGACAACGTTTTTTCCGATGAAGATGGTCGTTCCTTAAAAATTATCCGCGGCGGCGGGCATCTGCTCCGCCGGTTTCAAACCGCAACGCCGGTGCCGTTAACATCATTTCAGCTGCAGCTGACAACACCGCGTATTTATGCCGATGGCGGTGTGCCGATCCAAGCTGATGCAGTGGCGATGGTAAAAGTGGCTGACGGGTTAAAAGGGATCGCGATTTATGCTGAGCAGTTTCTCGGTAAAGATCAAGGGGATGTGGAAAAAGAAATTAAAGAAGTACTTGAAAGTAACTTGCGTGCGATTCTTTCCAAAATGTCTGTCGAGCAGATCAACGCCGACCGCGAGGCATTTAACGAGCAAGTGATGGAAGTAGCGCAAAAGCAGCTCGATGACATGGGCTTTAAAATCACTTCCCTTGGCTTAACCGATTTGCGCGATGACGAAGAAAATGGGTACCTTGAGAACCTCGGCCGGCCGCAGATTGCCAAAGTCCGTAAAGAGGCAGAGATTGCTGAAGCGGAAAGCGAGCGCGAAACGCGGATGCATAAAGCGAAGACGGACCAAGAAGCAAAGCAGGAAGAATACGAGCGGCAGAAAGCCATTTCAGAATCGAAGAAATCAAAAGAGATTCAAGAGGCTGAATTTAAGCGGGAAACCGAGCAGGCCCGGGCAAAATCTGAACAGTCTTATGATTTGGAAAAAGCCCGGCTTGAAAAGGAAGTTGAGCAGGAAAAGCTCGATCTTGCACGGCGCCAAAAAGAAGAAGAGTTAAATTTAAACTACATGGAACAAGAGCGGGCCGTACAGCTTGAAGAAGAGCAGTCCAAAGTGCGCCAGCAAAAAGCTGATGCTGAATATTACGAAACGACAAAACGAGCTGAAGCTGAAGCCGAGCGCGCCCGGATCGAAGGTGAAGCTGACGCCCACGTCATTAAAGAACGCGGCGTTGCCGAAGCGGAAGCCCGGAGACTGCTCGCCAAAGCCATGGAAGAACACGGTGAAGCAATCATTAAAGAGCAAGTCGTGCAGATGCTGCCGGAGCTTGCTGAAAAGATCGCAGCCCCAATGAGCAACATCGATTCGGTGAAAGTGATCGACAGCGGCAGTGGTGACGGCGTACCCTCAGTTGCCCGCAACACGATCAAAACGATGACCGACTTACAAGAGCCAATCAAAGAAATTGCCGGCGTGGACATCGGCGAAATCGTCAATTCTTTAGCTGCAAAAGGAAAAGACACCGTCGCCGATGCAGTGAACAACTATAAAGCAGAAAGTACGGAGGATACCGCCGCAGCCACAACAGAAGCAAGTGATTCAGAACAAGAAGAAAAGTAACACGTGGGAGAAGGAGCCGGCTTCGGTTTCTTCTCTACGTTTATGAACGGCTTAGTGTAGAAGCGGAAAGGAGGAACGAGATGAACGCCAGCTTTTTTCAGCACGTCTATGACATCGTGCGCCAGATCCCAGCAGGCGAAGTAGCGAGTTACAGCCAGATCGCCGCTCTGTTGGAGCAACCGCACAACGCCCGGGTCGTCGGCTGGGCCATGCAAAAAGCACCGGATGATGTGCCGGCCCACCGCGTGCTGCGAAAAGACGGGAGCACCGCCCCGGCATTTGTAGACCAGCGCAGCAAGCTCGAAGCGGAAGGTGTCGCGTTTGATGCCGCCGGACGGGTTGTCCTCACAGCGCACCAGTGGCGGGGGCTGTGACGCCGCGCCGAGGGCGATTTGAAGATTTTTAAGAAACGCCGGCGGCCGCCTGCGAACCCATTGGAACGTTTCGTTATGATTAAGGTGGTGCTGCCCGCGGTGCACCACCTTTCCTTCCTGCTTTTGATCTTTACAATCCCCGGGAGCAACAAATTTACGTTACAGGTTCTAACAGCTCGATTCTATTTCCGAATGGGTCGTCTACATAAACTCTGTTTACCTCTGGAATATTTTGATCGATGGTGTACGAGATTTCGTGCTTCGTTAAATGTTGCTTTAAGCCTTCTAGGTTTTCAACTTCGAAGGCAGGATGCGCTTTTCTCGCCGGCGAAAATGAATCTTCAATGCCAATATGTAATTGGCTGCTGCCGCAAGCGAACCAAACCCCGCCCCGCTGCTTCAACGCTTCAGGTTTCTCAATTTCTTCAAAACCTAAGATGCCGGAAAAAAAGGCTCTGGCCCGATCTTCTGATGCTTTAGGGGCTGCAAGCTGTACATGATCAATGGTTTTTACGGAAAACAACATTTAGACCACCTCAATATAAAATGATTTATTTTATATTATACCACCTTGTCACACTCCCCGTTTGTGCCAAATAGAACTTTACGCCAACCAAAATCCCTTAAAAAGGAACGCCGGCGGCCGCCGGCGAACCATTAGAATCTCCTTTACGATCAAGGTGGTGCTGCCCGCGGCGCACCACCTTTCCTTATGTCTTTTTGACCTTATCAGCTTCGATTGGGCGTTCGCCTCCTTCGATTGGGCGTTCGCACCCTTCGATTGGGCGTTCGCCTCCCCCGATCGGGCGTTCGCGCTCTCCGATTGGGCGTTCGCACTCTCCGATTGGGCGTTCGCGCTCTCCGATTGGGCGTTCGCGCTCTCCGATTGGGCGTTCGCACCCTTCGATTGGGCGTTCGCCTCCTCCGATTGGGCGTTCGCCTCCTTCAATGCGTGCCTCGCCACCTTCAATACGTGCCTCGCCCTCTTCAATACGTGCCTCATATAAAAAATCAGCCCCTCCGAGGGGGCTGATCTCCGCTTTAGGAGAAGCGGCTTGTAAGCATTTTGCGGCGGGTGTAGAAGTTGACGCCGTCCTGGCCGTTGGCGTGCAAGTCGCCATAGAAAGATTTTTTCCAGCCGGAGAATGGGAAGAATGCCATCGGCGCCGGCACGTTTACGTTCACGCCGAGCATGCCGACTTCGATGTCTTCGCGGAATTCGCGGACAGCCGAACTGCTATTTGTGTACAATACAGAGCCGTTCCCGAATTCGGACTGGTTCGTCACTTCGATCGCTTCTGTTAAATCTTTAACCCGGATCACCGAAAGGACCGGCGCAAAGATCTCCTTTTCCCACAGGTTCATATCGGTCGTTACGTGATCAAAGATGGTCGCACCGATAAAGTATCCTGCCGGCAGGTTGCTTTGATCATCTTTACGGCCGTCCCGGACAAGGGTCGCGCCTTCGTTTTCACCATCGGCAATCGCGTCATGCACCTTTTTTAAATGCGTGTCGCGGATGACCGGTCCAAGGCTGACACCAGATTCGATGCCATCGCCGAGCGTTAGTTCATCAGCGGCTTCGCGAATATTTTTCACGACGTCATCCGCAATATCTTCAGTCACAACAACGACCGAGGTTGCCATGCACCGCTGGCCGGCACTTCCGAAGGCACCACCGATAATACCTTCGATCGTTTTATCCATGTCGCAGTCATTCAGGACGATCGAGTGGTTTTTCGCACCAGCTAACGCCTGAACGCGCTTGCTGTACTGAGCGCCGGTTTTGTACACGTGCTCAGCTACCGGCTGGCTTCCGACAAACGAAATCGCGTCGACTTCTTCATGTTCAATCAAACCATTAACCACATCATGCGCACCGTGAACAATGTTGATGACACCTTCAGGGAGTCCGGATTCAAGCAGTAATTCCACAAGACGTTCCGCTAAAAGCGGCGTCTGCTCTGACGGCTTCATCACAAAAGTGTTACCGCAGGCGATGGCAAGCGGGAACATCCAGCACGGCACCATCATTGGGAAGTTAAATGGCGTGATCCCGCCAACAACACCGACAGGATAACGGTACATCCCGGACTCAATATTCGTTGCAATCTCCGGCAGGATTTCACCTTTCATCAAGTTCGGCGCGCCGGCTGCAAACTCGACACACTCGATGCCGCGCTGCACTTCGCCGTACGCATCGTCATACGTTTTCCCGTTTTCAAGAGTAATGAGTTCAGCCAGCTCTTCGTAGTTGTCCATTAACAGCTGGTGATATTTAAACATAATGCGCGCCCGCTTCGGAACTGCGGTTTTGCGCCAGCTCTTAAACGCTGTGCGCGCCGCCTGGGCTGCAGCATCGACATCTTCTTTCGTGGAAATTGGAACGTGTGCGAGTGTCTCACCGGTTGCCGGATTTGGAACCGCTTGTGTCTCGGTCGCAGAAGCCGCGACCCACTGTCCATTGATATAGTTATTTAATGTACGTGCCATAATATCCTCTCCCTCAATTAATTTTTGTAACTGTAATGAAACGCCGTGCGGTACAAGTCAATCAGCTCATCTTTTGTCGGCACACGCGGGTTGTTCCCCGGACTGCCACTTTCAATCGCATCATCTGCCATCTTTTCCAACACTGCTTCAAATTCAGCTTCATCAATACCCCAGCCGCCTAAATTCGGAATATCAAGCTTGCGACAAAGCGCAATCACTTCATCGACAAACACCCGGGCCGGATCTTCCGCCTGCGGAAACAACCGGCGGCCGATGTCTGCGAGCCGGTCGCGGCAGCTGTCTTCGGAAAACTCAAGCACTGCCGGCAGAAGCATCGCATTCGAAATGCCGTGCGGTACGTGGAAAAGCGCACCGATCGGCCGGGACATGCCGTGCACGAGACAGACCGAAGCGTTGGAAAACGCCATCCCTGCCTGCATCGCCGCATACACCATTTCATCGCGGGCTTCAATATTTTTGCCGTCGTTGTAAGCCGTCAAAATGGAAGCATAAATCCGCTCAATAGCCGAAAGCGCGAGCTCATCAGTAAACGGATGCGCTTTTTTAGAAATATAAGCTTCTAACGCATGCGTGAGCGCATCGACGCCGGTTGCTGCTGTCGTTCCCCGAGGAGAAGTCACTGTTAAATACGGATCGACAATGGCTGTTTCCGGCATAAACGCCGGCTGCTTAATCATCATTTTCACGTCATTTTTCGTGTTCGTAATTACCGTCACATCGGTTGCTTCACTTCCGGTACCTGCGGTGGTAGGAATCGCAATAAACGGCAGCGCCCGCTTGGCTGCCTTGCGGCGGTTGTTCATATACGCGCTAATTTCCCCACCGTTTGTAGCAAGTACCGCTACACCTTTCGCTGTGTCGATGCAGCTCCCGCCGCCAAGCGCAATGATATGATCACAGTCATTGCGTTCAACAAGGGCGAGCGCTTCTTCAACATAGACATCTGTCGGCTCTGAAGCTACGCCTAAATAACGCACGCTCTCTACGCCGACATCTGCTAAGTGCTGTTCACATGTATCAACAAAGCCGAGCTCTGCCATGATCTCATCGCTGATTAAAAGCGCCTTGCTGCCGGCTGCTTTTGCCTCGGATCCTACTTTTTGAAAACTATCTCTCCCGTAATGAATCGTTTTTGGTAAATGAACGCTCGCCGTCACGTGAGAACCTCCCTTTTTTGGTTACTGCCCATGTTATTGCAAAACGTGTGCCAAAAACGAAGTCGCCGGCTAAATCCCCCGCTGGCAGGTAAGCCAAGCGCCTATCACTGATACCGCTTTCATAACAGAAACAAAAAAGTGTAGTTTTGACTACACTTTTGTTGAAACAGACACTACACATTCAGCGTCTCTATTTTTTTATAAAGCGTCGTCCGATGCATCCCCAGGAGCCTTGCTGCCTTCGCCTTATTGCCGCCTGCCTCTGCAAGCGCGGCTTCGATCCGCGCCTTTTCGTCTTCAGGCGCATCAACATCAGTTGGTGCTGTTGGTGCCGGCCCTTCAAGCGCTGGCAGGTGTTTTAACACCACAATTTCCGCTTCCGTCATAATTAATGCCTGCTCAAGCACGTTGATCAGCTCACGGACGTTACCCGGCCATGAATGCTGCATCAATTGTGCCATCGCTTCTTTACTAAATGCTTTCGCTTCCACCCCGTGCTTATCCGCCAGCACCTTGGCGTAATGCTGCACAAGCTCCGGAATATCATCACGGCGCTCACGAAGTGGCGGGAGCTCAATTGGAACGACACAGAGCCGGTAGTACAAATCGCGGCGGAAACGGCCGGTGCGTACTTGTTCAGCCAGGTTTTGGTTCGTCGCTGCGACGAGCCGCACATCGACTGGAATCGTCCGCCGCCCACCGACACGGGTGACATGGTTTTCCTCTAAAACGCGCAACAGCTTCGCCTGCATACTTAACGGCATCTCCCCGATTTCATCAAGAAAGACTGTGCCGCCGGAAGCTGCTTCAAATTTGCCGGCTTGACCGCCTTTTTTTGCGCCGGTAAACGCTCCTTCCTCATAACCGAACAACTCCGCTTCAAGCAGCTGCTCCGGAATCGCCGCACAGTTTATACTCATAAACGGGGCGTGCCTCCGCTCACTCAAACCGTGAATCGACTGCGCAAATACTTCCTTACCTGTGCCGCTCTCTCCCGTTAAGAGCACCGTCACCTGCGTGCGCGCAGCTTTACGGGCCCGGCTTTTACAATACTGCAGCGCCCGGCTTTCCCCGATCATCTGTTCAAATGAATACGTCGTCACCGGTTCCGCCATTTGCGACTTCACATGAGGCTCAGAGCTCCCTTGTACCTCACGAGCATGCTCTAAAATGTGATACAGCTCACGCACCCCTTCAAAAATAAGCATGCCAATCGCCCCGACAAGCTCCTGATTACGCCAGATCGGGATCCGGTGCACCACCATATTCTGCCCCTGCATCACCTGCAGCTGACCCCGCTCCGGCACACCCGTTGCCACCGTATGATGCAGCCGCGTATTCTCAATCACTTCCGTCACAAGACGCCCCTCAACCACCTCTTCCGGCGCAATCCCAAGAAAGCTCCGGTACGCTTCATTCAGCTTTTGAATTCTCGCATCTGCATCCACCACCGCAATCCCTTCATACGCACTTTCAAGCACAACATTTACAATATCGGACTGGTGCTTGTTCTGTACGCTGAAGGCAATGGCAGCCTCGGCAAGCCGCGCCGGGGGCAGTGTACCTACAAGTTTTCCTTCATCATTAACGACAGGATACGCGAAAGTCTCTGCCTGTACCTCAACGATGGCATCTTCAGCATGAAGCGCCGGCACCGGCGTAAGCCAGGAAGGTTCCGCACGCGTATTGAGCGCCGTTTCAGCAAGCTGCAGCTCAAGTACGGTTTGCTGCTTCAACACGCCTTCAACCTCATAGTGGCGGTTGATCGCTATTAAATCTTCACCTTCGCTATATGTAAGCAGCTCGATCAGCTGACCGAGCGTATGACGCTCGCACGTAAAAATGTGCGGCGTCTTCATCCAATGTTTAACCGCAACATTTACGTCATGCGGCGCTTCTGATGATAAAAATGCCGGCATGAGCGGTCCTCCTTTCAACCTGCAGCGCACTATGCTTTTTTCGGAAACTGGCGGTAATGAAACGCTACGTGGCTCACATCACCATTTACATCGCGGACGAAGCGGACGTATTCGGTTTCACCGCGCACTTCAATTAAAAAGCCGTCAACGCCGGCTGTTTCCGCTGTAAATGTCTCATTTTGATACGTCAGCTGCAGTTCGCCCTCTTCAAGATGCGCTTTTAAACGCATGCCTTCGAGCGAGGCAAATTCACCTTCGTAATCGGTCAACGGTGCAGTCGCTTCGTCTCCGGCCGGATACACGACGTGGCTTTCTTCAGGTGCACGACCTTCTTCAGCGTTAAGCGCACCGTGAAGAAGCGCAGATGCCGGCACTCCAGCCAAGTTTGTAAGTGTAACACCACCGAGCCCCCGCTCCGGTATAAGTGCGAGCAGTGAGGAGATGGCTTTTAAACTGCCGCCGTGCTCCACAAGTTTCGCACCGTAATAATCAGGCCGGATCATAAAGCCGTAACCGTACCAGCGGCCGGGCTCCATCTCGACGTGCGGTGTCATCATCAGTTCAATATTTTCTTCGCTCAACAGCCGCGTGCCATCGACAATCCCACCGTTTAAAAAGAGGTTCACGTACCGGAGCATATCCGCTCCTGAAGCTTTTAATCCGCCTGTTGCCCGCATTGGCGGGGCATCCCACCATACCGGCGCCGCGTACACCTGGGCGTCATAACCGGTTCCGCGTTTGGCATACGGCATGGTATCTTCAAAAGAATCTTCGATAAAAAACGAGCTGTCGTGCATGCCGAGTGGCTCGAGCACGTGTTCTTTCATATACAATTCATACGGTTGACCGCTTACCCGGGTGATGATCGCACCAAGGAGGCCATACCCATCATTAGAATAGCTGAACGCCTCGCCTGGCACGCCAAGGAGTTCAATATCAAGGGAGGCAATATAAGCCATGAGTTCTTTGTACGTATCAATGGGGTCTTGATCCGTAATTTCCATCTGCACGCCTGGGAAATCTTCAATTGAAGGATCCTGCTCAAAGCTCCGCTTTTTTGCAGCCAGATGAGAGTCAAGCGGCGGCAGTCCGGATGTATGCGTCATTAAGTGGTGAATGGTCACACCGCTCATGTCTGAAGCTTTTGTATAAAACTCCGGCAGGTAGCGCTTTACCGGGTCGTGCACGTTGAGTTTGCCAGCCTCCTGCAGCTGCAGCACGGCCAGGCACGTAAATGATTTTGTAATTGAAGCGAGCCCAAATACGGTATGGGCTGTCACCGGCTTTGCTTTTGCTACATTTCGAAAACCGAACCCTTCGGCATAAGCCGAACTTTGCAGGCGCTCTACACCAATAAATGCGCCGGGTACGTGATGTTCGTGCATCAGTTGTTCTGCATATGCTTCAAACGCTTCGTTCGTCACAAAAGCACGCCCTTTCCTTACATTTTAAAACTTTTCAGAACAATTTCATTATAGCACGGCTGCCGCCGGCCGTGCTTCCATCAACTTGAAATTATTCTTCAATCCAGCCCTGTTCATGTAAATAGGTGCGGGCGACGTCTTCAGGGTCTTCATCCTCGAAGTCAACGGCATAGTTCATTTCACGCATTTCATCTTCTGTAATTTCACCGCCGAGCGTGTTTAAAACCGGCTCAAGTTCTGGATACCGCTCAAGTGTTTCTCCGCGCATCAGCGGTGCCCCTTGATACGGCGGGAAAAAGCTCTCTGCATCTTCAAGCAGCGTCAAATTAAACTCCTCAATTTCCGCCTGTGTCGAGTAAATATCAATCACATCCACATCCTCACTCACGAGCGCATTCGAGCGAAGCGATGCATCAAGCGTGTTCAAGTCGTCAAAATCAAGGCCGTGTGTCTCCTGCAGGCCGGCATAACCGTCTTCACGGTCAATAAACTCGTGGCTGAATCCGGCGGTGAGCTCTTGGTCATAAGCTGTTAAATCACTGATCGTCTCGATGTCGTACGTCTCATCAATATCTTCACGGACAGCGACAGCATACGTATTATGAAACGCCATCGGCTCTAAAAAGGCTTTACCATGCTCCTCTTCCATTAAATCGCGGGCTTGTTCATAAGCTTCCCGGTCGGCAAGCCCTTCAAAAGATTGATCGAGCAGTTCCGTTAACGCCGTTCCGGTAAACTCTGGATAAACATCAATGTCCCCTTGCCTGAGCGCGTTAAATACAAAATCAGTGCCGCCAAGGTCTGCTTCTACATCTACAGACAAATCGGTTTCTTCTTCAATTAAAGCAGCGTACATGTTTGCTAAAATTTCAGGTTCAGCCTCATGCTTCCCGCCAATGACAAGGTCATACTCGGTATTCCAGGCGACCATAGGAAGTAAAAGAACTGCGACAGCGAGCGCGGCTGCAACCCCTACCGGCTTCAATGAGGTGCCCCTGCTTTTTGATTCAATCAACCGGAGGAGACGGTCAAACAACAGGGCAAGGATCGCCGCCGGAATCGCACCCATCAGGATATAACCATTATCCGCCCGGTTAATGCCGGTCATGATCAAATCGCCAAGCCCTCCGGCACCGATTAAGGACGCGAGGGTGGCTGTTCCAACGATGAGCACCATCGATGTGCGTACACCGGCCATAATGACAGGCATCGCCATGGGCAGTTCCACTTTGCGGAGCCTGCCGTATGAACTCATGCCCATCGCATCTGCTGCTTCAAGCACTGCCGGGTCAAGCTCGGATATGCCGGTATACGTGTTACGCATAATCGGCAAAAGCGCATACGCGGTAAGTGCAACTACTGCCGGACCGGTGCCGATCCCAAGTAAAAGAATCATAAAGCCAAGCAGCGCCAATGAAGGGATCGTCTGCAAAACAGCTGCAACCCCAATCACCGGCTCGGCCAAGCGGCGGTAACGTGTTAAAATCACCCCGACAGGTACCGCGATCATCACCGCAATGACAAGTGCAAAAAGTGAAAGTTGAATGTGCTCCCAAAGCGTGATCCATAAAAGATCCTGCCGATTTACGAAGAGCTCGCCCCATTCCTGCAAGGTGTCCATCACGCTTCACCTCCGAGCACATAAACCGCAATATCTTCAAAGCTGATGGTACCAAGCAGCTCCCCTGCTTCAATGACAGGCACAGCCGGCGCATCGGTAGACCGCAAAATTTCGGCCGCTTCTTGAAGCGATGCTGACGGAGACAGCGGAGGTGCTTCAGCAAGTGCAGGAACGACCGTTTTCACGCTGTTTTCTACGGTGAGCCAGCGGCTTTCACTTTTCAGCACTTCCGCTACCGCTAAATCACGATGGGCCCGACGGTCACCGATAAAGGTGCGCACAAACTCATCTGCCGGCTGCTGCAGCAGTTCCTGCGGCGTACCCAGCTGCACAATTTTTCCTTCATTCATAAGGGCAATGCGGTGGCCAAGCGTTAATGCCTCATCCATATCATGAGTGACAAAGATCATCGTTTTTTGTATCCGTGCTTGCAGTGATTTTAAATCTTCACGCAGCTGCTGGCGGCTGATCGGGTCGAGTGCAGAAAAAGGCTCATCCATTAACAACACATCAGGATCTCCGGCAAGCGCCCGGACGACCCCGACACGCTGCTGCTGTCCGCCGGATAGTTCATGTGGCATGCGATCTCTATATGTAGCAGGCGTCAAACCAACCATCTCAAGCAGCTCATCAATACGTGAGCTGATACGGGCAGCGCTCCATTTTTTCATTTCCGGCACAACGGCAATATTTTCTGCGATCGTCATCGTCGGAAACAAACCGATCTGCTGCAGGACGTATCCCATATTCCAGCGCAACATCTGCACACTTAATTGCTGAACAGGTTCTCCATCTTTTACAACCTGACCTTCGCTTGGCTCAATCAGACGATTCATCATTTTTAACGTCGTCGTTTTACCACACCCGGATGGCCCGATCAACACCACGGTCTCTCCGGTTTCAATTGTTAAATCCAACGGCTTAACTGCTTGTGTGCCATCTCGGTATGTTTTGCCCACCCCTTGAAGTTCGATCAATCTATGCACCTCACTTTAACGATGTCGCTCACCCCTTCGTTAATCAAAGCAGCATTCCCGCCTTAAGGCAGAAGGTCGTATGCGCATACCCAAATTTTACAACACACAACGTTTCGAATCACGAAAAAACACTGATGACTAGTTTTCTTTTTCGATATTCAAGGATTGAAAAAAGTAATATTTGGGTAAGATAAGGTTATTACTGACAACATTCCGTCAAAGATTGAAAAGTCAAAAATCTATTTATTTTTTGATGGAAACGTTGTAAAATCACACAAAATTGCATAAGAAACTTTTCTTTCAGAGGGGGGCTTAAGGTGAAATCAAAACGTCCGAACATGAAATTTATGAACAGTATTTTCTGGGTCTCGTTCTCAATTATCTTTGTGTTTGCTATTTGGGGAGCACTTGCTCCTGAAACCCTGGCCGCACAAGCGGAATTTACATACGGGTTTATCGCTGATACGTTCGGCTGGTTTTACTTAGTATTCGTTTTATTTCTCATTATCTTTAACTTCTTCCTTGCTTTCAGCCGGTACGGAAATATCCGGCTCGGCGGGGACGATGCCAGACCAAAATACTCTACATTTACATGGATTGCCATGCTTTTCAGTTGTGGTTTCGGTGTAAGCATCGTTTTTTGGGGAGTGGCTGAGCCAATGACCCACTTTGAAACACCACCACCGTTTGCCGGCGGCATTGAAGCAGGTACGGCCGAAGCAGGGCGCGAAGCAATGTGGAACGCATTCTTTAACAACGGCATCCACCAGTGGGCTTCTTTCACCTTCGTCGGCCTTGCCATTTCTTATTTTATTTACCGGCAGCAGGAGCGAAGCTTAATTAGTGACACGATGAATGCTGTCATTGGTGAAAGCGGAAAGCAGCCGCTCCGCAATACGATCGACAGCATTGCTGTACTTGCAACAATCATGGGGGTTGCGACAACACTTGGCTTAAGCGTACTGCAGATTAACGGCGGACTTGGCTTTGTGTTTGACGCACCGACAGGGACAACAACACAGATTATTATTGTCGCAACCATGTTTGTGTTTTTCCTATTATCAACGTTGTCTGGTTTGGACCGAGGTATTAAGTATTTAAGTAACATTAACCTCGGCCTTGCACTCACATTGATGGTCGTTGTGATCACCATTGGACCTACCGGTTTTATCTTAAATACCATCACCACCGGACTTGGAGACTACTTACAAAACTTCTTCCAAGCAAGCCTGCGTCTAGATCATTTCACCGATGGTACGTGGGTGCAGGATTGGCCGGTGTACTACTGGGCTTGGACCATTGCCTGGGCTCCATTTGTCGGCATGTTTGTGGCCCGCATTTCGCGCGGCAGGACCGTCCGGGAATTCGTGCTCGGGGTTATGGTGGCACCACCGTTTATCGGGATGATTTGGATTGGGATCTTCGGAGGTACTGCTGTGCACCTTGACTTGTTCGAAGGTACAGACATCGCCGGTGCCGTCGCACAGGATGAAACGCTTGCGTTATTCTCTATGCTTGAGAATCTGCCGCTCGGTACCATTTTATCTGTACTTGCGATTATGCTCTTGTTTACGTTTCTTGTTACATCAGCTGACTCGGCCACATATGTACTTGGGATGATGACATCCAAAGGTGATACGAACCCGGCGATGATCGTAAAAATCATCTGGGGTTCACTCATCGCAGGTTTGGCGGTTGTGTTAATTATCAGTGCAGGCCTTGAAGGCTTACAAACTGCTTCACTGATCGGTGCACTGCCATTTACAGTTGTCTTATTTATCTCCAGTATATCGCTATTAAAATCGATACGGGCTGATTATAAAGAAACCCGCCGCCGTCGTGAAGAAGAGCGGCAGCAGGAAATTATCGAGCAGATCGAAAATGGCGAAGACGACGATCACTCCATTTAAAGAAACAAAAAAAGAGCTGCCATAGGCGGCTCTCAGCTTGTATAGAAATTTTTAAGATAAACTTATGGCTGACGTTGCTTTTCGGCGGACGCTTGCCTCGGGTACGGCCTCAACTTCCTCGGTAGAAAATCACTACCTGCGGGATTTTCGGCTCGTACTGTTCCCGAAGGCGTCGCCGCCGATGCTCGTCAGCCTTGCGTCTTTTGACATGAATGGTAGAGATCTTTTTGATCAAGCAATACTTACATGAATCAATTTCATCATGACGATTTGTGAGCGTTAAAACGAACCATATACATTAGAAATGCTTGATGATCCTTAAATTGAAAAGTAACCGAAACGAAAGACGGCGACTCCCAGAGGATTAAGCGCAGGCTGAAGATCCACTTGTTCGATTGGAAATCAAATCGAACAAGTTAGCTGAAGCCAAGCCCTCGGGAAAGCGTCCGTTTTCGTTCCGGTTACGTTCATAATCCAGTTTTCTCCTCTTAATAGGGGGGAGACCCGCGGACCTCCGGGCAGTAATCGTCCGTGAATCTTAGGTTTTGTACTTTGTCGATAGTTTGTGAGCTGCCAGAGGCGGCTCTTTTTTCTATTACAAACCGTAGTGTTTGCGTATGTTTTCAGTGGCAGCTCCTAAAAAGCCGTCAAAAGTTTCTTTCGTTTTCCAGCCGATGTGCGGCGTGAGCACGACGTTTTCAAGGTTTTGGTAGGCATGATTTTCAGGCAGCGGTTCTTCGCCGAAAACATCCAAGCCGGCACCAGCAATTTCGTTAGTACGCAACGCTTCAACTAAATCTTCTTCTTTCGCGACACTACCTCTTGATGTATTAATGAAATAAGCGCTCGGCTTCATCTTTTTAAAGTGCTCAGCTTGTAGCAAGTGTTTTGTATCTGCTGTTAAACGCACATGAACAGATACAAAATCTGAAGTTCTGAGCAGTTCATCAAGCGGTTGGTATGTGATCCCTGCTTCCTTTGCCCGTGCTTCTGCACGTTTAGGGCCCCAAACTTGAACGTTCATGCCAAACGCTTCCGCAATGGAGGCAACACGTTGTCCAATCTTACCAAAACCTACAAGACCCAGGGTACGCCCCTCTAAGTTTAAGCCGATATCCTGCAGCCATGTTCCTTCTTTCATTTGTGCTGTGTTGTGTGAAATATGCCGGGCACAATCGATCATGAGTCCAAAGGTAAGTTCGGCAACTGCCGGCGTTGAAGCCCCAGGTGTTGTGATTACGCTGATCCCGTAATCTTCTGCCGCCTCCATATCAATATGGGCCGTGCCTTTGCCTGTTTGTGCAATTAATTGTTTTGAAGTCATCTCCGCAAGAATATCGCGCGTGAAAGCTGTGCGCTCGCGCAGCGGCACAATGGCATCCGCAGTGCGGATCCGCTCGAGCAGCACTTGTTCAGACGGCTGGTCATGAAACACTTCCACCTCAGAGATACGCTGTAGTTCCGCAAATGCCGGGGTTTCCTGCATATTCATTTCCCAATCATCTAAAATGATCGTCTTCATCTTTTCACCTCTTTAAAAACCTTTAATTTGAACTTCTATTCCTTTCCTTGCTTTTTGTAAAACAAAAATATCGGCAAACTGGAGCAGCTGCTTAAATTGTTAACCCAAGCAGCCCTAAGCCTATGACGCTCGCGGCTGTCCCTGCAAGCGCCAGCGCTCTGCCGGATTTTTGCTTGGTGCGCATACTTAAAAGCGATACCGCGCCAAACCCTAAGCCGAGAATGCCTAAAATGGGAAGTGCTAAGCCTAGCGCTCCGGTAAGCAGAGCCAAGAGTCCACAAACAAGTGATGTTACCGCTTTTGTGTCTACAGGTGGTTTCGCCGTTGTTGAAGACATCGTTTTTCTCCTTTCTTACCACAAAGTCGATGCAAAGAAGGACCAAGCCAAGGCTTGATCCCAGCGTGTAGACAAACTTTTAAGAAAAGTGAAGGCTGACGTCGCTTTTCAGCGGACGCTTGCACCCGGAGGGCACAAGTGCGACATCGGTTTGATCTGCGCTAACGCTTGATCGCACCGTGTCTTCTTAGCCTCTTGTACCTCCTCAACTTCCTCGGCAGACAACTGCTGCCTGCGGGATTTTCTCACTGGTTGTTCTGCGAAGGCGTCGCCGCCGATGCTCGTCAGCCTTGCGTGATTTGATCGTTATAAATTGTAAAGATCTTTTTAATCAAGCAATAGCTACATGAATGTGCAAACGAACCCTATACATCGGAAATACGAGATGATCTTTCAATTGACAAGTGACCGAAAAATGACGGCGACTCCCAGAGGATTCAGCGCAGGCTGAAGATCCACTTGTTCGATTGGCAATCAAATCGAACAAGTTAGCTGAAGCCAAGCCCTCGGGAAAGCGTCCGTCATTCGTTCCGGTCACGGTCACGTTCATGGTTCGGTTTTTAAGGGCAGCCCGCGGCTCGGAGCAGTAAGCTGTGCATGAATTTTAGATTTTGTACTTTGTCGACAGTCTGGGACCAAGCCGAGGCTTGATCCCTTTCACTTCGTTTTGAGCTTTTTGATTACGGCAGTAAAAACTGCGGGATGACATACAACATAACGAGCAGTGTCACAACCGTACCAAACACAGCAAGTGCGATAATAAACCGGAATAACTTGGCATCAATATTCATACGTTCTTCAATCTGACGAAAGATACTTTTCGGCTCATCCGGATCGTGTTTATGATCTTGTGAGGACACATGCATCCTCTCCTTTTCACTTCTACTCTCCTTAGTTTATCACGCTTTAAGGCTGGAGCAGACGTATCATATTTGAAAAATTCACGACTTTGCGTACGTAAAACGACGCCATACGTTTTCTAGCGGACCTTGTTGATAACGCGACAACCACACCCGGCTGAGTACCGCTTGCAGTATAATGATGCTAAACACAAGCAGTACATTCTGCCACAAGCTCCACGACCCAAATGTTCCGGTACTAAAGACGATCAAGTAAACGAGCAGCGTCTGCATTAAATAATTTGTCAGCGCCATCCGGCCCATAGCAGCAAGTGTGCGCTGCAATTCGGCCCACTTTCCGCTTTCAACCCACAAAGCAAACATCGCAATATAAGCAAATCCTAAAAAGATCGCACTTAAGCGCATGATCGTATCTGTCAAATAAAACTCGTGCACCCCGGCATCAAATATCCCGAACTCATACAGCGCATCGAGCGCTACAAACGGTACACTTAGCGCAAGACATACATTACGCAACCGCTTAAACCAAGCTGTACTGAAGCCGTTAGGATAAAACCACTGCTTCCGGCCGGCATAAAATCCTAAGAGGAACAAACCGAGCACAAACAACATAAGAAACGGAAGACCCCCGGCAACGAACGGCACTTCAACTGTTAATCGATACGTCAGCCACTCGAGCGACGGTGCTGCAGCATAAGCAGCTGCCGCATCTTCAACCATACCTTTACTTTCAGTCTGAATTTGCTTCACCATGTTCGCCGGCATTAAGGTTTGACTAAGCATTAAAAGAAAAAAGAGCCCGAGAGAGACGAATGCCCAAATCAAAATCGTTTTTGTTTTACGTTTATAAAACATGAGCAGCAGAAATCCAGTTAAAGCGTACAAGGTTAAAATATCGCCCATCCAAAGAAAGACAAGATGTAAAAGACCAAACGCGAGCAACCCGACCAAGCGCCGGCTGAACAGCCGTTTCACCTGGTGACCTTTCGATTCGGCTCGGCTCATAAAAATATAAAATCCAACCCCGAATAGAAATGAAAACATGGTGATAAACGAACCTTCCACCAACCATTGAATCAACAGTTCTAGTCCGCGATCAATGCCTGTGCGCTCAAGTTCTACAGCGGACATATACTTCAAATAGTCTAGTGACGTCATTAACGAAATATTGACAAGGAAAATGCCGATTAAAGCCGCACCGCGAATGACGTCCAGAGTTTGGATCCGCCCTGCTGGTTCTTGATTTTTCATATCTTCCTCCCCCTTTATCTTCTCTGCATATGATATCTTTATTATAGCCTGTTTACGTAGATTCTCCGAGTTTCAACGGTCATCTTATCACGTTTAAAAACATGACCCGGGTCACAACCTTCACATTTTCACCGGTTTTAGAAAATAGCCACAAATAGATATTTTCTAAGTCCAATTCACGTGATAAAATATTTTCCGATATATGTAAAGGTTAACTACAAGAAAGAAGGAGCATCCAAGATGGTGAATTTCATCCGTTTACTGCTTGTTGCTTTTAGTCTACTGGCATTCTCTCTTTTAGCACTGGCGTATTTAGAGTACATTCCGATGAATTAAACGTATCTCTCCGGCTGGGATCTTCCTCGGCCGGACGTTTTATGTAAGCAGATCCCTCGAGCATCGACATAAGTTTTGTTACACTTATTTGGACACATTTTACTGGAGGTACTACTATGCACTCGTTTCTCGAGCCATTTACATTTAATAACGGCGCAACCTTGCGCAACCGCATTATGCTTGCGCCAATGACAAATTTTGCTTCAGCTGAAGACGGGGAGACGACGGTTGATGAACTGGCGTATTACCGCGAACGCTCCACCGGCACCGGTGCTGTAATTACCGCTTGTGCCAACGTAACAGCAGACGGCAAAGGCTTTCCAGGAGAAATTGGCGTTTATGATGATAGTTTAATTGATGGTTTAGCTGATCTTGCTGAAACCATTCAAGCTGAAGGTGCCAAAGCGATTCTACAAATCTTTCACGGCGGCCGCATGTGCCCGCCGGATCTGCTCCCTGATGGGCAGCCGGTCTCTGCAAGTGCGATCCCAGCTGAGCGGGAGAACGCTGCCACGCCTCGCGCACTTGAACATGACGAGATTGAAGAAATTGTGGAAGCTTTCGCTAACGCTACACGCCGCGCCATCAAAGCAGGGTTTGACGGGGTAGAAATTCACGGTGCGAACACGTACTTAATTCAACAGTTTTACTCACCGCACTCTAACCAGCGTGACGACACGTGGGGCGGTTCCCGTTACGAGCGGATGACGTTTCCACTCGCTGTGACGAGAGCCGTTGCTGCTGCTGCTTTAGAAGCTCCGCCGGAGTTTATTGTTGGCTACCGCTTCTCACCGGAAGAACGGGAGGAGCCTGGTATCACAATGGATGATACGCTTGAACTCGTCCGTCACCTGGCTGAAGAAGACTTGGATTACCTGCACGTCTCCGTTCAGGACTTCTTTGCCGGCTCCATGCGTGACGAAAACGATACGCGCTCGCGGGTGGAAATGATTCAAGCCGAAGTCGGCGAGCAAATCCCGGTGATTGGTGTCGGCTCACTTTACACTGTAGATGATGCGAACCGGGCCATGGCCACAGGGGTACCGCTCCTTGCGCTCGGACGTGAATTAATTGTTGATCCCGATTGGGTGGAAAAAGCCGCAGATGGTCGCGAGGAAGAGATTCGGACGGAACTTTCCCTTGAAGAGCGAGAAGACCTCGTTGTTCCTGAGACACTTTGGAATACGATCGGTAACACCCCCGGTTGGTTCCCGGTGAAAGAGCATCGGGAAGAAGAGGATCATGGATAAGAGCCCTATTAAAAAGCGCTGCGAAGTTGATAACAACTTGCAGCGCTTTTTTCATGGAAGTTAAAACTTTTCTCTATCTGCCGTAACACCATACTTTTGCAGCCGGCGCATAAAAGCTGATTGGGAAACCCCAAGTGCTGCTGCGGCCTTACGGGTCGTTTGGTGATTCTGATAAGCTTGCTTAACTAACTGCTTCTCCACATCTTCAACCGCTTCCGGCAGTGTTAAGTTTTGATCAATCGTTAAGGAAGAGCCAGCGTGAATGGCATAACGTATCGTCTCCGGAAGGTCATCACTTGTAATTTCATCATCGCGTGCTGTAATGACTAAGCGCTCGACTACATTTTCCAGTTCACGAATGTTCCCCGGCCACCGGTAATCTTGTAAAATCTCAAGAGCTTTTTGGGAAAAGCTTCGGTTTTGCCGGTGGATGTGGTTAAAGTACGAAATTTTTTTCTGAAGTAAGAGCAGTAAGTCTTCTTTACGTTCCCGGAGCGGCGGGAGGTCAAGCGATAAAATGTTTAAACGGTAGTACAAGTCTTCGCGAAATTTACCCTCCGTTACCATTTGATACAAATCTTTATTCGTCGCTGCAATAATTCGTGTATCTACTTTCTCAAGTGCCGTTGCGCCTACAGGTAAGAAAGTTTTACTTTGCAGCAGCTGCAGCAGCTTAGGTTGAAGGTGCAACGGAAGTTCACTGATCTCATCTAAAAATAATGTGCCCCGGTCGGCCATCTGGACCAAACCGTTTTTTCCACCTGTATGTGCACCGGTAAAAGCTCCTTTCACGTAACCAAACAGTTCAGACTCAATCAAAGACTCCGGGATGGCACTGCAATTAATATGAATGAAAGGTTCCTCTTTACGTTCACTCATATTATGTACCCTTTCTGCAATCACATTTTTACCAACACCGGTTTCACCAGTGACAAGAACTGTCGTGTTAACACTTGCCGCCTGTCGCATTAAGTGCAGCAGCCGTTGAAAAACCGGACCTTGTCCTACGAGTGCATCGTCTTGCTCTGAAGAAGCTGCAAACTGCATGCTGCGGATTTCCTGGCTGTACCGGCGGAGCAGGTGCTGCGTTTCCTCTAACTCTTCTGAAGTCTCTAAAGCTTTCGTAATATCACGGGACTGTACGACGATTAATTCTTTTTCTTCAACTTCTAAAAAGTAACCTGTTACTAAATAATTGTTACCGCCACTTGAGGACTGTACTGTACTCACCGTGCTTTGAGATTCAATTACCCTGCGGCTGACCGAAGGGTTTAACAGCCCTTGCTCCTCCAAATCATAAACATTCATCCCGATAATTTCTGCTTTATCTGCGTTTAAAATCTTCTCACTTGCTTGATTTAACCAAAGAACTTCGCCATCATTTGTTGAAAAAAACAAGCCATCATCGATTACATTTAAGATCGCTTGGAAGGCTGAAGTGTCAAATAAGTCGTTCATTCCGTTTGTTACCTCCTGACATTTTGTTAAATTTTCTGACATTTGAACCGGTATTGAATCAAAAATTATGATATATTGCCTCTTCTGAACCTTAAATGGTTCAAAATGATTCATTTTCAACTCAATCGTAACACAAATGGAAGGTTCGACTAGAAAATATATTGACCTTTTTAAATGAAGGGAAAGTATATAGACTGTAATGACGGTAGTTTTGCATCTATTTTTTAATTAGATAAATTTTTTAGAAATTTGGCATGATTCTTGCTTTGTAAGATGGGCAGTAAAAATACTTACGTTTGGAGGGTGTTTATGAATACCGATGTTTTTATCCTGTTTTTCAATTCGTTTTTAACGACAGTCCTTTCGGTCGCAGCTGTTGTTTGGATTTTAAGAAAACAATATTTACCTGTGATTAAACAACTTGAACAAGAAGAACAAGAAGATATGTCAGACGAAAAACATCATGAACATTCATAACAGATAAGGAGGCATACCATTGACGCAAACGATATTTTTTATTGTACTGGCGATTTATGTTGTCCTGGGCGGAATTGTCGCCCGCTATATTAAAAACCGCGATGATTTTTATGTGATGGGTGAAAGAGGTTCTACAGTCTTAATTGTAGGTACACTTTCAGCAACCTACCTTAGTGCTGTTACACTGCTTGGCATTGCTGGTCAATCCTATGCAGAAGGACCCCTCGTTATTGCAGCCCTTGGATCTTTCGGTGCCTGGATCGGTACATTAATTGCCGTCATTTATATCGGCCGTAAAATGAAAGCATTGGACTGTAAAACGATGCCGGACTTTTTCGAAAAACGATTTAACAACAAAACCGTGAGTATTATTGCGCTGATTATTATGATTATCGGACTACTCGGTTATGGTGTTATTCAGTTAATCGGAGCCGGGCTTGTTCTAAGCGAAGTCACAGGCATTTCATTTTCTATGATGATTATTCTGTTTACGCTCGCTTTACTTGTCTTTTGTGCACTTGGCGGGATGTATGGCGTTGTTGTTACAGATACGATCATGCTGTTTACCATGATGGCCATTTCCGTTGTTATTGCACCATTGATCATCGGACAGGCCGGTTTTGCAGAAATGAAAGCTTTATCGGAGACGATCCCGTTTTACTGGACGATCGGCGGCGCTGAAGAACGACCGCTCGGCTGGTCAATTTCTCAATTTTTAGTTTGGATTTTATTCTTTTCATGTACACCGGCCCTTGTTTCTCGTGTGTTCCCGGCGAAGAACGATTTCGTTATTTTGAAGTCTGCAGTCATTGGTGTATTTTTCGCACCGTTTATGCAGGTGATTGTATTTATCGCTGCCGGTGGCATGCAGGTATTGCAGCCGGGGATTGAAAACACGGACAACGTTATGGTGCTCGGCTTTTTAAACCATGTGCCCGATGCACTTGGCGGCATAGGTTTAGCAGGATTAATGGCATCGATTATGTCAACTGCGTCCACACTCTTTGTCTTAACTGGCTTCGCTTTAGCCCGTGATTTGTACGAGCATTTATTTGATAAAAAGTTGAGTGAACAAAAGAGTTTACGCGTGGGACGTTATGCACAAATTTTTGTTGCTGCAATTGTTTGTGCCATTGCCATTGCGCAGCCTTCCGCGATTTATTGGATTTCAATCTATGCAGGTGCAATCTTCGGTGTTGGCTGGCTTCCTACGGTTGTTGGCGGACTAGAATGGCGCCGTATGAATAGCAAAGCAGCGATCGGCAGCATGCTGATTGGTACAGCAACTTTTATTCTTGTTGATGAGTTGGCCCGCAATGAAATTATTACTCTTCCGGTGCATATCGATTCATTAATGATTTCCTTTGCTGTAGCTGTTTTGGCACTTGTTGTGATAGCTCTATCAACTCAGCCGAATCAGTACGAACTGGATTACTACGACTTTATGAAACAGCAGAGCATGTCGAAAAACACCATTGAACAATTCCTTCAAGAAGGCCGCAGTAAAGGGCTTGCGAAGTTGAAAAAAGAATATAAGCAGACGGTTGTAATCTCTATCGTTTTCATCGGTATCGCAGCACTAGTTTGGGGTTATTTCTTCGTCATGCTCGGATTTTAAAAGCATCCGTGTAAAGGAGTTAGCTTATGAACGCACAAATGTCAAAAGCAGTTACAGACGCAAACGAACAAATTGATGCCCTTTGGGAACAGGAGGTTGAGTTTCTCCAAACACTCGGCCGTTACCCAAGCACACTCGGAAACGAAGCTGAAATTCAACAGTTTATCAGTGATTACTTGGCCGATACCCTCCATTTAGAAGTTGATCAATTTGACCCAGACCCTGAGCAGTTGCAGGACTTGCCCGGCTTTTCACCACCTTTACTGGACTACGAAAACCGCCCTGTCGTCGTTGGGAAAGCGACCAACGACGGCGGGAAAACCGGTAAAAGTTTAATATTACAGGGACATATTGATGTTGTGCCTGAAGACCCGCTGAGCCAGTGGAGCTGTAATCCTTGGGGAAGCACGATTGACCACGGCAAAATGTATGGCCGCGGTATTCAAGATATGAAATCCGGCGTCGCTGCTATGATTTTTGCATATCAAGCCATCCAAAAAGCCGGCATTCAGCTTGGAGCTGACCTATACCTTCAAACGGTCATTGAAGAAGAATGTACAGGAAACGGCGCCCTCGCTGCATTAGCACGGGGATACACCGCAGACGCTGCTTTAATACCGGAGCCTTTTGGTGAAAAAGCTGTCACTTCCCAACTCGGGGTGTTCTGGGTGCGCTTTACGATTCAAGGGCAAGGGGCTCATACAGAGCGGGCCAGTGAAGTGGTAAACGCCATTGAAAAGTCACAGGTAATTATAGACGCATTAAAATCTTTTGAGGTGCACCTGAACGAAAAAGAACGTCACCCTGACTTCCTGCATCATCCACATCCGCTGAATGTAAATATTGGTACCCTGCATTCCGGTGCCTGGCCTTCAAGCGTCCCCTCAGAAGCTGTGCTTGAGGCACGCGTTGGGCTTTATCCAGGGGAAGATATTGAAGCTGTACAACAGGAGTTTAAAGACTGGATGCTTAAAGCTTGCGCCGCAGACGCTTGGTTGAAGGAAGTGCCGCCAACGATTGAGTTTATCGGATTTCATGCTGAAGGCGCTGAACTTTCTAAACAAGATCCTGTCATGAAGATATTAGAGGCGTCGCATGAGGATGTAAACAACACGCCTCTAGACTATACAGCGGTGACATGTACAACAGACACTCGGTTTTATAACTTGTATTACGGCATTCCATCCACCTGCTACGGTCCTTCTGGTGACGGTATGCACGGGGTCGATGAATGGGTGGACCTTGAAAGTGTAAAACGCGTTACAAAAGTTTATGCAGATTTCATTTTACGCTGGTGCGGCATTCAAAAAATAGAGAGTTAACAAGCGCAGGAAAAGAGGCTTTCATATGGATATCAATAACGAGCGTTTATTACAATATTTCAAGCAATTCTCTGCGATCGGTGCAACGCCGGGGGGCGGTGTTCACCGCCTTGCATTAAGTGATGAAGATAAGCAGGCGCGGGACTTATTCGTGGAGTTGCTTCACGACTTAGGCGCAGAGGTAAAAATTGATGATTTAGGAAACATCTACGGAATCAAACAAGGAACCAATCCTGAAGCTGAACCAGTTGTCATTGGCTCCCACCTTGACTCCGTTCCTAACGGCGGAAAATATGACGGAGCAGTCGGTGTTTTAGGGGCTTTAGAAGTACTCGCGACGCTGGTAGATGCTGAAACTACGCATCAACGCACGCTGATTATCGTCAACTTCACAAATGAAGAAGGTGCCCGCTTCCCAAAACCAATGATTGCAAGCGGCGTGCTCGCCGGGGTGTACACGACAGAGGACATGCACAGTTTACAGGATGAAAGTGGTACAACGATCCGAGAAGAACTTGAACGTATCAATTATTTAGGCGCACCCGAACACCGATTGACAAATATCGATTCATTTATAGAACTTCACATCGAGCAAGGTCCGTATTTAATCAATGAAAATGCCCATATCGGTCTTGTCCAAGGCATTCACGGATTGTCATGGCATGACGTCAAATTCACCGGCAAAAGTGACCACGCCGGACCTTCTCCTATGAAAGACCGCCGGGATGCCGGGCTTAGTGCAATGCATGCGCTCACTCGGGTTGAAGATTATGTGCTGAACTTACAAGATGAAACACGGTTCACAACCGGCCGCTTCCAGCTCGCGCCTGGTGTTGTGAATGCAGTCCCAGGTGAAGCCCGTTTTTCCATAGATATCCGCCATCCGCTCAACGATACGCTGAAAGAACGGATCGAGACGATTCAGCAAATGATTGAGGACGAAGCAGCCCGCCGCGGAGTTAAAAGCGAGATGAGTGATTTATCTTATATGCCGCCGGTCCCTTTCTCTACCCGTCTTCTACAAGCGGCCGAGCGGATCACAAGTCAGAAAAACATTGACGCTCCACAACTTTACAGCGGCGCAGGCCACGATGCGATGTACATGTCCCACCTTGGCGAAACACTCATGCTGTTTATCCCAAGCCTGGATGGCGTTAGCCATAATGAGCAGGAAGAATCTCGCTGGGAAGATATCGTTACAGCGGTCGATGTCCTAGGTGACCTCGTCCTTGAACAATTAAACCGCTGAAATGGGCCTATGCCACGCGAAGACGGAGCGCGCTCTCTCTAATATGGAGCTCGCACACCCGAATGTAGAGCGAATCCCCCCCTCTGGAGCGCGCTTCCCTAAAATGGAGCGCCCACACCCGAATGTGGAGCGAATTTCCCCCCCTCTGGAGCGCGCTTCCCTAAAATGGAGCGCCCACACCCGAATGTGGAGCGAATTTGCCTCCCCTGGAGCGCGCTCTCCCAAATATGAACCTCCCGCATACGAAAGCGGCTGCGATGATCGATACATCGCAGCCGCTTTTCCATTTATAAACCGATCGATAAATATTTTGTTTCAAGATAAGGCTCAATGCCTTCTTGTCCGCCTTCGCGGCCGAGGCCGCTTTCTTTCATACCGCCAAACGGCGCTTCCGCAGCAGAAGGTGCACCATCATTCCAGCCGATGATGCCATATTTTAAATGCTCATGAATGTAATGACCTGTACGATAATTTTCTGTGAAGAAGTAGGCCGCCAGCCCAAATGGTGTGTCGTTTGCAGCTTGGACGGCTTCATCAATTGAAGTAAATGTGGCAATCGGCGCAACCGGGCCAAACGTTTCGTGATGCATGATGTCCATTTCATCACTTACATTCGTTAACACAGTCGGGTGAACAAAGTACGTTTCTTTTTCGTCATCTACTTCGTACTTGTCACCTGTAAGGACCTTGGCCCCTTTGGCTTTTGCATCTTCAATTTGCGCCTGCACCTTTTCAAAGCCGGGCTTGTTAATTAACGGCCCGATATCTGTATCTTCATCAAGACCATACCCGACTTTTAATTTACTAACTTCCTCTGCAAGTTTCTCAGCATAACTATCGACAACTGACTCATGCACGAAAATCCGGTTGGCGCAAATGCACGTTTGGCCGGCGTTTCTGAATTTCGAAGCAATGGTCTGCTGAACGGCAAGCTCAAGATCCGCATCCTCATGTACGATCAAAGGCGCATGACCGCCAAGCTCCATCGATAAGTGTTTTACCGTGTCTGCACTCTTTTTCATAAGCAATTTACCTACCGGCGTTGAACCTGTAAATGTCAGCTTTTTAATCGCGGGGCTTGAGGTAAAGATGTCACCAATCGTTTCGCCATCTCCATTTACAACTTGCAGAATATCTTCCGGAATCCCCGCCTCGTAAGCAAGTTCTGCCAGCCGGTAAGCAGTTAACGGCGTGCTCGGCGCCGGTTTAACAACAATTGGACAGCCGGCAGCAAGGGCTGGTGCAGCTTTACGTGTGATCATCGCCGCCGGGAAGTTCCAAGGTGTGATCGCCGCAACCGGGCCGACACCTTCGCGGGTAATTAAAAGACGCTTATTTTCAGCCCCGGGTGTGATTTTACCAAACACCCGGCGCGCTTCTTCAGCGTACCATTCAATGTAGCTCGCCGCGTACAACACTTCTCCTCGTGCTTCTTTCAGCGGTTTCCCGTTTTCTTTCGTAATCAAAACGGCCAGCTCTTCCTTATTTTCAACGATTCGTTCGTACCAAGCTTTTAACAGCTTAGCCCGGTGCGCAGCTGACTGTTTCGACCATGCAGGGTACGCCTCTTCTGCTTTTTGAATGCAGGCTTCGACTTCTGCTGCAGTGTCATTTTTCACTTCATCAATCGTTTCTCCCGTTGCCGGGTTGGTGATTACAGTTTGTGACATTGGCTTCATCTCCTTTGTTTACAGATCATCAAAAACAGAAGCGATTTTTTCAAGTCCTTCTTCAAGCTGTTCATCTGTCATGACAAGCGGCGGCAGAAAGCGAACCACGTTCCCGTACAATCCAGCAGTCAACAACAGGACACCTGAAGCATTAGCTGCTTTCGCAATGGCTGCTGCTTTCATTTTATCCGGTGTTTTTGTCTTTCGGTCTTCGACAATTTCAATCGCAACCATGGCGCCAAGACGACGCACTTCACCGACCCATTCATATTTTTCTGCCCAGGCTTTTCCTTTCGCCTCAATCTGTTCACCAATCACTTCAGCACGCTCGTTTAAGTTCTCATTCCGGATCACATCAATGGCTGCTAAAGCTGCTGCACAGCCAAGCGGACTGCCGGCATACGTACCGCCGAGCTCTCCAGGGCTTGCTTCGTTCATCACTTCACTCCGGCCGACCACCGCGCTTAAAGGGACACCGCCGGCAAGTGACTTCGACAAGGTGACAAAGTCCGGCGTAATTTCAAAGTGTTCACTGGCAAGGAAAGCCCCTGTACGTCCAAAGCCTGTTTGAATTTCATCAGCAACAAATAAAATGCCGTGCTTTTTACAAAACTCCTCAACATACTTTACGAAACGTTTTGGCGGCACGATAAATCCACCTTCACCCTGCACCGGTTCCATAACAACACAAGCCGTGCTTTCAGGCGCTACAGTTGTTAAGAAGAAACGCTCAAACTCTTCAATCATAAACGCCTCATACGTTTCATCACTCATGTCATCCGGTTTGCGGTACGGATACGGATACGGCGCTTTATAAAGTTCGCCGGCAAACGGGCCGAATTCAAATTTATACGGTTTAACTTTGCTTGTCATACCCATAGTCATATTCGTTCGACCGTGGAAAGCCCGGTCAAACGTTACCACTGCCTGCCGCTTTGTATATTTTCTCGCAATTTTGACAGCGTTTTCAACTGCTTCAGCACCAGAATTGAGCAAAATCGTCTGCTTTGCGTGCTCGCCCGGTGTAATTTCTGTCAGCTGCTTGGCAAGCTCAATATAAGAATCATACATCATCACGTTAAAACCTGGGTGAATCACATTTTCCGCCTGCTCCTGAATCGCTTTGACAACTTCAGGGTGCGCGTGACCGACGTTGATTGTGCCAATCGCTCCGGCAAAGTCGATGTAGCGCTCTCCTTCGATATCATAAAGCTCTGCACCCCGGCCGTATTTTGCAATGTTACGATTTCCATTGCCTACACCTTGTGGAATGTATTGATCACGAATCTCCTGCCACTCTGCTGTTGTCCGTTTCGGCATCATCAACAATCATCCTCCCCATGAATTTATAATTCTATTATGAAAATTTTTTGGTACAATAAAAAGAACCAAAATTATAATTTTTATGGTACCAGAACATATATATCATTTTAGAAAGGATGCCAGCATGATCGGCTTAAATATCGACCGACACGCACCAGGCAGCTACATTTACCAGCAAGTATATCAACAGTTAAAAGAAGCTGTGCTTAAAAACCAGCTGGCCCCTCATGAACAACTCCCGGCGAAACGTAGTTTAGCAGCTGAATTAAATGTCAGCTTAAACTCTGTAAACGCCGCTTACCAGCAGCTCATCGCTGAAGGTTTTATTTACAGCATCGAGCGGCAAGGGTACTTTGCTGAAGACTTGGAGTACACCGTAGATACCGAGCACCAGGTGCCTTCCCTGCCTGAAGATCTGCAGGAGGATACACATTCGAAGATGGATGTTTCTTTTTCACATATGCAGGTCGATACTGAAGAATTTCCATTGAAGAAATGGTTAAAATGCGAGCAGCAGGCATTGTATAATTTCACTTCACTTCATAAGCAGTACGGGGACCCTAAAGGGATATATGAGCTCCGCGCTTCAATAGCCCAATTAATCGCTTTTAACCGTGGTGTACGTGCTCACCCGGAACAAATCATTTTAGGTGCCGGAACGCAGGAACTGATGCGGACCTTAACGAGGCTGTTACCGGAAGAGACAGCTTATGGCTTAGAAGAACCTGGGTACCAAAGAGTTTATCAACTGCTCAAGCAGGAGAAACGAAACGTCATTACACTGCCACTTGATGATAAAGGGATACAGGCGGAAGGATTGCGGCACTACAAACCCGATGTGCTGTTTACAACGCCTTCTCACCAATTTCCAACAGGGGTCATTATGCCGGCCTCCCGCCGCATGCAGCTGTTAAACTGGGCCTCGGAAAACCCGGGTCGCTACATTATCGAAGATGACTACGATAGTGAATATAAATACGACACAGACAGCATCCCTTCGCTGCAAAGCCTGGACCGGCACGAGCAAGTCATTTATATGGGGACATTCTCCAAATCATTAATGCCAGGTTTACGGTTAAGCTACATGGTCTTACCTGTACAGCTGATCCGTTCCTATCAAAAGATGCAGCCCACCTTCATACAAAGCTGCAGTACCATTCAGCAAATTAGTTTAAAACTGTTTATTGATGAAGGTCACTATCTCCGTCACACAAAGCGGATGAAGCAAGTTTACAAAGATAAGCGTGAAGCTTGTGTCGCGGCCTTTGAAAACGTTTTTGGCGACAACGTAACAATTTCAGGTGCAAAATCCGGCCTCCACTTTGTAGCAGCGTTTCGTACAGAAAAAACAGAGGCTGCCATCATTGCAGAAGCTGCTACACAAAACATCGAAGTGTACAGCTTAAGCCGTTTTGAACTAGAAAGCAGTACATCACACAAACGGGATCCGACGTTAATTATCGGCTTTGCCGGTTTACATTCAGAAGAAATGCACCCAGCCGTTCAAGCCCTTTACAAAGTCATTTACGACACGCATGCTTAAGACAGATTTGTTGAAACTGACATTGCTGAAAATTTTCTTTCAATTCTATGATATACTTGCAGGAAATCTTGAAAAACAGAGCGAAATGTTCGTCTGGATACGTACATAACTTTGAATAAGGAGGTTGTTTCATGACACAGCATTCATACAGCGCGGAGGAATTGAAACAGAAAGACCAGGAAAATATTTGGCATGCGATGCGCCCGCATACCAATCAGCCGGCAATGATCGCTGAAGAAGCAGACGGCGCCTGGATTACAGACATTGATGGCAATCAAATTCTCGACGGCATGGCCGGAATCTGGTGTGTGAATGCCGGATACGGACGAAAAGCTATTGCAGATGCAGCTTACGAGCAGATGTTAAAGCTGCCGTATTATCCATTAACCCAGAGCCACGTGCCGGCGATTGAGCTTTCAGAGAAGTTGAATGAATGGCTCGATGGCGAGTACGTTTATTTCTATTCCAACAGCGGATCTGAAGCGAACGAAACGGCGTTTAAAGCTGTGCGGCAGTATTTTCACCAAAAAGGCGAAGGCTCACGTCACAAGTTTATCTCCCGTTACCGGAGTTATCACGGCAACACGCTCGCAACACTTGCTGCTACCGGACAGCCGCAGCGCAAATACAAATATGAGCCGCTCGGACAAGGTTTTCTGCACGTCACCCCGCCGGATAGTTACCGCTGCCCAGCGGAGCACACACCGGAATCTTTCAGCAAAGCGTGTGCGGATGAGATTGAACACGCCGTAACGTGGGAGCTTTCAGAAACTGTGGCTGCAGTCATTTTGGAGCCGATCATTACCGGAGGCGGCATTTTAATTCCACACGAAGATTATTTGAAGCGTGTCCGCGAGATTTGCGACCGGCACGGCATGCTCATGATCGTTGATGAAGTCATCTGCGGCTTCGGACGGACCGGTAAGCCGTTTGGTTTTATGCATTACGATGTGCAGCCGGATATCATTACAATGGCTAAGGGGATCACGAGCGGCTACCTACCGCTCTCTGCCACAGCTGTACGTAAAGATATTTACGATGCGTTTAAAGGGACAGATGCGCACGACCACTTCCGTCATGTGAACACGTTCGGCGGCAATGCAGCAGCCTGTGCGGCAGCGATCAAAAACTTAGAGATTATGGAAGAGGAAGATTTGATCGGCCGCTCCGCACGTTTAGGTGAGCAAATGCTGCAGCGGCTGACCGATGAGTTGAGTCGTCATCCTTATGTCGGCGATGTACGCGGCAAAGGACTGCTTGCCGGCATCGAGTTCGTCAAAGATAAGCAGACGAAGGAACCTCTTGCTGAAAGCGAAGTGAAAAAGGTGATGGCAGCTTGTAAAGCACGCGGCGTTATTATCGGAAAAACTTCCGACACCGTCGCCGGTTACAACAACATCCTCACCCTGTCACCGCCGCTCAGCTTAACTGATGATGATGTGAACCTTTTAGTTGGAACCTTAATCGAAGAAGTTTACAACCAAATGCCTGTATAGAAGGAAGGTAAGAAGGAAGCCGGCGGCCGGCTTCCTTCTTTTTTAATATTAGCTTAGCCGCGCACATTTCACCTCAATCGCGCACATTTCACCTCAATCGCGCACATTTCACCTCAATCGCGCACATTTCACCTCAGCCGCGCACATTTCACCTCAGCCGCGCACATTTCACCTCAGCCGCGCACATTTCACCTCAGCCGGGCAGTTTTCGCTCCAGCCGGGCAGTTTTCTCTCCAGACGTGCAGAAATAGCTTCAATCGCGCACATTTCTCTACAGCCGCGCACATTTCTCTACAGCCGCGCACATTTCGCCTCAGCCGCGCACATTTCACCTCAGCCGTGCAGCTTTCTCTCCAGCCGTGCAGTAATCGCGTAAAAAGCCGCCTCATGTGAGACGGCTTTTTTACACACTATGCTTCTTTAAACATTTCGTATACTTGCTGAACGTCTTTGTCACCGCGGCCGGAGATATTAATAATGATCGATGCGTCGCGGTCGTACTGCGGCGCGATGCGTTTGGCCAGCGCCACCGCGTGGGCGCTCTCAAGCGCCGGGATAATGCCTTCGGTGCGGGAGAGCAGCTGAAAAGCATCCATCACTTCCTGCTTGGAGACGGTATCATATTCTGCCCGGCCGCTCATTTTCAAGTAGCTGTGCTCTGGACCGATGCCGGGATAATCCAAGCCGGCTGCAATCGAATACGTCGGTGCCGGCTCACCGTTTTCATCCTGCAGGACGAGGCACTTGAAACCGTGAATTTCTGCCGGCACGCCGTGCGTGAGCGTTGCGGCTTCCTCCGGTTCGGCGCCAATCAAACGAACCCCCGGCTCATCAATGTAATGGGCGAAGGCACCAATCGCGTTACTCCCGCCACCGGTCACAGCAATGACCGCATCCGGCAGCTTCCCTTCACGTTCATGGAGCTGCTGCTTTGATTCCTCGCTGATCACAGACTGAAAATGTTTCACCATGGCTGGAAATGGATATGGCCCCACTGCTGAGCCAAGCAGATAAAATGTCGTCTCATAGTTTTTGACCAAATCTTCAAGCGCGGCGTCCACTGCATCTTTGAGGCGGCCCTGCCCCCGGTCAACCGGCACAACGTCTGCGCCGAGAAGCTCCATGCGGAACACATTCAACGCCTGGCGCTCCATATCAAGCCGGCCCATGTAGATGATGCACTCCATGCCGAGCATCGCACACGCTGTTGCTGTTGCTACCCCGTGCTGCCCGGCCCCTGTTTCAGCGATGACCCGATGAGCGCCAGTCTTCTTGGCGAGCAGCGCCTGGCCGACTGCATTGTTAATTTTATGTGCACCGGTATGCGTCAAGTCTTCGCGTTTTAAATAAAGCTTCGCGCCGCCGTAAGCTTCGGTCAGCTGCGGCGCGTACGTGAGCGGCGTCTCGCGCCCGACAAATTCGCGCAGACATGCTTTAAATTCTTCATTGAATTCAGGATCTTCCCGGTACGCTTCAAACGTTTCTGCTAAACCATCAAGGACACCCTGCAGTGCCGGCGGAACGAAGCTACCGCCAAATTCTCCGTAATACCCTTGCTCTTCTCTTACTTGTGTCATCTTTCTCACACTCCTCAACTCGTCTCAAGCTCAAACACGTTTAAGCTTAGCTGTATCGTACAAAAAGTCACGCTGCAGGTCAACTACGCTGCCGGCTTTTCCGGATGCTTCACAAACCATGCAAGCACAAAGCCAACCACCGCAAACACGCCTGCCGTCGCAAATGACATATTTACCCCGTGAATCATCCCTTGCATCCCGGCATCCGGAATCATCTGGGTCGACATGACAGTTACTAGTAAAGCTGTGCCAACAGAGCCGGAGACTTGCCGCATCGTATTATTCATTGCCGTGCCGTGCGGAATTAAGCTGTCCGGCAGCTGATTTAATCCGGCTGTCGTCACTGGCATCATGACCATCGCGATCCCGAGCATACGTGCTGCATTTACAACCGCTAAATACGTAAACGTCGTCTCGTCTGACAAGTTCGTAAACATAAACGTTGTAATAGAGAGAAGCCCCAACCCGGTAATCGCAAGCCAGCGGGCCCCGAATTTATCAAACAAACGACCACTTACAGGGCTCATCATCCCCATTAATATCGCACCCGGGAGCATCATCAAACCGGATTCAAACGCGGTGTAGCCGAGCATATCCTGCATAAAGATCGGCAGAATGACGGCTGAGCCAATCATCGAAATGAAGACAATCATGCCGAGGCTTGTTGTTAGTGCAAATACCGGGTATTTGAAAATCCGAAACTCAAGCATCGGCTCTTTAAGTTTCAGCTGGCGTAAAATAAACCACGTAAGGGTCACAGCGCCTAAGCTGAGCGAAACGACTACTTGGGCACTCCCCCACCCTAAACCGCCGGCAATACTGAAACCGTAAAGCAGTCCACCGAAACCTCCGGTGGATAAAACAATTGAGAGGCGGTCGAGCTTTGGAAAGGTGCGGTTGGTTACGTTTTTCAAAATAAAATAAGCAAGGATTAAGTCGATGACAACAATCGGCAGTACCACGTAAAACAAACTGCGCCACGGAAACTGTTCTACAAGATAACCGGAAAGGGTTGGCCCAATGGCTGGCGCAAATGAGATAACAAGGCCAAACATCCCCATCGCCCGGCCGCGCTGTTCCGGCGGAAAGATGAGAAACATTACCGTCTGAATGAGCGGCAGGATAATCCCGGCACCGGCAGCTTGAAAAATCCGCCCGGTCATAAGCATGCCGAAGTTAAGCGCCACCGCGCATATAATCGTACCGAACGTAAATAAGCCAAGTGCTGTCATAAATAAGGCACGGGTCGTAAATCGGCCGATTAAAAACGCTGTAATTGGAATCATAATCCCGTTCACGAGCATAAATACAGACTGGAGCCACTGGGCAATGTGCGCCTCAAGTTCCAAGTCTGCCATAATATGTGGCAGCGCTGTTGTTAAAAGCGTTTGGTTTAAAATCGCCACAAACGCGCCGGAAATTAAAATCGCCATCATCGTTTTTCGTTTTTTCGGAACCGGATTGTTATCAGGCGTCGCGGCTTCACTCATAAATGTCACTTCTTTCTCTACACTTAACAATCACTTTCCAGTCTTTATTGCAGATAACCTGAAACATTGATTGTTAACTCTATTATATTTAGATACTCGAAAATGATCAATTTACAGCGTTCGAACGTGCCTGAAGTTACAAACATAACACACTCCTTCACTCTCAAATCGTATAGTCTCTGCAATAGGCCTACCAAGAAGTATTTTCAAATTTTTCATTGCAATTCACGAAGTGTTGGTTTATTGTATATAAATAACAAATCGCTGTTATTTTTTTGGACTTAATCCTTATTAAATCAATGTGTTTTATTTTAATTATATTTCTTATATAGGAGGAATACTTTATGGCAATTACACCTCATGGCGGTCAACTCATCAATAAAGAACTGACCGGAAGCGAACGCGAAGAAACATTAAAGCACGCAAAAGACCTACCGGCTTTAACGGTCTCCGATTGGACGTTATCTGACCTAGAGCTGATTGGAAACGGAGGCTTTAGCCCGTTAACCGGATTTCTTAAAGAAGCAGATTATCATAATGTCATTCACCAAAACCGGCTGGCTGACGGCACGCTTTGGACCATTCCTATCACACTATCTGTAGATCAAGCTGATGCCGATCGTTTTCCGACAGGTGAATCTATTTCGTTATACGGCAGCGACGGTCACCCTTACGCCATTCTGCTCGTCGAAGAAAAATATACGTATGATAAAACTGAAGAAGCTTTACGTATCTACGGAACAAATGATATTGAACATGCAGGTGTCGCAAAACTGTATGAACAAGGCGATATTTACCTAGGCGGACCCATCCTTCTATTAAACCGCCCGGATCACAGCCAGTTTTCCGATTATTACAAAGACCCAGCAGAAACGCGTGCATTGTTTGATGAACTTGGCTGGAATACTATCGTTGGTTTTCAAACGCGTAACCCCGTCCACCGAGCACACGAATATATTCAAAAAAGTGCGTTAGAGGTGGTAGATGGCCTTCTTCTCAATCCTCTTGTTGGTGAAACAAAATCCGATGATGTCTCTGCTGAAATTCGGATGGAAAGTTATGAGGTCATTCTTAACAACTACTATCCTCATAACAGAACCCGGCTTGTCATTTATCCGGCAGCCATGCGCTACGGCGGTCCAAAAGAAGCAGTCCTTCATGCCATTGTTCGAAAAAACTATGGTTGCACCCACTTCATTGTCGGTCGCGATCATGCCGGTGTCGGTGATTATTACGGAACATACGAAGCACAAGATTACGCCCTGCAGTTTGAATCAGAGCTCGGCATACAGATTTTCGCCTTCGAACACGCCTTTTACTGCACAGTTTGCGAAAATATGGCAAGTGCAAAAACATGCCCTCATGACGCTTCAAACCATGTTCACTTAAGCGGAACGAAAGTGCGGGAAATGCTTCGCAATGGCGAAAAGCCTCCGAAAGAATTTACCCGGCCGGAAGTTGCTGAGGTATTAATTAAAGGGCTTCAAGGAACAAATCCTATAAATTCTTAAATCACATGGGCTTGTAAGTAAAGGAGGGTGGGCACGTTGACCTTTGAAATCGGCCTGGTACTTATGATCATCGTGATCATGCTCGGCTGCTTAATCGCAGAAATTTCCCGGCCGGAAATCATTTTATTCGCTACCTTGGCTGTCTTACTATTTATTGGCGTACTTAACCCTGAGGAAGCTTTACAAGGATTCTCCAACGAAGGCATGCTCACCGTCGGGATGCTCTTTTTAGTCGCCGGGGCTGTGCAGCAGAGCGGTTTGCTCAACCGCATGATTTTATATGCTGTCGGCAGCAGCCGAAAAAGCAGCAACTTTTTACCAAGAATGATGATACCTGTCGCCGGCATGTCTGCATTTTTAAATAACACACCCATCGTTGTCATGTTCACTCCGGTTGTACGCAGGTGGTGCGAAAAGAGAGGCATCGCTCCTTCGAAGCTGCTGATCCCGCTCTCTTATGCTGCTATTTTCGGCGGTTCGCTTACACTGATTGGCACTTCAACGAATTTAGTTATTCACGGTTTTATGCTCGACCAAGGGATGGACGGTTTTACAATGTTTCAGCTCGCCTTTGTCGGTCTTCCTGCAGGACTGCTCGGCATACTTTATATGACAACAATTGGTTACCGGATGCTTCCGGAGCGTAAGTCGTCTAGTGAATCCTTTCAAGAAAGTTCAAAGTCATATTTATCAGAAGCTGTGATCGAACCCCAGTCTCCTGTTGCCGGAAAAACAGTGGCTCAAGCCGGTTTTCGCAGTTTACAGCATATGTATTTAATTGAACTCATCCGTGAAGGGCAACGAACCGCACCTGTATCCGGTGAGACGCGCTTACAATCAAATGACCGCCTTATTTTTACTGGATCATTCACTACCATTGTAGACTTAGAAAATATGAACGGTCTTCATGTAAAAACGGGCACGGACATTGAACTTGCCGATTTACAAAATGGCAGTGCCGCTTTATACGAAGCGGTAATCTCTCACCGTTCCTCACTCATCCAAAAAACGGTGAAAGAAAGCTGCTTTCGCGCGAATTATGGCGCTGGTGTAGTGGCGATCCACCGTGATGAGGAAACAATGCAGCAAAAGATCGGTGAGGTGAAGTTGAAAGCCGGAGACACAATCCTGCTGCTTGCACCACCGGATTTCTTTCAACGTTGGGCAAACACGAAAGATTTTTATCTTATCTCTCCTGTTTCAAAACCGGACATTTCAAAAAACAGCAGGCCAATACTCTCTCTAACAACCCTCTGCGCCATGGTAACACTTGCTGCTTTTCAAGTTTTATCAATGTTTGAAGCAGCCGTACTTGCAGTTTTAGTATTACTTTTAGCCGGGACTTTAACAATTGAACGCGTTCGACGCTGGGTCCAGTTTGATGTGCTTTTGTTAATCGCATGCGCGATCGGTATTGGCAAAGCCTTAGAACAAAGTGGTACTGCGGTTTTTTTAGCCGAACACTTCACTGCAGCCTCCAGCATTTTTGGAGTTACCGGGGCGTTAATTGTCATATACCTTGTCACATCGATTTTTACAGAGGTAATTACGAACAATGCCGCTGCTGTACTCATGTTCCCTATCGCTGTGGAAATCGCCGTCCGACTGGATCAAGACCCTTTCGGCTTTTTAGTTGCCGTTGCAATTGCTGCTTCTGCGAGCTTTATGACCCCGATTGGCTATCAAACCAATTTGATTGTTTACGGCCCCGGAGGTTACCGCTTCAGTGATTATTTTAAAGTCGGTCTGCCGTTGAACGCCATTTACCTCATATCTACGGTCACTGTCGTCTCAACGCTTTGGATCGAATAATTTTTTTACCTTATACCATACTAATTAGATATGAATTATGTAAAATGGAGGGTTTTCTATGACACAATCAACTCATCTCACTTGGCACGATTCTGAAGTTACACGAACAGAGCGTGAAGACCTTAAACAGCAAAAAAGTGCAGTTCTTTGGTTCACAGGGTTGTCCGGCTCTGGTAAATCAACTATTAGCGTAGAGCTCGAGAAACTATTATTTCAACGCGGTGTCCATACGTACCGCTTAGATGGTGATAATGTCCGTCACGGTTTAAATCAAAATCTCGGATTCTCAAATGAAGACCGCGAGGAAAATATCCGCCGGATCGGTGAAGTGAGCAAGCTGATGCTCGATGCCGGTTTGCTTACCTTAGCCGCATTTATTTCTCCTTTTCAAGAAGACCGGGACCAAGTCCGTTCTCTACTTCATAAAGGTGACTTTATCGAAATCTATGTTGCGGCTGATTTATCTACGTGTGAAGCACGTGACCCTAAGGGGCTGTATCAAAAAGCGCGTGCCAATGAGATTCAAAATTTCACCGGTATCGATTCACCGTACGAAGCGCCTGAATCACCTGAGATTACCGTAAATACGGACGAAACAACTGTTGCCGAAGCTGCTAAAAAGATCATCCATTACCTTGAAGTGCACGGATACTTGTCAAAGGAGGCATAACCATGACAATTGAAAAGCTCACATACGACAACTTCACAACGAATCCATTTGCGGATTTAACAGCTGATGACCCGTTGATGGGGGCTGAAACGGTAATCACGTGGGCGTATGAAACATACGGAAAAGATCTCGTTTACGCCTGCAGCTTCGGCGCAGAAGGCATCGTTCTTATCGATATGATCAGCCGTATCCAACCTGATGCATCCATCGTATTTCTTGACACCGGTCTGCACTTTCAATCCACCTATCAATTGATTGAACGCATTAGGGCTCAATACCCGTCTTTAAATATTCAAATGAAACAACCGGAACTTACGCTTGAAGAACAAAAAGCAAAACACGGTGCGAAACTATGGGAGCAGCAGCCGGACCTTTGCTGCTACATCCGAAAAGTAAAGCCGCTTGAAGACGCCCTAAGCGGTGTGCCGGCCTGGATCTCCGGACTCCGGCGCGACCAGTCCCCCAGCCGGGCATCTACAAATTTTGTGAACCGAGACGACCGCTTTGAATCGATTAAAGTGTGTCCACTCATTCATTGGAGTTGGGATGATGTCTGGAACTACATCGAAAGCCGCGGACTCATTTATAACGAATTACACGACCTCGGCTACCCGAGTATCGGATGCACGCCTTGCACATCTGCTGTAAATCATGACGATGACAGCCGTGCCGGACGTTGGCAGGGGATGGGGAAAACCGAATGCGGCCTCCATACGTAAAAATGATTAAGAAATGAGGGGATTTTATGACGCAAGTATATATCGTCGGCGCCGGCCCGGGAGACGCCGAGCTCATTACAGTGAAAGGCTTAAAAGCCATCCAAACAGCGGATGTCATTTTGTATGACCGGCTTGTCAATCCGGCGCTGCTTGAAGAAGCACCACCACATGCGCAGCTCATCTATGCCGGCAAGCAGCCAAACCGGCACGCTATGCCTCAAGAAGAAATTAATGCCCAGCTTTGCGCTCACGCACGACGGGGCAAAGTGGTCACACGTTTAAAAGGCGGCGATCCATTCATTTTCGGACGCGGAGGCGAAGAAGCTGCCGCGCTGGCTTCGGCCAATATTTCATTTGAGATTGTACCAGGAATCACTTCCGGTGCTGCCGTCCCTGCTTATGCAGGCATACCTGTCACACACCGGGACTACAGCTCCTCTGTCACATTTGTTGCCGGCGTGAGTAAGACAAATGATGAATCGTATTGGCAGCATATCATCGGCAGCATGGATACTTTATGCATCTACATGGGCATTCAAAAGCTTGAAGATATATGTGACCGCCTGCTCCGCCATGGACGGACACCGGAAACGCCGGTGGCTGTGATTGAATGGGGAACAACTGGTGAGCAGCGCACAATTACCGGCACGGTGACAGATATCGCTGTAAAAGCAGCCGATGCGGCGCAGCCTGGCATGATTGTTGTAGGAGAAGTGGTCAAATTGCGCGAAGAACTGCAATGGTTCACAGAACATCAAGCGGAAACAGTGGAAGCTGCCGCCCACTAAGAAAGAGGTGTTGACACATGCAGGGGGTTTTATATATCAGTCACGGCAGCCGCGTGCCTAAAGCCCGGTCACATGCCGTTCAGTTTCTAAACGAAACAATGCCGCTTGTTGAAGCTCCATTACAGGAGATCTGCTATTTAGAGCTTGCTAAACCGACCATCGCCGAAGGAATCGAAACGCTCGTAACCCGCGGGGCTACACGCATTGCTGTCGTGCCCGTTCTTCTTTTAAGCGGAGGTCATTACTATAAAGACATACCTCAAGCGATCAACAAAGCCGCCGAACGCTTTTCAGACATCACTTTCACGTATGGAAAAACCCTCGGTGTGCAGGAGCGTATCATTGAGATTTTGCTCGAGCGGGTGCATGAGACGCACGTACCTGTCACGGAAACGACCGATATCCTGCTTGTGGGCCGGGGAAGCCCTGAACCTGAAACAAAAACCGCCATTGAAACAATCACAGGCCGGTTGCATGAACAACTTAAACCGAGGGACACCCATGTCAGTTACTTAGCCGCCCGTGAGCCTTCATTCAGCCAAGCCTTAGAAAACTTACAAACATCAGCGGCGGCGCATACCATTGTCATCCCTTACTTATGGTTTACAGGCATTTTGCTTCAGCACATGGCCGAGAAGCTGGACGAAGTAAGAGCAGAAACGACGATGACTGCTGAGCTCGGCCATCACCCTTTGATGCATGAGGCACTGGCTTCTCGCGCGCACGAAGCGATTCACGCACCGTTATATCAAGGAGGGGATTGATATGAGCGGACTCACCGGCCGGACGATCGCACTAGCAGCCGAACGGCGCAGTGAAGAAATCAACACCATCCTTCACAAAAAAGGGGCAACCACCGTTCATTACCCTCTCCAAGGTAAACTTTCTACACATGAAGATGCACTAATCAAAGATGTAGAAACCTTGATCTTTGAACGATTTGACCTCGCCGTATTTACGACCGGTATCGGCGGACGGACTTTAACTAAAGCAGCAAAAGATTGCGGCTATGAGGAAACCTTTATCCAGGCGCTTGCAAAGACACCAATTGCCTCTCGTGGTTATAAAACGAGGCATTGGCTCACAGAAATCGGGATTGAGCCTTTACTAACTGATGAAGACGGCACAATGGAGGACTTAATCGACAAAACTTGTACTACCCGGCCCGGACGTACTTTTTTGCAGCTTTACAACCAAGACGACACCACCATTACCCAGCAGCTTGAAAAAACAAGTACAGAAGTGTATACCTCCCAGCCGTACACGTACGAACCACCGGAAGAAGCTGTTGTCACTGCACTCGCAGACGTCCTTCGCAAACGTCAAGTCGATGCTGTCATGTTCACAAGTAAAAAGCAGGTCGAAAACCTTTTAGCTGAAGATGAGTCAGCTGTTGTATCGGCATGCAACGACAATGTCACTGCAGCAGCCGTCGGCACAGTGACCGCCCAAGCGCTGTTTGATGCCGGTATTCAAACGGTGATCCAGCCGCCTTCACAAAAAATGGGTGCGATGGTTGTCGCACTTGATCAATATTTTCAAGCCAATCCGAAAACGTAAAAAGAGGTGACCCCATTGAACATCCATGCAACAAACAGTCCTTTCACAGAAGATCAAGCATCGCTCCTTAACCAAGTGCTTCCCTCACTTTCGGAGCAGCAGCGCATCTGGCTGAGCGGTTACTTGACCGCCGCTTTTGCCCCAGCGGTCACAGCCACAGCTGAACCCCAGCCTGCACCTGAAGCACCTGCGGCGGCACCGACATCAGCGCCTAAACGGGCGATCACGCTGCTCATAGGCTCTCACACCGGAAACGGGCAAGCACTTGCGGCGGAATTTAAACAGAAGCTGCAAAACAAGGCGTTCGACGTTCAAGCCTACGATATGGATCAATTCAAGCCAAAGCAGCTGAAGCAAGTTGAGGATCTGCTCATCATTACGAGCACTCACGGAGAGGGCGACCCGCCGGATAACGCTTTAACGTTGTACGAACATTTATACAGTAAAAAAGCACCTGATTTAACCGGCGTCCGCTTTTCTGTGCTCGCACTTGGCGACAGTTCTTATGAGTTTTTCTGCCAGACAGGGATTGACTTTGACAATCGACTTGCTGAACTGGGGGCTGAACGCCTGCATGACCGCGTCGATTGCGATGTTGATTTTGAAGCGCCTGCAGCCTCATGGTTAAACGGTGTCATCGATAAGCTTGGGGCCGCCTCTCCTGTACCAGCTGCAGCTGAGGAAACAGCAGCTGCAGCAGTAGCAGAAGCTCCGGTGTACTCTAAGAAAAACCCTTTTTGGGCAGAAGTTGTGGAGAATTTCAACTTGAACGGTCGCGGCTCTAATAAAGAAACACGTCATTTAGTCCTTGATTTAGAAGGGTCCGGCCTTACTTATGAACCTGGCGACGCCCTTGGCCTTATTCCGCAAAATGATCCACTTCTTGTCGACAACATTATTGCTGAAGCCGGCTGGGACCCTGCAACCTACATTCAAGTGGATGAAGAGAGTCCAGAAAGACCGCTTCGCGACGTATTAATCGATACGGTTGAAATTACTGTGCTGACAAAACCGCTTTTACAAAAAGCAGCAGAAGCCAGTGGCAATCCCGGTTTAAAGGAGCTTGTCGGAGGCCGGGTGAAAGCTTATACCGAGGGACGCGACCTGCTCGATCTCATGAAAGATTACGGGCCGTGGCAGACGAGCGCAGCAGAAACCGTTGCGATGCTGCGAAAAATCCCGCCGCGCCTTTACTCCATTGCAAGCAGCCTGACTGCCAATCCAGATGAAGTTCACTTAACCATTGGTGCTTTACGCTACAGCGCCCACGGCAGACCGAGAAACGGCGTCTGCTCCGTACAATGCGCCGAGCGGGTGCAGCCAGGTGAGAAACTGCCGGTCTTCATTCAACAGAACCCGAATTTCAAACTTCCGGACGACCCGGAAACAGCGACCATTATGATTGGGGCCGGCACAGGGATCGCACCTTACCGTTCATTTTTAGAAGAACGTGAAGAAACCGAAGCTACGGGAGATAACTGGGTGTTTTTCGGGGATCAGCACTTTTTAACCGACTTTTTGTATCAAACCGAGTGGCAAAGCTGGCTGCAGGACGGAACATTAACCCATATGGATGTCGCCTTCTCAAGAGACGGCACAGAAAAAACGTACGTGCAGCATAAGCTGCTTGCGCAGGCAGAAGCGTTATATCGCTGGATCGAAGGCGGCGCTTACATTTATGTGTGTGGAGACAAGAACTACATGGCCAAAGATGTGCACGAAGCCCTCACTACCGTCATTGCCGAACAAAGCGGACGCTCCAATGAAGAGGCCGAAGCTTACTTAAGTGACCTCCGACAAGAAAAGCGTTATCAACGTGATGTCTACTAAACGATGAAAGGAGATCTTGCGTCATGACAGATCAATACTCAAAAACCCACTTCGGCCCGCCGGATCAAACGGAAAAGATTAAACAAGAGAGCAATTACTTGCGCGGCAACCTCGAGGCTGACTTTGCCAACCCAATCACTGGCGCCATTCCTGAAGCGCAGACGAAAATTTTAAAATTTCACGGAAGTTATATGCAGGATGACCGCGATCTGCGCAGCGAGCGACGTCAACAAAAACTTGAACCTGCCTATCAATTTATGGTCCGCGTCCGGCTCGCCGGCGGGGTGGCAACACCGGAGCAATGGCTTACGATGGATGAGCTTGCCCGCACGTATGCCAACGAAACGCTCAAACTGACAACGCGCCAGACCTTCCAACTGCACGGCATTCTAAAATGGAATATGAAGCCGGTTATGCAAGAAATGAACGATGCCCTCATGGATTCAATTGCTGCATGCGGTGATGTCAACCGGAATGTGATGAGTACAGCCAACCCATATCAATCCAATGTTCATCATGAGGTTTATCAAGCATCTTCCGCCCTTTCAGACCACCTGCTTCCACAGACGCGGGCTTACCATGAGATCTGGTTGGATGAAGAAAAAATCGTAGACAGCCGCGACACCGAAGAGCCGCTGTACGGTCCGGTCTATTTGCCGCGGAAGTTTAAAATTGGATTTGCGATCCCGCCGACCAATGACGTGGATGTGTTCTCTCAGGACATTGGTTTTATAGCGGTCGTAGAAAACGAACAACTGCTTGGATTTAACATCGCCGTAGGCGGAGGGCTCGGCATGACACACGGCGATACCGAGACTTACCCCCAGCTCGGCCGCGTCATCGGGTTTTGTCGTCCGGAAGATGTAAACGACGTCGGCGAGAAGATTTTAACGATCCAACGTGACTACGGCAACCGCTCCGTCCGTAAAAACGCCCGGTTCAAATACACGGTCGACCGACTTGGGGCAGATGTCGTGCTTCAAGAATTAAACGAACGGCTCGGGTTCTCTCTTGAGCCGGCCCGGGATTACAGTTTTGAAACGAACGGAGATCGTTACGGCTGGGTGAAAGGCGACGGCAAGTGGCATTTCAACCTTTATATCCCAAACGGTCGGGTGAAAGATACAGAGGAAGCGCAATCGATGACGGGCCTGCGCGAAATCGCTAAAATCCATAACGGCGAATTCCGCCTAACGCCAAACCAAAACGTCATTATCGCAGGTGTGAGTCAGCGCAAGAAAGCAGAGATTAATAAGCTGTTAAGCTTTTACGGATTGACCGATGGCACGCATAACTCCGCGCTCCGCCAAAGTTCCATGGCGTGCGTTGCTTTCCCAACCTGCGGTCTCGCAATGGCTGAAGCTGAACGCTATTTACCGGTGCTGATTGATAAGCTTGAAGACGTGATCCATGAAGCCGGCCTTAATGACGAAGCGATCAACATCCGCATGACCGGCTGCCCGAACAGCTGCGCCCGGCCGACCCTGGGTGAAATCGGATTTATCGGCAAAGGCCCGGGGAAATACAATATGTACCTTGGTGCAAGTCACAATGGTGACCGCTTAAACAAGCTGTACCGCGAAAATATTGATGAAACTGAAATTTTAGCGGAACTCACCCCGATGCTTCGAAACTACGCAAAAGAGAGACAGCCTAAAGAAGCATTCGGAGATTACGTCATTCGTGCCGGCTATGTTACAGCCACCACATCCGGCACAAATTTTCACGATTAACCTCGGATCCGGATCCGCCGCGTAGGAGCGGCGGATTCAGATGATTAACAACGTACAAGACCTAAAATTCACGCCCGGCTTACTGCTCCGATCCGCGGGCTGCAGAACCATGAACGTAACCTTCACTTCAGACGGGCGCTTTCCCGAGGGCTTGGCTTCAGCTAACTTGTTCGAATATAAACCATTCGAACAAGTGGATCTTCAGCCTGCGCTTAATCCTCTGGGAGTCGCCGTCTTTCGTTTCGGTTACTTTTCAATTTAAGAATCATCAAGCATTGCTAATGTATATGGTTCGTTTTAACGTTCACAAATCCTCATTATGAAATTGATCGATGTAAGTATTGCTTGATCAAAAAGATCTCTACCATTCATGACCATCAAATGACGCAAATCTGACGAGCATCGGCGGCGACGCCACCAGGAACAGCGCGAGCCGAAAATCCCGCAGGCAGTGACTTTCTGCCGAGGAAGTTGAGTCGGTGACGGGGGCTAAGAAGACACGGTGAGATCAAGCTTCAGCGTAGATCAAACCGATGTCGCCCTTGTGCCCTCCGGGTGCAAGCGTCCGCCGAAAAGCAACGTCAGCCTCCGCTTTTCTAAAAAGTTTGTCTACACGCTGCATCTGCCGCTGACTCGCGGCGGTTTTTTATAGAGCATCTTTACAACGGAGCGCTGGACACGAAAAGATATGAAAAACCGGGCACATTTGAAGTGCCCGGTTTTTTCGTGTCAGCTTATAACGACTTTACTGCGTCTTTCACGGATTGTTCTCCTGAAACAACTTGAAACTCCTTGCCAATGGTTGCATCGTTCTCCAAGCTGGCAGCAATCACTGCGGCCACGTCTTCACGCGGAACGTAGCCACGCTCAACTTCTGCTGCAGCTTGTACTTTACCTGTACCTTCATCATTCGTTAATCCACCTGGGTGAATGATCGTGTAGTCCAGGTTCGTTGATTTCAACCACTCATCGGCGTAATGCTTTGCGGCTACATATGGCGCAAAGTTTTCCGGCGCTTCCTGAATCGCTTCGCGAGTCGTATCAAATGAGCTAATCATAACAAAACGTTTTACACCAGCTTTTTCTGCGGCTTTAATCGTTTTTACCGCACCGTCTAAATCAATCATAATGGTTTTATCTTTGCCTGTATTTGGCCCGGAACCTGCCGTAAAGACGACTGCCTCAACATCTTCAGCAGCTTTTGCAATGGCTTCGGTATCATCTTCTAAATCGACAATCGCTGTTTCTACTCCAAGCTCCTCAAAATAAGGCTTCTGTTCAGTTTTACGAATCATTGCCTTTCCGTTCAACTGCTCACTTTCAGCAATATCAGACATGAGATGTTTACCAATCTGACCGTTTGCACCTACGACGAGTACTTTCACAAGCTGTCACCCTTTCAGCATCTCTTATAATTTATACGCCAACACCTCACTAGTTCCACTAGAGAAGTCCTCATAAACCTGCTGCCTTAATTACAAGATTGACGCTTTCGAGATCCGGGAAACCACTAATAAGCAACACTAATATGATCAAGGAGGGGCATTATGGCCTGGAAAAGCGCTTCGGCTGTCGCCATTATTTCAGCCGGCACTTTGCTCGCAGCTTCGTCAGTCCAATCCGCAAATGTGGATCAAGCATTTCAACAGCTAGAAGACAACCCTTTCGCCAGTTTCAGTTTCTCACAAGACGTCACTTACGATGACGAAGCCGTGATTGATAACCGCTCGACGTTAGACATCGAAGGAACTTTCACAGCTGAGGAAGAGTTTGATGTGGAAGACCGGTCTAACTTCAATGTGAGTGGCAACGCTTTGTTTGAGGATGACCTCCGGGTGCTTGGCCAATCGGAATTTTCAATCGGTGATACCCTCACCCTTGAAGATGAACTCGACATTGGTAAATTTTCAGCCATTCATGTAGAAGGCAGCGGTGAATTTGATGAGATCAATGCCGAAGAGTTTTCCGAATTAAGGATTGGCAGCACCGCTTTATTTACTGAAGAAATTTCTTTTGCCAACCGAAGTATGCTCGATATTTCCGACGATGCAGTTTTTGACGACGAAGTTACTTTCGAAGCAATGAATACTTTTCATGTCGATGGTACTGCAGAATTTGATGAAGAAATGTCAGGTGAAAAGAACCTTGAAATGAACATAACTGATGAAACACGCTTTCACGAAGATGTAAAGTTCGGAGTTAACACTGATTTTCATATTGAAGAAGACGTTGATTTCGATGATGAACTAAAAGTGAAAGACAACTCCCATTTAACGATTGATGGCGCCACAACCATTGGTAACGAACTCGAAGTCAAACCTAAATCCGACTTGTATTTTAACGGTCGTACCGACTTTGGAAATGAAGTGAAGCTTGAAGCAGCTTCGACGATGGATGTGGAAGGCGACGCTGATTTTGCGAATGAAGTTGCCTTTAAAGACGCTACAGACGTCACGATCGATGGCGATGCTGACTTTGCCAATGAAACAGAGTTCGGACCAAACAGCAGCTTAATTATTTGGGGCGATGCCGACTTTGCTAACGAAATCCTTGTAAAGCCCGGGACGGAAATCATCGTCCTCGGGGATGCTGATTTCGGTGATAGCATGGATCTCCCTCACGCTGCGGACTTTTACGTCTGCGGTGACGCCTCTGGGCCAGCCTCTTCGCAAACAACAGATTGTGATGCAGAAGATGTAGACGAAGAAACAGTTGATATTGTAGCTGAATTAGAGTAAAACAAATTTACTCCCGATTCAAAAGGAGGAGACAACACCATCAAACACCGGTGTTGTCTCCTTTTTAATTTATGCAGCGATCATTTCGCACACTAACCGCTTATCCACATAAGCGCGTATTTCTCAATACACTACGAAAAAGCGCAGGGTCAATGCCGACCCTGCGCCTTTCTTATTTTATTATTTTTTTCGTCCGCGCATCATCATCCAAAGGCCGGTGAAAAAGGCCGCGATACCACCTAGACCAAGTGGTAAATAACCTGCTGCTGTATCTGGAAGGCGGTCCCCTTCCTGAACTTCACCTGCTTCGGATCCGCTTTGATCACTTACACCTACAGAAGCATCAGCCTGAAGGCCACCAGCTGCACCTGCTCCTACACGATAACCTGCACTCGATGGCTGTGTTACGCCTTCACCGCGCTGTGTCTGAGTACCATCTGCATCTGCAGAACCGCCGGAATAAGGAGCACCTGCACCAGCCGTCCCACCGTCGGCAACACTATCTTCGCTCTCGCTGTCTTCAGTATCTTCGTTGTCTCCGTCGGTATCTCCATCACCGGAACCGCCTGCCCCGGCACCTCCGTCACCGTCAGCTCCAGCGTCACCTTCACCATCGGCATCCGCATCGGCACCTGCATCCCCGTCTGCTTCTCCGCCGGCATCAGCTTCAGCATCGGCACCTGCGCCACCATCCCCATCGGCAGAAGCTGCACTATCAGCAGCAGATTCTTCGCTGTATGCGTTAATATCGATGTTTGTGATGTGGCCTTCATTGTTGATGTTATCGTTAATATCTAAATTTGTATTTGGTAGATCATTATTAGAGGCGCCTACAGAGCCCGATGCATCTAGATCAGCATCTCCGTCTCCGTCTGCTGCGCCATCTGCGTCGGCATCACCTTCACCATCCGCATCGGCAGCGCCATCGGCATCTGCATCAGCGTCTGCGTCTCCGTCCGCATCAGCTCCTGCATCCGCATCCGCATCTGCATCAGCGTCTGCATCTCCATCGGCGTCGGCGTCGGCGTCGGCATCAGCATTCTCCATCTCCTGGAAGAAGTTAATTGTGTGCGCCTCATTGATGACATCATTAATGACTTCAACATCGACATCAGGGGTTTCAAATATATCTGTGCTTTCTGTTGTCGAGGCTGCTGTTTTGTAAACATCCATGTGCGCTGCTTGATTCACAAAGTCTAAGAATGAATCGTTAGCAATAGAATCAAAGTTTGCTGCTGCTGTACCTGCACCATCTCCGGCACCTGCTCCATCTGCACCAGCATCACCATCGGCACCTGCATCTCCAGCTGCATCTCCTTCACCATCGGCTCCAGCTCCTGCGTCTCCATCTGCGCCAGCACCTGCGTCTCCGGCACCATCAGCATCCGCATCGGCTGCAGCATCAGCCGCGGCATCCTCGTTATAAAGATTGATGTCGAAGTTGGTTGTATGCCCCATATTATCAATATTGTTATTGATCTCGATATTGTTTGGCATCACATCACTTAAGGAGCGGATCGGCTGACCATTAGCTGTCATTCCGGCCGCATCCATATCGGCGTCGGCGTCGGCGTCTCCGTCGCCATCGGCATCTCCATCCGCATCTGCATCGGCGTCTCCATCTGCATCGGCAGCGCCATCAGCTGCACCATCGGCGTCTGCGTCTGCATCTGCATCGGCACTTGCATCAGCGTCCGCATCGGCGTCTGCGTTTTCCATTTCTAAATAAAAGTCAATCGTGTGCCCTTCGTTGATCACATTATTTTCTACGAAGATACTATTCACGATCGAATCATCATCTTTAGCTTCCAGCTCTGGTACGCTTGCAGCTGCGGCGTCGGCACCAGCTCCTGCATCGCCTTCACCGTCAGCACCTGCGTCGCCGTCGGCATCCGATCCGGCTCCAGCGTCTCCCGCACCTGCACCATCAGCGCCGGCATCGGCGTCGGCTGCGGCATCCGCTGAAGCTGCAGAAGCGTAGTTCTCGAGGTCAATTAAGAAGTCGAGACCATGACCTTCATTACTAATGTCATTATTAATTTCTACATTGTTATCTACACCGCTTCCGTCTGCAACAGATCCTGGAATTGGCTGATTGGCAGCATCAAGGTCTGCATCTCCGTCGCCGTCGCCATCGCCGTCAGCATCCGCATCGGCATCTCCGTCTCCGTCGGCGTCCGCATCACCATCTGCATCCGCATCTGCATCGGCGTCTGCGTCTCCATCCGCATCTGCATCGGCGTCTGCGTCTCCATCCGCATCCGCTGCAGCATCACTATCTGCATCTGCATCTGCATCGGCGTCGGCATCTGCATCTGCATCGGCGTCTGCGTTTTCCATTTCTAAATAAAAGTCAATCGTGTGGCCTTCGTTAATAACGTTATTGACAACGTGAATATCGTTGTAAGCTCCTGGATCAGTTGTGTTTGCAGAACTTATACCTGCAGCTTCAGCATCAGCACCTCCGTCGGCATCTGCACCGGCGCCAGCATCTCCGTCGGCATCTGCTCCGCCATCGCCTGCTCCATCGGCACCTGCCCCCGCATCACCTGCTCCATCCGCATCTGCAGCACCTTCACCAGCAGCACCTGCCCCTGCAGAAGCATCAGCCGCAGCTGCATAGTTTTCCCAATCCGCAAATAGATCAAGCTGGCTGCCCTGATTGTCAATGGAGTTATTAATTACAGCGTTAGAATACGGCTGATTATTTTGTTGTGACGCGCCCATGTCTGTTTGCGCAGCATCAACATCTCCATCTGCATCGGCATCCCCGTCACCGTCAGCATCTCCATCGGCGTCAGCATCTGCATCGGCATCGGCTGCACCATCGCCATCTGCGTCTGCGTCTGCATCAGCGTCTGCATCGGCATCTGCATCAGCGTCTGCGTCCGCATCGGCATCTGCATCAGCGTCTGCGTTTTCCATATGCAAGTAAAAATCAATGGTATGCCCTTCATTGATAACGTTGTTCTCAACAACAATGTTATTCCGTGTCGTCGCATCCCCATCAGCAGCGCTTACTTCTCCGGTATCGTCGTTATCATTTGCGTTATAAGTTTCCGGGCCATAATCGTTACGCTGGGCTTCAAGTTTTTCTATATCTTCAATGTTTTCACTGTTTTCCTCGCGGTTATGCGTTGCCGGCGCTAAATCGGCACCCTCATTTTCAGGCTCTTCCTCTGTGCCAGAAGTGTCATGATCCTCAAGCGCCGCTGCATAAATCTCTTGATCTTCAGGTTCAAAGTCATTGCGATTTGCCTCAAGTGAAGCTGCCGCAGCTTCGCCATCAGCGTCAGCTCCAGCATCTCCTTCTCCATCAGCACCTGCGCCACCATCTCCGTCGGCGTCGGCACCAGCATCACCAGCTCCTTCAGCATCTGCATCAGCCGAAGCTTCAGCGCCGGCACCGCCGTCCCCATCACCTGAAGCAGAAGCATCTGCATCATGATTTTCTAAGTCTGTACCTATGCTTGTCTGGTTTCCTTTGTTCTCAATATCGCTATCAATATTTACGTTGCTCTCTTCACCTTGAGTTTCTCCTCCAGTGTTTTGCGCTTCAACTTCGTTTTCTTCTGGTTCTGGTTCTGGCTCTGGTTCAGGCTCCGGTTCTGGTTCAGGCTCTGGTTCAGGCTCTGGTTCAGGCTCTGGTTCTGGCTCTGGTTCAGGCTCCGGCTCTGGCTCTGGCTCGTATGACTGCTGTTCTTGAGCAGTAGTGCCGCCAGCATCACCGTCCGCGTCTCCGCCTGCATCTGCGTCAGCACCGGCATCCGCGCCTGCATCCCCGTCAGCATCTGCTGCGGCATCACCATCTGCGCTGGCATCTGCATCGGCTGCACCATCAGCATCAGCCGATGCATCGGCATCCGCGCCTGCATCCGCATCACCGTCTGCGTCTGCATCTGCGTCAGCGTTTTCCATTTCCATGTTTACATCGATTTCGTCACCTTCATTTTTCACTTCGTTATGAACTTCGACGGTTTTTCCTTCTTCCGCGTCTGCTTGTCCAGCGAACATGAATGCTGAAGCTGCCACCGTGTATGTTGTAAAGATCGTCATCTTCCGCTTCAAAGATCGATGCTTTAGGCCGTTTAGTTTCCGTTTGTAGTCAATTTCTTTTCTCCGCAAAACGGTCACTCCTCTATAATTTTTTGACGAACCGTTACCTTAAAGTATGTAAGGATCTATATTGACCAGTCGAGCGTTCGCCATATGTTCCGATAATGCACGCATTTCCCTGACAAATAGATCCTGCAAACTCAAAATTTGAACTTTTATTGAAATTTTATGTGATAATGGATGAAAATTTGCGGAATCGTTCAGTCTTGGCCCTCCAATGCCTCTTTTGCCATCTGTTGATAAGCTTCTTCCCCGGAACGGATCGCAAACTCGGCAATATCGAGCGGTGAGGTTGCTGCCCAAGCTTGAATTTGAGGCACCGCTCCTTCGGTTAACGGACCTCCCTGCTTTTCGTATGCTTGAAGCAAACGGCGCAGTTCCACTTCGCCAAAGGTATGGTAATAGCCCACCAAATCGATGGCAGGGTCACTGATGTCAACTTCGGTCCAGTCGATGAAACCGGTGACTCGCTCCTCATCGTCAATGATCATATGCCCCGGATGCATATCACCGTGGATGACGGTTGTTTCACTCGGCCAAAACTTATCGTCATGAATCCAGCAGAGCCACTTGGCGTCAAGCTGTTCAGATACAACAAAAGACTGCTTCACTTCACCAATCCGCTCAAGCTGCCGGGTACGCACATCTTGAATCGTACGAAGGTTAATCCCCGCTCCTGCAACATTTTGCTTTGATACATGATGCAGCGAGGCTAGCCCAGAGGCTAGTGTCTCAATAAAGTGATCCGAAAGCGGATCCACTGTGAGCTGCCATGCATAGGCGCCAGCTTCTGCATCAATGGTCCCCGCCGGCACCCCGGAAAGAAGCGGGTAAGCGATAAAGTCTTCTTCAGCAATCTGCCAATCCGGTGCTTCGACACTCAACTGCGGACGAACTGCCTGCAGCACTTGTTTCTCTCGGTGGATACCTGCTTTCACATCGTCACGAAGCGGCACCCGGCAAAGCCAGCGCTTCCCTGTTTCATCCACGCCTGCAGCCGTCGCAAAATCAAGCCCGGATTCATTCACTTCCCCGATCTGAACGTGTAAGCCGTATTTACGAGCGAGATTTTTGATTGATTCTCTTGTCATTGTCCTTCACCTGCTTTTTTACAAAGTTAAGCCGCCTCCTCAAATCGAGCAGGCGGCGTGCTGCTATACGTTATCCGCCAGCCGGAAGCCGCTGTAAGCCCAGCGCATGTGCGGATAAAAGAAGTTACGGTACGTTGGACGGATATGCGAGGCCGGTGTCACACATGCCCCGCCGCGCAGCACCATTTGATTGGCCATAAATTTGGCATTATATTCACCGAGCGACCCATCCAGCGGCTTGTTGCGCGGGTAAGGCGTGTACGGGCTCCGCGTCCACTCCCATACATCACCGTACGCTTTAAGAAACGCTCCATCCCCGTACGAAGCATCCGGCTCATAAATGCCATCATCCATGAAGTTTCCACGAATCTCCTCTTCAGCAAGCGCATACTCCCATTCCTGCTCTGTCGGCAGTCTTTTGCCGGCCCAGCGCGCATACGCATCTGCTTCATAAAAGCTGACGTGCACGACAGGTGCTGCTTCATTCACAGGCTGCAGACCACCAAGGGTAAACACGTACCATTTGCCTTTATGGTTCTGCCAATACTGTGGATGGCTCCAGCCTTCTTCCTGCACTTTCTGCCAGCCGTCAGAGAGCCAATAGGACGGCTCCTCGTAACCACCGGCTTCGATAAACTGCATAAACTCCCCGTTGGTCACCGGCCGGTTGGCAAGCTGATACGGGTGGACATACGTGTTGTGGCGGGGTCCTTCATTATCAAAAGCAAAGCCGGTGCCGTCATGACCTACTTCAACAAGTCCGCCTTTAAATGGATGAAACTTTAACGCCGGGGCTTCTCCCGCCGCCGGTACGGCACTTTCTTTAAATGTCGGAAGCAGCGGATTAAAGGAGAAATTGTACTTCATATCCATCAAGATTAGCTCCTGATGCTGCTGCTCATGCTGCAAACCGATCTCCACGAGCTCATAAACGTCACTGCTCAAGTCTTCCTGCTGCAATAACTGCGCCATATACGTATCAACATGCTTACGGTAGTTGATGGTTTCCTCAACACCGGGACGTGAAATCAAGCCGCGTTCAGCTTGCGGGTGCGGAGTGCCAACCGTTTCGTAATAAGAGTTAAATAAGTAAAAGAAGACAGCGTTAAAATACTCATAGTCCGAGAGGTGCTCTAGTAAAATAAACTTTTCAAAAAACCAGGTTGTATGTGCTAAATGCCATTTCGTCGGGCTGACGTGTGCTGCCGCCTGCAGCATAAAATCTTCTGTATTCAAATGGGATACAAGCTCACGTGTCTGCTCCCGTACCGCGGTATATGCCTGTAACGCTTGATTCGTTTCAGTTAACTGCAAAAAACCCACGCCCCTCTCTGGTAAATATTACTCTATTTACCGGGGACGTGAGGTTTTAAACGTGTTTAGTTGGTACGTACAGCCGAAACAATTGCTTCAGCTACCGCTTCTTCACTTAAGCCATCTGTCATCACTTTCATGTGGTGATCCTTATACAAGTCTTTGCGTTCATAAAAGAGAGATTCAATTTCGTCTACATTCTTTTTCTGCAAAACCGGACGGGTATCAATAATATCATCAAGCCGCTCCGTCCACGCCTCCCAGCTCATATCCAAATGAACAACCAGGCCATGCTCAAGGCAGAGCCGGCGCAATGCGTCATTCATAAACACCCCGCCGCCGAGTGAAATGACTTGATTCGATGCCGTGCAGTACGCTTCAACAAGCTCCCGTTCCTTCTCCCGAAAAACATCCTCACCGTACGCACTGAAAATATCAGGAATCGTCATATCGAATGCTTTCACAATTTCATCATCAATATCTACAAACGTGCGGTCAAGCTGTTGTGCAGCCAGCGCACCGGCCGTCGTTTTACCTACACCCATAAAACCGACGAGAATCACACTTTTTTTTGCTTCTTCCATCATGATAACCTCCCTGCATCGTCACCGAGCACCTGCTGCACCCCTTGCATTAATCCGAGCGGTACCTGGCCTGGTGCCGAGCTTTGTTCACCTGCTGCAAACGTCAAAGCTGAACCGAAGGATGCGCCGGTGATCCGCGTCGGGGCTCCAAGGCGCCCCATGGCAATTGTAATCAATGGAATACGCGCGTTCTCCACCGCAGCAAGTGTCACCTCATGCACTTGCAGAACATCGCGGCTCGTATGCGGCATCACCGCAACTTTTCCGATATCTGCGCCGTATGCTTCGCAATCGCTTAAGATGGTTTGCAAAACATCAGGCTCGGGCGTCTTGTCAAAGTCATGAAACGAGAGGAGCAGCTTCGCCCCGTACGCTTGCACCGCCGCTTTTACCGTTTCAATATGAGCTTTTCCGCCGCTTAATTCATAGTCAAAAATATCAAGCGCACCGGTGGCAGCAAGCGTTTCAATTAAAGCAACTTTTTCCGCCTCCTGCAGCTGTATCGGCTCACCGCCCTCGCGCTCAGAGCGAATTGTAAAGATCACCGGAATCTCGCCGGCAGCCTCGCGGATCTCGCCGGCAAGTGCTTTCACCTGCTCAGAGGCTTTTAAGTCTTCATAAAAATCAGCGCGCCACTCAAGCACATCCGGTTTTTCGGCGACCAAAGCTTTTACCTGGTTCAGAACCTCCGCTTTCGTACGACCAACGATTGATGTACAAATGTTCATCGCAAACGGCGCGAGCTCCGCTTGTCGAACCTGCAAACGAACCATCCAGCCTCCCCCTTTCATATGTATACGTCATTCTTTTAATCTACCGGAGACAGCCTATGAAAACAAGCCGAAAATAACTAATGGAATGCGGGCAATAAATACCGTAGCCGTGCAGTTATTACTCCAGACGGGCAGTTTTCACCTCAACCGCGCACATTTTTCAACAATCGCGCAGTTTTCACCTCAGCCGCGCACATTTTTCAACAATCGCGCAGTTCTCCCCTCCAGACGGGCAGTTTTTCCTCCAACCGTGCAGTAACTTTGTCATTTGCCGAAATCGCCACCTCGTGCTACCTTGAAGAAAATCGACGTGTACGACGTGTAGATCGCGGGGGATTCATCTATGTTCAGCATCATTTGGCGTGTAATCGTTCTTCTTATCGGGAGTTTTGTCACCTGGGATGCCTACCAATCAGGAGACCCTACCTGGGCCGTCGCGTTTGGCCTCGCTACCCTCCTGTTGTTAAGTTCAATTGTGCGTAAGCTGAAACACTTAAAAAATGGAGGAGATGATGCGCAATAAGCAAAAATGTGTTTGGAGCTGAAATTAGCGCGATGGACCTCTTTCTCTGAAACTGAAACACGCTCCCTCAAAGTTGGACCTCTAACAAACCAATATGGAGCGCGTTCTCCCCAAAATGGAGCGCGTTCTCCCCAAAATGGAGCGAACAAGCGCTGGATGAACCTCCACCTCTCCAATATGGAGCGGCTCACCCCTAAAATGGAGAGAATAAGCGCTGGGTGGAGCGCCCCACCCCTATAATGGAGCGGCTCGCCCTAGAAACGGGCCCCCTCTCCCAAAAATGAAACCAGCCGGCGCACCGGCTGGTTTCATTTCAATGATGATGGTGGTGTTCAGCTTCTTCAGCTTCAGCTTTTGTCGCATGTACGGTGCCGTATGGATGCTCCGGCGGGGCGTATATGGAGTATAGCTTAAGCGGCTCCTGCCCTGTGTTAGTAAGGTTGTGCCACACACCAGCCGGAACGAACACAGCGTAGTCGTCCCTCACATTGCGGCGGTAACTTAACTGATCTTCACGCGGCCCCATTTCTACACGACCGCGCCCCGCTTCAATTCGGAGAAATTGGTCATGATCCGGATGAATTTCAAGACCGATGTCATCGCCAGGCTCAATACTCATCAAAGTCAATTGTAAGTGCTCTCCCGTCCAAAGCGCCGCGCGGAAATTCTCATTATCCTCTGTCGCACGTTCAATATTTACAACGTACGGCTCTCCTCCATGATCCCGCCGAGGCTCTCCCCGGGATTCACCAGAAGCAAGCCGCCGCAGCTCTTCGGCTTGTTGAAAAGCATCCGCTGAAGCTTGATACAAAATGGATTGAAGCGGAGTCCCCTGTGCCGCCTGACAACCATTCCAATAAGCCTGCGCATTTTCCATCCCAAACTGGTAAGCCTGCTGCATACCAGTTTCAAAGTTTGAAATTTCCTGGCTGCTTCGCATGTACGGTGGCTGCTGCCCGGTCACCTGCTGATACATGTCGGCCAAATACGCGAACTGCGCTTCTTGCCGATCGGCCAGCTGACTAAGCAGTTCCTCCTCCTCATTTGACGAAGCCTTATCTGCAAGCTGCCGGTATAAAGAAGCAGAAACTGACTGGCGCTGCACTGCGTCTGTGAAAATGTCCGGGCCCTGCATCTGCTGTGGCATGTAATACATAACGTCACCCTTTCACAAGATCTTTCACAACAGCCTATGCAAGTAGATGCAGAATGTCACCCGCCCGGATGCCTTAAAATGATTTTACATAGTGAATGCGCATCGCCGCTTGAATTTCATTGGCAGGATTTTCAGGCACTGAGTGCTTCCAACATTCTGGACTGTCAGCTGCAACGGCAAGAAGAGCAGCATCGATTAGGTCATCATCGGCGACTTCTTTCTTCAAATACTTACGCCTGGCGTCTTCAAATGAAGAAGTGATGTCATATCCATAATCGCGCAAAAGCTCCATCCGCTCGGTTTTCCCTTCAATTTTCTTTTTACGTTTCATCAAAGGCGCATCGTTGAGTCCTGCACCGACCAGTTCAGGATGAGCCTCCCATAAGTTAATCTCCGGATACACACTCAAAAACTGTTCCACTTCAAACATTTTTGGCGCAAGGTGCCATACTTGTTTACTCATACCGCGGTCAGTTAATTGTTTATGAGCGGCGTTTGCTTCTGAATACGTCGAATGCTCAAGAGCTGGACGTGCTGGTACTGAAAATACCGTGGCGCCCCGCCGGCCCAACAGCTTCCGGGCTTCGGTATCAGCTTGGCGCGGATAGGCATACACCGGCGGCATTCCGATCGGCATATCAATCCAGATAATATCTGTTTTTTGAAACGGAATATTCTTCAATGTTGTGTACAATTCGAAACCCACATTTGATGAATCACTTGTAATCCAAGCCACTGCCCACCCGTACTTACAGCCGTCAATGCCGACACACCTCATCCTAACGCTCCCTCTAATCGCCTTTATTTTTCTTAGGAAGCAGCACTTTCTTCACTTCCTGCTGCTTATGCTTCGGCACTAAAATGTAAAGAAAATCATTCGGTTCAATGACCGTTTCTTCAGTCACATTAATTAAATCATCACCACGCAGAAGCGCATTCACCTCTGCTCCTTCCGGAAGCGGCAAATCCCCTGCTTTATGACCTACTGCCGGGGTATAAGGGGCCGCATAAAACTCTACAAATTTGGCATCTGCCCGACCAATATTGACTAGCTCAAATGAATAATGCGGCATATCTTTTTTCGGACCTGTTACCCCTAGTTTTTCTGCAGCCGGGGTCATGGTTGCACCTTGGAGCACAGCGGAGGTCAACACGATAAAGAAGACGACGTGAAAGAGCTCCTCTGCAACTTCGACACCGGCTACAATCGGAAAAATTGCCAAAACGATCGGCACTGCACCGCGCAAGCCGGCCCAGGAGAGAAATATTCTTTCCTGCAGATTGTAGCCCATGCCGAGTGTTGAAAGAAAGACCGCCAGCGGCCGCGCAACAAACATTAAAATCATGGATAATAATAAACCTGTCCAAATGATTGACCAGGAAAAGATTTCACCCGGTATCACAACCAGCCCTAGAATAACGAACATGACAATTTGTGAGACCCAAGCCAAGCCTTCATGAAAGCGTGAAATCGTGTAACGGTGCGTCAGTGGCGAGTTGCCAATAACCAGTGCACAGACGTAGACAGCAAGAAAACCACTCGCAAAAACAAACTCCGTGACGCTGTAAGTAACAAGCGCGACAGCAAGTGTAAAAATTGGATAAAGCCCGGTGGCATCCAGGTTAATCCGGTTAATCGCCTGTGAAGCCATCCAGCCGATCAACAACCCCAGCCCGGCACCTGCAAGCATCTGCCAGAAGAAAGATCCAATCATGAACGCCGGGCTGCTGCTCGTATCAAGCAAGAGTTCAATCGCAGCGAGGGTTAAAAATACCGCCATCGGATCGTTCGCCCCGGCCTCACCTTCCATGGTTGCACCGAGCCGTTCATTAATCGGCTTCCCTTTCAGCGTCGCAAATACTGCCGCCGCATCCGTTGAACCAACCAATGCACCGAGAAGCATCGCCTCGAGCATGCTTAAATCTAAAATTAAATAAGCAAATAAAGCAAGCACAGCTGATGTTAAAAACACGGTCACGGTCGCAAGCGAGACCGCAGTGCCAATCACCGGGCGGATGGTCGTCCAGTTTGTATGTAAACCACCTTCAAACAATATAATAACCAATGCAATAATCCCGACAATCTGTACTTCCTCTAAGCTCCTCACATCGATAAACCCATACGCATCTGAGCCCATCAACATGCCAAGCGCAATAAATAATACGAGTGAAGGCACGCCAAGGCGGCTGGAGAATTTTGTGATGATTACGCCGCATAATAAAGCGGCGCCTAAAATGATCATAAAGTAATCGCTTAGCAGGTGCTCTGTAAGCATCCCGGCAACCCTCCCTCGTCCTGACAGTGTCAACCTCCTGTTTTCCCCTATTTATCATGTACGTAACTTCAGTATTTTAAAGGCTTTTAAAATACAAAAAAGCCGTGTATTACACGACTTCAGGCTGAAGACAAATTACAAAACTTAACATTAACTCACAACTTACGGCTTCAACCGCCGCTGGCTGCCCTATTAAGGGAAAAAACGAATCATGAACGTAAACTTCACCCCAGACGGACGCTTTCCCGAGGGCTTGGCTTCAGCTAACTTTTTCGAATGCAGACCATTCGAAAAAGTGGATCTTCAGCCTGCGCATGATCCTCTGGGAGTCGCCGTCTTTTGTTTCGGTTACTTATTCGTTAACGGATCATTAAAGATTTCCATTGGATATGGTTCGCTTGACCGATCATGAAGCACCATTATGAAATTGGCTTATGTAAATATTGCTTGATCAAAAGGATCTTTACATTTGATGACCCTCAAACTACACAAGGCTGAGGAGCACCGGCGGCGACGCCACCAAAAACAGCGCGAGCCGAAAATCCCGCAGGCAGTGACTTTCAGCCGAGGAAGTTGAGGCCGTGACGGGGGCTAAGAAGACACGGTGACTTCAAGCGTAAGCGCAGATCAAACCGATGTCGCACTTGTGCCCTCCGGGTGCAAGCGCCCGCTGAAAAGCGATATCAGCCTTCACTTTGCTTGAAAGCTTGTCTACACGCTGAAGCCGTGTATTACACGACTTCGATGTTTTCAAGTGTCTTTTTCGATCCGCACAACGTACGTCTTTGCTAAGATGTCGTGCAGTGCCGTTTTCTGAGGCATAAATGCGGCGAGCAGGTAACCGATATACATCGTGATTCCGGATAATATTTCAGCAAAGTAACGTCCAATGGATTGTTTGAATGTGATGCGCTGAAAATTGCGGTTTGTAATTTTTAGCCCAAGGATCCGCTTGCCTAGTGTACCTTGCACCTTCGTCACCGGCATAACGATAAAATACAACGAAGCCAAAAATATAAAAGGAAGATATACGACCGGCACCTGCTCAATATCCCCTGTTCCGTATAGCACATTGGTGACATACATCACCGGAAGCGCAAGCATCAAGCTATCAAGTAAAAAAGCTAGCAGCCGACGCCAGAAGCCGCCGAAACGTCGCTCTGTCATCAAATCCCCCCTAATTTTTTCTCACTAACACAGTTAAATGATATAAGCCGATCAAAAGTGCCGGGTCTCGGTCGGTACTGTAAACATTGATCCGGTGATTGGACCGGATTTTAAAGCGCTCCCTCTGCCCTTCCATAACCTTTTCCTGACCAGCCCACGCCTTTGTTTCGGCAGAGCCGAGCATTCGTTCATATAACAAAGACTGCCCGCGCCCCTCCGGCTGAAAATCAACATTCAAACTTTGCGCTTTAAAACTCGTTTGAAACTTTCCCATATACGCGCCATTCGCATAAACATCCCACTTGTACTTAAAAAGATGCTTCCAGTTATGTTTAAAGTCATACGTTTGCCCTTCTCCTTGGACCTCTACATGGAAAACAAAAAAATCAAGATACCGAGCTAAAAAGCGCTGGACGGGATGGCGGAATTTAATGCGGAGCTCACACGACTTCTCTCCATCTTTTGAAAAAACCGTCGTCCAGTCTTCTGAGGCATCGCGGAACTTTTCTTGATACACATAATCGAAAGCTAATTCGTTTAAATCTACTGGCGCTTCATCCCTTTGTTGATCGGCCCGACGCTGGTAGCTGCGCATCAAACCGATCCCGATGATCGCCACAAATGCGATGCCGGTAAACATCCAGAGCTCACCGGTCGTGATCGGATTATCAGGACCTAAGCCAAGCGTGTCGACTATTGAGATGACAAAAAGAAGTAGAAAAAAAACAAATAAGCGCAGCATGACGTCCCTCCTTAAGGCTCAAAGATCTCCATATTTTCAGCAGTTTCCATCAGTTCTTCTCCATCCAGATCCGGGCGGTCTGAATACAAACTGTAACGTAAACCATCCTCAGGCCAGGCGATGAGCTGCAAGGTCTCAGATGTTGTCATATGCCCGTCTTCGCCACGAACGGTAATGTCTTCCCGTCCAGGCAGATCGACATCCGTATTTGATTCACCATCATCATCCTGGATGATTGAACGAGCATAAGGATCCCCGTCTTCAATATAATGTAACACCAACTCCTCCTCTGGTTCACCGCCTTCTACCACCGTGGTCGTTAACACGGCTTCAGAAAATCGTTCTGCATCGTACAGGAAAGGCTCTCCAAGGTGATCATGTACTTCTTCTAACGTGAGCTCTTCTTCATCTGTCTCTATACCACTACTTAGCGCTTCTTGATCCACAACTTCGACATCTTCTGGTAAATCCAACTCCCATAAACCTTCTGGAATTTCCGGCGCTGTATCGAAGGTCAGCACCTCGATCTCCAAGCTCATCCCTTCCATATCACTCTCTTGCTTTAACGTCAGCCACGTCTCTTGATCAATCCACAACTCGCCATCCCCTTCAGCTGAATCTTCATCTGCTTCTAAAGAAAGATGATACGCCGAGCGATCCTGAACTTCTGTTTCGCCGATCAATTCAATCGTATGCGTATCCTGATAGTTTGAGAGTCGATCCATCTGCTGCTGCATTTCAGACTGCTCCACCATTCCTGCCTCAAGCACCTCGCGTTCGACAGCCTCCTCATCACCTTCTTGGTAAGTTAATGAAGTTTCAGCGTCACTCACAATATAACGGGTGCCTTCACCTTCTCGCTCCATTTCCGTACGTGTATATAAACCGTCAGCTTGTTCAACAAACCATTCTTTTGCCAAGGTTTCGTCTACAACTTCGTCTCCAATTGTGATGGTTATCGCTGTTTCAGTATAGTAATCTTCCAACTGGTCAACCTCTTCCGCCGCTTGTATGATAATATCTTCAGCCGATACTGACGACCCGCCCCCGTCTTCATTACATGCGACGAGCAAGACAGCAGCAGCGAGTAGTGAACCTATGAATTTGTGCACACAAATCTCCTCCTATAACTTTGGAATCCATAAACTTGCAACAGTCCCCTGGCCCGGACAGGGGATCAATATAATATCTCCACCATGGGCTTCAGCAATTTTTTTCACAATACTTAACCCTAAGCCGGAGTGGGTGCTGAACTGTTCTTTCTCTCCTTGATAAAAAGGTTCGAACAAGCGATCATTATCTGCAGCAACAACCCCGTCGTTTTGGATAATCATCTGCATCCCGCCTCCTCTTTGTTGTGACCTGACCGCATCGACCGCTTCAGGAAAGAGAGAAGCTGGTAAACGGTTCTCATCTTCAACGACCACAGCAAATACATGGCTTTCAGCAAAACGAACCGCATTACTCATTAAGTTATTTACAGCACGCTGCATCTGCTTTACATCAACTTTAATCGAACCTTCAGCTAAGATCTTAACAGTGTACGAGAGATCAAAAGAACTGCCCCATACTTCATAATCTGAAAGAATCATCTCAAACAATTCCTCAATATCGACTTCAGCCCATAAAAAACTTTCACTTACACGCTCAAGCATTGAGAACGCATGTAAATCATCAATCAATACTTGCATCTCCTCAGCTTTTCGCTGAATGGTTTGGGCGTATTTATTTTCCGGCATCGCTTCACTATATGTCCGAATGGCGGTTAAAGGCGTTTTTAAATCATGGGACAACGATGCCATCATTTGTTCCTTCTTTTGTTGCTCTGACGCCAGTTCAGCTCGCGCTTGATCAATATCCGTTTTCATTTGTTCAAAGTGTTGATACAACCGTCCGAATTCATCTGAACGGTGTGTTTCTATCGAGCCCGAGCGCTCGCCTTTGGCATAGTTTGTCATTTGAATCGTTAAATCGGTTAGCGGTGTAATTAACTTCCGCTGTACTGCCCAGAGCAACCCTGCGTAAAGCATGATGAGTATCGATGCAAACAACATAACTGCATACATTTGACGCACCTCTACCTCTTCATTCCATATCTCACGCGGGATGCTCAGTTCATAGATGCCGACGATCTCTGTGCTGCCAGCAAACACAGGCTGCTTATACATGTAGCGGTCGCTTAAACGGCGGAGCTCATATAAGTCCTGATAAACGATATCGAGTGAACGATGAAAACCTATCCCACCGTTTTCATCACTCGTAAATGTAACAAGCCCATCAGGGGTATATAATGTTGCTGAGACGCCTGCAGGAAGTTCAATACTTTGATTTGAGTCAGTTTCATATTCATAAAGTTCAGGGTTGGACAAAGCTTCTTCAGCCTCTTCTACATAGGATAAAACAGCTACATGCTCCTCAAGCTGATACCGTGAATCTATATTTTTCAATGAATACATACAGCAGATACGCCCCTGCTAATGGGAGCAGCATCGCCGCTAAATGTGTGATCGATAGCCAGAGTCGTATATTCATCAAACCGGCGTCCCAATAAACCGATAACCAGTGCCCCATGCTGTTTCCAGCCATTTCGGTGATTTCGCCGGGTCATTCAACTTGGTCCACAATTTACGGATATGTACAGTAACCGTATGTTCATCAATGCCTGAAGATTGCTGCCAGACGTGCTCATAAATTTCAGCTTTTGTGAACGTACGTCCAGGGTTAGAGGCTAATAATAATAGAAGTTCAAATTCTTTCGCCGTGAGCACAACCTCTTCTTCAGTAAACACCCGCTGGGCTGACTTTTGGATAACCAACCCTTCAAAAGCCATTTCATCAGCGGAAAGCTCCGGTTGATACTGATGATAACGGCGGATATGTGAATGCACCCGCGCTTCAAGCTCTTTTAGGCTGAAAGGTTTTGTCAAATAATCATCTGCACCGAGTTCGAGACCTTTGACCTTATCTTTATCACTTGATTTTGCACTTATAATGAGAAGCGGCACACTACTTTTCATACGAATATGATGGCACAAGTCGAACCCGTCCATTTCCGGAAGCATTAAATCAACTAGTACAAGGTCAAACGCTCTCCGGCTTACTTCTTCAAGTCCTTCCGTTCCTGTAGATGCCCAAGTGACCTGATAACCTATATCACCTAAATGTTCTTTAACAATCAAAGCAATATCACGGTCATCCTCAACAACTAAAATATGCATCCATCATCACCTCCTGCACATTTTGAATTATACCCGCTTTCTTCACAAAACGACGAAAAGTTTATCATTTGTTTATGATTTCTTCATTCGCATGCCGCCAGTCGGGCTACAAACAAAAAACCGCTGCCTGCTGCCACTCCCCGGTTACAGGGGTCGACACGCAAACAGCGGAAACTCAGCTCATTCTTTATGCGGTATTTTTACGACGAATCCTGCTTTCAATAAACCATGCAATAGCTAAACCTGCCGCCGGAAGAAGCGGTGCCACTTGAAACCAACCGACAGCATACACTGCGATTGTAAGCAGAATAACAAGCCCAAAATATAAACTAAACCTTGAACGGCTTCGCCATGCTGCAGCACACAATCCAGCCCCTAACAAAACCCCCATCCATAACAACATGTCTACTTATTTCACCTCATTTACTGCTTTAAAAATAACTGGAGCAGACCTCGACATACATTGGGCATGACGCCTGATCCTCAAGTGGCTTCCGGTATCACATTGTCTGTTCGCTTTTTACAATCATTCAATCGAGACCTTCCTAACATAATGATATCCAGTATTTACATTCCCCGCAATGAACTTTGATTTTGAACACTCACACTTCACACCTTCTATGACTGCATTGACATTTAGGTTATATTTCTTTAAAATTATCTTTAATTAAAGATTTACGAAGTTGAGATTAAGTTAAAAAAGAGGTGAAGCACGTGGGTCTTCTTGATTGGTTGAAAGGTAAAAAGAAACAGGCAGAAACACCAGCTTCAAACGAAACGCCCGAGCCCGAGCAGCAAGATGCGCCGGCGCCGGATCCTTTAAAAGTAGCAGTCATATATTACAGCTCCACTGGAACGAACCACCAGCTTGCCAAGTGGGCGGCAGAAAGCGCCGAGGCTGAAGGTGCACAAGTGAAAGTCTTCCGCACGGCTGAAACGGCACCGGATGAAGCAGTGGCTTCCAACCCAGCCTGGCAGGCGCACTTAGAAGCAACTAAAGACATTCAAGAAGTTACACTTGATGACCTTGAATGGGCAGACGCGATTATTTTCAGTTCCCCGACACGTTTTGGTAACATCCCGGCACAGATGAAGCAGTTTCTCGATACAACCGGCGGTCTTTGGTTTGAAGGCAAACTAGCCAACAAAGTTGTCAGCGGCATGTCTTCAGCAAGTAACGCCCACGGCGGTCAAGAAAAAACACTACAAACCATTTATACAACGATGATGCACTGGGGCGCATTTATTGTACCTCCAGGCTACACCGACATGTCGTTATTTGAAGCAGGGGGTAACCCATATGGTGTAAGTGTAACCGTAGACCAAGACGGAAATATGATCGAAAATGTGGAAGCGGCCGTGAAGCATCAAGCAAAGCGGACGATTACCGTTGCCTCCTGGGTCAAAGACGGGCAGGCACAAGCATAATTAAAAACCGCCCGGCTAACGACAGCCGGGCGGTTTTTTTGATAAGAAGCAAAATCAGAGTTTTATAACCAAATACAGCAGCTAGTGCTCTAAGCCACCGACAAACTCGTAGCCTTGCGCTCGAATTTCATCGATCAACTCCGGAAGTGCTGCAACGGTATTTTTTAATTCGTGTAGTAAAATAATTGATCCATCCTGCAGGTGATCGCAGACATTACAGATAATGTCATCCGGAGTCTTTTCCGGCTCCCAATCAAATGATGAAATTTCCCACATGACCGGAAGCAGATTGAAGGACTTGAGTACCTCCAACGTATCTTCATTGTAGCGACCAAACGGCGGACGGAAGTACCGCACCTCTTCGCCGGTGACGCGCGCCACCGTCTCTACGTTTAACTTAATTTGCCGCTCCTGCTCTTTTTTATCTAATTTGACAAGGTTGCGGTGCCGGTGCGTATGCGCCCCGATTTGATGGCCTTCAGCGAGCACCCGCCGCCACGGCCGTCCCTCATAAAGCAGGCGCGACTGCCAGAAGAAAATCGCCGGCACACCTTTTTCCTGCAATACATCAAGTATCCTTGGTAACTGGCGGCTCGGACCATCATCAAAAGTTAAAATGACCTGGCCGCCAGCCGGGGTCACTTGTTCTTTATTTTTAATCCAGCGCGGATCCTGCAGATCGTACACAACCTGATGTTGTACCACTCACGCGCGACACATGTCAGACCACCTCAACTTCGTTACCCTTCTTTAATCATTTCTATTCGTACCATACGTTATACGCTATATCGATGCAAGTAACCTGAATACCTGCAAAGAAAAATCGTAAACGCTTTTCGAGCAATGCAATCAATTTCCCGGGAAATATGACAAACCCCTACCCAACCTTGGAAAAGGTCGAGCAGGGTTATCGTTTAATATGCTGTAATTCGTTACCGATTTAGAAGATTAAAGCGGCAAGCAGTCCGAAAGCAAGCAGCGGAATATTAAAGTGTAGAAACGTCGGTACACAAGTGTCCCAGATGTGATGGTGATTTCCATCAGCGTTTAAACCGGACGTTGGACCGAGCGTACTGTCTGAAGCAGGCGAGCCTGCATCGCCAATAGCCCCAGCCGTACCGATTAATGCGGCTGTTGCAAGTGGTGAGAAACCAAGCGCTGCTGCAAGCGGCACGAACAACGCAGCCAGAATTGGAATCGTACCAAATGACGAGCCGATCCCCATTGTAATAATTAAACCTATCAAAAGCATAGCAACCGCACCGAGCAGCTGGTTATTACCTAGTACACCGGCAGCTGATGTAACGAGATCATCAACAGCGCCTGTGTCCTGTAAAATTGTGGCGTACCCTGAAGCCACAAGCATAACGAAAGCGATCATCCCCATCATTTTAATCCCATCAACCATGACTTGATCAGCATCTTTAAAAGGAACAACAGTAAAGATCAGCATGAGTACAATACCTGTGAGCGCACCTAAAACGAGCGACTCTGTACTAAGCTGAATGAGTAAAGCTCCTATAATTGCAATGATGGTAAGCATATGAAACTTCGTGAAACGCATCTCTTTAAAGTCTTCCTCTGCTTCAAGCTGAGCTGCATCGTTCACTTCACGATCTTTACGATACGTCACAAACACTGCAAATAAAAGACCGATAAGCATACCAAGGACAGGCAGCGCCATAGCAAGCGGCACTTCACCAAGGCCGATCGTCATTCCGCTTGCTTCCATTTCATCAACAACAATGCCGTGAAAGATTAATCCATAACCTGCCGGGATTAATAAATAGGGTGCTTTCAAGCCGAACGTAAGTGAAACAGCCGCGGCTCGGCGGTCCAGTTTCATCCGGTCAAATAAGTTTAAAAGAGGTGGAATTAAAATTGGAATAAAAGCAATATGCACCGGCACAACGTTTTGCGACAAACTTGCAACGCCGGCAATCGTTAATAGAACGAAAGCTTTCTTACCTTTTAATGCCTGCACAAGATGCCTAACAAGAAAACCGGTAATGCCGGAATAACCGATCATGACCGCAAATGTACCTAGTAAAATATAGCTTAAAGCTGTCTCCGCTTGATCGCTCACCCCTTCACTTAAAACCTCTACTGTATCAGGAAGCGACATGCCGGACAGCCAGCCTGCTGTCAAAGCTGCAAAAATAATCGCCATGACAACGTTAAGCCGCAGTAAACTTAACACAACCATCACAAGAACTGAAATAATGACCGCACTCATAAATGAATTACACCCCTTCGTTCAAAGATCACAAACTTCAACATTATATCATAACCTCATTTTCTACGGGAACCGAAAAAAACCGGGAGTATTTTTATCTCCCGGACAGGCTGTAGACAAATTGCACAACTTAACATGAACTCACAACTTACTGCTCCACCTGCCGCGGGTTGCCCCATTAAGGGGAAAACTGAATCATGAACGTGGCCTTCACGCCAGACGGACGCTTTCCCGAGGGCTTGCCTTCAGCTAACTTGTTCGATTTCAATGCCAATCGAACAAGTGGATCTTCAGTCTGCGCTTGATCCTCTGGGAGTCGCCGTCTTTCGTTTCGGTCACTTTTACATTTGCATATGGTTCGTTTGATCACTCATGAAGCGTCATGATGAAATTGATTCATGTAGCTTTATCAAAAAGCTCTCTACAATTCATGACGATGAAATGACGCAAGACTGAGGAGCGCCGGCGACGCCACCAGGAATAACGCGAGCCGAAAATCCCACAGGCAGTGACTTTCTGCCGAGGAATTTGAGGTCTTGACGGGGGCTAAGAAGACACGGTAACTTCAAGCATCCGCCGAAAAGCAACGTCAGACTACACTCTTCTTGAAAGTTTGTCTACACGCAAACCGGGAGTATTTTATCTCCCGGCTGTAGATGCGAGTTTTCATTATAGAATGTCTAACCATTTCCAAAGCCGCTTGATATAAAGCCGCCGGAGACGTCTTTCACGTTGTGCACGACAATGAACGCATCAGGATCTACTTCTTTGATCACCCGTTTTAACCTAAGCAGTTTGTGCGAGTGAATCACAATATAGAGCACCCGGCGCTGTTCTTTCATATATTCACCCTGCCCGTAAAATACGGTGGCACTTGAAGCAAGCTCGTGCGTAATGCGGTGAGAGATCTCTTCAGAATACGGCGAAACGACATTTAACGCTTTTTTCGAATCAAAGCCGCCAAGCACAAAATCAGTAACAACTTTTCCGATATAAAGCGCAATTAACGTGTACATCGCAAGAATTGGCCCAATCACAAAAATCCCGGCAAGTACGATAATGGCATCTACAACAAGGTTCGTTCCTGTTAAACTCCAGCCGAGCTGATGGTTCATAATCCGGGCAATGATTGATGAGCCACCGACAGAGCTTCCGGCTTGGAAAATAAAGCCGAAGCCGGCACCGGCAAAAATCCCGAAAAATACAGCAGCAAGCATCACATCATCAATTGGACGTGCTAATACGTCTTCTAAAGCCCACAAGAAAAATGACAGGACGCTGATCGTAAACACTGTTTTATATATAATAACCCGCGGTAAGTAGCGGGCACCGATCGCAAGGAGCACGATAAAGATAAGCGGTGTCGAGAGTCCCGGTGAAAGCCCGGTACTATAGTAAATTAAGAGCGAAACACCAACGATCCCACCATCGGCAATCGAGTTCGGCATCGCAAACTGGGTCGTCCCTGCCGCAAAAATAAATGTACCGATGATAATATATATAATATTTTTCATTTGTTTGGTCACTTCCTTTCCCCACGCTTTAGATAAAAAAAGAAACCACCCTATCGCTATTTCGATAAGGATGATTTCTTACCTGTCACTATCGTAGCACACCCGGGAAGGAGTTCCAATTGAAACTACAGAAAAATCTTACTTATTCATTAAGGAAATAAATGTTATTATTGAACGAACAACAATGGATCAAACGCCAGGACTACATTTAACGTGGAGGTCTTCATATGCAAACGAATTTCGGCAATGTTGCAAAAGCGTACGCGCAACATCGAAACGATCTGCCTGATGAATTGATGGCAAGCTTAAAATTAAGAGGGATTCATTTTCATGGTAAAGACGTGGTTGACCTCGGCGCCGGGACTGGCGTGTTAAGCCGTGCCATGTCCAGAGAAGGATCTGCTGTTACCGGGGTTGAACCGTCTGCCGAGCTAATTGCAGAAGCAAAATCCATTGATGAAAGCGAAGATATGAACATAAACTACATTTGTAACTTCGCAGAGTCTACTGATTTACAAAGCGCTGCATTTGATTGCGCCACAGTTTTACGAGCCTGGCACTGGTTTGATCGTCAGAAAACGATGGATGAAATCAAAAGGCTGCTCCAGCCAGGTGGGAAATTACTCGTAATGGATTCAGGATTTACATCTAAGTCAAAAATCATATCTGACACTGCGGAAATTGTTAAAAGCTACATGCCGGATGGTAAAATCAAACCGGCCGGCTCCAAAGCAGACGCCAGCCAACTCATTCACAGTTTTCCTGTAGAATGGTTTGAAGAATGGAAACAAGGTGGGTTTGATTTAAAAGAAACATATAAATTTAATTACACCGTATCGTTTTCAAATGAATCATGGTGCGGGCGAGTGGGCTCCCTCTCATGGCTCACAAATTTTGATGAATATCAAAAACAAGAAGTGCTCGATAAGATTTATACTCATTTAACGAACGAATTTGGGGATGTCGAACATCATATTCAGCACGGGTGTTACGTAGCAATTCTAGCGCAGAGTTAATCCTCTCATATAATCTGCCTATGCATGAAACAAGGAGCATTTTCTGTTCTCCGGCTTCTTGTTTCATGAAGGGCATGAGCAGTTCTCTTTTCTTGTCGTTGATTTCGTCGTATATTTATCTTAAATTCAAGAAGCTTAAGGAGGAGACTTTTATGCCTTTCCACCGTAAGCCGACAACGTTTGTGAGTCACGTCCATCTTCACGTACAGAACCTTGAACGCACCATCTCTTTTTATCAGGATACCCTCGGCTTTCATGTACTGTATCAAACTGATTCAGAAGCTGCATTCAGCGCCGACGGAGAGACAGCTCTGATCACAGCCGGGCAGCCGATAGGCGTCACGCCAAAAGAACGATATACGACCGGGTTATATCACTTTGCCCTGCTTCTCCCCACCCGTAAGGATCTGGCCAAGATCGTCACCTATTTCAATGAGATCGGCTTGAACTTCGGCTCCTCTGACCATACCGTGAGCGAATCTATTTATCTCGCTGATCCGGACGGAAACGGTATCGAAATCTATGCGGACCGGGATCCGGATGGCTGGACTTGGGAAAATGGCGAAGTTAACCTTACGGTGGATCCGCTCAACTACCGCGACCTGCTCGCTGAAAACGACGGCGCACCGTGGAAGAAAATGCCGGAAGCTACGTTGATGGGACACGTGCATTTACACGCGGCCGACCTTGAAGAGACCGAAGACTTTTACCTCGAAGGCCTTGGCTTTGAAATGGTCAGACGGTTTAATCCGCAAACGCATTTTATCGCTGACGGCAAGTATCATCACCACATCGCATTAAACACGTGGCACGGCGTAGGCGCCCCGGCTCCTTCACCAAGCAGCGCAGGCATGGCTTATTTCACATTAAATGTAGCCGATAAAGAAAAACAAATCGCTATCACGTCGAAACTTGAATCACTTGGCACACCGGTGACAAAAACCGAGGACGCCGTCTGGGCAGCAGATCCTTCAGGGACGAAAATCAAGATTGTCGTATAAGCCCTTATCAAATGAACGTCCGGAAGCGTCAACTTATAACACTTCCGGACACTTTAGATTGAAAGAAGAAACCTATCCACTCACTTGCTTTAATAGCTCATACAAATTTGCCTTCGCTTCAAAGCAAACGATTAGCAAGGCAATTCATAATCCTCAATCTCACATCCATTCACGTTAACAATTCAATCGACATGACATACACCTGTTCATAATCCGTTACCTCTTCAAGTTGTTCCTCAATCGTAATATGGCTTCTACCGGAGAAGGATTGTTCATCTGTTTGAACGATATAAGCGACAACTTGTCTCTCCCCAGTTTCAAGTGAGACAGGTTCATCCACACCTCCACGGCTTTCAACACTTAAATCCTCTTTTTTCTCCACTTCACCCGTCATACTAGAATGCCCACTCTCTGTCATCACGACAGAGATCCACTTGTCGTATTCACTAGCATCCTCCTGCTGCATCCAAACCTTCCGAACAGGTTCCTTCATGTTTTCTTCTGATAAGTAAGTAGTAAAGTCAGCCACTTCCTTTACTCGTTCACGATGTTCATAGTAATCAATCGTCGCACGTACCTCCTGTTATTTCCATCGTGAATCTCTATGTCGTAACTATATCCTGATTGGTTAACTACATCAAAAAGGTCCTCTTCAAAGTCAGTTAAGTCTGCCGGCGCCAAAGTCGCATCCCCTGCTTCTTCAGTGGTTTGGGCATTTGAGCAGGCTGTAGTGAAAGCTAAAAGTGTGACAAACAAAATAAGCAAGTGCCTCATAGGTATCCCCCCCTTGATCCATATTGAAGCAAAATACACCTTAAACATTTATAGAACGCTCATTGCTAAACTTCGATATCTCAACAATAAATTCTCCATTATTCATGCGAAGGAAGTAACACAACCTTCCCGAATTTCCCTTTGTTTTTAAAGTAAATCTGTGCATCTTTTGCTTCTTCCAAAGGAAAGGTTTTATCAATGACCGGTTTGATTTTTCCTTGGGAAATCGCCCCGAGCATCTCTTGAAATTCTTCTCGTGTGCCTAAAACAGAGCCATACATCGTAATATGTTTTAAATATAATGTGCGAAAATCCAGGTTAGTATTTTGACCCCCGGCAGATCCAGAAGTACAAAATTTTCCGCCCTTCTTTAAAACATGGAGGGAGGTGGAGAATAAAGCATCTCCTACAACATCGAGCACAGCGTCAATGGGCCCATCATTTGCTTGCAGAATCTCCTCTGCAAGATTCTCGGACTTATAAGAAAATACGTGGGCTGCGCCTAATTCTTTCAGCTTTTCCTGATTGGCTAAATCCCCGGTAATGGCAATAACTTTTGCTCCAAAGACCTTGGAAGCGATCTGTACACTTAACGATCCAACCCCGCCGGTTGCACCGGTGACCATCACTGTTTCACCTGGACGAGCTTGAATTTGTTCGATCATGTGCCAAGCTGTCAGGCCGCTGACGGAAAACACGGCGCTTTCTGTGAAGTTTGATAACGGCATATCAAAGCATAGATCTGCCGGCCACACCACATATTCTGCATAGCCGCCATCATACTCTGAGCCGATAAACGACATATCTTCTGCAATATGTTCGGTTCCTGGTTGCCCACTCGATGTAAAAGGAAAGAGCACAACATTGCTTCCCTCAAGTTGATGATCTACTTGGCTGCCGGCAGCTACAACTGTTCCAGTAATGTCTGACCCGGGGATACGCGGGAAAGTTACGCCTTCCGGACGCCACCCGGATTTCGATCCATCACCGTAAGCGCCTTCGCGCATCCAAATTTCAGTATTATTAATGGCGCATGCTCTTACTTTCACAAGTACTTCATGCTCTTTAGGCTCTGGAATCGCAGTTTCAACAACCTCTAATTTATCTACGCCTCCGTATCCTGTTACTTCTACTGCTTTCATTCACCCATCTCCTTTTTCTGAATGCATTGGTCAAGAAAGTAATCTCCCTAATCACATTCGAAGCGACAAATTTTTCTTCGAGACTAAAGGGTTCTAATCCTTTCAGTCTGTGGACAAAGTACAAAACTTAAAATTCACGCACAGCTTACTACTCGCTTACCCTGGGCAGCGTCTCAGCCTCCTCATGAGCCAAACCCGCTCATTGCGGGGTCTTCGAATGCTGCTCTTCCCAGTGGTGTCTCGCAGTGCTGTGCGTAAAAACAAGATACAAAGACGAATCGTCATAGCGTAGAACGATTCATGCGCGATGGAAATCCCTATTTAAGATCCCCGCATTACGGTCTTCATAACGGTTTACCAACACCATACCTTCTTTTAAAAATGAACTTACAACCTTCACTTATGCAAATATATCTTGATAAGGCCTTCTATGATGTTTCATGTCGATGTCATAACTTAAGGGTGACATGCACCGGAAGGACGCCTACGCATAACAACGAGTGAGAAAATCCCGCAGGCAGCAGTCTTCTGCCGAAGAAGTTAAGAAGGTACAAGGGGCTATGAAGAAATGCTGCAATCAAGCGTTTGCGCAGATCAAGCCGATGTCGCACTTGTTCCCTCCGAGACCAAACGTCCGCCGAAAAGCGACGACAGCCTTAGCTTTTCTTAAAATTTTGTCTGCAACCTGAAAGGATGCTACCCCTTTTTATCATTTGTCCATTATCATAACTTAATACACATGCACAATGAACCAATCTGCTTTGCTCATATGAGTTAAACTTAGGCTTTCACTTATTCATCACCCTATGATTTTCATGCTGACAAAACTCTCAACTAGAGATGAACAAATTTAGACGAAAATACAAAAAACGTGACTCAATGATAACCCATTCTTAGCCACGTTTTTTTGAAACCTGTGTTTTGCATCGAAACCTTAACGATTAAACAGTATCTTTTTTTACAGCTACCCATATTTCACTATACCCATTGTCTAAACCAAAAAAATTATCAACTAATGGGGAGTTAAGCAGGTTGAGGTTCTGTAGTAAAATCATACAAGAACATTCCAGGGGGGAGATATTAAATGAATAAAGGATACTTCCTTTTACCTGGAGCGTCTGAAAGAAACAGCAAATGATATCTCTGGATATCTGGGATATTTTGGCAATGTTTAACTAAGAGAATCCTTTTATTAAAAATCTGCAGATTAACTTGTAATGAGTTCGGGCATGGGTGAATACGTATTACACTTGGTTTGTTAATCAGGAAAGGGATTGTTGCTATTGGTTCTTGCGTTTCGCTCTATTTTACGTGGAGGGTTGGCACTGCTCCGTTCGATAGCAGTTGTTTCCTCCAGTGTGGCAACAATTATTTCAGCCATGCTTCCCTTCTTTTTATATTCAACCATCTCCACGAGCTATTTACTTATGATGTTTTTTGTTTTACTGCTCGGTGCATTTACAATTCATGGGGTACTGACCCATGCTTTTAATGATTATATGGATTATCTCTCAGGTACTGATGCGTATAGTCCAGCGATTTTGTCAGGCGGCAGCCGTGTCATTCAAGATGGCATCATCACGCCACCTGTACTTTGGCTTATCGGAAAATGGCTGGCGATTGCCCTTCTTGTTACCGCCTTTGTGTTGGCTCTTTTTTCATATTATATATTGAGCTTTCTTTTGGTGATCGGCGTCTGGGCAGCAGCTTCTTATTCCCTGCCCCCCTTGCGTTTAAGCTATCGGCCGTTTCTAGGAGAGTGGGGCAGTTTATTTCCATCTATTCTATTTCTCGGACTTGCCGGTCCGTGGCTCATAGTAGGAGAAATCCCGGTATGGGCGGCGCAAAACGCTGTGATAAATGCATTATTTTGTCTTGCCTGGGTAATGGTTCATCATATTCCAGACCTTGATGCGGATAAGCGGGCTGTTCCTGCCAAACGCACCAGCGTAGTTTGGTTTGCAGATACGTTCGGCCGATATTATGCAAGATTCCCAGCTTTGCTGTATCTGGGTGCAGCTGGATTGTGTATCATTTGGCTTGGCTTCGACCGTGTCTGGGCAACGGGTACGTTAACCATCACCATCTCAATTGCACTGTTTCTCGTGCTGAAGATGGATGTAGAAAATCATCAGCAAGTCTCTTCTTATGAAAAAATATTATTGCTTCTCGCCATGATTACTGCAGCAGCATTGGGGATTTTCATTTAACTCACTACAACACAAAATGTGCACCCGCAACAGAAGAAGCGACCCCCGGCAACATTGCCTGGAGTCGCTTCTTGTTATTCGGTTATCTTCTATTCTCCTGGCGGCTCCCTTATCATCCACTACGAATGAGCGTTAAAGCTTGAGAAGGCTTGAGGAAGTCAGGAAAAAACGCTAAAAAGCGCATGAGAACAGGCTTGAAAAAATTATGAGGGAGGTAGAAAAGGCCGAAAAATGATAAAAAACGCGACCCGCTGATGGCTGATTCAGGGCCCGCGATCTGGGTGGCGCTTGATCCAATTTTGGAAACTCGAGTTTCACTTTGGAACGTTGGAGTTCAAAATGGAAAGTGAGAGTTTTAGGTGGACACTTGAGCGGGCGCGTGTGCGACACCTTTTAATTCATAGAGGTCAGTAGTTAATCATTGATGAACAGATCATCGACAGTAGTACATAAAACAGAAGCCAAATTAAAAGCTAATTGTAATGTAGGGTCATATTTATTGTTTTCTATCGCGTTTATTGTTTGTCTTGATACTTCACATTGTTTAGCAATTTCATCCTGAGACAGCTTTTTTGCTTTTCTGAGTTCGCGGATACGATTTTCCATAATTAAGCATACTTCCTTCTCCAGTACAGGAGTGTAATAAGGTAGATTAGGGAAATCGAAGTTAAATAAGAATGTGGACTCATACCACCGTATGTGCCATCACCCCAAAGTTGAATATACATAGATTTACCCATCTCATAGATGAATAAACCAATTACTACGGTAAAAGTAAAAGATTGTGATTTCATTTTAATTAACTTTTTTCTTTCATCCCCGTGATGAGGCAGTGTTGTAAGCACTATGATAATTAGGGTGATATTTATTACTAATAACCCTAGCAAACTAATCATTATCCAATCCATAAATTTCATTCCCCCTCACAAAAAGTAAAAGGTATTTGACACTTCGTATTGTACCATCACGGTTCATAATGTCAAATACTTTTTACATCATAAACCGTGATTTATTAAGATTAAACTAAAAGCAACAATCTTTTAAAAAACAGCCATAAGCAAAAACGTCCTATCCCCCACCAAAAAAAGCAGAGGCATAGCTCACACCCTTGCTTGAATTATATTCTAATGTATTTATTCACCTAACTTTATCAAACCTAAAAAGCCAATATAGTTCGGTAGGTTACACTATCAAGGCTATCTACTTGATACTGTTTGCTGGATAACAACATCAACCTCCTTCCAATTCTCCCACCCTGCTACTCCAACAATTAGCTTTAGCAAATCATTCCTGTTTCTATCTAGACGCCTATATCTCTGGTATATTTGAAAGTAGACAGGATATTTATGGAGGTTACAACCTTGGCAAAATTAACACAACAAGAACTCGAAGCGCACTTATGGGAATCAGCCAACATTCTACGTGGAAGTATAGATTCATCCGATTATAAAAACTACATCTTCGGCCTCCTCTTTTTAAAACGGCTAAGTGATGTATTTGTTGAAAAAGCAACCGAGATCGAACAAGAAGAAAATGATGATTATGGTTGGCACGACCCTGATGAACATCAATTCTTCGTTCCAGAACGGGCGCGCTGGAGTCATATTCAAATTCAGACGAACGACATCGGTAATGAGATTAATAAAGCCTTCGAAGCATTAGAAGAAGAAAATACTGCCCTTCAAGGGGTGCTGGCAACGATTGACTTCAACGACAAGGAAAAACTGCCTGATAAATTGTTGATGCAGCTTATTCAGCACTTCTCTGCCATTGACTTAAGCAATGGTAACTTATCCGAACCTGATATGCTTGGCCGTGCTTATGAATATTTAATTAAGCAGTTTGCTGATGATGCTGGAAAAAAAGGCGGCGAGTTCTATACGCCATCAAAAGTTGTTGAACTCATTGTTAACTTAATTAAGCCTGAAGAAGGTATGCGCGTGTGTGATCCGACCGTCGGTTCAGGCGGAATGCTCGTTCAGTCGGTCGACTACATCAAAGCTCAGGGCGGTGACCCGCGGAACTTATCACTGCACGGGCAGGAGCGAAACTTGAGCACCTGGGCGATCTGTAAAATGAACTTACTGCTGCACGGTTTGAGCGACCATCGGATTGAGCGCGGCGACACAATTCGCGAACCTGAACTCTTAGGCGAAGATAAAGAGCTTCTATTATATGACCGTGTGATTGCCAATCCGCCATTCTCTTTAAAGAACTGGGGGCGTGAAGAAGCTGAAGGTGATGAGTACGGGCGCTTTCGTTACGGCTTGCCGCCAAAAAACGCAGGTGACTACGGCTTTGTACAGCACATGGCTTCAACCCTGAACCACCAAGGTAAAGCAGGCGTCGTCATGCCGCACGGCGTTTTATTCCGTGGCGGCGCAGAAGGTAAGATTCGTGAAGGCTTATTGAAAGACGATTTAATTGAAGCGATTATCGGGCTGCCAGCCAACCTCTTCTACGGCACAGGAATCCCAGCATGCATTATGATTTTGAATCGTAATAAAACTGAGGAGCAAAAAGGTAAAGTCTTTATCTTAGATGGCTCAAATGATTATCAAGAAGGCAAAAACCAAAACCACCTTCGCGACGAAGACATCACAAAAATTGTAGAAGCGTATGATGCGTGGGAAGATCAGGAGAAATTCTGCCGTGTGGTCGACCTTGAGGAAATCAAAGAGAATGAGTACAACTTAAACATTGCCCGCTACATCGATACGACCGAAGAAGAAGAAGAAATCGACGTACAATCAGCAGTCGCTGAACTGAAAAAGCTCGAGCAAGAACGTGAAGAGATTGAAGCGAAGATGTATGGGTATTTGAAGGAGTTGGGGTATGGTGGATAGTACTCAACATACATGGCTTTTCAAAACTTTTGATTCAATTTGTGAAGTCAGGCAGGAAAAATTCAATCCAAACAAGAATCCTGAACATCCCTATATAGGCTTAGAACATATCGAATCGGGTTCAGGGGTTATTAATAGTATAGGTTCCTCAACTGATACATCCAGTATGAAAAATGTGTTTAAAGAAGGTGATGTCTTATTTGGCAAATTACGACCTTACCTTCAAAAATATTGGCTCGCTAACTTCGATGGCGTATGCGCTACAGAAATATTACCTCTGATAGCAAAAAACAACATTGATAATAGATACTTATTTTATTTAGTACAAAAAGGTAGTTTTATTCGCTACCTATCTAACAGAGCTTTTGGTACTAGGATGCCGAGGACCTCGTGGGGTGAAATGTCAGAATACGAAACACTAGTGCCTATAAGAATAGTAGAACAACAAAAAATCGCAGCAATCCTCTCCTCGGTCGATGAAGCGATCGAAAAAACGGAGCAAATCATCGAGCAAACCGAGACAGTAAAAAAAGGGTTAATGCAGCAGCTTTTTAAGCGAGGTATAAATGATTTCAAACTTAAAAAAACTTCTATCGGCGACATCCCGTGTGATTGGACATTAACTAATATAGATTCCATTGCAACTGTTACAAAGTTAGCTGGGTTTGAATTCACGGAACACATTGAATATGTAAATAGTGGCGATATAATTGCTGTTAGAGGCCTTAATATAAAAGAGGGAAGACTAAAGCTTGACGAAGTTAAGAAAATATACAAGGATGTATCTGACAAATTAACTAGATCAAAGTTATATTATAATGACTTGGTATTTACTTATGTAGGTACTATTGGTGAAGTAGCTATTATTAAGGAAGAAGATCAATACCACCTAGCACCAAATGTTGCTAAATTAACTTTAAATGAAGGCACTCCAGATTATTTGTACTATTACTTGAGGTCACCTATAGCCTTGAAAGAGATAAACAGTTTACTCACAACAACATCTCAACCTGCATTATCAATGGGGAATATCAGAAAAATAAGAGTCCCTTTACCAAGTAGCGAGGAGCAAGCAAGAATATATAAAATTATAGAATCAGTAGATGATAAAATGCATTTCTATAAAAAGAAACTTGAGAAATTGATGAAACTAAAACAAGGCTTGATGCAACAACTTCTAACAGGAAAGGTCCGTGTGCCGATCGATGAAGACGAGGAGGTGCTGCCGTGAGTGATGTGCCATCGTTAAATGAAGAAACATTAGTGGAAAATCGGATGATTGCTCAGCTTGAAAAGCTTGGTTACACGTATGTACATGGGGCAGTGCTGGATCATGAGCGGACCTCTCAGACCGAAGTTGTTTTAAAAGAGCGGCTGCGGGATGCGATAAAGCACTTTAACCCTTGGCTTGAGGAAAACAACGTAAACAAAGTTGTGCGCAAAGTTACTCACATGGAAGCAACCAGCTTGATGGAGGCGAACCAACACTTCCATGAGCTTTTAATTAACCATTTATCCGTCCAGCAGGATGTTGGCAGCGGGCGTAAAAGCCAGACGGTGAAGTTGATTGACTTTCACAATATCGACAACAATGACTTCTTAATCACGAGCCAGTTCAGCTATACACACGCAAATGACACCATCCGCCCTGATATTGTTCTCTACGTTAATGGATTGCCGCTTGTCGTCATTGAATGCAAGAGCCCTGTCCTCCAGCCTGAAGAACAAATAGGTCAAGGGGTTAAGCAGCTGCGGCGGTATCAGCGTGAAAACGAAGCATTGTTCCACTACAACCAATTTATGATCGCAACGAGCAACGATCGGGCAAATGTGGGAACCATCGGAGCCAAAGCCCAGCATTTCAGCGCGTGGAAGGAACCATATCCCCTTCGTGTGGAAGACATCGGTGAACATCCGACCCCGCAGGATATTTTAACGGCAGGGATTTTAGATAAAGCTCGGTTGTTTGACATCTTATTAAACTTTATCGTGTATGAACCTGAAGACGGTAAAGTGATTAAAAAAATGACACGCTACCAGCAGTACCGTGCCGTAAATAAAGCCGTTGAGCGCATTTTGCAAGGGGAACATCCGCAGGCGCGCGGCGGTATCGTCTGGGCAACGCAAGGTTCAGGTAAATCACTCTCGATGGTATTTTTATCGATGAAGCTCCGCCGCATGCAGACGATGGAGAACCCTATCATTGTCGTTGTAACAGACCGCCAGGACCTCGACCAGCAAATCACAAACACATTTAAGCGCTGCGGCTTTCCAAACCCCCAGCAGGCCGAGTCGGTGGAGGAACTGAAAACTTTGCTTCAACAAGGACCTGGAGCTACCGTCATGACATTAGTGCAGAAATTCCAAGCCGATGAAGGTGAGGACTACCCTTTATTAACAGACTCGGAAAATGTCATCGTGCTCGTGGATGAGTCCCATCGCTCCCAATACAGTTCACTAGCAATGAATATGCGAAGCGGCCTGCCCAATGCGACTTACATCGGCTTTACAGGAACACCGATCGACAAAGAGGATAAAAGCACCCTCCGCACATTCGGCTCTTATATTGATAAATATCCGATCGAAAAAGCTGTGGAAGATGGTGCCACGGTGCCGATCTTTTATGAGGCTCGCTTGGTGGATCTGCATGTGCAGGGTGAAACAATTGATTCGTTATTTGACCGCTTTTTCCGCGATTATTCTGACGAAGATCAAGAGCGGATTAAACAGAAGTTTGTTACAGAAGAAGCCATCACCGCTTCCCCGAAGCGTCTAAAAACCGTAGTCCTCGACATCATCAATCACTTTGAAGCACACATTCAGCCGAACGGTTTTAAAGCACAAATTGTTTCGATATCACGCGAAGCTGCGGTTGCTTACAAAAAGCTATTAGATGAACTAAGCGACTATGAATCGGCAGTTATTATTTCCAGCAGTCACAATGATTCTGAAGAGATGAAACAATACGGCTTGTCTGATGCCGAGGAAAAGGCGTATATTCAACGGTTTAAAAAGCCGCTCGAAGAAGATCCCCTCGCTTTTTTAATTGTATGCGATAAGCTTTTAACAGGCTTTGATGCGCCGATCGAACAAGTAATGTATTTGGACAAGCCGCTGAAGGAGCATAATTTACTACAGGCGATCGCGCGGACGAACCGTACCCATGACAAGAAGACGCACGGCTTGATCGTCGATTATTACGGGGTATCACAATTTCTCGAAGAAGCTTTAGGCATTTTCCATGAAGAAGATATTAAAGGTGCGATGCATCATGTGGACGAGGAAATCCCCCGCTTAGAATCACGCCATCGCCAGGCGATGCGTTTTTTCGATTACAAAAGAAAAGATGATATTGAAGCATGCCTGCAGGTGCTCGAGCCTGAAGATGTCAGGCATAAGTTCGACACCGCATTTAAGAAGTTTTCTGAAAGTATGGATATGATTATGCCGAGCCCAAAAGCGAATCCCTACCTTGATGACTTAAAATGGTTAGGTAAAATTCGCAAGCTGGCCAAATCCCGTTACCACGTTGATGACGGCACACTGGACATTTCAGACTGTGGCGGTAAAGTTCGTGAGTTGATCGAAGAATATGTATATGCTTCCACCCCTGAAGTGTTATTTGACCCTGTAAACATTTTAACGAACAAATTTGATGAGAAGCTCGATGAGTTAAAAACTCCTGAAGCGAAAGCCGCTGAAATGGAGCATGCCATTAAAAACGAAATTCGGGTGAAGCTCGATGAAAACCCTGTGAAATACACGTCCATTAAAGAGCGGTTGGAAGAATTGATTGAACAGCGGAAAAACCGCCAGCTCACCATTGAAGAGTTGTTGGAAGAATATCACGCCATACGCGAAGAAATGATCAGTATGAAAGAAGAGAGCCAGTCATACGGGCTGAGCGAAGCTAGACAGCTGCCATTTTACCAGCTTATCGAGCAGCAGCTTCCTGCAGGTTACGAACAGGAAAGCCTCAAAGATTTAACCGAGATTATTACAGACATTATCCAGGAACATGCGGTGATCGACTGGACGAAAAAAGACGATGTAAAGAGGGAAATGCGTCAGAAGCTCAAAAAACAGCTTCGAGCCAGCTCTTTGCCAAACGATCAAGTCGATAGCGTTGCAAGACAGTTGTTGGAGCTAGGCCAAAAGAACTACTAACCATGTCAGCGGCATATCCTCAATACCACGAGGGTGTGCCGCTTTTTTTGGTTTATCCGATGCTGTGAAGTTCCATGCCGTGTACCCTGAGCCACTCTTTCGAGGTTTCATATTCAGGCAGAATAGATTTCACAAGCTGCCAAAACTTTTCGCTATGTTCAGGTACAAGCAAATGAGCCAGCTCGTGAACAATCACATAATCGACAACATGCATTGGCGCCATGACAATACGCCAGTTAATATAAATATCTCCGTTGGATGTACATGTCCCCCATCGCTTATCCTGCGTTTTTAACTGCAGCGACTGCGCTGTTACCCCTAAGAGAGATTGATAATAATTGGCGCGCGCCTGCACTTTTTTACAGCCGTGGTGTCGGTACCAGGTGATTAATTTTGACTCAAGTGCTTCTTCAATTTGATTCTGTGTCCACGTCTGCGGTACCTCAGCAATAAAACGCCCCTGCTTTAACTGAATCGATGCCCGTTGTACAGGTTCTTTCAACACCTTGAGACGATAATGACGACCAAGGTAAGGGAGTTTTTCACCGCTGACAAACTCTTTCGGCGCCACCGCTGTTTGTACTTCATTCAGTTCTTCTAACTTTTGCGTAATCCATGGCGCTTTTTGATGAAGCACTTGATTGAGTTGGTCTTCAGCCACATGATCTGGCGTGTAAACGACAACACCATTCACTAAGTCTACAGCAATCTTAATATCTTTACGTTCACTTTGTACGAAGCAGCAGTATTGAATTTCAGTGGTGCCATATTGAAGTGTCGGCATATTTCTCACGTCCTTATCTCTTCGTTCATTTTACTATTTTCACGAACGACAAACAATTGGACGAAGGATACACTCCCACAAGCAGGTAAGCCTTGCCCCTCTGCCCCGCCTATAGGTTACACCAACCTTCTTTTAACCGCGCCTAACCCGAAAAAGCGACCCCCTTATCAATTATGGAGGTCGCTCCTTTATCATTCACACACCGCTGAGGATTTGCGCTTTTCGATCATGATACCTTTCGACTTTTCTCGTTAGTTCGGCAACACTTTCCTGTTCAACATCTTCATCCATGTTTTGATCAATGTGCATTACAATATCCAAAAGCACACGCTTCAATTCAACATCATCAACTTCATTTCCTCCAAGCGCAAACCGATGCGAGCGGAGCAGTTCTTCCAGTGTCGGCACATACCCTTCCATGTGGTAATCCTCAAGCAACAGCTGAAATACTTCATAAGATGTTAGTTCCATCGCCTTGCATAAAGCCAGCACCGCCTGAACACTTGGATTTTTCCTATCCTGCTGCTCTAATCGGAAAATGTAGGGCGAACTAACGCCTGTTTTCTTCTCCAACGTTTTCAACGACATCTGCTTCCTTCCTCGCACTTCCTTCAACATCAGTGACAACCTCAACATCAACGTCTCATCATCAAATCTGAATTCCCTCGGATTTTTCAATCGTAATGCCTCCTTGAGCGGTCGCGTGTGCGACACCTTTTTATCGAACCTGCTTCATCTTAGATTTTTGCAGGACAATTTATAACACAAGGCGCATTTTCGTTATCCAGGGAACATGATCAAAGTAACAGCTTCAGTTTGTAATTATAAATATTTTCCTACTATGTCGGTATTCATCGCAGATACATTTCTTCGTATTTCGTTTAGTTGTTTAAAGTATGTTGAATCCCATTTCCCATATTTCAGATATACCAACCATTCAGGAAATCTACTTGTGACTTTACGAACTCGTCTATTGTAGTTAAACGGTCTTAATATTTCTGGTATATTCTTCATAAACGGATCTACAATAGTAATTGACATATCCTCATTCAGTAACATTGCATTATATAACCTTTGATTAATATGATTGTCGCCAAACCCATATCCTATTATTGTCAATTCATCTACTTCTCTCAAAACTTCTTCTGCTAAATGAATCTTTTCCTCACCTGGTTTCTTATTAAATGTTTCACTATACTTATAACCACCTGTTAACAATGATTTTCTAAAAAATTGCATATTCCCATCAAAATCACTAATCGGGATTTCATTTTGAATTTGAACAGGTTTATCATCCAAGAAGAAGTGAGCTTTTTTTAAAACGTTCTCTGTCTTCTTAAGATAAGAAGCGGAAGTATCATCATTAGTTGGTTCTATATGAACAATTTTCTCACTATTATCATAAGAATATTCATTTAACGCTCCGTGTAATTTTATCAAGTTAATCCCTCGTGTGTTTTCAAAAAAGTCCATATGCTTCAAACTTATGTTCCTTCTATGAACTTGCTGAAAGTTCATAGACTTTTTCATGTTCATGTTATTTTGAGGGAATACATTTTTTTCTGTAGAACCGAAAGTCAAAGGGATGTTGAAATCTAAGCACAAGGATTCTAAGATAAGGTCATGGTTTAAAGATAGTACCCATAATTCTTCGTTTGAGACATACTCACTCAATAGATCATAATACCTTCTACTTTCTAGATAAATATCTAAGTTATCCTTATGATACGCCCAAATAATATCATAAATAATTTCGACTAGACTTCCGAATCCAAAGGTTATAGTACGAGCATAAGCTCGATCCCTATTCTTCACAAATTTCATATCCTCAATTTCTTTTAAAATACCTTCATAGTTTTCACTTTTATAATCTTGATGTATTTTGCAAGAAAAAACTACACAATGTTGCAGCCAAAACATACATAAGATTGCCAGCCGGTTAAACTCTTACAAAGTTTAGGTTTTTTTCGT
>NZ_PYAV01000013.1 GCF_003014715.1 Salsuginibacillus halophilus
CTTAGCTTTGGCCATAAGGTTCACGCCCTTTATCATTGTTGTCTTTCATGTAACCATGTGCCAATGTGCCGTGTCCACTATTTATACTAACTTCATGAGTTCATAAAACATGGACCGGCTCCAAGCAAAAGTGGAACTGAATTTGTAAAAATGGACCGTTTCCAAACAAAAGTGGTCCTAGATTTATAAAAATGAAGCGGCACATACGCAAAATGGAACTCATCCATAGATAACAGCATAAAATGACCCCCTCGGCGTGAATCAGCCGAGGGGGTTCACTCATCACTCTATAATATCCACATGGCCATCACGTCGAGGATCGGCTCCTCCTTGAAGCTCCTCATCATCCTCTTCATTTTCAGGTTCAAGCTCTAAATAGAGACCTTGTATGCCGCCGAAGTAAGCGGCTGAACTATGGCTGAGAATGGAGTAACTCGGGTCTTCTCGAAGGTTTTCGTAAATGCTTTGTGATGAATCGCCTTCTAATGGCGTTTCCCACATGTCCCTGAAGTCTTCTTCATAGTAAATGACGCCGTTGTCGATAAAAAGAGTGTCATTCTCATCGTCACGGTTAATGTCGCTTTCAGCGAAGATACGCGGTTCTTCGATAGCCTCCTGCAAAGTTTCTGCTTCATCGTTATATTCAAGGTGCATCAGCGTTTGTGCGAGCATAGCTGGAATGCGCTTGCCGCCTGGTGATCCGATTGACATCACCGGCTCGCCGTCTTCGACCAAGATCGTAGGAGAGATGTAACTGCGCGGACGTTTGCCACTCTCATAGCGGTTCAGCGGGAGGAGGCCTTCATCGAGTAGTGCCTCTTCCAACGATTGACTCTCTTCAATCTGATTTTCTTCAAGTAGTGCCTGCTCTGGAAGCTCTCCTTCTTCAGGTACAACGTCTTCAGTACCCGGTACGTTCATGGAGAAGTTCGTCAGCTGGTTGTTCATGAAGAAGCCGCCGTAAGGTTCAGGCTCTTCATTCCCTTCGACTTCACCAACGCTGCCTTCAACTTTACTTTCTTCAGCTGTATACTCGACGTATTCTCCTGAGCCGAAAAACTCACTTAACGTATTGGTAACAGCGATCATCTTTCCGTCCGAGTCCCGGACAGAGAAGTGGGTGGTGTTTGTTGCATCATTTTGGGTTTCTTCGTTTTCCAGTTGGTCTTCGTCAAACGCGTTATCGTTTTCAGGACCATCGCCTTCGGTATCATCTCGCTGCTGGTCAGGCGCAGGTTGTTCGTCTTCTGGCCCCGGCACTTCTGGCTCCCCAGGAGTCTCTTCTGGAATTTCTTCGTCTTCTGTTTTTTCTAGTTCCTCCGCTGCTTCCTGAAGAAGTCTGATGTATTCTTCGGAGGTGAGCAGTTCGTGATAGTCTTCAGGGTCGAGACCTTGTTCATGCTCGATAACGTTTTGTTCGGAAAGCGCAAGCTCATTCGTTTCTGCTGGTAGAATGTTGTCCGGGTTTGTCTCGCGCTCTTCAATCGCATTCATCATTCGGGTGCTGATATCTTCACGTGTAATGAATGAAGGATCAGCGACACTGATCAGTCGGTCATCATAAACGAGCGAAATGATATTGGCAAGTTTGGGTACGAGTTTATCATATTCATGGTCCCCGTCTTCGTTGAAATGATCCTCAAGCCCAGTTTTTTCAATCAACTCAAGCAGCTGAATGGTGGTGATGCCGCCGCTTGGGGGAGTGCCTGAAGATACGGTATAGTCGCCAAAGGTGCCCTCGGCGGTTTCGAGAACCTGTACTTCATAATCATCAATATCCTCCATACTTAAGCCGTAGCCATCAAGCCCCTCAGGGGAATGTTCGCCTTCACCAGTTAAAATTTGGGCGATATTCGTTTCTACATCGTTATTTTCAGATGTGTACTCGAGGCCGTAAAACGGGTGTTTTTCATCTTCAGCCAGTGCTTCGGCTTCAAAGGTATCGAGATCTTCGTAATAACTTTTTAAATCCTTAAGTACATTGGCAAGGGCGGGCTGTTCTAAGATTTCATTTTCCTGCACGGCTTCTGCATTTTCATCAAAGAAAGGTGTTTCGCCGGCAAAGTCTCCGATGTAACGAATGTTACTGCTCAGCTGGCTGCTTAGCTCACTGTCGACGCTGAAACCTTGCTCACTTAACTCGTAAGCTGGTTGAATCAGTTCATTAAATTCGAAAGTTTCACTGCCTTCTTCGGCATACATTCGTTCCATACCCCGGACAAAGCCGGGAACCCCTGCAGAAAGTGCAGGGTCAGCCGGGTCAACCATTTGCTCGTAACCGCCATAATCTTCAGCGTCGCGCTTTGGTGCAGTTTCACGATAGTCAAAAGCAGTTGTCTCATCGCCATCGGTGATCAAACTCATCCCGCCGCCGGCAATGCCGGAGCCGTAGGGTTCAACAACTCCGAGTGCAAATGATATGGCGATGGCTGCATCCACTGCATTTCCGCCCTCATTCATGATCCTGTTCCCTACGTTCACAGCGATCGGGTGAACAGAGCTCACCCCGTGACTGCTGATGTCACCGTCATCAGCGCTGCCCTCACCGGCGTCATCCAACTCAATGGGGGCCGCCTCTTCAAAAGCAGTAGGAGCCCCAGTGAAAAAGTTGTAGTCATCTTGTAAATAAAATGCTAAAAAACCAGAAGCGATTACGATCGCTGCGGTATACGTTTTCCACAATTTCCGGTAGGGTCCCCAAATTATTGATCCTGTTTTTCGAACGTGTTGTTCGATTTTCGTTAAAGCTTTCATCATGCTCGTCTCCTTACGACTCGGCTTCGATTTCAGGGTCAAGGTGAAGCCGCCCGTCGTGTGTTTCCCATTCTGCATCTAGATTTTTTGAAAGTTGTCTAAAAATACGGGCTTGCTGCATTTGTTCGATCGGGTTTTCGATTCCATGTGGTGTAAACTCGCTTAAACGTAAGGGGGTGAAGATCACTTCATCAATTTCGAGACCATCATCCGCTTCTGTCACATGTAAATCGGCGATCGCTGAATCTCGCGCACGTGTCCAGCCTTGATCGGAGATGAAGTTACCCATACTAGTTAATACAAGTGTTTCATCTATGACTTCAACAGGAGACAAGACACTCGGGTTGTGACCGATAATGACGTCAGCCCCGGCATCAGCTAATATGGCAAATCTTTCTTCGGTTTCATCTGGCGGGTTACTGAGAAAGTCAGTCCCCCAATGAAAATGTACAACAGTAAAGTCATATTTATCAGAAGCCTCTTGAATTGCAGGAATAATACCGGGGGCATCACCCTCATACCACGCAGATACGCCTAGAATACCCGCTTGTGCGAATGTTTGCGCTGCGTAAGTTTCTGTAACGCTTAACGTTGCAATTTCATAATTGTTGCCAACGGTATGAACATGTGGTTCGGCCGCTTCAGCCCCGACACCTAAGCCGACGGTATCGATATTATTGTCTTCCAACGTATTTAAGGTGTAATTGGCAGAGATGTTGCCAAAATTCAACATGTGGTTGTTCGCCAAGGAGACATTCGTGAAGCCGATATCTGCTAAAGGCTCAGCACTCGCCGGCTCAGTAAAGAGTTGAATGTCTTTATCGTGAATAATGTTACCACCACGTTGAATAGCTTCAGATGTGAAAGCGTCTGTAGCATCCTCATGGGTTAAAGCCTCCAAAAATTGTTCCCCTGACGTAAAGGCTTCATCACCATCCAAAAGGTCTTCGTTATTGATCAGCACCTCAGGATTTTCGATAAATCCTGCACCTTCTGTGTCATCAAGGAACTCAGGGTCGTTAATCGGCAGCATCGGCTGTGCGAAGTTGGCAGTGACGTAATCCGCTTCAGCGAGCTTGTCTTTTGTATTACGGAAAAACGCGTGATACCCCCCGTCATGATGAGGGGCGGTGTCCATGACATGACGCCCGAGCATAATATCGCCAAGCATGGAAAGTTGATAGCGCTCTTCATCATCTTCCTGGTTTGCACTGACAGGTTTATCCGCCGGCGCTCCCCAAATTTCTGAGCCGGCAATAATCGCGCCAAAAGCACCGAGGGCAATTAAGCTGTGAGGGAGGAGCTTCTCTTTATGTCGTTTTGTCATCCGCAAATACCGTTCTTTAAAGGTGAGGGAGCGGCGCATAGGTATACCTCTTTCGTGAAAAAATTAAATTAAGAATAATAAGTAGAACATGAGCCCAAAATAAGTTAAGCCCCCAAGGAGGTACGTGCTGCCAATCGTCGGAAGTACACCTTGCTTATGCACAGTGTTGGCAATTAAGCCGGGGACAATAATACCAATCCCGCGGAGTTCAAAACTCTCTTCAATAGGGAGTCCTAAGTAAAGTGCAAAAAAGTCATAGATTAACTTTAAGACGATACCAACAGAGAGCATCGCCGCAAATTTCCGCCGGCCGTATAAGATGACGAACCGGTTTAAAACATACTGCACAATTAGAAATGTCGAAATGCTGATAAAGCCAATGACAACGAGGTTCATCTGCTGGTCAAAAACGAGTGCCACATAGCCGGGCACAATTAAGCCGGACGGGAGGACGCCCGTCCGTTCTGTATAAATTAAGCTGAGCACAATGCCGATAATTAACGCTACATATAAATCGTCACCAAACATAGGGAGGTTCCACCTTTAAATAAATTCCTTTTTTCTTTAATGAGCCGCGACTAATTGCCGCACATGTTCTTCTGTCTCTTCGTGATCTTTCTTGTCTTCAACTTCAACTGTGACAGGCTCCACTTGTAAAGTGTGCAGCAGTTCGGCTAAAGCTTCGCCCCCGCCGTGAATATTGCCGATGCCGTAAAACACGGCTGGCGCTTCTAACCCTTTTAAATATTTGAACACTTCATCAACTGGCTGATTGGTCATGTCAATAAGCTCAGGTGATTGAAGCATACCGGCATCATTTGCTTTTAATATCGCCTCATTATTTTTTCCCATCAATACTACCTTGTCAGCTGCCATGCGAGGGAGGACGTCGCGTGCGAACTGTTCTGTCCGGTCCACCCGGTCGTCCCGGCTGTTCATAATGACGACGGTTTCCATGTCATGATACCCAAGCTTACCCATGCGCCGCCAAATATTAAGTGTAGATGTCGGGTCGTTCGCAGCAAAGGCGTTAAAGAGATAAGACGGTGCAACTGCATCTTTTACGGGTGTGATCCGCATCGCCCCTGGATCAACGGAAGCGTTCAACATACCGTTTAATGCCGTTTCCCGGTCAATCCCCATACAGTGCGCTGCAGCTAAGGCAATTGAAACATTTTGCGGAAAAATCATGTAGGGAAACTTTAGTAGAAACGATTCATCAACTTCGAATTCATCTGCGATCACAAGCTGTGTGTTACGTTTTTCAGCCAGCTGTCGAAACTCCTTAATATAAGGATTATCTGGCATGATTAAATAACCGTTTTTCGGTATGGAGGTTTTAAAAGCTTTGGCGACCTCATCAAGGGTTGGACCAAGCTCATCCATATGGTCTTCAAGAATGTTTACGATGACAGAGATATGAGATTGAATTAAGTGGTTTTGAAAAGTTTGCTGATACTCCGGCTTAACGGCCATGCACTCGCTTACAAGTACATCAGCATCTTCAGCAACAGCACGGTGAACAATCCGCATTTGTTCATTGATATTCGGGCCTTCTGGACGGCGTACAATCGGCTCTTCTTCATCGGTATGCCAAAATAAAAGGCGGGCTTGAGTGCCGGTTGTTTTACCGAGTACGTGATCACCATTTTCTTTTAAAATGCCGGTGATCAGGCGGGTGGCCGTTGATTTTCCGCGAATGCCGTTAATGTTCACACGTAGACGGAGCTGATCAATCCGCTTTTGATGACGTCGGCGTTCAATGAGACCGATAATAAGTGCAGCAGCCACGACAAAAATGATATAAACCATACGTATACTCCTCTATATAAGAGATGTTTGTAGCTCTTTAAACAGTACGATTCCAGTTGGAACACTTGACAAAATAAACATAAACCAAATCAATTTTATAGAACTTTTCCGGTGCGGTCAATTTTATGCAGGAAAATTTAAACCTGCGAAAATGTCAGGGTGTTATAACATTGTACGTGCAGCTTGTTATCGTAATTCAGACGAAGGATAAAGCTGAGATGCAATATACAAAACATGAGGTTTGACGCAAAACTTTAGATAGATGGTTCCACTAAAAGTGAAGGTATGATATACTGTATGTGAAAATATTCACAATCTAATTTTTTGATTAAAAAGTTTTTATGGTCACCGTACGTTTAATGGCAGCCAACATTTGCGATTGAAAGACGGGGGTGGAGATATGCTGCGTTTACTTGAAAGTTTTAATTGGTCATGTGAAAACATTCACATAAATATACTTTACATAAGGAGGCGTTCTCATGTTAGTGAAATTTTTAAGACAGAGTGCAATTGCAGCCGGAGTGCTTTTACTATTGCGTCTATGGCTCGGTTGGTCGTGGCTCACGTCAGGCTGGGGGAAAGCCTTAGGTGAAGAACGATTTGATGCAAGTGGCTATTTGCACGGTGCTGTGCAGGATCCGGTAACCAATCAAGCAGGTGAAGTGGCTTATCCGTGGTACGTTGCTTTTATTGAGTATGTGGCCCTGCCTTTATCTTCTGTATTTAGCTTTATGGTCGCCTGGGGCGAAATATTTGTAGGGGTTGGTTTAATTTTAGGAATTTTAACAGTGTATGCTGCGTTTTTCGGTGCGACGATGAACTTTGCCTTTTTATTTGCAGGCACGATTTCAACAAATCCGATTATGCTGCTTGCGGCTTTCTTTTTAATCGCAGCCGGCCATAACGGTGGATGGTTCGGCGGCGATCGTTATATTCAGCCAAAACTGCAGCATTGGGTGAAAAGAACCTCGTAACATCAGCATGTGCACGCGCCTAAAAAACATGCACATATGACGCAGCAAACAGTGTGCTAAAAACCGTCAGACGAGGTCATAACTCCCTTTAGTTAAAACGTGAGTGGGTATATATAGCAGATGCACAGAAACCTTTTCATTCTGTGCGTCTGCTTTTGTGTAGGCTTTATATTGCTTGACGTTTTATGCGATGTGGAAGATGCTTTTACATCGGTACCTACTTTTGATAAGTCTGACGACACGTTCAGCAATGATTCGCATTGCCCATAGGCTTGTTCAGCCTGATCGGCGGTTTGATCTGCGATACTTAACATTTCTTCAGGCGCTGAATATATTTCTTCTGTACCCGCGGACATCTCCTCGGAAATGAAAGATAAGTTCAGCGTGTAGACAAACTTTCAAGAAAAACGGAGGCTGACGTCGCTTTTCGGCGGACGCTTGCTCAGGCACGGCCTCAACTTCCTCGGCAGAAAGTCACTGCCTGCGGGATTTTCGGCTCGCGCTGTTCCTGATGGCGTCGCCGCCGGTGCTCGTCAGTCTTGCGTCATTTGCTGGTCATGAATTGTAGAGAGCCTTTTGATCAAGCGATATTTAGATGAATCAATTTCATAATGACGCTTCATGAGCGATCAAGCGAACCATATACAATGGAAATCCTTATGATCCGTTAACTAACAAGTGACCGAAACAAAAGACGGCGACTCCCAGAGGATCAAGCCCCCGGGAAAGCGTCCGTCGGTAGTGTTGGTCACGTTCATGATTCGGTTTTTTCTCTTAATAGGGCAGCCAGCGGCGGTTGGAGCCGTAAGTTGTGAGTTAATGTTAAGTTTTGTACTTTGTCTACAGCCTGAAGTTTTTATTGACTGTGAAGAATCTTTTTTCTTTGCGCCGGGAATAAGCTGTGGGTAAGGCGGTATAGAGAAGGTGAATCATATGTGGGAGTACGTAAGTTTAAGTATCAGCGCGTTTTTTATGGGTTATGTGCCGTTTTTTGAAATTTACTTAGCGATTCCGGTTGTGATGATCGCCGGGATGGACCCGGTTTCGGCCATCATTTGGTCCGGGATGGGCAATTTTCTTGCTGTGCCGACGGTGCTCTTTCTTTATCAGCTGCTCAGCCGCTGGCCTCGGCTCGGGCGGTGGATGAAAAAGCTTGAGTATAACCGGTTCCGCCGGCACATTGACCGGTATGGCGGGTGGATGGTTCTTCTTGTGACGGTGCTTGTCGGGGTGTGGGCGGTCGCTGCAGCAGGGCGTTCACTTGGGATGAGTTACCGGGTAATTATGATTAGTTCAGCGTGCAGTATTATACTTTACGGCATAGCCACGGCGTTTGCTGTCCAGCGCGGCTTGGACTTTTTCTAGCTGCGTTTGACTTTTGTTTTAAGCGTGTATAAAACCAACAGTGGATATTTCAAGTAGAGGAGTGGTCGAAGTGTCACAGCCGAAAATTATTGCGTACAGCCGGGTGATGCCGGAGGTGCTCGATTCTTTAAAACGTTCATATGAAGTTGTTCATTATGAACATGACGAGCATTTGGAGAATGAAAACTTTGCTGCCGACATTACAGAAGCAGAAGGCGTTATTGGTCTTGGCTTAAAAGTGACGCCGGAGCTTTTAGATCGAGCTGAAAATTTAAAGGTCATTAGTAACGTCTCCGCAGGCTACGATAACATGAATGTTGAAGCGATGACGATACGCGGCGTGATGGGGACAAATACGCCGGGGGTTTTGGATGAAACAACAGCTGATGCTGTGTTTGGGTTGATTTTAGCAGCTGCCCGCCGCATTCCGGAGTTAGACCGTTACGTGAAAGAAAAACAGTGGACAGAGCTTCTGCCGGAAGAAAAATTTGGTTTGAACGTAAACGGTAAAACGCTGGGTATTATCGGACTTGGACGCATCGGTTCTGAAATTGCTAAGCGCGGACGCTACGGGTTTGACATGAATATCTTATATCATGCCCGCTCGCGTAAAGAAGACGCTGAGCGCGACTTTGAAGCGCAGTACTGTGAGCTTGATGACCTGCTTGCCCGTGCAGATTTTATTGTGGCCATGACGCCGTTGACGGAAGAAACGAGAAAAATGATTGGACGCGAGCAGTTTCAACAAATGAAAGAAACCGCCATTTTCATTAATGCTTCTCGCGGCGGGGTTATTGAGGAAGAGGCACTCGTTTCCGCGTTGGAAAACGGTGAGATCTGGTCTGCAGGACTGGATGTTTATTCAGAGGAGCCGCTTCCGTTTGATCATCCATTTTTAAAGCTTGAAAACATTGTTACAACCCCTCATATCGGCAGTGCAACCCGTGAAACGGAAGAAGCCCTCTCGGCCCGTGGCGAGCAGAATTTACGTGAAGCTTTAGAAGGACGGCGGCCGCAGGATTTAATTAATCCAGAGGCTTATGAAAGTTAAGAACAGGGGGCACTTCGTTGACACAACGTTTAAGTGAAGCAGAACAAAATTTTTTAAAACGTTACGTCGATTGGCTTGAAACGATGGAAGACGGATTGACGACTGTATCCACGTTTTACCATGAAGGGTTTACTGCTGAAGGCGACCGGCTGCTCCGCGAAATGATGGAGGGGTTTCGGCCGCTCGGGTCGAGCAGCATGAGTGTGCGCACGTTATTTTCAGAAGAAGAAGCATTGAGAACGCTTCACCGCTTTGAAGGTGCTGTGAACCGTGCTGTGGCAGTAGAAGAAGCTGAAGGAGACGAGGAGCGCTTTCGGCTGTTGCGCGAGGAAGTCCTGCCTGCGTTTCAAGGATGGAAGCTGCGGGTTGTACAAAAGTATCAAGCAGCAGATGCATAAATCCAGGCTTCGGCGGGTATAGCCATAGAGAAACATCATTGAAAGGAGCGTCGTTCATTTATGGCACATCATACACATGAAAATCACCAGCATGAACACAGCATGGCTTGTGGTCACACAAAGATTAAGCATAACGGCCACATTGATTACATTCATGATGGGCACCTTCATCACAAACACGAAGATCACTGGGATGAGTGCGCGATCGAGGTTAGTGAAACGAACCCTGAAGAGTGTAATTATGTAGAAGCCGCGTGTCAGCATCATGAAGATTGCGGGCATGAGCTTGTTCCTCATGGCGACCATTACGATTATTTAGTCGATGGTCGGCTGCATCATGTACATGGGGATCATATCGATGATCACGGACCGGTGGAAGTGATCAAATAAAAGCGATGGAGCCTGGCTCCATCGCTTTTATTTGCCTTCGGATAACTGTTTTTTTAACTGTTCTGCGGAGGAGGGATAGCTGAAGTAAAAGCCTTGCAGGCCTTCGCAGCCGAGGTTAGTTAAAATGTCAGCCTGCATTTTTGTTTCGATCCCTTCAGCAACCACATCAATTTTCAACTGACGGGCAAGGCCGGTAAGTGAAGCGGCAATCGCCCGGCTGCAGTCATCCACATCAATATCGTGAATGAAAGAGCGATCAATTTTCAACGTGTGCACGGGGAAGGACTTTAAGTGACTAAGAGACGAATAACCGGTACCAAAGTCATCGATTGCAATTTGCACCCCGAGTGCGCTTAAATTTTGGAGCACAACTTGAATACTGCCTTCTTTAGCAAGCAGGGCGGTTTCTGTAATTTCAAGCTGTAAAAGTTCAGGTGGAAAGTTTGTATATTTTAATATGGAGCGAACTTTATTAACAAATACCTGACCTTCAAGCAGCTGTTTAATAGATACATTCACTGAAATACGTACAGGCTCACATTCTGCATTAATCCAATCAGCACCAAATGAACAAGCCTGCTGCAGCACCCACTCCCCAAGCGGTAAAATCGCGCCGAGCCCTTCAGCGATCGGGATAAACTCTCCTGGAGAAACAATACCAAGCTCTGGATGCTTCCAGCGCAGAAGTGCTTCGACGGCTGTAATCTTTTCGGTGTCTGGGTTCATGATCGGCTGAAACAAAACGTAAAAGTCATGGTTTTTCAAACTGCGATACATGTCATGGCCGAGCTGAAGCCGCCGGGAGCGGGATTCATCGGTGTGTGTATGATAAAAACCGTAACAATTGATTTCTTGTTTTTTACTCGCAACCATCGCATCTAAAGCGTGCTCAATTAACTCCTCCACCGTTGTTTCACTTTGCCCGTCAAATGTAGATATGCCAATCGTCGCTGAAACTGATACCCACGTATCATCCGGAAGTAAGAAAGCCTCCTCAAACGTGTGCAGCATGTCGGTCGCCTGCCTCCCAGCTTCCTGCTCATAACTGAAGGACGTAATAAGCGCAAAATATTGATTGCCGTCCCACTTGGCGAGTTCCCCTTCTTCTGGAATAACGGCTGCAAGGCGTTGACCGATTTGGTAAAGGAGCTGCTGCCGCTGCAGCTGCGATAAAGTGGCACTTGTATGCTCAAAGCCGTCAATATTAATGCAAAGAAAAGAAAGAAAATCACCTTTTTTTACAGCCTGCTCCCATGCTTCATAGGCATGGTCCAGAAACAGCCTGCGGTTAGGCAGGTGCGTTTCCGGGTCGTAAAAGGCGAGTAGGTGTCTTCGCTGCTTTTCAAGTTTTTCATCTGTCACATCTTTTGCAATGCCATACACTCCGAGAACGTGACCGTCTTTGGCTTCACGTACCGGCATATTAAGCACCTTAATGTTTAAAAGACGGCCATCTTTATGATAAATCCGGGTTTCATAACTTTGGGATTCCCCTTGAGCAGTACGTAAAAAATGTTCCCGTGTATGGGGCAGGTCTTCATTTAAAACTAAATCTTGATAAGAGAATCCTTTAACGTCCTCAATTGTATATCCGGTTAAATCTGCACAAGCTTGGTTGATAGCGTAGTAATAGCCATCTAAATCCATAGCATAAACAGCATCAATATTTTCGTGAAATAAAGCTTGAAAATGAGCGTCAAATTCTTTCATCTTCTGAAATGTCTCAGCAGAAGCTTCGGTGTTTTGCAGTTGAAGTACGGTATAAGCCTGTTCCGGGACCGGAAGCAGCGAGATGTGAAGCTTTTCTTCAGAGAGGTTTTTTCGTTTAAACGAAAACTGGTGACTTGAAGGGTACTGGTTTTTCGCTCGGTCGAGTGCACGGCGGAATGTACCAGCCTCATCTTGCAAATGGAAGTAATCGAAAATATCAGGATAGGTTTTTAAATCTTCCGTTTTAAAACCGGTCATATTTGTAAAAGCATTGTTGCTGGCAGTGATTTGATGGTTTGCATCAAGCAGGATCAGACCATCTTGATGTTCGTGAAAGAGGGAAGTAAACAAGGGAGCGTCCGGGTTTATCAGAATTCTATGTACATCATTAGCTGCTTTCATAAAATGGACCTCCCAATCAATATGAATCTTGTGAAAATTATACAAATCAACACTCGTCGTATCAATACCTCACTGAACAGGTTTGGAAAATAAGTAAAATATACCTTGGTGATTTAAGTGAAGCACCGGTGCTGTTACAGCTTAACCGGTGCCCCGCGCTCACTAGCTGAGAAGATGCCGTCTTCATTTAAATAAAATAATGCGTTGGATAAGTCGAAAGCAAGTGTTCGTTTTTGGTCTCCGATGTGAAGGGTCGTGTCTGCATATGCATGTTGAATCGAGATTTTCCGATCAGCAGGAACAGATAAATAAGTCCGAGCCCCGCCTGCAGACCCAACCGTTTTTGCGGTAATGTCACCTTCAGCTTTCAATGTTCCGCCAATGACTGTTTTGGAGACAAGAATATCACCAGCTGCTGATACGTTAGAATGGGTACAGCCGCCTCCGAAAATGTGCACATGACCTGCACTTGTAATGGTGCTTTTTGTGGCATAACCGAGATTTAATTGAATATTAGGGTCAAATAATGTTGTCTCATTCTTCATACTTAAATATTTCATACGCTCGTACCACGTTTCAAGCTCCTCAATCGTTTGAACCGGCGCGGTACTTAAAAGTAAGAATTGCTGTTGTAAAAAGTAGCGAACATCATGCCATTCAGTATCAAGCTCGCTCCGCTGCAGATCTAACTTCTCGACTAAATGCTTTACATCAGACTGCATCGTCGGAAACTTTTGGGATATAAGCAGTCGCAGCACCTGACTCACGCTCATCGTAGCGTAATTGGATTGCTGAAACGCTGCGGAAGTATATAACTGTTTTAAAGCCTGAAGCAGCCCGGCCACTTGATCTTTCACCGGCTGAAGCGCTGCAGCAGCTTCTCCTGCATAAAGCTTTTCGGCTCCGGCGATTAATGTTGAGCTGATGGCATTACGTTGTACGGTGATCGACCCGGCAGCGCGTAACGTACTTTTTTCAACATAAGATTGGGCGTGAATTTCACCACCGGCTTCAACACGCATATTTGCTTCAACAGCACCGCGAATATCGATATCACCGATAAAGCTTAAGTTACCGGTTTTCGTGTTTAAGTCGCCGTTGTGAACGAGTTGGGGGAGAACGGAAACCCGCACAATCTGCCCGTGCCGTTCTACCTTTGGGCGCCCGCATTCTTCAGCGATAACGCGCTGCTCATTTTCTGAATAAGATACACCGCGTCCGGCTTTAACAATAAGAGGGTAACCATCTGGAGCCTCAATGGTTTCACCATAAATGTTTAATCCTTCTTCTCCCTCTTCCGGCGGATGAATACTAGCTAGCGTATTACCTTCGTCAACGTTTGGAATGTAGTTTGTTTCACGGAAGTCGACAGAACCGTCAGCCTGCGCTTTTGGAGATATTCTACGTTGATCAATATCAATCGTAAAATCAATGTCCCCGTCTTTACCTGGAACAGCTGGTTTTCCTTCAGCCACCACAAGTCGGACTGGTTCATCGGTTTCACACCCAAGTTGAATGTTTTCGTATAAAATCCCAGAGACGACACGATAAGACTCAAGTTTGTTAAGCACATCGGCCATTTGCAATTCGTTATTCATCTGTACTTTTTTCTGCGTTTCAAGTGTTAAGCGGGCATCCGGCGGCCGGTCTTCCAGTGTGTAGACGGTGAATGACCCAGGGTTCACTTGAAGAATGGCTTGATCGTCATTTTTATGAATGTGAAGGCTCCATGAAGTTTCTACACGCTCGTTGGCAAGCTCTATGACAACGTTATCTTTTTCACGGATCGGCGTACTGCTGCGAAACGTTTTGTCGTTCACGTGTAGTGTAACCCCTTCTCCTGGATAGACGACTGGAGGGCCGCTGGATCCATCCTGCACATGAAGCTGCCCGTTGTGTACCCAGGCTTGTCCGTAAGCCTGTTCTGCATCTTCTTTTGTTTGCTCACGTTCGAATTTGTGAACTTCAGCTGCTTCAACGATTTTTGCAAAAGCATCATCTGTCGTCTCTTCTGGAGCTTTGCTTTTAAGTGAGGCTTCAATCATCGGTCGGCGACGAAGGAAGAATCTACTTTTATCTGTTTCGGGTGTAAGCACTTTAACATCGAGCATTTCCACGGTTTGTTGAAAGTGCTCTTCTGCTTTACGAATGCAGTGAGTGACTGTGCGACCGGTAAACCGCTTCTTTTCAGTCATTGCCACACCCCTCCTTTTATTCACTTTACCTACGAAGGTGAATTCGACATTAAGACAAACGTTACTTATTCTTATGTCAATTTTACTAGAAATTAGGCGGTGTGTCGAGAAAATTCAGAAAAAAGGTGCATTGAAATTTGAAGATGTGATTGAAAGGGAGTTGCCAGAAGTTAGCTCGTTTCCTTGGAATGAGAGCGTTTTTATTGGGGAAAGAGAAGTAGTGTCTACGTTGGTAGTATGTAAACAGCCGATAAACTGAGCATGGTTAAGCCAAATAGGCCGAGTGATATACCGCCAAATAAAAAGAGAAAGACACGTTGGTTTTGGTTCATGGGGATCCTCCTTTTAATGGTATTGTAGAATAGTTTTACCCGATCTATTATTTTTTAAACGATATCTTAAAGCTGCTGAGGGTTTATAAAGGTTAAAGCTTCACTTCTATTAAATATAGAAGTGCCAGACTGTCGACAAAGTATAAAACATAACATTCACGCACAGCTTACTGCTCCGGGATCCGCGGACTGCCCTGTTAAGAGGATAAAAACCGAATCATGAACGTAACCGGAACGAAAACGGACGCTTTCCCGAGGGCTTGCCTTCAGCTAACTTGTTCGAATAAAAACCATTCGAACAAGTGGATCTTCAGCCTGCGCTTGAACCTCTGGGAGTCGCCGTCTTTCGTTTCGGTCACTTTTATATTGATGGATTATCTTTTTTTTATTGTGCATAAAACGTCATGATGAAATTAATGCATATAGACATCGCTTGATCAAAAGGATCTTTACATTTGATGACCTTCAAACTACACAAGGCTGACGAGCACCGGCGGCGACGCCACCAGGAACAGCGCGAGCCGAAAATCCCGCAGGCAGTGATCTGCTGCCGAGGAAGTTGAGGCCGTGCCTGGGGCAAGCGTCCGCCGAAAAGCGACGACAGCCTTCGTTAATCTAAAAAGTTTGTCTACACGCTGTCACTTCTATTAAATATAGAAGTGCTGCAGTTCAAAAGACACAGTTTTAAAAAATATTCATAAACACGTATATATTTCAGAATTTCGGGAAGAAATGTAATAGCAATAGATCGAGCCGTGAAGTCCTCATCTGTTGCTGCCCCCTTTTTTGATAAATTTTTGGACTGCCGGCAGTGCGGCAGTCTCTTTTTTTGTGGCTATTTTTCGTTTTTTTAATTTCTTAAGGATGAACAAATAAGGATAACTTCTGCATAAGGTGTAGAAGTGAAGTAGAAGGGGGCGGATCATTTGAGTTTTAATTATTTACGCTGGTCACAAGTAGCTTATGCTGGGGAAAGAACCTCACCTAAAGACGGTGTGACGCCGAATGCCGGAAGTTGGCCGTTGTTTTATTTTTCAAGAGACCAAAGGGGATTTCTTACGCCAGAAGGTGACCCATTCGATGTACCGGTTGCAGATCCGAATCATATTCCGTTTGAACAAGAACTGCAGGCTGTTCATTCGGCACTTGCCAATGCTGACCGACGTGGTGTAGCATTGGCTGAATATTATGGAACAGGTGTACCGACGAAGCAGTGGACCCCGGTGGCTGACCGCCTTATTGATACGTACGGTGTGACGCCGGTCGAAGCTGCTCGTATTTTAGCTGTGCTTCATCAAGCGCTTCAAGATACAATGGTCGTTGTATGGGCTGAGAAATATAAGTGGGATGTGGCACGGCCGAACCAGTATGACCAAGAGCTTCGCACCCTGCTTTGCACCCCAAGATTTCCGGCCTACCCTTCAGGCCATAGTGCACTCTCTGGGTGTGCTGAAGAAATTCTTAGCTACTTTTTTCCAGGAGAACGGCGGCCGCTCCATCAAGTGGCAGAGGATAACGCTTTAAGCCGTTTAATTGCAGGAGTGCATTTTCCGGCGGATAATACAGAAGGCTTAAAGCTAGGGCGTACGATGGGTCATTTTATCGTTCAACAGCTTCACGAAGATACAGATGCAGAAGGGCGTCCGGTAGACCGGCGCTTTCATGAAAACCTGCAGGCTGATATATTTCCAAGGCGGTATGAACAGTTCATTCCTTTTGAATTTCCAAAGCGGTGTTCTTCACTTGTTGAAACTAAATCCGGTCCTGAAAAGGAGAAAAATGAGGAAGTTGCAAAGCCGAAATTGTATATTTAAACAAGAAGACTGGTAAAAATAAAAGAGTGAGTAAGCGGCTGAAACGGGTTAACAAAGTTTCGCCGCTCTTTATTTTCGTTGAATCTTGATTTACGTACATAATGCGGGTATAAATTCAGCTTTTTTGGGTATAGAACTGCATTGAAAAGACTTATAAAAAAAGAGAGAGGGGGAGAACATGACGACCGAAATATGGCTTGTGACTGAAGGTGAGCATACAAAGGCAACTGTTTACGGACCGGTCGGCATGCCGGACTTTCCGGAGTTTGTTTGGAAGCAGGATGATGAAAGGGTGCATATAGACGGCTGGAATGAATTGTATCAGTTGTTGTGCACGAAAAACCCGGTAGGCCTGACCCCGGCATATGTAGACGAGCGTCTCGTTGAAGTACTGAAGCACTGGTTGTTGACCGAGGCTGAGGGGGAGGATTCCGAGCTTCGGATGTGGATTGATCAAATTGTCGACACTGATCCGGATGAAGTGATGGCAGCTAGATGGATCTGCCGCGCCCGGCATGTCATGGTTGTGACCGGCGCCGGCATGAGCACAGAATCCAACCTGCCGGATTTTCGCTCAAAAGACGGCTGGTGGCGTAACATTGATCCGGTAACGGTGGCGACAGTAGAGGCGCTTGAGAAGCAGTATGAACTGTTTCACGCGTTTTATCAAGCGAGACTAGAAGCACTATATGAAGCTGAACCTCACCAAGGTCACAATATTTTAGCCAAATGGGAAGAAGTTGGTGTAGTAAGCGGAATCGCAACCCAAAATGTGGACGGCCTTCATACAGCTGCCGGCAGTGAGCAGGTGCACGAGCTGCACGGCTCAATCCATTCGATTCGCTGTTACAGCTGTGGCCAAGAGGCTGAACTTCATGCATTTCATGAAGGGCGTGGATGTGATTCATGTGACGGGAAGCTCCGCCCCGGTGTTGTGTTGTTTGGCGAGATGCTTCCGCAAAAAGCATGGGATGAGGCACTTAAGCAGATTGAACAGGCAGATGTGGTTCTTGTCATCGGCACAAGTTTAGAAGTGTATCCTGCTAATCAACTGCCGTGGATGACCCGCGGACGAACCGTTTATATGAACATGGAGTTAAACGCTGATGCCTCAGCGTTTGATGCTGTAATTACCGGCAAAGCGAAAGAAGTATTAACAAAACTTGATAAAAAGCTAGAGCTTTACTGCGCAAACAATTGAAGGAGGCGGCATGGATGAAAGTAAAATCACCTGTACCTAAAGCAAAAGGCGTTGACAATACGATGGCCTTGATTAATGAAGGGTTTGAGTTTTTGCGCACGCGGCGCCAACAGTTAGAGTCAGACATTTTTGAAACGCGGCTGCTCGGTAAAAAAACAGTATGTATGGGGGGGGCTGAGGCGGCTGAAATTTTTTACGATGAAGAGAAGTTTTATCGGAAAAATGCGGTGCCGAAAGTGTTGAAAAAGTCACTTTTAGGTAACGGTGTACATGGCATGGACGGAAGTGCTCATAAACATAGGAAACAAATGTTTTTATCAATGATGACACCGGAAAGATTGGAAGCGATGAAAGATATTGCCCTTGAAGAACTTGATGCGAAAGCCCAAGGTTGGGAAAAGCAGCAAGAAGTTGTTTTATTCGACGAAATGCTTGAAGTTCTGGCCCGCAGCGGCTGCCGCTGGGCAGGGGTTCCGCTAAAAGAAGACGAAGTTAAACAGCGTACTGAAGAAATGGCACGTATGGTCGATTCTTTCGGTGGTTCGCTCGACCGGTTGAAAGAAGGAAAACAGGCGCGTGAATCTCAAGAAAAGTGGTTAAAAGGGATCATTAAAGATGCGCGGGCAGGGCGGATTGAGGCACCGCCATATACACCGCTTTATATCATTGCCAATCACCGCGATCAAAACGGGAAGCTGCTGGATGCACAAACAGCAGGGGTTGAGTTAAATAATACAATCAGACCGCTGCTTGCGACGGCATATTTTCTCGTATTTGGAGCTATGGCCATGCATGAGCACCCGGAGACGGTGGGAAAACTGCGTGAAGATGAAAATGACTACAGCCATAAGTTTGCGCAGGAAACCCGCCGCTTTTATCCGTTTGCTCCGGCGATGGCAGCAAGGGTAAAGAAAAACTTTACATGGAGCGGCTATGATTTTAAAAAGGATATGCTTGTTGTTTTAGACTTCTTCGGCACAAACCGTCACCCGGATGATTGGGAGGCGCCGGATGAATTTCGTCCGGAACGATTTGAAGATTGGAACGGGAGTCCGTTTTCTTTTATCCCCCAAGGTGGCGGCGATCATTATATGGGACACAGGTGCGCAGGAGAATGGACAACGGTAATGGTGATGAGAGCATTCTTTCGCTACTTTGTCCGCCACTTAACATACACAGTGCCAAAGCAAGACTTAAGCTACAGCTTATCACGGATGCCGACACTGCCGAACAGCGGGTTTAAGATCCGTCATGTGCGAAGAGTGAAATTTGACGTTGCAGAAGAGCAGAACGTTGAACAGAGCCAGACTGTTGTGAAGTCGTAAATATTTAATCGAGCTAAAAAGCGAAGGTTGACGTTGCTTTTCGGCGGACGCTTGCCCCGGGCACGCTTTAAATTCCTCGGCAGAACGTCACTGCCTGCGGGATTTTCGGCACGCGCTGTTCCTGGTGGCATCGCCGCCGATGCTCGTCAGCCGCTCTTTATCTCATATTTGGCCTAGGTCTCTGGCACGTTTTTTGTGCCTGACACCTAAAAATATTGATCCTTTGTGGAAGTGAATCATTAGCTGAAGCCAATCCCTCTGTCGGGGGGTTATTGATTGAAAGATGTTTTAAAGTCTTCAATCGGCATTGGCTTTGCTAATAAAAAACCTTGCATGGTGTCGCAGCCGAGTTCGCGCAAATAATTGTATTGTGCTTCAGTTTCAACACCTTCAGCAACGACACTCATCTCCAGGTTATGCGCAAGGTCAATCATGCTTTTAATAATTTTCGCATCAGCTGAATTATGCAGCATCCGGCTCACAAACGAACGGTCGATTTTTAAGCCATCGAACGGAAGAGTGCTCATGTAGCTGAGTGAGGAGTAGCCGATGCCGAAATCATCAATGAATAACCCAAGTCCGAGCTCCCGGAGAACTTCTAAACGTTCGATATTCTGTACGGTGAAGTCCATTGCCATACCTTCAGTAATTTCAATATTAATACTGCAGCCTGGGGTTTGTTTTCGCTCTAAAAGTTGTTGCACACTTTGGATGAAGTCTTCTTGATAAAATTGGCGCGGTGACATGTTCACCGACAAGCTGATGTTTCTCATCCCCGCCTCGATCAAGTTGTTCATATCTGCGCATGCCTGCTCAAGCACCCACGTACCGATGGGAACAATCATACCTGATGATTCAGCAATAGGGATGAAATCTTTTGGCGGTACCATGCCAAAAACCGGGTGATTCCAGCGGAGAAGGGCTTCAGCTCCGGTGATCTCGCCGGTTGCAAGGTCTCGTTGAGGCTGGTAGTGCAGCTCAAACTCATTTGACTGTAAAGCAGAGCGTAGACTGCTTTCTAGAGCTATCATTTCATTAGTCTGGTGGTTCATATAAGGCTCGTACCAAGTCAGTTCCTTTGCTGCATTCGCATCTTTATGATGCAGTGCAGTATCTGCATTGTTCACAAGTGTGCTGAAATCTTTGCCGTGCACCGGGTAAACACTTACACCGATACGTACAGGCACGTGCAGCTCTAACCCGGAAACGCGAATCGGCTCTTCAAACAGCTGAATCAGCTGATCTCCCAGTTCAACATTGGTTTCTTCCGGCGTTTGTATTGGATGAATAAATAAAAATTCTTCTCCGCTCCATCTCACGGTTAAATCGCCAAATTTCGCAAATTGGCGGAGGCGGTCTCCGACTGCACGCAAAAGTGTATCTCCGGTTTCGTGACCGAAATTATGGTTGATGTGGCTGAACCGGTGGATATCAATTAAAAAAACCGCAACACGCTCGTCCTGCGTATGGGCTTGGTCAAGCAACTCGTTACCGCGCTCGTATAAATAATAACGGTTAGGCAGATCCGTTAAAGCATCATAATATGCCATATAGCGAATTGTTGCTTCATTCATCGTTTGTTCAGTCATATCCCTGATAATGATTTGAACAACCGGCTCTTCATTCAACTCGCAGTAAAGCGCTTTTAAATAAAAGTTCCGTTTATTTTCATCAGGTGTGAGGTATGAAATGTCTAAAGCGGTTGTTTCTTTCACCCCTGCTTCTACAGCTTTGAGCTCGTCACGTAAACGCCGTTGTTCTTCAGGAGGAAACAGTGCAGTGAAGTTTCCGGGTAGTGATCCAGGCTGCTCAAAGCCGAGATTAACTCTACCCTGCTCGTTTATATATTCGATACGGTCATTTTGCAGCATTGCAATACCATCTGGCGAATTTTCCACCAGTTGTTTATACTTTGCTTCGCTCTGCTGTAAAGCACGCTTATGGCGGATTCGTTCGAGCTCGTGTGAAGCATGAGTGGATAAAATCCCAAGGATGGTTTGAGCTAGTTCTTTTTGTGTTAAAGCCGTTTGATTCAAGATTACGATAATCCCAATGACTTCTCCTTGGCTGTCGGTTAATGGTGCACCTAAATAAGCCTCAGCATTAACCCCGGCAAGCTCTTCATCTTTTGGAAACAGCTGCTGCACATTTTGCGGATAGCAGCAGACTTGATGTTCTTTTTTTACGTGTTCACAAGGTGTGTCAGTAATATGATAATGAATGTTATCGATCCAGGTGCCATCAAATATAAATGCTTTCGTTTCAACAATTTGGGGCTGGATGAACTCTCCGATAAACGCCGCGTTCACATCGAGAACAGAGGCGAGACGCTCGACCATTGTTTCAAAGAAGGTCTCGTTTTGGTCGCTTGTTGAAGACATTGCTTCATAAATCTGGGTAAGTAAGTGCGTATGCAGACTCCGATTTTCCGAGAAGTCTGCTTGGTAGCTTTGAAAGGAATTCATCATCCAGCCCCTTTCTGAGCGTGAATCTTAAACTCGTTTTGATTTGGTTCCATTTTATCATGAGAATTGGTAATGAGCGACAACTTTTGTAGGCAAAGCTTTTTAGATTGGTTAGCTCACGGCTTCGTTTGAATGTATGCCACGGTATTTTTATCTCCGTCTTTCGCCTTATATAATGCTTCGTCTGCTTCTTTTAAAAAGTCTCTTGCATTATGATGATCAGTGGCTGTTACAACAGCTGCACCAATGCTTACGGTGACAATGCCATAAGGAGAACCTTCATGTTTGATATTCAAGGATTCAATGCTGTTGCGGAGGTTTTCTCCGACTTCGAGTGCTTCCGTTTTATTTGCGCCCGGGAGCAGCACAACAAATTCTTCACCGCCGAAACGAGCAACGGTGTCCATTTCACGGGTGAGCTCCGCTTTTAACGCATTAGCGACTGCTTGCAGGCAGCGGTCACCTTCAAGATGGTTGTAACGATCGTTATAGTCTTTGAAGTTATCAACATCGATAAAAAGGGCGGCAAGTGGGATGCGCTGGTTTTTAACTGACCCCCAAAGAACTTGTAACAATTCCTCAAAAGCCCGCCGGTTGTATACACCTGTAAGTTCATCGAGTTTTGCTTCTTTTTCCATCCGTGCTTTTTCTATTTGAAGTTCGTATTTTTCAGCTTGTTGTTTTGACACATCTTCGAGCACGTGAACGCTGTAAGCTTTTTGGGTATAGGAGCTGTCAACAATGGATGCTTTCATTTCGAATTCCCGCAATTCGTCACCCACAAGTATTTTTAAAGCGAGCGTATATGCCGCAAGTGTCCCGGTGAAAAGCTGCTCCTGCTTCTGTTGAACTTTCAGGTGGTCTTCTTCACTGATCCAGTCGTACAGCTGCATTTTAGCATCGGAAGAAAACAAGCTATGGAACTCATTATTGGCCTCCAAAATATTCAAATCACGATCGGCAACGACGAGTGGAACGCTTGAAAAATTAAAAACGGCCCGGAATTTACGCTCGCGCTCTTGAATTAACCAATCCATCTCTTTTTGCCAAGTGATACTTTCCATTAAGATGCCCCAGCCTGAAGGAGAAGGATAAAATGTAACTTCAAGCCACTCACCTTCAAATTGAATCTCCTCTTCTAATTTATTGGATGCATGTTGAATATGTTGAATCAATGCAGGGTTCTTTTGAAACACTTTCGTATGGAGCACGTTGTTTAAGACTTTTTTGTCTAATGAAAGAAAGCGTGCAGCGGTGTTGTTCATGTAAATGATTTTTCCATCGTTGTCGGCAAAAATGAATGGATCACTGATGCTTGCTAAAATATCGCGCGTTTCTTGTTCCTTTTTTTGCACAGACTGCATCATTTTAATGTTTTTGTAAGCAATATAGAAAAACATACTAACGATGATCACAATAAAAACAGCAATCGGAATAGCAGCGTGATCATTAGAGACAGCGTAAAAGGGTTCGTGCTGGCGCAACGTGTTCGAATAAGTTAGTTCAATTGATGATAGTGCAGTTGTATGAAAGAAAAAGGCAGTTAAACCTTGTGTCAAGCCTGCTGTAAGGCCGAAAGCAAAAGGGCGTCTTTGAAACGAGGCTTTTGTAATGCTTTTTAAATATAAATAAGAAAGTAAAACAGCACTACATAGCGCAAAAAAGAGCCATAACCAGTCATAGCTGATGTTTGCAGCTATCTGCAACCCAAAAATACCGATAAAATGCATAGCTCCAAATGAAGCACTTAAAAATAAAGTCGTAAAAACTAAGCGGCGTTGAGAAAAGTGCGCATTTAAGTAATAAACTGCTGTCCAGACAGCTAACGTAGTCACCACGAGTGATATAACGAGTAAAAGTGAACTGAAAGAAACATGTAACGGAACTTCCCAAGCAAATAACGTGAGAAGATAAGTTGTCCAAAGTCCGAGGCTCCAAATGCACAATGAAATAAAACGGGTGTATCGTTTCTGTTTTTCTTCAAATGTAATGATATAAACGGCTGTAAAGGACATAGCGACGGCTGCGAGCAACGCAAGAAACAACAGGGTCATATTAAACGATGTTTGTATGTCCATCATCTTCGCTCCTAAACAAGAAAAAAATAACATTGAAAGGTTCAAATGTCCTTATACATTTCAGCAAAAATCGACATAAATCGCAAGTGATAATCGGACTAAAATCATAAAAACTTAAAACTGTCGGCTCGTGCTTTTCCTGTAGGCATCGCCGCCGATGCTTGTCATCCTTCAGTTATAATATCGTCATGAAACACCATAGATACCCTCTTGATCACACAATTTCTACATAGGATGAGCCATTTTTTAAAGACGCTTCATGAGCTATAAAACAAGCATTATATGATCCGTGAATTCAAAAGTAACCGAAACGAAAGACAGCAACCCCCCCTAGAGGATCAAGTGCAGGCTGAAGGCAAGCCCTCGGGAAAGTGATCGTCTGAAGTGAAGGTGGCACTCATTGTTCGATTTTTATCCTATTATTACAACTCATGAAATTCATTCGTCTATGTGATAAAAAATTTCCCGGGAAATTGATGAAGGAAAAGAGAGAAGCTCGAAAGTTGTCTTTATACAAAAAAGAGGCGGGGCTGTCTCAAAAGGGTTATAAACATTCGATTTAAGAAAAAGGCACAGGAAATATACGAGACTCCTGCAGGAAAAGCAACAGCTGAAGATCATGCAATGAGCGGGTTTTGATCATTAGGAAGCTGAAGCGTTGTCCGGCGGCAAAGCAGACACGACGAAATCAAGCGTAAGCGCAGGTTGAGTCTATGTCGCACTTGTGCCATTGGTGAAAGCGAGTATATTTCCCATGCCTATCATTTAAATTATATCTTATGGGGCAGCCCCGTCTAAATAACAATCGTGCTTTTTGAAAGTCGCTTGTCGTTTAACTTAATTTGACTTAGGTCCAAAAAATTCATAGTTGATCCGGTCTTCAGCTACGTCCCATTTATTTAATGCGTCGAGTACGGTGTAAATAAAACCTTCCGGGCCGCAGAAATAAAAGGAGGCGTCTTTAGGTACAGTAGCTTGCAAATATTCAAAGTCAATTCGTCCTGCAGCATCGAAGAAAGGCGTTTGTTCATCACCTGGTGCTGGGTTTGTGTAGCGGATATGAGTCACAGCATTGGCAGACACCGGTTCCATGTCCTGTGCTAAGCCGTGAACAGAAGCGCTCGAGGCCGTGTGAATATAGTAAATGCTGCGTTCTGGCGCTTTTTGCTGGGCGGTTTTAAACATGCTGACAATTGGTGTCGCTCCAACACCTGCGCTTAAGAAAACGAGCGGTTCGTTTCCGGAGGTATCAAGCATAAAGTCCCCTGCAGGCGCTGTGACAGGAAGTTCGTCTCCTTCGCTGATCGCATCATGGAGCCAGTTGGAGACTTTACCGGATGGTGTTTCAGTGCCGGACGGTTCGCGCTTCACACTAATCCGGTAATGGTTTGCACTTGGCGCATCTGATAAACTGTACTGCCGCATCTGTGTATAAGTTTCCCCTTCGATATTAGCTTTGATTGTAATGTATTGACCTGGCTGAAAATCTGGGAACGGCTCACCATCAGCCGGCTTTAAGTAAAAGGATGTTATAAGTTCGCTCTCTTTTTCTTTGGACGTAACAGTGAAGTTTCTAAAACCGTTCCAGCCGCCGGTTTGTGCTGCAGTTTCAGCGTAAAGTTCTGCTTCTACTTTGATGAAGATTTCCGCAATTTCTTCGTAAGCTTGACCCCAGGCGGCAATAATATCATCAGTCGCTGCTTCGCCGAGGACTTCTTGGATTGAAGCCAGCAGGTGTTCGCCAACGATCGGGTACTGATCTGGCGTGATTTGCAGACTACGGTGCTTTTCGGCAATTGTGCGCACAGCCGGGGCGATCGCTGATAAATCATCAATGTGTGTAGCTGCTGCATATAAAGCATTAGCTAGAGCGGCTGGTTGTTTTCCTTTTACTTGATGGGTCGGGTTGAAGACGTGATTTAACTCAGGGTGAGCGCTTAGCATCCGTTTGTAAAAGTGGGTTGTAATTGTTGTGCCGTGTTCTGCGAGGACAGGTGCAGTCGCTTTGATTGTTTCTTTCGTTTTTTCATCAAGCTGGCTTTGAAATGAAATCGTCATTATTTATACCTCCTAAAGGTGTATGGGAAATACATCTTTATTGTATCGTACGAAAATAGAAAAAGAAATATATATAATACATCTTTTATGGCAAGCTTAGTATGACGCTTATATTTTTATGTGATAAAATTTTGTCACGACAGGGATTAGAGAGGGATTTAAATGCACTTAAAAAAATATACAGACTACGCATTACGCGTATTAATTTATGCAGCGGCGAAACCGGAAAGTGAGCTTGTGAATAAAAAAGAGATCGCTGAAGCATATGGGATATCAGAAAACCATATCGCAAAAATTGTGTATGAATTAAGTAAGTTCGGCTTGATTGAAACCATACGCGGCCGCGGTGGCGGCATTCAGCTTGCTGATAAACCTTCACAAATTAATGTGGGCGACGTTGTCCGGAAAATGGAGGGGGACTTTGCTTTATTTGAATGTTTTGATCCAAAAACGAACGATTGTGTACTTACCCCGGCATGTAAACTTCGCCATGTACTGCATGATGCACTCGGAGCGTTTTTAGAAGTGCTTGACCAATATACGCTCGAAGATATGGTTGAAAATCGTGAAGAGCTCCGGCATCTGCTTGGATTTTAATCTCCATGCTTACATTGTGAGGTCAGCGGGTATAGGTGAATGTATCGTCAACTTCATATTGAATGGAGGCGGAGCTTCATATGGAAGGCAAGCTGTTTATTCAAGGAAAGTGGCAGGGTGGTGACACATTTGATGTAACCAACCCGGCTGATGGTTCAAAGGTGGGTACTGCAGTGGATGCCGGCAGTAAAGAAACGGCTGAAGCCGTGAAAGCAGCGTCAGAAGCTTTTACATCCTGGTCGCAGAAAACCGCTGAGGAGCGGGGGAAATACTTAAAAAAACTGCAGGCGTTGATGCTTGAACACCGCGATGAGCTTGGAGAATTAATTACGAAAGAGATGGGTAAACCATTGCAGGAAGCCAAAGGTGAAGTGGAGTATGCTGCTTCATTTTTAGAATGGTTTGCTGAAGAAGGCCGGCGTGCTTACGGTGATATTATTCCTTCAAACGCTCGTTCGAAACGGTTTATGGTATTCAAGCAGCCGGTCGGTGTCGTTGGTGCAATCACCCCGTGGAATTTTCCGCAGGCCATGGTGACACGCAAAGTCGCACCGGCGCTTGCAGCAGGGTGTACTGTCGTCTTAAAGCCGGCAGAGGACACGCCGCTTTCAGCAGTAAAGTTTGCTGAGCTTTGTGAACAGGCAGGTCTTCCGGCTGGGGTTTTCAATCTCGTTACTGGGGATGCAAAAGGAATCGGTGATGAGCTTTTAAACCAGGAGAAGGTGAGAAAAGTTACGTTTACTGGTTCAACGGCTGTCGGTAAGCACTTAATGCAAGGCTCAGCTGAACACGTGAAAAAGATTTCCTTAGAACTAGGCGGACATGCACCTGTTATTGTTTTAAACGATGCAGATTTAGATCTGGCAGTAGCAGAAACGGCAGCTTCAAAGTTCAGAAACGCCGGGCAGACTTGTGTATGTGCCAACCGGGTGTATGTGCAGGCTGATGTGTATGAAGCATTTGTGGAAAAGTTTAAGGAAAAAGCTGCGTCAATGAACGTTGGTGACGGGATGGACACATCGAATCAGCTTGGCCCGCTAATTAACAAAGAAGCTTATGACAAGGTGGATCGTCACGTTAAGGACGCCCGTGAACAAGGGGCAATTGTAGAAACCGGCGGTGAAGGCTTCTCAAAAGATGGCGGCTGGTTTTATAAACCAACTGTGCTTTCTAATGTGACCCACGATATGGTCATGATGGAGGAAGAGACCTTCGGGCCGGTAGCACCTATCCAGAAGGTTGAAACAGTTGAAGAAGCGGTGGAGCTGGCAAATGCTTCGCGTTACGGCTTAGCTGCGTACTTCTTTACAGAAAACATGAAAACCGGCATGCATGTCGCAGAAAATTTAGCGTTTGGCATTGTCGGTTGGAATGATGGACGTCCTTCAGCAGCTGAAGCTCCATTTGGCGGCATGAAAGAGAGCGGCTTAGACCGGGAAGGCGGCCGCGAAGGACTTGAAGCGTTTCTTGAAACGAAGTACGTTTCATTAGGTGTTAAATAGTTGAATTTAGGCATGTTTCGCACTTTCTAATCTCAATTTTGCAGAAGCGGACAAGGTTTTGTCGAGAATTTAAACTTTCTTGAAAAAATTGTCCGTTTCAGCAGGGGGTTACTTGAGGTATATAGAAGAGTGTAGACACGAAAGGAGGAGTCTTGATGAATTTTAATATTCGAGGCGAAAACATCGAAGTAAGCGAGTCTTTACGGGGATACGTGGAAAAGAAAATTAGTAAATTGGAGCGTTATTTTGATTCGACACCGATTGCTGATGTCCACGTTAACCTGAAAGTTCTCAATAACGAACAAAGCGTTGAAGTTACAATCCCTATGCCTCAGCTTCTTCTCCGGGCTGAAGAGACGCACAACGATATGTATGCAGCGATCGACCTTGTCGTCGAAAAGCTGGAGCGTCAAATCCGAAAGCATAAAACTCGTGTCAACCGTAAGTTTAGACAGCAAAACGGTGAAGTTAAACAAACATTTGTCGATGATATCGAAGAGCTGAATTATGTCGACTTTGATGAAGATGAAGGTGTAGAAGAGGATAATGTAGACATTGTCCGTACAAAACGATTTAACTTAAAGCCGATGGATGCAGAAGAAGCAGTCCTGCAGATGGATATGCTCGGCCACAACTTCTTCGTATTCTCCAATGCGGTAAGCGGTGACACAAGCGTGGTTTATCGTCGTAATGATGGCAAGTACGGCTTGATTGAGCCGGAATCTTAAGCCGGAACAGAAATTATAAACAAAGCAGAAGCTGCTGAAAAGGCAGCTTCTGCTTTTTTACGTTCAGCAGTAAAGGGTTGACGTTTTTAGCGACATTTTAGCGGTAAGGCTTGATTGTAACGTTGCAATGGAATTGATACAATAGAACTTAAGTGTGGCGCCTTACATTGGAGCCAGTGGAAGAGAGGGCGATGATACGTATATGTTAGGACTTTTGAAAAAAGTTGTCGGGGATACAGATCAACGCATCGTTAAAAAGATGCAGAAGCGTGTGGATCAAATTGAGACGCATATTGAAGATGTTAAGAAGTTAACAGATGATGGCTTACGACAGAAGACGGAAGAATTTAAAGAGCGTTACCAAAACGGTGAAAAGCTTGACCAGCTGCTGCCGGAAGCTTACGCCGTCGTAAGTGAAGGCGCAACAAGGTCACTAGGCATGACGCCGTTTCGTGTTCAGCATTTAGGTGCCATTGCTTTACATGATGGAGATATTGCTGAAATGAAAACTGGTGAAGGTAAAACGCTTGTTGCAACGATGCCAGTGTATTTAAATGCTTTAACTGGTAAAGGTGTACATGTGGTAACGGTAAACGATTACCTGGCAGGCCGCGACAGTGAGGATATGGGCGTTTTGTATAACTTCCTCGGGTTGTCTGTTGGTTTAAATCAAAAAGGAATGACAAAGCTGGAAAAGCAGGAAGCGTATAACTGCGATATAACGTATGGTACGAATAATGAATTTGGTTTTGATTATCTACGCGATAACATGGTGCTTTATCAAGAGCAGATGGTCCAGCGCGATCTTCACTTTGCGATCGTCGATGAAGTGGACTCGATTTTAATTGATGAAGCGCGGACGCCGTTAATTATTTCCGGGTCAGTAGATCAATCGACAAAACTATACGGGTTTGCAGACCAGCTTGTACGCTATTTAAAAGTTGATGAAGATTTCACGTTTGATGAGAAAACGAAAAACGTTCAACTTACCGAAGAGGGCGTTAATAAAACAGAACGTTATTTTCAGCTTGATAACTTGTATGACCAGGATAACGTTCAGGTGAATCACCACATTAACCAAGCTTTAAAAGCTCATCAAGCGATGGTGCGCGATGAGGATTATGTCGTTGATGAAGATGGTGTTGTTATCGTTGACCAGTTTACCGGCCGTTTAATGAAAGGCCGGCGGTACGGCGACGGGCTGCACCAAGCGATTGAAGCAAAAGAAGGGCTGCCAATTCAAAAAGAAAGCATGACCCTGGCTTCAATTACATTCCAGAACTACTTCAGAATGTATGAAAAACTTGCTGGTATGACAGGTACAGCGAAAACGGAAGAAGAAGAATTCCGTAACGTTTATCAAATGAACGTTACTTCAATTCCGACAAACGAGCCGATTGTACGCGATGATAAGTCTGACCTAATTTATAAAACGCAAAATGCGAAATTTAAAGCTGCCGCTGATCAGATTGAAGAGCTTCACGAAAAAGGTCAGCCGGTGCTTGTTGGTACAGCAAGTGTTGATACGTCTGAACTTGTTTCAAACATGTTAAAAAAGCGGCGCGTACCGCACGACGTTTTAAACGCGAAAAACCATGAAAACGAAGCGAAAATCATTGAAAATGCCGGCGAACGCGGTGCGGTTACCATCGCCACCAACATGGCTGGACGTGGAACTGACATTAAGCTTGGTAATGGTGTGCGCGAGCTTGGCGGGTTATTTGTACTCGGTACAGAGCGCCACGAAAGCCGCCGGATCGATAATCAGCTCCGCGGACGTTCAGGTCGTCAAGGTGATCCGGGTGCATCGCAGTTTTACTTGTCGATGGAAGATGATGTGATGCGCCGCTTTGGTTCTGAAAACATGTACAACATGATGGAAAAGCTCGGAATGGATGAAGATCAGCCGATTGAAAGCCGTCTAGTTACGAGAGCTGTAGAAAAAGCGCAGCAGCGCGTTGAAGGACGCAATCAGGATTCGCGTAAGCAGATTTTACAGTACGACGATGTGATGCGCGAACAGCGTGATATCATTTATGCACAGCGTAAAGAAGTGCTAGAATCTGAAAACTTAAGCAGCATTGTGAAAGATATGATCAAACGTGTCATTGAACGCGGTGTGCAGGCACACACACCAGAAGATGAAGTCCCGGAAGACTGGGATTTAGAAGCCATTGTAAGATATATGAACGGCACGGTGCTATTTGAAGGTGACTTGTCTTCCGATGAATTATGGGGCAAAGAACCGGAAGAAATGATCGAGCTGATTAATGAAAAAGCAAAAGCATATTACGATGAGAAAGAAGCGTCTTATGGCGAAGAGATGCGTGAGTTTGAAAAAGTGATTATGCTTCGAGCGGTCGACCGAAAGTGGATGAACCATATTGATCAAATGGATCAGCTGCGTCAAGGCATTCACCTCCGCGCTTACGGGCAGAATGATCCGCTCCGTGACTACAAGTTTGAAGGCTTCAACATGTTTGAAGAAATGATCAACAACATTGAAGAAGAAGTTGTTACTTACGTGTTAAAAGCCGAAATTAAAGAAAACGTAGAACGCGAAACCGTAGCTGAAGGTGAAGCGGTACATGGGAATAATACCGAAAAAGAGCGTAAGAAAAATCAAAAGAAACAGCCGGTACAACGTGGCCAGACGATCGGGCGTAATGATCCGTGTCCTTGTGGCAGCGGTAAGAAGTACAAGCAGTGCTGCGGTCAAAACGCAGGTTGATGATTGTTAAACGAGGTGAGCGCCGATGGATATGACAGAAATGCGTCAAGAACTTGAAAGTATGGCTAAGCGTTTAGCGGACTTCAGGGGGTCTCTTTGACATCGCTCAAAAAGAAGAGCGGATTGCAGAGCTTGAACAACAAATGACAGAGCCCGGTTTTTGGGATAACCAAAAAGTTTCACAGGCTGTTATTGATGAAACGAACCAGCATAAAGAAGTCGCAAACGGCTTAAAACAATTGGAAGAATCATTAGAAAATCTTGAAGTCACGTATGAACTCGCTTCTGAAGATGAAGGAATGCTCGAAGAATTAGAGCCCGGCATTCGCCAGTTGAACGAAGAAATCAATGACTTTGAGCTGCAGATTTTGTTAAACAAGCCTTACGACCGGCAAAGTGCCATGCTCGAGATCCACCCGGGCGCCGGCGGTACAGAGTCACAGGACTGGGCGTCGATGTTGTTGCGGATGTACACCCGCTGGGCAGAACGCCGTGGTTTTAGCGTAGATACACTTGACTACTTACCAGGGGACGAAGCTGGGCTAAAAAGTGTGACATTGCATGTAAAAGGTCATAACGCCTATGGCTATTTAAAAGCGGAAAAAGGTGTGCACCGGCTCGTGCGCATTTCCCCGTTTGATTCTTCCGGGCGGAGGCACACGTCGTTTGCTTCAGTAGATGTGATGCCTGAATTGGATGACACTGTTGAGCTTGATATACGTAGTGAAGATTTGAAGGTGGATACGTACAGAGCAAGTGGTGCTGGGGGACAGCACATTAACACGACTGACTCGGCTGTCCGTATTACGCACCAGCCGACTGGGGTGGTCGTACAGTGTCAAAATGAGCGCTCGCAGATTAAAAACCGTGAAGCAGCGATGAAGATGCTCCGCGCCCGCTTATATCAGCTGGAGATTGAAAAGCAGCAGGAAGAAATTGATGAGCTTCGCGGCGATCAAGGTGAAATCGGCTGGGGTAATCAAATTCGTTCTTACGTCTTTCACCCGTACAATATGGTAAAAGATCACCGTACGAACCACGAAGTCGGCAATACCCAGGCAGTCATGGACGGGAGCTTAGATCGGTTTATCGATGCGTACTTGCGCTTAGATGTAAGCGTGTAACTGAGTGAACCTGTCCTGGCTGAATGAAATCGTACGCTTAGAGTCGAAGTCAGCTCAGAAAGCCCGCAAATTGCGGGCTTTAAGTTTGTAGACAAACTTTTAAAAGAAAGGAAGGCTGACGTTGTTTTTCGGCGGACGCTTGCCACGGGTACGGCCTCAACTTCCTCGGCAGAAGATCACTGCCTGCGGGATTTTCGGCTCGTACTGTTCCCGTAGGCGTCGCCGCCGATGCTTGTCAGCCTTGCGTTATTTGATGGTCATGAATTGTAGAGATTTTTTGTTTAAGTAAGCAATATCTAAATGAATCCTTTTCATTATGATGCTTCATAAATGAGGAAACGAACCCTATACATCGGAAATGTTAGATGATCTTTAAATTGACAAGTGACCGAAACGAATGACGGCGACGCCCAAGAGGGGCAAGCGCAGGATGAAGATCCCGCAATGAGCGGTTTTTCACGCGCAAGCTGATACGTTATCCGGCGGCAAAGCTGACACGACTCAATCAAGCGTAAGCGCTGATTGAGTCGATGTCGCACTTGTGCCGTTGGTGAAAGCGAGTATATTTCCTGTGCCTATCATTTAAATCATACCTTATGGGAAAGTCGTTTTTAATGTTTTTGGAATCAGGCATGTATCCTTTAGCACATTACTACTTTAACGAAGTTCCATTCCCAAAGGTTGGGGTTCTTGCTATACTTTGTAGCGGCAGTCTTGCACGTTAAGGAGGATATGTATGCGTGAGCGCAGCAGACGAAACGGCGTACCTGAACCGCGGGCACAGGTACTCATCAATACGTTAATGATTTTTGGAGGTTCTGCTCTTGTTGCGGTCGCTTATAACCTTTTCTTGCTACCGAACCGGATTGCTTCGGGAGGCGTCAGTGGTTTTGCGACAATTGTTTATGAAGTATTTGAAGTTCTGCCTGCAATTACACTGTGGGCGTTAAATATTCCATTGTTTATTACCGGACTCTTTTTACTTGGCGGGTGGCGTTACGGAGGGAAAACGATTGTTGGAACGTTGTTTTTACCTTTCGTTGTTTACCTTACCCAAGATTGGCCGGCTGCAACGAGTGATCCGCTGTTAGGTGCTTTATTTGGAGGAATAGGTGTAGGTTTAGGTTTAGGTCTTGTGTTTCGAGCACATGCTTCAACCGGTGGCACAGATTTAGCAGCACAAATTATACATAAGTTTACGGGAGCTTCATTAGGCACGGCTGTATTTATTATGGACGGCTTAATTGTAGCTACGTCAGCCTTTGTTTTCAGTATTGAATTTGCGCTATATGCTTTGATTAGTTTATTTATCACCGGGCGGACGATAGATTTTGTACAAACCGGGGTGAAAGACCAAAAAATGGCTTTTATCGTTACGGACGAAGAGGAAGCTGTACGCGATGCTTTATTTGAACAAGTCGACCGCGGTGTTACAAAGTTAACAGCAGAAGGCGGTTATACGAAGGAGAAAAAGCCAATGTTATTGTGTGTCGTGGAGCGTAATGAGGTCACAAAATTGAAACAAGTGGTGCAAAGGACTGATGCATCAGCTTTTGTTGTTGTCACCAATGCCTCTGAAGTACTTGGAGAGGGTTTTAAATCGACATAAATCGGTTATAATATAGGAGCAGGTTTCTTAGTGATCCAGCAAATGAAAAGACAGGAGGTACACCGCTTATGAAAAAGTATTTGTTGACCATTGGTGCAGCTGCCCTCGTACTTAGTGCTTGCGGCACAGACGAAGCAGGTGAGCCGCAGGATCCCGTAGCAGAAAACGGTGAAGAAGAAGCAGCAGACGATGATAACGGCGATGAAGAAGAAGCCGATGATGATGGTGAAGGCGAAACATATGATGCTGATGAAATGGAAGCGGTTTATGAACAAAACTGCTTAAGCTGTCACGGTGAAAACCTCGAAGGCGACGGCGGTAACCCAGGCATTCAAGGTCTTGACGAAGACAGTGTTCACACAGCAATCGAAGAGGGTCCAGGCGCTATGCCGGCAGACCTTGTCGAAGGTGAGGAAGCTGAAGAGCTTTCCGCTTGGGTTGCAGACCAGTAAATCCTATGCTTGAACGCCCGCCCCCTCGGGCGTTCTTTTCACAATAATGCAGCTTTCCTTTCTGTTGCATTTATTACTCCACGTTTGCGGAAATGAAATAAAAATGTTAAATGATTTTCCCTTATCAATATGTCGCTTAATGATATAATGAGGGAGGATTTTGCGTGTCACGCTTAAAATTGTAACTATACAAGGGATGCGTGAGCGTAAAATGCACGTTTTCTTTGAGGGAAGTGATCGTTTGATAGAGATGCGCGATGTCACCAAGACTTATGGTAACGGCATCACGGCAGTCAATAACATTAATGTGTTTATTGATAAAGGCGAGTTCGTTTATGTTGTTGGCCCAAGCGGTGCCGGCAAGTCAACGTTTATAAAGATGACATATTTAGAAGAGCGTCCAACGGCCGGAAAGATTTATATGAATGGCACAGATTTGGACGAACTCAAGCGCAAGCATATTCCATTGCTGCGCAGAAATATCGGAGTAGTTTTCCAAGATTTTAAGCTTTTGCCGAAACTGAGCGTCTTTGAAAATATTGCTTTTGCTTTAGAAGTACTTGAAGAACCTCGTCACGTCATTAAAAAGCGAGTTTTTGAAGTTCTCGATTTAGTGCGCTTAAAAAATAAGGCGCGTTTTTACCCGCAGGAGCTTTCCGGCGGTGAACAACAGCGGGTTTCGATTGCCCGGGCGATGATTAACCATCCGCCGATCCTGATTGCTGATGAACCGACAGGAAATCTTGACCCACAAACGTCTTGGGGGATTATGGATGTACTTCAAGAGATTAATGCACGTGGAACCACCGTGGTTATGGCAACGCATAATAAAGAGATTGTGAATGTATCACCTAAGCGTGTGATTGCTTTTGAAGGTGGCAGGGTTACAAGAGACGAGCAGAGGGGGCGCTACGCATATGAAAAGTAGAACGCTCCTTCGTCACAGTAAAGAAGGACTAAAAAACATCGGTCGTAACGGTTGGATGAGTTTTGCATCTGTTAGCGCTGTAACTATTATGTTGATGGTTGTCGGGATTTTTCTCATTTTAATTGCAAACATTAACCATATTGCCTCCGATGTTGAAGGTGATGTAGAAATACGTGTTCATATTGATATGACAGCTTCTGAAGAAGATAAAGAAGGGCTGTACGAGCAAATTGATGCGATCGATAATGTAGCTGCAATTACATATGTTGACCGGGATGAAGGACTTGATCAATTTATAGAAGATGTAGATGAAGGCAGCGCAGAGTTGTTTGAATCCCTCCGGAACGAAAACCCGTTAAACGATGTATTCGTTGTCGAAACAAAAGAGCCGCAACTTACTGAAGATGTCGCGGGAGAGATAGAACAGTTTGCAAACATTGATACAGTTGATTACGGCGAAGATATCATTGAACAGTTGTTTGCAGTTACGAACATGATTCGTATTGTTGGGGCAGCGCTTGTGCTTGGTTTAATGTTTACAGCAATGTTTTTAATCGCGAACACAATTAAGTTGACGATTGTAGCGCGTAAAAATGAAATTCAAATTATGAAACTTGTAGGTGCGACAAACGGATTTATTCGCTGGCCATTTTTTGTCGAAGGTTTAGTGTTAGGTTTACTAGGCGCAATTCTTCCAGTGGCAGCTGTTATAAGCGGATATTATTATTTATATGACCTGCTCGTAACAGAGGCGATTTTGTCTTTTGTGGACATTGTACCTCCGAATCCATTAACCTTTGAAATCGCTGCGATTTTAATCGGCATAGGCGCCTTAGTCGGCGTTTGGGGGAGTTTGATGTCGGTTCGTAAATTCCTGCGTGTATAGAGAAAAGTGAAAAAGGGGAGGCAGACTTTGAAGCAGAAATTAATTTTAGCCCTATTAGCTTTAACCCTCGTCAGTGCCGGTTGGCTCCAAGCTGCACAACCGGCTGCCGTTGGTGCAGATCCGTCGCTTGAAGAAGAAATATCTGATATCCAGGAGGAGCGCTCAGAAACTGATGAAGAAGCTGAGCGTACGGAAGAAGAAATTGCTGAAGTTGAAGAAGAAATGAGTGGGCTGGAAGAAGAGATTCGCGAACTTGATCGTGATATCTCTACCACCACAAATGATATTCGAGAACAAGAAGCTGAAATAAAAGAGACAGAGGAACGTATCCGCGGTTTACAGGAAGAAATTGGAGAGTTAGAAGAGCGGATCGAAGCACGTGATGATCTCCTAAAGGATCGTGTTCGTGCAATGTATCAAAATGGTGGTGCTGTTGATTATCTTGAGGTTTTACTTGGTGCTAGTAGCTTTAGTGATTTTTTAGATCGCATGGCGGCTGTTGCAACAATTACTGAACAAGATCAAAACATTTTAGAAGAGCATCACAACGATCATGAAGCGTTAGAAGCAAGAAAGTCTGAAGTTGAGGATCAGCTTGCAGATTTGGAAAGATATTTAGAAGATTTGGAGATTATGCGCGAAACGCTTGAAAGGCAGCAGGAGCAAAAGGACGAGCTATTAACTGAACTTGAAGAAGAAGAAAGTGAGCTTTTGAAGGCTCTTGGTACGCTCGAAAATGAAGCAGAAGTTTTAGAGCGGCAGGAAGAAGCTAAGCAGGAAGAGCTTGAAGCCTACCGAGAGCGTCAAGCAGAAATTGAGCGTGAACGTGAACGACAGCGCGAACGCGAAAGGCAGCAGGAGCGTGAACGAGAGCGTGAACAGGAAGAGGCAGACAGTCAAAACGACGGAGAAACAGCTAGCAGTGCTGAAGTAAACCAAGGATCCGGCGGTGGTGTGCTTGCTCGGCCGGCAACCGGGCGCATGTCATCCGGCTTTGGGCAACGTTGGGGCCGCATGCACTACGGGTTGGATATTGCCCAGGGAGGACGTTCAAACGTTCCGATTGTTGCAGCTGAATCAGGCCAGGTAATTGATGCAAGTTATATGAATGGGTATGGAAATACAGTCATGATTACGCACCAAGTTGGTGGACAGACATTAACAACGTTGTATGCACATTTGGATTCCATGCATGTGTCTCACGGTGATCAAGTATCGCGTGGTGAGCAGATTGGGATTATGGGTAATACCGGTTTCTCTACGGGTCCGCACTTACACTTTGAGGTCCACGAGGGCGGTTGGAATAACGAGAAATCCAACGCTGTTGACCCTGAACCGTATATCCAATAGTTTGTCTACACGCTGAGGCACCCTTTTTTAGGGTGTCTTTTTGTATATCGGGAAATTGGGTATAAGTATAAGAGAGGAGGAGATGTAGACATGGAAACAAGGTTTATTGAAACTGAAGGAGCAACGCTGCACACCGTACTTGCCGGGCCTGAAAAGGGAGAGTTGGTCGTCCTGCTGCATGGTTTTCCAGAATTTTGGTATGGTTGGCGCAGACAGATTCAAGCGCTGGCGGCTGCAGGCTACCGCGTTGCTGTTCCAGACCAGCGTGGGTACAATTTAAGCTCTAAGCCACAAGATGTTGAAAGTTATGACACGGCGCTTCTTGCTGATGATGTAGCTGAACTTATTCAAGCTTTAGGATATGAGAAGGCTGCAGCGGTCATCGGCCATGATTGGGGTGGCGCAGTAGGTTGGTATCTAGCGATAACCCGGCCGGAAGTTATGCGCATGTTTATCCCAATTAATATCCCGCACCCTGGTGTGATGCCGGTAAGTTCTTTGAAAAATCCAACCCAGCTGTTAAAAAGCTCGTACATGGCTTTCTTTCAGATACCGGCGATTCCTGAAAAAGCAATGCAGGCAGGGGAATTCACTTATATGATGGATGGGTTGAAGCGGACATCCCAGCCAGGTGCTTTTCATGATGAAGAGCTGCGTGCTTATGAAAGAGCATGGTCACAACCAGGTGCGCTCACAGGTATGCTCAATTGGTACCGAGCTATGCGCACAGGTACGATGGCTCATATTGCAGGGGAGGCTGTTGATATTCCTGTCCGAATGCTTTGGGGGATTGGTGATCAGTTTTTATCGACGACGCTCGCCAAAGACAGCTTAAAACTGTGCCGTGATGAAGAAGCAGTGTTTATTGGCGAAGCAACTCACTGGGTACTACATGAGCAGCCGGCACTTGTAAATGACTGGATCTTACACTGGCTGAACAATTAGAAGGATCGTAAATAAACAGAAGCACTCCGCAAAAGACATGCGGAGTGCCCAGACTATCGATAAAGTACAAATTCTAAGGTTCGCGCACAGCTTACTATTCCAAGCTCTACGACCTGCCCTATTAAGAGGATAAAAACCGAATCACAAACGTAACCTTCACGCCAGACGGACGCTTTCCCGAGGGCTTGGCTTCAGCTAACTTGTTCGAAACCATTCGAACAAGTGGATCTTCAGCCTGCGCTTGTCCCTTTGGGAGTCGTCGTCTTTCGTTTCGGTCACTTTTACATTTGTATATGGTTCGTTTGATCACTCATAAAACGTCGTTGTGAAATTGAATCATGTAGATATTACTTAATCAAAAGAATCTTTATCGTTCATGACCACCAAATGATGTAAGGCTGACAAGCATCGATGGTGACGCTTACGCAGAGCAATGAGTGAGAATAGCCCGCAGGCAGTGTTCGCCTGCCGAGAAAGTTGAGTCCGTACAAGTGGATTAAGAAGACACGATGCGATCAAAAGTGAGCGCAGATCAAACCGATGTCGCACTTGTGCCCTCCGGGTGCAAACCTCCGCTGAAATGCAAAGTCAGCTTTTATATGCCTACGTGTTGGGCACTCCGCAATCTCTTGCGGAGTGCCCTGATTAATTTTCTTGATTTTCGGTATAATCATCGTAAATATAGTTGTCGCCTTTAAAGTGCCTGCTGTGCTCAAAAATTCTCATGGAGGCTTTAAAGTAATACAATGCATCTGTCATTTGTCCATGTTTTTCGAGGAATGTGGCATAATCAAAGTAAAAGCTGCCTAATGTATGTTCAGCCTGCATGTCTTCTAAAAATTTGCATACTTCTTCATAATACTTATAACACAACGCTACATCTGATAATAACGGTTGCATAAATCGGAAAGTCGTATGGGCTTCTTGAGCGGCCCGGTAGGTCATCGCTTCGTACATTAAAGCTTCATACGCTTCTACTTTTTGTTCGTTAGAAGCTTCAGATAGCTTCATTAAATTCATTTTCGTCCGTAAAACGCCAATTTTCGATCCGATATTTTCAAATAGTGATTTCGAAGTTTCATAGCACTGCCTTGCAAGGTCTAAACGCTCCATAAGCAGAAAGTTAAAACCGAGGTTTAACCAGCAAGTAGCACTGGTATGTGGCGGCACGCGGTAACTGCCGAGGTCAAGACAACGATATAAAAGTTCCACCGCTTTTTCGTAATCTTTAGAATCAGTAAAAAATCGTGACTTTAACACGAGGAGTTTGCTTAAAAACTTTGAACTCTCGGCTTTTTCAGCAAGTTCAATTAAATAATCGAGCTTCGTTAAATAATTATCGAGAACTTTTAATTTTTTTTCAGCAAGTAGTTGGTTGTATTTAATTCGTAAGTGGTCTTCTGTGTAGGCTTCAATCAGGTCGGTTGTCATTAAGGCATCGGCTTCGTTAAAGGCTGTTAATGCAGCGGCCGGCTTGCTTTGCGATAATCGGTTTTTTCCTTCAGTTGTTTTAAGCCGAATTTGTTCAATATCTTTGACCGGAAGTTTACGTAAGCTTTGTAAAATTTCATCTACTTTATCTGTATGCCCAGCTGGAATTAATTTTTGGGCGAGTGTCAGCCGGGTAGGAAATTGAAATTCTGTATAACGCTCAAACGCTTCGAGCAGCTGAGTTGGATCAGATGTTTTACGTAAAAGATAAAGCTGAATGCGCTGCTCATGGTAAGTAACGTTGTACATTTTTTCGTCAAGTTCATCTTCGCTTAAACCGAGGCGCAGCATTAAATAATGTTTTGTTTCTGGTTTGATCCGCACAGTTTTACCACGTTCAATGTTGGATAACGTCGCCGGGGTCATTTGTTCACCAGCAAGTTCTTCTAATGTCAGCCCAAGCTCCAAACGTTTGGAGCGGATCAAGGCGCCGATGTCCATAACATCACCTTTTCTTTAAATTTCCCACTCGGAGCAAGCAGTTCAATTGTATCATAAGAATTTTTTCAAATATTGTTTGTTATTGTGAAGTTACAAAGTATCGAGACACTTATGTAACAATAAAATGGAAAGGGGAAGTGCCAGAATGCTCGAAATATAAGTTTTCTTATATTATACATGGGCCAAGCCGCTTCGAAAAGCTTCGAGCCTGCTGTCAGGCCTTTATCATCGTTACTTCACAAAATAGAAATTCTACTTATTAGGTATTTTGACCTTCGACTTATGGTTGTATATGATACAATATTTACAAAGTATGCATGTAGTTGTGTTAGATAAAAGGAGGAAAGTGCGGTTATGTATATTCCGTACACAGATATTAAGTATTATGAAAAGTTTCACGCTTACGCCGAAAAAACTTTAGCGGTCGTGAACGAACTCGTTGATAAAGAAAGCTTCTTTATTTCTCATACGGATGACCAGCATTTTTCGATTTTAGCTGCGCTTCATACGAGCGAAGAAAATTTTCAGTTAACAGCAAATAACCGCTTTCCGCTCGATTATTCCATCTGCCAATATTTATATCGCGATGGCTATTCATCGCTTACATTTCATGATACGATGGACGCTTCTATGACTTCCGAGTTACCCGCAGTACAACAGTTAAATGTAGGGTGTTATATTGGTGTACCCATTAAACTTGAAAATGGCGCAGTTTTCGGGACGCTTTGTGCAATCGGGAGAAATCCGGGTGAGGCAGCAAGTCAAGATGTTCAGCACCTCGACTACTTTGCCGGAATCTTAGCTGAGATGATTCAATACGAATATGATGCAATTCATGACAGCTCTACCCATCTATACAACGAAGCTTTTGTGTACAGATGCTTTGATCATGAGGTACAGCACGCTGCTTCGTTTTTAAATGTTTATTATATTGATATTGATAACTTCAAATATGTCAATGAAGCGATGGGCTTTTATGTGGCTGAACAACTGCTCCGGCACACTGCTGATCGGTTAAAAAGCGTCCTTGCACCGGATAGTATTGTTGCTCGTATCGGTGGGGATGAATTGCTGGTCGTAACCTCGGAGACGAGCTCTTCCCAAGACGCAGAAGCACTCGCTGAACGAATGAAAATACTGTTTGAAACGCCGTTTGAAATTCAAAATTACGAAATTAATGTAACCCCAAGTATAGGAGTTACAGAATACCCGCGGCTCGGCGATTATGTGGAAACCTTGGTCAAGCAAGGAAAGCTCGCAATGGAAGCTGCGAAAAAAGATGGAAAAAACACAATAAGTTATTACGCCCGCCAAATGCAATCAGACTCCGCGCGTAATGCCTTAGTTGCGAATGATTTACCAAAAGCCTTAATAGAGGAACAATTTGAGCTTTATTTTCAACCCCTTTATTCGTCGTCGGGGGAAACTGTTACTGCACTTGAAGCTTTAATCCGCTGGAATCACCCAGCTGTTGGGCTTGTTTCCCCCGGAGAGTTTCTGCCGCTCGCTGAAGAGATGGGCTTTATGCCAAAAATTGATGAGTGGGTTTTAAGAGAAGCCTGCCGGTGTGGGAAGGAATTTCAAGAAACCTATAACCGCAATCTTCGCATAAGCGTGAATTTATCTACCCATTTTTTTACACAGTCCCAATTTGCTTCACGCGTGTTTGAAGCTCTGGATGCGACCGGTCTTCCGTATGAATCGCTTCAAATCGAAATAACAGAACGACATATGCTTAAAAACCTTGAAGAAACGAAACAGTTGCTCACGTTTTTACAGACATCTGGTATCGGAGTTGCGCTTGATGATTTTGGCAAAGGGTATTCCTCTTTAAATTACTTGCGGGAATTACCGATTCAAACATTAAAGCTTGATGCATCTTTAATACCGGACTCACTTGAGCGTTCAGCAGATGTAGAGTTTGTGCATAACATTATTAAGATTGCTCATTTGTATCAATTGAAAGTGGTAGCTGAAGGGATTGAAACAAGTGAGCAGCAGCAAATGTTGAGCACGCTAGGGTGTAATGGTTTACAAGGTTTTTGGCTTGCCCGGCCGGCTTCTGTGGATGAGCTGAAAAGACGCATTTTAACAGCATCGTGATTTGAACTAAGTTGAATAAGTTTCATCATTTGTCATAAGAGGATAAAAGCCGAATCATGAACGTAATCTTCACTTCAGACGGGTTCTTTCCCGAGGGCTTGCCTTCAGCCTGCGCTTGACTCTTTGGGCGTCGCCGTCTTTCGTTTCGGTCACTTTTTAATTTACGGATTATCAATCATTTTAATATATATTTTTCGTTCTACAACTTATGAAGCGCCATTATGAAATTAACTTAAGTTATGAAAGCTCCCTGGCGCTTAGGGGGGCTTTTTTACGGTTCGCGCAGGGTTAGGAAGTCTTTGCGTACAATTTTGAAATATGCTTTAATAAAGAAAGAATCCGTCTTTTATTAACGATAAAGTTAAGATTTAATACAAGCGTTTTCAAAAAGAAAATTGATTAAAACAATATTTGATGTCGAAGGAGATTTTTAACATTTATACGTCCAGCCGGCTGTTTTAAGTTTTACGGAAACAGGAAAATGGAAAGGTGGTTCATCTTTGGCAAATAAACAAAAGTGGCTGGCGGGAGCAGGTGCGCTGGTGCTTGCTTTTGGTGCAGGCGGCCTGATGTTCTCCGGGGGCGATGAGGTCACGGAGGAAGAGATGCGCGAACTTGCTTCTTCAGTAGAAAACAGCGAGGAACAAAGTGGCAGCGAAGGCCAGAGTAGTGAGGCCACTGAAGCAGAAGAAGAGATAGAGGCTGATCTTACAAAAGTTGCTCAAGCATTTGAAATGATCCAACAAAATTATATTGATGATGTTGAGGATGAAAAGTTAATCGAAGGTGCCATTGAAGGAATGGTCAATGAGCTGGATGATCCGTTTTCGGATTATATGGATGCTGAAACAGCTGAAGAATTCATTGAATCTTTGGATGCCCAGTTTGAGGGTATTGGTGCAGAAGTGAGCATGGAAAATGGGTATGTAACAATCATGTCGCCGTTTAATGATTCGCCGGCAGAAGATGCAGGACTTCAGCCAAACGACCGGATTATCGAAATTGATGGCGAGCCCATAGAGGATGAGACTTTAAATGAAGCGGTTATGAAAATTCGGGGTGAGAAAGGTTCGGTTGTTACCCTTACAATTGACCGTCCAGGCACTGAAGATACCTTTGATGTGGATGTCGAGCGCGATGAAATTCCAATTGAAACTGTTGAGAGTGAAACGTATGAGCGAAACGGAGAGACGGTGGGTGTGCTGACGTTAAACTCCTTTTCTCAAGATACCGCAGCTCATTTTGAAGAACATCTAGATGAGCTAGAAAGTGAAGGTATTCAAGGGCTCGTTGTTGATGTCCGAGGAAACCCAGGCGGTTATCTAAACAGTGTTGAAGATATAGGTGATCTGATTATTCCGGGTGGTGAACCGGTTGTACAAATTGAGGACCCAATGGGACAGACGATGCAGCATATTTCAAATTTAGAAGAGGATAAAGATTACCCGATGGCTGCCGTTACAAACGAAGGAAGTGCTTCAGCTTCTGAAATTTTGGCAGCAGCTATGATGGAGTCCGGCGGTCATGATGTCGTCGGGGAGTCTTCGTTTGGAAAAGGGACCGTTCAACAGTCTCTTGATCTAGGGGACGGGAGCGAGTTGAAGCTATCGTTATTCCGCTGGTTGACTGCAGATGGCAATGATATTAACGAAGAAGGTGTCACGCCTACTGTTGAAGTTGAGCAGCCTTCATATTTCACTCTCCCGGCGCTTCAGGTGGATGAAACGTTTGCTGAAGATGACCATGATGAGCAGATCCGGATTGCACAGGAAATCTTAACTGTATTGAATTATGATCCAGAACGGACAGACGGCTATTTAGATGGGGAGACGTCAGCTCAACTTGAAGCCTTTCAAAGTGAGCAAGGGCTATCGGAAAATGGAGAACTTGATGATGAAACTGCAACAGCACTGCATCAAAATATTCTTGATGAAGTGCGCGATCCTGCCAATGATGCACAGCTTCAAAAAGCGTTGGAGCTAGTGAGTGAATAAGTCGTTTGGAGGATTTCTGCATGCTGGAAGAGGATGTACAGCAGCAGTGTCGAATACATTCACAGCGGTGTCTGTGAATGTATTTTTTTCCTGAAGGAAAGGGGGAAGGGATGTGGAATCAGCCGGATTGGAATTGATATATGGGGTCGGCCGGTTTTTAGCCCACCCGCTTCCTTACATATTATTGCTTGTAATGGTGTTTCTCGGTTTTCGCCGGGTGCGCCGGGAGCGGAAGATGTTTCAATTGAAGTTTCGTCCGGAGCTTGCAGACTTATGGCCGGCACTGCTGCCTGCAATTGCAGCAGGTCTTTTGTTATCTATTGTTGTGCTTTTTGTTGGTATTACAGTTTCACCAGCATTTTTATGGCTCATTTCAATCTTAACTGTTGTGCTGTTAGTCGGTGGCCCGCGCTTCGTTTCACCAGCAAACATTTTAGGTGGCGCTGTGCTTGTTGGAATGGCTCTGCCTTATGCAGCGGATCTATTACAGCTTAGCCTGCCACCGGCGTGGCGTTTTACCGAACAGCCTGAGGTTTTCATTTCGGCAGTGCTGTTGTTGGGCGGAATGATGATTGTCGAAGGGCTTCTTGTTGCACGCGCACACCGGGGAGCTTCTCCACTCCGGATGAAAAGCCCCCGAGGAAAACCGATCGGCGGCTATGAAGTGAAACACCTCTTTCCGGTTCCTGTATTTGTTTTTATCCCCGGCGGAATGATCGAGCCGTTTGGCTGGTGGCCGGTGCTTCCTATAGGTGCTGAAGGCTTAGGAATTATGTTATTTCCAGTCGCGGTCGGGTTTTCTCAAAAAGTGTACCGAATGCTTCCGAAGCAGGCCTGTAATGTACAAGGAGCACGAATTATTGCGGCAGGGCTGCTTGTGACTGGTTTAAGTATCACCGCTTTCTATGAGCCTTTATTTATTGTCATTGCAGCAGTGGCTGCAGTTGTGCTGCGGGAGTCGGTTTATGCGGTTGAGGCTTTAAGGGAAGCGAAGGCTGCACCCCTTTTCTCGCCGCGCGATCAAGGGTTACTTGTGCTAGGGGTTCTTGAAAATTCGCCGGCAGAAAAAATGGATTTAAAGCCGGGCGAAATTATTGTAAAAGCGAATGGTTTTCAAACAAACGCGCCAGCTGATTTATATCAAGGCATACAAAAAAACTCAGCGTACTGCAGGCTTGATGTCGTTGGGTATGATGGTGAGGTTCGAAAAGCAGAATCTGCTTTATATGCAGACGAACACCACGAAATTGGTGTGCTGCTCTTGAGAGAACGTTCCACAGAAATTGAAGTAAGTGCGTACCCTTGGTAAAAGATGATTTAGCTGTATAATGCGCGAAGTGCTGTAAGCAGTCGTTTTCTTTGAAGTTTGTTTACACTGAAAGCCCTGGGTATGTACCGGAGCCTGCGGCCTGGTGACAAAGTATTAAAGCCTTAAAGTCACGCACAGCTTACTGTTCCAAGCTCTGCGGGCTCCTCGATTAAGAGGATAAAAACCGAATCATGAACGTAACCAACACTACCGACGGACGCTTTCCCGAGGGCTTGGCTTCAGCTAACTTGTTCGATTGATTCCAATCGAACAAGTGGATCTTCAGCCTGCGCTTAAACCTCCGGGAGTCGCCGTCTTTCGTTTCGGTTACTTTTACATTTGTATATGGTTTGTTTGATCACTCATAAAGCGTCATGACGAAATGGATTCATGTAGTTATAGCTTGATCAAAGTGGTTTCTACCATTCATAACCATCAAATAACGCAAGGCTGCTAAGCACCAGTATCGCGCTTGTGCTCACTGTGCTCAAGCGTCCGCTGAAAAAGCGCCGTCAGCCATCGTTCATCTGAAAAATTCGTCTACACACTAGAAGCCTCGGGCCTGTACCGGGGCTTTTTTGTAATCAAATAACGATCGTGTGTTCGTTTTTACGTTTTCTTTGAGGATTCTTGTGGTATAATATAGGTAATTATATTGTACGTTTGGAGCAATCGAGGTGAAAGGTTATGGCAGAGACATTTCAGCTGGCTTCTAAATATTCTCCGCAGGGTGATCAGCCGGAAGCGATCGAAAAGCTTGCCGCAGGAGTTCATGAAGGTAAGAAGCATCAAACGCTGTTAGGGGCAACAGGCACAGGTAAAACGTTTACGATGTCTAACGTGATTCAGCAAGTGAACAAGCCGACGTTAATTATGGCACATAACAAAACGCTCGCTGGTCAGCTTTACAGCGAGTTTAAGGAGTTCTTTCCGGATAACGCAGTTGAATACTTTGTCAGCTACTACGACTATTATCAGCCGGAAGCGTATGTACCGCAGTCAGATACATTTATTGAGAAAGATGCAAGCATTAACGAGGAAATTGATAAACTTCGGCACTCAGCAACGAGTGCGTTATTTGAACGAAGAGACGTGATTATTATAGCCAGTGTCTCATGTATATACGGCCTCGGTTCTCCAGAAGAATACCGTGACCTTGTTGTTTCGTTACGCAAGGGGATGGAAAAAGATCGGGATACGCTTTTGCGCGAGCTTGTGAGCATTCAGTATGAGCGTAATGATATCAACTTTACCCGCGGGACGTTTCGTGTGCGCGGCGATGTTGTAGAAATTTTCCCGGCCTCACGAGATGAACAGTGTATCCGTGTCGAGTTTTTCGGGGATGAAATTGACCGAATGACAGAGGTCGATGCTTTAACCGGGGAAATCCGCGGTGAACGCGAGCATGCAGCGATCTTTCCGGCATCTCACTTTGTTACGCGTGAGCAGAAATTGAAGCGGGCGATTGTAAATATTCAGGCGGAACTTGATGAGCAGCTTGCAAAGCTCCGGGCTGAAAATAAAGAGTTAGAGGCGCAGCGTTTAGAGCAGCGGACAAAATACGATATCGAAATGATGGAAGAAATGGGATTTTGCTCAGGTATTGAGAACTACTCCCGTCATTTAACATTCCGTGATCCGGGAGACTCTCCTTATACATTGATTGATTATTTCCCGGAAGATTTTTTGTTAATGATGGATGAATCACACGTTTCGCTTCCACAGGTGAACGGCATGTACAAAGGCGACCAAGCGCGGAAGGAAGTTCTCGTCAATCACGGGTTTCGTCTGCCTTCAGCTATGGATAACCGGCCCTTAAAGTTTGAAGAATTTGAAGGACGGATGAATCAAGTAGTTTACGTTTCGGCAACACCCGGCCCGTACGAGCAGGAGAAATCACCGGAAATGGTAGAGCAGATTATCCGGCCGACCGGGCTGCTTGATCCAACCGTTGAAATCAAGCCAATTGAAGGCCAGATTGACGATTTAATTTCGCAAGTGAATGAACGTAAATCACAAGGTGAGCGGGTACTTGTGACAACTTTAACGAAGAAGATGGCAGAAGATTTAACAGATTACTTAAAAGAAGTAGGTATTAAAGTGAAATACCTGCATTCTGAAGTGAAAACCCTTGAACGAATGGAAGTGGTGCGGCAGCTGCGGCTCGGAGAGTTCGATTGTCTTGTGGGCATCAACCTGCTTCGTGAAGGACTAGATATTCCGGAAGTTTCACTTGTCACGATTTTAGATGCAGATAAAGAAGGTTTTTTACGTGCGGAGCGCTCGCTCATACAAACGATGGGCCGGGCTGCGCGTAACGCAAATGGCCATGTTATTATGTATGCAGATAAAATGACCCGGTCGATGCAGGCTGCAATTGATGAAACAGAGCGCCGTCGTGCGATTCAAATCGCCCATAATGAAGAGCACGGCATCGAGCCACAGACCATCAAAAAAGAAATTCCAGCACAGATTCAAGCAACATATACAGCGGAAGAAGAAGACGGCTACAAGGAAAAACCGGATTTAGACCGGATGTCCAAACAGGATAAAGAGAAAATGGTAGAAGAATTAGAAGCAGAGATGAAAGAAGCAGCAAAAGAATTAAACTTTGAACGGGCGGCAGAGCTCCGCGATGTTGTGCTCGAATTAAAAGCGGAAGGGTGACGAATCGGCGATGGGCATGGATCATATTCAAATTCAAGGCGCACGTTCACACAACTTAAAAGATATCGATATTTCGATTCCGCGAGAAAAGTTTGTTGTTTTTACAGGCTTGTCCGGTTCCGGGAAATCGTCACTCGCATTTGACACCATTTATGCAGAGGGGCAGCGGCGCTATGTTGAGTCATTGTCAGCTTATGCCCGGCAGTTTCTCGGTCAGATGGATAAGCCGGATGTCGATTCAATTGAAGGGTTGTCACCGGCAATTTCTATTGATCAAAAAACAACGAGCCGCAACCCGCGGTCAACCGTCGGTACAGTCACCGAGATTTATGACTATTTACGCTTACTTTACGCCCGGGTCGGCCGGCCGGTTTGCCCAAAGCATGGGATTGAAATTGAATCACAGACCGTTCAGCAAATGACAGACCAGCTGCTTGCTTATCCTGATCGAACAAAGATGCAGCTGTTCGCGCCCGTTGTTTCCGGACGCAAAGGAACGCATGCAAAAGTGTTTGAGGACTTGAAGAAACAAGGTTTTGTCAGGTTGCGTGTAGATGGAGAGATGCGGGAAGTCTCAGAGAGCTTTGATTTAAATAAAAATAAAAAACATGATATCGACGTCGTTGTTGATCGGATTGCAATCAAAGAAGGTGTGGAATCCCGGCTTACCGACTCGCTGGAAACGGCAGCAGAGCTTGGCGGTGGACATGTACATGTCGATATTATTGACGGTGAAGAACTGCATTTCAGTCAGCACCATGCCTGTCCTCACTGTGGTTTTTCAGTGGGTGAGTTAGAGCCGCGCATGTTTTCTTTTAACAGTCCGTACGGCGCATGTCCAACATGTGACGGTTTAGGAAGCAAGCTGGAAGTTGATGAGGATCTAGTTATCCCCGATCCATCATTGACGTTAAAAGCGCATGCACTCGCCCCGTGGGAGCCGGGGAGTTCTACGTATTATCCTCAGCTTCTTGCAGCTGCATGTGAGCACTTTGCCATTGATATGGATACCCCGGTGGAACAGCTTCCGCGTGAACAGCTGGACACATTATTACACGGTGCGCGCAAAGAACGGATTCATTTTCAGCACGTGCAGGAAAGCGGCCGGGTGAAAGAGCGCACGTTGTATTTTGAAGGGGTGATGAACAATGTACTCCGCCGGTACCGGGAGTCCTCCTCTGATTATGTCCGTGAAATGATGGAAGGCTATATGGCGCATGTGCCATGCCCGACCTGCAAAGGACACCGGCTGCGCGAAGCAAGCTTGGCTGTGAAAGTAGGGCATCATCATATCGGCGAAGTGACAGATATGTCGATTCAGCGTGCTGCTGACTTTTTTCAAGCGCTTGAGCTTACAGAAAAAGAGCAGCAAATTGGTCGTTTGATTTTGCGTGAAATTGATGAACGTTTAGGCTTTTTATTAAACGTTGGCTTAGAATATTTAACGCTCAGCCGGGCAGCAAGCACCCTTTCTGGTGGAGAAGCTCAACGGATCCGGCTTGCAACCCAGATCGGTTCTTCTTTAATGGGGGTTCTCTACATTTTAGATGAGCCATCTATCGGGCTACACCAGCGGGATAACCACCGTTTGATCCAGACCTTAGAGCGAATGAGAGATCTTGGGAATACGCTCATTGTTGTAGAACATGATGAGGACACAATGCTTGCGGCTGACCATATTGTTGATATAGGTCCAGGTGCTGGCCGCGACGGCGGTTGGATCACTTCAGAAGGTACCCCCGAAGAAGTGAAGGCTGATGATACCTCACTTACTGGTCAATATTTAGCCGGTAAGAAGTATATCCCGCTGCCGCTGGAGCGCCGTGAACGAGACGAGCGTGCGCTTAAAATCCGCGGAGCTGAAGAAAATAACTTGGAAAAAACCAATGTAGAGTTTCCGCTTGGATTATTTCATGCGGTGACAGGTGTTTCAGGTTCAGGTAAGAGTACGCTAATTAACGATATTTTATATAAATCACTTGCCCAAAAGCTTCATAAAGCAAAAGAAAAACCAGGTCGCCACCAAGCAATTGATGGTATTGAAGAGCTGGAAAAAGTCATAGATATTGATCAGTCCCCGATTGGTCGTACGCCGCGTTCAAACCCTGCGACTTACACCGGCGTATTTGATCCGATCCGTGAAGTATTCGCCATGACAAACGAAGCGAAAATTCGCGGTTATCCTAAGGGGCGCTTTAGTTTCAACGTGAAGGGTGGACGGTGTGAAGCATGTAAAGGTGACGGTATCATTAAGATTGAGATGCACTTTTTACCGGATGTTTACGTGCCGTGTGAAGAATGCGGCGGCAGACGATACAACCGGGAAACGCTGGAGATCACTTATAAAGGGAAAAGCATTGCAGATGTACTTGAAATGACTGTTGATGAGGCGTTGGAGTTTTTCGAAAACATCCCGAAAATTAAGCGCCGCATTCAAACTTTGCAGGATGTAGGGCTCGGCTATATTAAGCTCGGTCAGCCGGCAACAACGCTTTCCGGAGGGGAAGCCCAGCGTGTGAAACTTGCTTCACAGCTCCACCGCCGTTCAACGGGACGCTCGCTTTATATTCTTGATGAACCGACAACTGGTCTGCACGTTGAAGATATCCGGCGCCTGTTAAATGTTTTGCAGCGGTTAGTGGAAAATGGTGACACAGTCCTTGTGATCGAACACAACCTGGATGTGATTAAAACCGTAGACTACGTTACAGACCTGGGTCCAGAAGGCGGTGACCGTGGCGGTGAGATTGTTGCTTCAGGAACGCCGGAAGAAGTCGCAGAAGTTAACGGCTCTTATACCGGTCAATATTTAAAACCGATTCTTGAACGTGAAAGAGCGCGTATGGCAGCGGATCTTACTGAAGCTGAAACCACGCCGTCCTAAGCAGGGTTAAGAGCGTTAACTTTTGGGAAAACAACCTATAGCATTCACCGTAGTATCGTGAGAAAAGATGTTTATGGAGGTGGCGATGATGGAAGAAGAACGTCGCATGATTTTAAACATGATCCGGGATGGCAAAATTACAGCTGAAGAGGGAGAAAAGCTTTTAAAAGCGCTAGGGCAGGAAAGTGATGCGTCAGGCCCGCAGCCTTCAAAAGGAGAAAATGAAGAAACCGGCGTGACGGAAGCGACTTCTTCAAACCGGGAATTATCGACAGACGTGAACTGGGAACAAGCCAACCGCCGATTTGAAGAAGAAAAAGAAGCTTTTGGGCAAAGTAGTGATGGCGATCGGGGCTGGCAGGCAGGTGCCAAATGGTTAAGTGACTTTGTAGATGATGTGATGCGAAAAGTAAAAGAGATGGATTTGGATTTCAATTTCGGTCAAGCTGAGCTTGTGCAGCACACGTTTCAACATGCAAACGTCACCGAAGGTTCGATTGATATCGCAGTTGAGAATGGTTCGATTGAGGTCGTACCAGTCGATACTGGCAGCTTAAGTCTCGTCTGCGATGCCCACGTTTATCAGCGAAGCGCTGAAAAAGAGGCACGCAGCTTCTTCCTTGAAAACACCATTTTTGAGCAAGACGGTGAGCGACTCCGGTTTCATTCGAAAGCAAAGAATGTGAAGCTGCACGCGAAGCTTTATTTACCGGTAAAAAGTTATGAACAGTTTTATTTGTATACGTTAAATGGGCATTTAAAAGCAGACCGGCTGCAGGCTGCCTCGTTAAATATTAAAGCAGTCAACGGCAGTATCACCCTCACAGAACCGTCGGCTTCTGTCTGCTATGCTGAAACGGTTAATGGTCCAATCGAAATTGGTCATGCACGGCTAGAGCAGCTGGATGTACGAACGGTCAATGGGGCAATAACTACCAGTGGACGGCTGAATGATCTAGAAGCAGAAACGCTCCACGGGGCACTTGATGTCTCGCTCCTTAATGTGCCAAGAGCACGGGCGAAACTGTCTGCAGCAACAGGGAATGTTGATGTGAAGGTTTCTGAGGAGCTCCGAATTAATGGCCACTTGCAAACGAATGTAGGTAATTATCACATTTCTCTACCGCTTGTGAACGTAACGAATGAAACGAAAAACTTTTGGCAGCGTACAGCATCATTTACCGCGAACGAAAATCAAAGTGCGCCACTGTATTTAGAAGCAGAAACAAAGACGGGGATTATTTCGGTCAACCCATTACGCACTTAAGTAAAGATGGAAGTAGATCTATTTAATTTGATTATGTTTTAGAAGGGCAGGTGTAGTGCGATGTCAAGCAAACGATTAACAAGAACAGAAAGCGACCGCAAACTCGCTGGTGTATGCGGCGGGCTTGCACGGTATTTTGGAATTGATCCTACCATTGTGCGTGTCATTGCAGTTTTGGCGCTTGTATTAATTGCGAGTGCACCGGTGGTCATTTTAACGTATATTATTCTGGCTATAATTATGCCGAATGAATCGGACGTTGAAGTGTAATGGGCTGCTTGATTCACCTGCTCGTCAATACGGTTGTTTTAATGGTTGTAGCTGGTTTTTTTACAGGGTTTGATTTAGGGGGGTTTGGTGCAGCGATTGTCGCTGCTGTACTGCTTGGGCTTGCCAATGCGGTCGTTAAGCCAATCCTTGTTATTTTAACTTTGCCGATTACTGTCGTTACGCTTGGGTTATTTTTATTTGTGATTAACGCGTTAATCTTAATGGCTATTGCAAGTTTAATGGGAGATGCTTTCGTGATTGATGGCTTTGGCATGGCGCTTTTGGCGGCAGTGCTCATTTCTTTATTAAACTTGTTCATTCACTGGTTTATTGTCGAACCGGTGCGGAGCACATAAGTTAAGTGTGTGAAGAAAACCACACTGCAACGCCGCGCTCTGAAGGCAACCCCTCGGGAAAGCGTCCGTCGGTAGTGTTGGTTACGTTCATGATTCGGTTTTTATCTTTTTAATAAGGTAGCCCCCGGATCTCGGAACAGTAATCTGGGCGTGTATTTTAGGTTTTGCATTTTGTCTGCAGTCTGCAGCACCGCGAGCTGAATAGCTTGCGGTGCTTTTTAAATAGTTATCGGTGAGTAGGGGCGATTTCAACGCTAATGTGAAACGTGATACAATAGGTTCGATATTTGAACGGAAGAAAAGGTAGGAGGTTACAATATGCCGAAGGTGACAGCCCAAGATTTAATTGATCGTTTTTCACTTCAAGTCATCAGTGGTGAAGAAGGCAGTGCCCGTGTCATTTCAACAAGTGATATTTCACGACCGGGGATGGAAATGGCCGGTTTCTTTACATATTATCCTGCCAAACGTTTGCAGCTGCTCGGACGGACAGAGCTTTCTTTTTTTGAAACGCTATCCTTGCCGGAACGACGTGATCGCATGGAAAAACTTTGTACGTATGATACACCTGGGATTATTATATCCCGCGGCTTGGAAGCACCGCCGGAATTGATAGATGCTTCCGAAAAAGTCGGTGTGCCGATTATGCGCTCTGATATTACAACGACACGTCTCAGCAGTCAGCTTACAAATTTTTTGGAGGCGCAGCTCGCAAAATCGACCGCGATTCACGGTGTACTTGTTGATATTTACGGGATCGGTGTATTGTTAACCGGGGCAAGTGGTGTAGGTAAAAGCGAGACGGCGCTTGATTTAGTCCGGCGCGGCCACCGGCTTGTCGCTGATGATTCTGTTGATATCCGGCAGGAGCATGGGAATACCCTTGTCGGTCGGGCACCGGAATTAATTCAGCACCTCCTCGAGATTCGTGGGCTGGGCATTATTGATGTCATGACGCTATTTGGTGCAGGAGCCGTGCGCCCGTTTAAGCGTGTAGCCTTAAATATTGATTTAGAACTTTGGGATGAAGGCAAATCGTACGATCGTTTAGGTATTGATGAAGATACGATTCAAGTCATTGATACGATGATTCCGAAATATACCATTCCTGTCCGTCCGGGCCGGAACTTGGCGGTTATTGTTGAAGTTGCAGCGATGAACTTCCGTTTAAAGCGGATGGGGATTAATGCAGCCCAGGAATTTTCGGATCGGTTAACTGATGTGATTGATGAAAGTGATAAAGAAGATTATTAATTGAAGATGTAGATTGAAAAAGGGTACATCTTATGAAAATTGAGGTGAATTGTATGATAATGAATCAAGCACAGCCGATTGATCCGGTTTTGTTTGAACTTGGGCCGCTGTCTGTCCATTGGTACGGCGTCATCATTATGCTTGGTGCCTTTTTAGGTTATCTTCTTGCTACACGCGAGGCAAAAAAACGCGGGTTACCGGAGGATGTATTTGCAGATTTACTACTATTTGCCGTGCCGATCTCTATTGTTAGTGCGCGCTTGTACTACGTTATTTTTCAATGGGAGCACTTCGCCAATGACCCAGGCCGCATCATCGCTGTTTGGGAAGGCGGTTTGGCCATTCACGGGGCATTGATTGGTGCGGTATTAACCGCGGTTGTTTATGCGCGTGTAAAAGGTCTTTCTTTTTGGAAGATCGCCGATGTTGCTGCCCCGAGTATTCTGCTTGGGCAGGCGATCGGCCGCTGGGGAAATTTTATGAACCAAGAAGCACATGGAGGGCCGGTGAGCCGGGAGTTTTTAGAAGGTTTAATGCTGCCGGAGTTTATTATTCAGCAAATGTATATTGATGGCACGTATTATCATCCAACCTTTTTGTATGAATCGTTGTGGAGTTTATTAGGTGTAGCGGTTTTATTATATTTACGCCGGGTGAACCTGCATCGGGGTGAAATGTTCCTTACGTATGTCATTTGGTACTCCTTTGGCCGTTTCTTTATTGAGGGATTGCGGACAGATAGTTTAATGATCGGGGATACCGTTCGCGTAGCACAGCTTATTTCTATTCTCTTAATTGCCGGTGCGGTTGCGCTCATCATTTATCGACGCAAAACGGGACTGGCTTCAGCGCGGTATTTGGATGAAGAGCCTAAATCTCGCGGGAAGCAGCAAAATAAAAAGAAAAAGTAACTTTGATGATTCAACTAGCGAACGCCCCGTCAGGTTTTGTAAGTAAACAGGGGGCGTTCTGTTATATATTTGACCTGTCATGAAAGGAAAGGCGAGCGTGTATGCAGACGTTGAAACAAGGCCTTCTCGTCGGGTTGAAAACGACGTGGATGCTTGCAAAAATTATTTTTCCGATTACGTTAATTGTGACGGTGCTTGGGTACACACCGGCGCTTGACTGGCTCGCAGAACAGCTAGCTCCGCTTATGTCATGGATCGGCCTGCCAGGGGAGGCGGCGATTCCCCTTGTACTCGGAAATGTGTTGAACTTATACGCTGCGATTGGAGCAATTTTATCGCTCGATTTAACGATTAAAGAAGTATTTATTTTAGCAGTGATGCTCTCATTTTCTCATAACTTGTTTGTTGAATCGGCAATAGCTGTTAAGCTCGGCTTGCGTATTTCAGTGGTGCTTGCTGTACGGATCGGTTTGGCTGTTTTTTCTGCTTTTATGATTCACTGGTTTTGGCAGGGAGGAAGCGAGCCGGCAGAGTACGGGCTTGCAGCAGGCGCACAGCAGCCGGAAGTCTCCGGCTGGGGCGGTGTTGTACTTGAAGGTTTAACAAGTGCTGCTGTCGGCGTGTTTCAAATCGGGCTTGTTGTCATTCCCATCATGATTTTTATTCAAGTGATGAAAGATATGAACTGGCTTGACCGGTTTTCAAATGGGATGGCGCCGCTCACCCGTGTGCTTGGGATTGAGAAGAACACATCGACGACACTCGCATCTGGTCTTTTGTTCGGCTTAGCCTTTGGCGCAGGGGTTATGATTCAAGAAGCAAAAGAGAAAAATGTGAAAAAGAAAGATCTTTATCTTGTTTTTATCTTTTTGGTAGCATGTCACGCTGTAATAGAGGATACGTTAATTTTTATTCCGCTTGGGATTCCTGTCTTACCGCTTTTAATCATTAGGTTAGTAACAGCGGTGCTTTTAACGATGCTAATTGCCTACATTTGGAATCGGTTGGAGAAGGATGAAGCGTCTAACACTGAACAGGAGGCGACTTATGGATATTAATACAATTTTATTTGATTTAGATGGAACTTTAATTAACACGAACGAATTGATCATTTCTTCATTTGATCATACGCTGCATACGTTTGGTTATACAGGTTATGCACGTGAGGATATTATTCCGTTTATCGGCCCGCCGCTTGATGAAACGTTTAAAAGCATTAGTCCCGAACGGGCAGAAGAGATGGTTGAAGCATACCGAAAGCATAATGTGCTGCATCACGATGATTTAATCGAGGAGTATGAAGGGGTGCGAGAAACGATAGAAGCCCTTGCAGAACAAGGATTTAAGCTTGCCATTGTAACGACAAAACGAGTAACGACTGCGCATATGGGGTTAAGAGCTGCTGGTTTAGACCGTTATTTTTCCACCGTTATCACGTATAACGATGTGGACCAGGTGAAACCAAATCCAGAGCCGCTTCACAAAGCAATGGAAGAACTCGAAGCTATGCCTGAACAAACATTAATGGTTGGCGACAGCCATCACGATGTGCTTGGCGGAAAAAATGCCGGTGTGAAAACAGCAGGGGTTGCCTGGTCGATTAAAGGACGTGATGCACTTCAGGCGTATGAACCGGATGTGATGCTTGAAAAAATGCCGGATCTTTTAGAAGTGGTTAAGGACGGCCGGGCATGAGACGAACAACCCGGTACCCTGTAGAAGGTGCAAATTCGCTTTGGCACGTGTACCGGACCGTTCCATTTTGGAAAGTAGCAAAAAACTTTGTTGTTATTCAAATGGCACGTTACACACCCTTTCTCCCCATGAAAAACTGGCTGTATCGCACGTTTTTAAGGATGGAGGTCGGAAAGGAATCGGCGTTTGCGCTTATGGTAATGCTTGATGTGATGTTTCCGGAAAAAATCAGTGTCGGTCGAAATAGTATTATCGGCTACAACACAACCATCCTTGCTCACGAGTATTTAATTGAAGAATACCGGCTCGGCGATGTTGAGATTGGCAGCCGGGTGATGATTGGTGCGAACACAACCATTCTTCCAGGTGTGAAGATTGGCGATGGCGCTGTTGTGGCTGCAGGGACGCTCGTACACAGGGATGTAGCTCCAGGTGCTTTTGTTGGAGGTAATCCAATGACTGTTATTAAGCCTGGAGAATCAACCGATGATTAAAGGAAGTAAAAGCCGGTGGCAAGAATCGCGTAGGCAGCGAGCAGCATAGCGCCTTCAAACCAATTCGTATCGCCATCCATCGTAACGACAATCGAGAGCAAAACGGCGAGTACCATCGCTATAAGTTCCGGCATCGTAAATACGAGCGGCATATGGTTGTTAAATGCAAGGGATAGTAAGACAAGTACCGGCACAACAAACATGGCAATTTGAATGGACGAACCAACAGCAATTTCCACAGAAGCATTTAGTTTGCTCCGGTAGGCAAGGTAAATGGCAGAAGCGTGCTCGGCTGCGTTTCCGACAATGGCTATAACAATGACACCAAGAAACAACTCACTCCAGCCGAAACTTTCTCCTACCGCCTCAAATGTACGGACAAGTTTTTCGCTCATGTAAGCAACACCGACCGTTGCGCTTAGTAAAATGAGAAACGATCTACCTTTTGTCCATTCAGGTGTTTCTTCTTCATCTGTACCATTGTCCTGTCCAGGATAAACACTATGGTGTGTAACGAGCCGGAAGATTAAGCCGGAAATATATAAAATCATTAAAATGACGGCGACAAACACACTTAAAGTCATCGCTTCACCTGCGCTCGTCTGGCTGGCAAAGATATGCGGGAAGACAAATGCTGTTACAATCCCAAGCATTAACATGCCACCATTATGGCGGGCGTCGTGTTCATTAAATGACTGTCGTTTCTTTTTTATCCCGCCAACTAAAAATGAAAAACCACATACGAGAAGCAGGTTGCCAAGCACAGCCCCAGTCATAGATGCAAGGACGATGGACGTGTAGCCGGCATAAAGCGCAAAAATTGAAATGATAAGTTCTGCAGCATTGCCGAATGTAGCATTTAAAAGCCCGCCGATTCGTTCTCCAGCATGAATGGCAATGCTTTCGGTAGCCCGCCCCATATATGCAGCAAGACCAACGATCGTTAAGGCATACACAATAAACATCCATGTTTCATTAACGCGGAACCAGTCGCCGGCTGTACCAAGTGGAAGACCGATAATTGCTAAGAGAAAAAAGATGCGTTTCATGGGCTACTCTCCTTCGTCAATCTCCGCAGTAGTGTTTGCACCTCTTAAGAGCTTCATGCGCAAAGTAAGAAAAGGGACAGTTTAAATTGACGGAGAGCCTCCGGAGATGTAAACTAACGAATATATTACTTTATCTCATTATCACATTAGCGAACTAAAGGATGGCGTAAAATAGATTAAATCCAACGGGTTGATTAAAGGAGCGTTAAGTGATGACAGAACCATTTATGTTTGAAAAACCGCTCGGTATGCGGGATACGCTGCCGGTGCTTTATGAAACAAAGCGCGAAGCAACAAACAGCATGCAGCAAATGATGGAACGTTGGGGATATTATCCGATTGAAACCCCGGCATTGGAGTATTACGACACAGTAGGAGATTCATCGGCGATTTTGGATCAGCAGTTGTTTAAGCTGCTTGACCAACAAGGCCACACGCTTGTGCTGCGCCCGGATATGACAGCACCAATTGCGCGGGTGGCAAGTTCAAGTTTAAAAGATCAGCCGCTGCCACTTCGTTTGTCCTATTGTGCCAATTTGTTCCGCGCCCAGCAGCATGAAGGCGGCCGGCCGGCTGAATTTGAGCAGCTTGGTGTTGAACTTGTTGGTGATCCGACGGCAAGTGCGGACGCAGAGGTGATCGCGCTTATGGCAGAGTCGTTAAAAGCGGCTGGACTGACGGACTTTAAACTCGCGATCGGTCATATTGGCTACGTGAATGCGCTGCTTGCCGATATTGTTGGTAAAGAAGAACGTGCAGCTCAACTGCGCCGCTACTTGTACGAAAAAAACTTTGTCGGTTTTAAACAGCACGTAAAAACGCTGCCGGTATCATCTGTAGACCGTGATCGTCTGCTTCGTCTTTTAAAGCTGCGCGGCGGTATTGAGACGCTTGATGAAGCACGTACAATTGTGAATAACGGTAGAGCGGCTGAAGCACTCGACAACCTGCAGGCGCTATATGATGCGCTTGAGGCTTATGATTTAACTGATTATATTACATTTGATTTAAACCTTGTGATGCACATGGATTACTATACAGGGGTTGTTTTTGAAGGCTACGGGAGTACGCTCGGCTTTCCGCTTTCAAGCGGGGGACGTTACGATGAGCTGCTCGAAAAGTTTGACCGTCCGGCGCAGGCAACAGGTTTTGGGATCCGCGTAGATCGACTTGTAGAAGCACTGGGTGCGACGAAAGCTAAGCCGGAAGAAACGCTGATTTTGTTCAGCAGCGAACGAAGAAAAGAGGCACTCACTGAAGCCGCAAAGCTGCGAGGCAGAGGTGAGGTTGTCGTTCTGCAGGATGTGGCAGGGGCCGCTGATCTTGATGGACTGACCGCTGCTTATCAGCATGTGCTTTCTTACATTGGACAAACGCAAGGGGAGGGTGCGCGCGATGAGTGAACAATTAACAATTGCTATGCCGAAAGGGCGGATCTTTGATGAGGCTGCCGAGCTTCTCCGACAGGCGGGCTATCGTTTGCCAGATGCCTTTGATGATTCACGTAAGCTGATCGTTGAAGCGCCTGAGGCGAATATGAAATTCTTTCTTGCAAAGCCAACCGATGTTCCGACCTATGTGGAGCACGGTGTGGCAGATATCGGGGTGGCCGGTAAAGATGTCATGCTTGAAGACGAGCGTGATGTGTATGAAGTGCTGGATTTAAATATCAGTGCCTGTTATTTGGCGGTAGCAAGTCTTCCGGGGCAGACGCCGAGTACGATTGCGCCAAAAGTTGCCTCCAAATACCCAAAGACGGCGGCGAAGTATTTTAAAGAGCAAGGTGAGCAGGTTGAAGTGATTAAGCTTAACGGCTCGATTGAGCTTGCCCCGCTCGTCGGTTTAGCTGACAGGATTGTAGACATCGTTTCGACCGGTGGGACCCTTCGGGAAAATGGACTGGTGGAAACAGAAGAAGTTGTCCACATTACGTCACGCTTAATTGTGAATCCAGTCAGCTACCGGGTGAAAGATGAAGCAATTGAAGAGATGGTTGAACGCCTTGCGTCTGTTGTAGAGGGGGATGCAGAGTGAACATTATTTACGTTGACGGCAGTGAAAGTCTCGCGCGTGATTTAGATACCGGAACCGCTCAGCAGCAGGCGACGGTGCGTGAGATTATTTCCGAGGTGCAGCAAAAAGGTGATGAAGCTTTGTTTCGTTATACCGAGCAGCTCGATGGTGCCAAGCTTGATCACATCAAAGTAACAACTGAAGAGATGCAGGCAGCATATGAACATGTGAGCGAAGCAGAGCTTGCGGCGATTCGCAAAGCATCAGCTAACATTCGTCGGTTTCATGAGCGCCAAGTGCAGCAGTCGTGGATGACGACCGAAGAAGATGGAACCATGCTTGGTCAAAAAATCACGCCGTTACATGCAGCTGGTGTATACGTGCCCGGGGGTAAAGCGGCCTATCCGTCAACGATTATGATGAATGTCATTCCAGCTCAGGTGGCCGGCGTCAAACGGATTGTTATGGTGTCACCGCCGGCGGCTGACGGTACGCTTGCGCCGGGGGTGCTCGTGACCGCGAGCGAACTCGGTGTGGAAACGGTGTTGAAAGCCGGCGGCGCACAAGCAGTTGCAGCTCTTGCGTATGGTACAGAGACGGTGCCGGCTGTAGATAAAATTACAGGCCCGGGGAATATTTATGTTGCGCTAGCCAAACGCGAGGTGTTCGGCAAGGTTGATATTGATATGATCGCTGGTCCAAGTGAAGTTGTTGTACTTGCTGATGATCGTGCTCGGCCGGATTATATCGCTGCGGATATGTTATCGCAGGCGGAGCATGACGAAATGGCGTCTGCGATTTTAGTCACGCCGAGCGAAGCGCTCGCACAGCTTGTTTCAACAGAGGTTAACCGGCAGCTCGAGAGGCTTCCGCGGCAGGAGATTGCACAGGCTTCGATTACGGATTACGGCGCAATCTATGTAACAGAAACGATGGCGCAGGCCGTTGATACGGTAAATCAGTTAGCGCCGGAGCATTTAGAAGTGCAGACACTAGCGCCTGAAGAACTGCTCGGACGTCTGCAGCATGCTGGGGCGATTTTTCTCGGAGAACATAGTTCCGAGCCGGTCGGTGACTATATTGCCGGGCCCAACCACGTTCTTCCGACAAATGGAACAGCGCGGTTTTCAAGCCCGTTAAATGTGGAGGATTTTACGAAAAAGTCCAGTGTGATTCGATATACAAAAGAAGCAATTCACCGTGACGGCCCTGATATTGCGGCACTTGCGCGGATGGAAGGGCTTGAAGCTCATGCTCGGGCGGTAGAGCTACGGACGAAAGGAGATGCAGGCGAAGATGCGGACGAAAACGATTGAACGAACCACTGGAGAAACAGATATTCAACTTACCTTTACAGCGGATGGGAACGGAAGCGGCACAGTAGCTACAGATGTACCGTTTTTAAGCCATATGCTTGATTTGTTTCGTAAGCACGGCCATTTTGATTTAGACGTGACAGCCCGCGGTGACACCGAGGTGGATGACCATCATACGACCGAAGATGTAGGGATCTGCCTCGGTCAGGCATTTAAAGAATCCCTCGGTGATAAAAAAGGGATCCGTCGTTACGGGAATGCATTTGTACCGATGGATGAAGCCCTTGCCCAAGTTGTCGTTGATTTAAGTAACCGGCCGCATTTGGAGCTGCGCGGCGAGCTGCCTGCTGAAAAAGTAGGTACATTTGATACAGAGCTTGTCCATGAGTTTTTATGGAAGTTTGCGCTTGAGGCGCGTATCAACCTGCACGTCATTGTTCATTACGGAACAAATACCCACCATATGATTGAAGCGGTGTTTAAAGCGCTCGGTCGTGCCCTTGATGAAGCGTCCTCCATTGATGAGCGCGTACAAGGGGTGCCGTCTACGAAAGGAATGTTGTAAACATGATCGGCATTATTGATTACGGCATGGGTAACTTGCACAGCGTGAGCAAAGCGATGGAGCGTCTTGGATTGTCTTATTTTATTTCGCCGTATGTCGAAGAATTAAAAGAAGCCGACGGCCTTATTCTCCCGGGGGTTGGCTCGTTTAAAGATGCGATGAATATTCTTGAAGCAGATGGCCTTGCACCGTTTATCCGGGAATGGTCGCAAGCGGATCGGCCGCTGCTTGGGATCTGCTTAGGGATGCAGTTGTTGTTTGAAGAAAGTGAAGAAAACGGAACGACCCAAGGTTTAAACCTTTTACCAGGCCGTGTGCGCCGGTTTCGAGGTGTGACTGAAGCTGGGGAAGCGTATAAAGTGCCGCATATGGGCTGGAACCTGCTTACATTTTGGCAGCCTGAACATACCTTGCTGCAAAACACAGCGCCGGGGCATGTGTATTTTGTTCACTCGTTCGTTGTGGAGGTAAAAAGCCGTGATATTTTAATTGCAACGTGTACCTATGACGTCGAAGTGCCGGCAGTGGTCGGACAAAATGCAACGATGGGGACACAGTTTCACCCGGAGAAAAGCAGTCAGCTCGGTATGGCGATGCTTGAAAACTTTGGTAATTTTGTAGCGCAGGAGGTGAAGGCACGTGGCTGAGTTTACAGTTTATCCGGCGATTGATATGCGCGGCGGCAAGTGCGTACGTCTGTTACAAGGGGATTATAATCAAGAAACCGTTTATGGTGACTCTCCGTTTGACATGGCAAAATCATTTGCCGATGCCGGCGCACGCTGGATTCATATGGTAGATTTAGACGGGGCGAAAGAAAAGCGCCGCATCAACCATGAGCATGTCGTAAAAGCCGCTAAAGAACTGCCGGCTGCAATTCAAGTGGGTGGCGGAATCCGGACAGAAGAAGATGTGGCGTATTACTTAGAAAACGGTGTCGACCGCGTCATTCTAGGGAGTGTTGCTGTTTCACATCCGGAATTTTGTCAGAAAATGCTTGAAATGTACGGGGAGCAGATTGTCATTGGACTTGACGCACGTAACGGTTATGTGGCTGTGAACGGCTGGCTGGAAACTTCTGAAGTTACAGCCGAGGCCCTTGGTCAACAAATGGCAGCACACGGTGCGGAGACGTTTATTTTCACTGATATTGAAAAAGACGGTACGCTGAATGGACCAAATGTTGAAGCCATTGCTTCGCTTGCAAAAGCAACTGGGAAAGATGTTATAGCCTCCGGTGGCGTAAGCGTGCTTGAAGACTTGCACGTTTTGCAGCGCCGCGCAGATGAAGGGGTTGCTGGTGCGATCGTAGGGAAAGCCATTTACACCGGCCGAGTCGACACGAAAACAGCTTTAAAGGAGGTCGACGGCCCATGCTAACCAAGCGCATTATTCCGTGTTTGGATGTCAAAGACGGCCGAGTGGTTAAGGGCGTTCAGTTTCTCGGGCTTCGTGATGCCGGTGACCCTGTGGAGTTGTCTACATTTTATGATCAAGAAGGTGCCGATGAACTCGTTTTTTTAGATATTTCCGCTTCTCATGAAGGCCGGAAAACCATGATTGATGTCGTTGAAGAAGTGGCTGGGACACTCGCCATTCCATTCACTGTCGGCGGTGGAATTAATGCACTCGAAGATATGCGTGCCATTTTACGCGCCGGAGCAGACAAAGTTTCGCTCAATACAGCAGCTGTTAAGCGGCCAGAGCTGATCACTGAAGGCGCAGATTATTTTGGCAGCCAGTGCATTGTTGTTGCAATTGATGCGAAGTATGATGAATCATTAGGTTCCTGGCGTGTTTATACGCATGGCGGCCGTAACAGTACAGCGCTTGAAGTGAAAGCATGGGCCCGCGAAGTTGTTGAGCGCGGCGCAGGTGAAATTCTACTTACAAGTATGGATCAAGACGGCGCAAAAACCGGCTTTGATCTGGCACTAACTGAAGCCGTAAATGAAGTTGTATCCGTCCCGGTCATTGCCTCAGGTGGTGCCGGTGCCGGGGAACACTTTCCACCGGTCTTTCAACAATCCAATGCGGATGCGGCACTTGCAGCATCGATTTTTCATTACAAAGAAACGTCTGTAGCTGAAGTGAAAAAGCTGCTTGACGAACAAGGAGTGGTCGTACGGTGAAGGTGGAGGATTTGTCCTTTGATGCAGACGGGTTAATTCCGGCTGTCGTACAGGACCGGCAGAGTAAAGAGGTGCTTACAGTTGCTTATATGAACCGTGAGTCGCTTCAAAAGACGATTGAAACGAAAGAGACGTGGTTTTACTCCCGCTCACGCCAAGAGCTTTGGCATAAAGGTGCAACATCAGGAAATACGCAGGTGGTGGAGGAGATCCGTTATGACTGTGACCAAGACGCATTGGTTGTTCTTGCTCGTCCAAATGGGCCTGCGTGTCATAAAGGAGATTACAGCTGCTTTTCGAACGTGCTGTTTGAAAGCGAAGTACCAGCAGCCGAACAGGACCGTTTTGCAATTATTCATGAACTTGAAGAGACCATTGCCAAGCGCAGTGTGGAAATGCCGGAAGGAGCTTACACAACGTACTTGTTTACGGAAGGCGTCGATAAAATTTTAAAGAAGGTAGGCGAAGAGGCGAGCGAAGTCATTATTGCAGCGAAAAACCGCGATGCGTCTGAGCTCTCACTTGAAGCTGCGGACCTTCTTTATCATATGCTCGTATTGTTGCGTGAACAAGGTGTAGCACTTGATGATATTGTGCAGGTGCTTGAAAACCGGCATGGTCAGAAGTGAATCATATAAGATATAAGTTCTGTAGATTCTAGGGACTGTGGAACAGCTGACGGCACATCTTTTGCCCTAAGGGGGGCAGGCGTCCGCCGAAAAGCGCCGGCAAGTTTGTATACAATGCCCCGCCTCAGATGTCGATAAAGTACAATGTCAAGCATTCACGGACAGCTTACTGCTCCGAGCCTCGGACTGCCGCATGAAGAGGATAAAAACCGAATCATGAACGTAACCGAAACGAAAGACGGACGCTTACCCGAGGGTTTGGCTTCAGCTAACGATTCACTTTCACAATGGATCAATATTTTTAGGTGTCAGGCACCAAAAAGCGTGCCAGACACCTAGCCCAAGTATGAAATAAAGAGCGGTTGACGAGCATCGGCGGCGACGCCTTCGCAGAACAACAAGCCGAAAATCCCGCAGGCAGCATTTTTCTGCCGAGGAAGTTGAGGCCGTGACGAGGGCTAAGAAGACACGGTGAGATCAAGCGTCAGTCCGAGGTCGCACTTTTGCCCTCAGGGTGCAAGCGTCCGCCGAAAAGCGACGTCAAGGTTGTATACACAATGAAGCCGGGCATGCCCCGGCTTTTTGTATGGGCGTATATGGATTTTGTTAGGAATTTCTTTTTGAGGTTTCACAGTTTAAAATGATATACTAATCTAGTTGTAAGTCTTTACCCATGGAGGTACGTCAATCATGACTTCGCATATATCGAAAAAGGGACGTGTCATTCCTTTTCTGCAAAACGGCGAATATTTTTTCAAGCGCGGTGTGAATGCGTATCAGCGTCAGGAATTTGAACGCGCAGTGAAATATTTAAAAAAAGCGATTGACCTCCGTCCGAATGAAGGCGTGTTTCAGTGCCAGCTGGCTGCTGTGCTCGCGGACATGGGTCAATTTGAACGGTCGAATGAGTGGCTGCACCACGTTTTGGATCATTTAAACCCTAACATGGCAGAATGCTACTTTTTCCTTGCGAATAACTACGCCCACCAAGGGCTGTTTGATAAAGCGAAAGAAACGGCAACAACGTATTTGAAGCGGAGTCCTTCCGGTGATTTTGAAAAAGATGCTCAAGAATTGTTAGAGATGCTTGAACAAGAAACTGAAGATACAGATGGCACGGATGAACAGGCGGCTGAGGACGTTGAAAATGACGAGTTGATCATTAACTATGAGCAGGCTGGTCGGCTGATCGCCGGCGGCCATTTATCGCAGGCACGCGATATGCTTGAAGGTCTTATTGTAGACTTTCCAGCATATCGTCCGGCGTACACACGGCTTGCTTATGTGCTCTCCCTTGATGGTCGGCTTGAAGAAGCGATTGTTTATCTTGAAGAGTTAATGGATGATACGGCTTATGTACCAGCGCTCTGTCAGCTTGCTCTTTACTATGAGAGACAGGGGCGTAAAGACGAAGCTGATCAATGTTTAGAAGCAATGCGACCGCTCGTTCCGCTAGAGCCGGCGCAGGCGAAAAAGCTCTTTTCAGCGTTTGCGGCTTTTGGTTATTATGCTGAAGCTTATAGATGGGCGCGTCGCTTCGAACGGCGTTCTGTAGACCTTCTTGCCGTCCATTTGTTTTATGCTGGCGCCGCGGCGTTTTATGAAAATGATAGTCGCAGGGCTGAACGGTGGTGGCGTGAGGCGCAGGCGCAAGGGCATACTGGTGCAGAAATGCTGTTAGCAGCCTGGGCCCACGGAGATTTAACCGTTGAAAATTTGGAACTTGAGCTGTTTGAAGACTTGGATCATGTTTTCAATATGTAAGTGTGAGCATCATAATGGACAGGATAAAAGACATCTTCTAATATAGAGTACGCAGATAAGTTATCGTAACGATCAGGTGATTATGAAAAAGGAGTGAAGGTCTTATGACCGAAGAGCAAATTTATGATGTGATTATTGCAGGTGCAGGTCCTGCGGGCATGACTGCAGCGGTTTACACAGCACGCGCAGAACTTAGTACCTTGATGCTGGAGCGGGGCATGCCAGGCGGACAGATGGCAAACACAGAGGATGTAGAGAACTACCCTGGATTTGATCATATTCTCGGTCCGGATCTGTCGACAAAAATGTTTCAGCATGCGCAGAAATTCGGGGCTGAATATGCCCATGGCGATATTAAGTCTATTGAAGATCACGGTGCCTACAAACTCATTAATGCTGGTAATAAATCTTATAAAGCACGAGCGGTCATCGTCGGTACAGGTGCAGAGTATAAAGCGCTAGGCGTACCGGGTGAAAAAGAATTGAGCGGTAAGGGTGTTTCTTATTGTGCCGTATGTGATGGTGCGTTCTTCCGCGATAAAGAAATCGTTGTCGTTGGTGGCGGGGACTCGGCCATTGAAGAGGCTGTATATTTGACGCGCTTTGCGAAAAAGGTCACAGTTATTCACCGCCGCGATGAGCTGCGCGCACAGAAAATTCTACAGCAGCGGGCATTTGTAAATGATCAAATCGACTTTAAGTGGAGTCATGTGATGAAAGAAATTAATGAAAAAGACGGTAAGGTTGGCAGTGTGACTTTAATGGATGTAAACTCCGGTGAAGAATATGACTTTGAAACCGAAGGTGCATTCATTTACATTGGTATGCTCCCGTTGAACGACGCTCTTCATGGGCTTGGGATCTTAAATGAAGAAGGCTATGTTGTGACAAATGCTGAGATGGAGACGAAAGTTCCGGGCATTTTTGCTGCCGGTGACATTCGCGAGAAGTCCTTACGCCAGATCGTTACCGCTACAGGTGATGGTAGTATTGCAGCACAGACGGCGCAGCACTACATTGAAGAATTGAAAGAGAAGGTCGGTTCGTAATCGTTATTTCGACGTAATGCCTATGTAATTCACATGAAACATTTCATCTTTACAATAAAAGTTGAATAAAGAACCCCCCTTTTTTATAAATGAATTTTTGGCGCAGGCGCATTTGCCTGCGTTCTTTTTTTGTTTTGTTTATATTTTTGTAAAGTGATGAATTTTTCAAATGTCAAGCTGGAGCGTTTTCAAACAAAGCTTTAGTTAACATTTGTTTAGTTAATGCCGTTTTATTTGAACAAAATGAAGTTTAACCCCCCGTTAAAAATAACTTTTAGAAAGAATTTTCCACAAATTTCAGTTTGACTGATCCGAGGTTTTAACTTATAATTTTACACAATTATTCAGATTATTCAACAGATATGAATGTAGGGGGCGTATAGAAAGCATTCAGCAGACATATAGCAACAAAATTTTCAAAAAAGTGATAAAAAATAAAGGAGCGTATAAGAGATGAGTAAGTTTAAGCGTACGTCACTTGCAGCCTTTACTTTGGCAGTACCGGGGATTTTGCTCGCTGCATGTGGTGGAGAAGAGGAATCAGCGGAGGATTTTCCGAGCCGGGAAGTAGAGATGATTATTCCATGGAGCCCGGGCGGGGGTAGTGATATCGAAGGGCGTGTGGTTGCAGAGCACCTTGAAGATACGTTGGATGAAAATGTGGTTGTTACGAACATCGACGGTGTAGGCGGTACTGTCGGTATGGAGGAACTCTTGCAAGAAGAAGCGAATGGCTATCATATCGGACAAATTCATGAAGGTCACTTAGTTGCCGAACATACGGGTGTAACGAGTGTAGATTTCACCGAGGAATTCACGCCACTGGCGGCCATGTCTTCAGCTGATCAAATTCTAGCGGTTTCCGATGATTTTGAAGCACAGTCGTTAGAAGACTTCGTTGAGTATGGACAAGAAAATACAATTCAATTCGGTGGTACAGTAAGTGGTATTCCGCGTGTCTGGACGGAGCAGATGGCTGATGCGCTTGAGATCGATCATGAAATGGTAGGTTATGAAGGACTCGGCGAAGCCATTCAAGCCCTTGCCGGCGGTCATGTTGATGCGGTGATTGTGGATTATCCTTCAGCTTCTGAGTTTGTCGAAGCAGGCGATATGCATTTTGTTGCTGCAGGTACAGATGAGCGGATTGAACAGATTGATGATGTACCAACGTTCCAAGAAGAAGGTTACGACTTTAATATGTCTTTATATCGCGGCTATGTTGCACCGGCAGATACCCCGGATGAAATTGTTGAGGTGCTTGGTGATTACTTTGAGGAAACAGCTTCTCAAGATGAATATGTTGATGAAATTAATGATTTAGGTGCTGAAGTTGACTTTATGGGCCCTGAAGCTTATCAGGAGCACCTTGATGAGCAAGATGAGATGATTCAAGAAACGGTCGAAGAAATTGATATGGAAGAGGAATAAAACAGGTATTTAAGGCAGCGCAAAGAAAGCACAGCTGTCGTTATGAAAAGAGGGCGCTTTGACGTCCTCTTTTTCATCTAAACTCATCGTGAGGGGGAAGGAGAGCAGCATGGGTGAGATTGTGATCGGTGTTTTCATCATTATTTTAGCGATTTTAATTTATACAAATTCCGGCGATTTTCCACAACTCGAAGAACCTGTACTTGATGCAGGGAGTTATCCACGCTTAATTGCAGTTATTCTTGCCATTTTAGCTGTCATTTTAATTATTAGAAAAGGTATGGAGCTTTATAAATCTCAAGCCGAACGTTCAGGAATGGGGATAAGAGCTTATACAGCTTATGTATTGAAAGAGTATAAACTTGTATTTTTGATACTAGCTATGTTTGCCGTTTATGTTGGGCTAATTGATATTATTGGTTTTATTGTAACAACGATTGCGTTTATTATAGCTGCTGGTTTAACAGTAGGTCCTACGACGAAAAGAAATGCGGTTGTCATGAGCATTGTAGCTGTCGTTTTGACGCTTGGGATGTATTTCTTTTTCGAGACAGCTCTTCATGTGCGGTTTCCAACGGGAATTTTAATTTAAAAAACAAGAAAGGAGGATAAAGCCTTGTTTGATTTGCTCTATTTAGGTATTGCAGAAATTTTTCAACCCCAAGTACTACTTATTATTTTACTAGGCGTGATTGCTGGTATCATTACAGGATTAATCCCGGGTTTTACAGTTGCTATGGCGATTGTGCTTACACTGCCGCTCACGTTTGGACTAGATCCGGTTTCCGGGGTCGCAGCAATGATTGGTGTGCTTGTCGGCGGAATGTCAGGTGGTTTGATTACAGCATCACTGCTCGGTATTCCAGGAACACCTTCGGCGGTGGCAACAACGTTTGATGGCTTTCCAATGGCGCGGAACGGACAGCCGGGTAAAGCATTATCGATTGGCATCTGGGCTTCATTTTTAAGTTCAATTGTCAGTTTATTTCTACTTGTTGCGATTGCGCCACAAATTGCTTCTTTTGCCTTAATGTTTGGTCCATGGGAAATGTTTGCTTTAATTGTTGCTGCATTAACAATCATTGCAAGCGTTACAGGAGAGTCCGTTTTAAAAGGTTTAATTGCCGGGATGTTTGGCTTATTGATTGCAACGGTGGGTGCTGATCCAATTAGCGGAATTTCTCGTTTTTCTTTTGATTTTGCCACGCTGCGGGCCGGCATTCCATTTCTTGTTGTTTTGATTGGGATGTTTGCTGTTTCTCGTTTGATGGAATCGATTCAAACGAGTGAGCTTGAAAAAGATCAGCAGCGCCGACTGGAGGATAAAGCGAAGGATGTTCAATTTGTTTTACGACCGATCGCTACGTTAAAACAAGTGATGAGAAAACCGGTGAATTTACTGCGGTCTTCATCGATTGGGGCGATTGTAGGGGCAATCCCCGGTGCTGGAGGGAGTATTGCCAACATTATTGCTTATGACCAGGCGAAAAAATGGTCGAAAACGCCGGATGAGTTCGGGAAAGGTCACGATGAAGGCGTTGTAGCTTCGGAGGCCGGTAATAACTCAACGGTCGGCGGAGATTTAATTCCAACGGTTGCTTTAGGTATCCCGGGTTCAGCTGTGACGGCAGTGCTTCTTTCTGCTTTAATGGTGCACGGAATTAACCCCGGCCCGCTTTTAATTACAAATGAACCTAATATCGTTGGCGGTATATTTGTTGCCTTTTTAGCAGCGTCATTTTTTATGTTGGTTGTACAGTTCACCGGTATTAAATACTTTATCAGGGTGACAGAAATCCCGGCCCATGTACTTGTTCCTGTCATTTTAGTTTTATGTGTTCTTGGTACATTCGTATTAAACAACCGGGTAACAGATCTTTATATTTTGCTTCTTATGGGGATCGTAGGTTATATCTTTGTGAAATATAAGTTTACGCTTGCCCCTGTCATTATCGGGGTCATTCTCGGTCCAATTGCAGAAACAAACTTACGCCGGGCGTATATGAACGAACCGGAATGGACGTTATTTTTCACGCGCCCGATATCATTAACATTTTTAATCATTGCGGTTCTGTCGATTGTATTCACCATTTGGCAGGCGCGACGCGCAAAAGCAAAAGCTGCTGCCCAGCCATAAATAGTTATGATTGAAAGGCTGCGATACGAGGTTATCGCAGCTTTTTTTAATACCTATTAATAAGAATCCATTTCATCATGACGCTTTATGAGCGATAAAACCAGCGTGTAGATAAACTTTTTAAAAAAGTGAAGGCTGATGTCGCTTTTCGGCGGACGCTTGCACCCGGAGGGCACAAGTGCGACATCGGTTTGATCTGCGTTAACGCTTGAAGTCACCGTGTCTTCTTAGCTCCCGTCACGGCCTCAACTTCCTCGGCAGAAAGTCACTGCCTGCAGGATTTTCGGCTCGCACTGTTCCTGGTGGCGTCACCGCCGGTGCTCGTCAGCCTTGCGTCATTTGATGATCATGAATGGTAGAGGTCCTTTTGATTAAGCGATAGCTACATGAATTAATTTCATCATGATGCTTCATGAACGATCAAACGAACCATACACAAAAGACAAATGTAAAAGTTACCGAAACGAAAGATGGCGACTCCCAGAGGATCAAGCGCAGGCTGAAGATCCACTTGTTCGATTGGTCTTTAATCGAACAAGTTAGCTGAAGCCAAGCCCTCGGGAAAGCGTCCATCTGAAGTGAAGGTTACGTTCATGACTCGGTTTTTATCCTCTTCATGCGGCGGCTCGGAGCAATAAGTTATTCTTGAATGTTTGGTTTTGTACTTTGTCCACAGTCTGAAAACGAAAAGTATAAATTAAATGTAAAAGTAACCGAAACGAAAGATGGCGACTCCCAGAGGGTCAAGCGCAGGCTGAAGATCCATGAACTATTCGAACAAGTTAGCTGAAGGCAAGCCCTCGGGAAAGCATCCGTCGGTAGTGTTGGTTACGTTCATGATTCAATATAACCTTCTGCAAATGATGAAATTCATTCACAAGTTTCGAAATTCGACAATTTCCAATTTTTAATCTACCTTTGTGCTACATTCGTATGACATAATGAAGCAAGCGATTACATTTTAGAAACAAGGGTTGGAGAGACAAATAATGATATTGAGGGAGAAATTATTTCCACCTTCTTTAAGAGTGACATTGCTGACAAAAATATTGATTCTCGTGGGAACTTTAGTCACGGTTACTGTTCTAGCTTTAGGGTACTATTTTAATCAGCATTCTGCGGATCAAATGAAAGAGCAGAAAGGTGAACAAGCACTGCATATCGCTCAAAGTATTGCAGGCATGCCAGCAGTGGTTGAAGCTTTCGAGTTAGAAAACCCAGAAAACATCATTCAGCCGATTGCGGAAGGAATCCGTCAAGAGATCGGTGCCGAGTTTATCGTGGTCGGAAACTTGGAATCAATTCGTTACTCCCACCCTGTTGAAGACCGAATTGGCGAGCAGATGGTTGGTGGCGATAATGAACGTGCATTCGCAGGTGAATCATACGTCTCTGAGGCAGAAGGGTCTCTCGGCCCGTCTGTTCGTGGGAAAACCCCTGTGCTTGATATAGAAGGAAATGTCATTGGTGTTGTATCTGTAGGTTTTTTACAGGAGGATGTTCAATTAACTGCAGGCGAATACTTAACCGATACGTGGTATATCATTGGCGGCCTTTTAGCGTTTGGCTGGCTTGGAGCTGGTGTTATTTCTCTGCTTGTAAAGCGTTCGATTTATGGCTTAGAGCCTCACGAAATCGGCCGGCTTTATAAAGAACGCGAAGCCGTAATTCAATCGGTACATGAAGGGTTAATTGCAATAGATGCAAATGGGAAGATTCAAACGGTAAATCAAGCAGCAGCTCAGCATATGAATGACGATGAAGCTCTGTTTGTCGGACGTGATATTACAAGTGTATTCCCGCATACAGGACTTCTCGAGGTGCTAGAAAACGGGAAGCCTCAATTCAACCAGGATTTATGGATTGGTGGCGAATATGTCATCGTCAACAGGGTACCGATTTATCATAATCACACGATTACCGGAGCCGTAGCCACATTTCGAAATCGTACCGAGATGTTGGAACTGTCGCGGGAATTAACAAAAATTAAAGAATATGCGGAAGGCTTGAGGGCGCAGACCCATGAATTTTCGAATAAGCTTTATACGATATCAGGACTCTTGCAGTTAAGTCGACCGGATGAAGCGATTGCATTTATTAATAAAGAAGCGCAGGTGCAGCAGGATTCGATTCAATTTTTAATTTACAATGTCGAGGACACGTTAATCAGTGCTGTGCTTCTCGGAAAAATGAACCGTGCACGAGAATTAGGTGTGCAGCTTGAGGTGGAATCGGAGAGTAGTCTTCAATCTTCATTAAACGAAGATCAGCGGGAGCATCTCGTTACGATCATCGGGAACGTCGTTGAAAATGCTGTTGAAGCAGCTTTGAGCTGTATGCAGGAACGAAGACCGACTGTACGTATTGCCTTCACTGATTTTGGAGACGATCTCGTGTTTGAAATCGAGGATAGTGGTCCAGGTTTCAAAACGGGTGAACATACAGTTTGGTTGCAGCAAGGTTATTCGAGTAAAGGTAAAAACGGCAACCGTGGTGTCGGCTTAACCTTGGTACAGACGGCCGTTGATGAGCTGGGTGGTACGTTGTCGTTTGAAGAAAGCGACCTCGGTGGAGCTTGTATGATTATTGCAGTTCCAAAAGCGCAGCCGGGAAGGGGGAAATTACCATGGTAAACGAAAGAATAAATGTTCTTATTGTTGAAGATGATTTTCGTGTTGCTGATATAAATCAAGCGTTTGTACAAGCCGTGGAAGGCTTTCAAGTATTCAGCCAGGCAAAAACAGCAGTTGAAGCTCGAGAGAAGCTGCAATTATATGGATCAAAGATTGATGTGGTATTGTTAGATGTATATTTGCCTGATGTAAAAGGTTTGGAGTTTCTTTGGGAGCTTAGGCAGTCGTACCAGCAAGTAGATGTCATTATGTTAACAGCTTCAAAAGAGACAGATATTATACAAGAGGCGCTGCGGGCTGGTATTTTTGATTATATTATGAAGCCTTTAAATCAAGATCGAATTGAAAAAGCTTTACATGCTTATGCTTTGAGCCGTAAGGCAATGAAAGAGAAAACGTCGTTAGAGCAGCAGGAGCTTGATAAGCTGATGGGTAAAGCATTTACTACGTCACCCTCGGTAGGAGCAGAAGAGGAGCTGAATTTACCAAAAGGGATTGACCCATTAACGTTAAGAAATGTGCAGGAAGCTTTAGCAGATGCTGGACACGTCGGGACAACAGCTGTAAAAGTTGCTGAACAGATTGGTGCAAGCCGTTCGACGGCCAGGCGCTACTTGGAATATTTAATAGGTACAGGTTCTGCGAAAGTCTCTGTAACGTATGGAGATGTAGGTCGACCTGAGCGCCGTTATATTATCGTTTCTTAAATGTTCGCCCGCCGATGACCGGTTGGGCGTTTTTTTGTGCACAAAATGAACAAAATACTGTTTATTTTCACAATATTTCGTTTTGGATACGCTTTCATTTAAAGTGAGGTTAGTTAATAACGAAAGAAGAGGTGTTCAAAATGAAAAGGTTTTGGAAACGTGCAGGCGTATCATTTGTGGTACCAGCGGTTGCTGTTGGTGTGCTAGCTGGATGTGGTGAGGCACCAGAAGAGCCGGATACAGACGATGATCAGGCTTCTGGTGAAGCTGAAGAAGAACCAGATGATACAGAAGACGATGATGACGATACAGAAGAAGAGTTTGATGAGGATTGGGAGCCAGAGCAGGATGTTGAATACATTGCCCCGGCGGATGCTGGTGGCGGCTGGGATACACTGATCCGTCAAACGGCAGATGTGATTGAAAGTGAAGATTTGGCACCAGTAAACTTTGCGCCGCAAAACATTCCAGGAAGCGGGGGAGCTGTTGGCTGGGCTGAAGTTGCCGGTCATGATGGTGAGCCGCAGCCACTATTTGCTGCAAGCCCGCCGATCATTCTTGTGCCATTGACAGAAACATCTGAGTATGACCATACCGATTTCACTCCGGTAGCTAATTTAATTACCGACTATTCAGTTGTCTTAGTCGAACCGGATTCTGAGTTCGAATCGATTAACGATGTGTTTGAAGCGATTGAAGATGATCCAGGCAGCGTTAGTATCGCCGGAGGATCAGCAGCTGGAAGTATGGACCATATCTCCATTGCTGGTGCGGCTGATGAATATGGTCTCGACGCTGCGGATGTGAACTACATTCCATTCTCCGGCGGCGGTGAAGCAATGACGCAACTGCTTGGTGGGCACGTCGATGTTGTTTCTACAGGTGTTGGAGAAGCTATGGGGCAGATGGAATCCGGTGAGCTTCGTCCAATCGCGTATTCAGCGGATGAACCAATGGAAGAGATGGAAGAACTAGGTGCTGAAACATACATTGAACAAGATGTTGATTACACCTTCGATATTTGGAGAGGTATTATGGGTCCGCCGAACATGCCGGAATCTGCAGTAGCTTATTATGAAGATATGTATGCTGAAATGCTTGAAACTGAAGCTTGGGAAGATGTTCAAGATAATCAAGGATGGTTGAATAACTATCAAGATAGTGAGGAGTTTGGTGAATTCCTGGATGATCAATACGATTTATTTGAGAATGTACTGACTGAGGTAGGCATTCAAGAAGAAGAGTAAAGCGAAGGTGAAAGAAGAAGGGAGTGCGCCTTTCTTCTTTCCTTTCTTTACATAAGAAACCGTTAAGGAAAGGAGAGGCGTGCATTGTCGATAAACAAGTTTACAACGAATCAAATTGCGTCTTTGATTGTTATTGCTTTCTCAATTTTTTACTTAATCTTGGCGTTTCAAATTCCCGAATATGCGTTGCCGCGGCCGGTAGATTCGGATCTTTTTCCGAAAGTTTTAGGTTTTTTTATGCTGCTACTAGGTATTTTATTGTTCTTTGAAAAAGATGATGAAACTTCGGAAAAAGAAGAGGTCGAAGAGGAAGAGGAGAAGCTGCCTTGGTATCGTACGGGTGGCGGAGAAATTGCCGTTACGATTCTTTCTGTCATTGCTTATATTCTTCTTCTCGAAATTGTTGGATTTGTGCTGACAACCGTTCTATTCATCTTTGGTTTAACTTGGTTTTATGGTTACAAGCGTTTTGTTGTGAATGGCATTGTTTCTGTTGTGATCGGCTTTGGTTTTTATATGATTCTTACGCGGGGTCTCGGGGTTTATTTACCGCCGGGAATCCTGGGATTTTAGGAGGTGAGCGTCAATGAATGCATGGGAAAGCTTAATGTATGGCTTTAGTGTAGCCTTACAGCCGGAAGCATTAATGTTTGTGTTTATCGGTGTTGTAGCCGGTACAGTCATCGGGATGCTTCCAGGGCTTGGGCCGATTAGCGCTCTGGCGCTCATGATCCCGGTCACTTATGGTATGGATCCAACGGTAGGTTTAATTTTGATGGCAGGTGTATATTACGGTGCGGTTTTTGGTGGGTCAACATCCTCCATCTTGTTAAATGCGCCAGGAATTGCTGGTACAGTTGCTACCTCGTTTGATGGGTATCCGCTGGCTAAGCAGGGGAAAGCTGGAAAGGCGTTAGCTTTAGCTGCTTATGCATCATTTATAGGTGGTACGGTTAGTATTATCGGCCTCATGCTCGTTGCACCGTTATTGTCGAATGTAGCGGTCGCATTTGGTCCCTCCGAATACTTTGCATTAATGGTTTTCGGGTTAACGGCAGTCGTTAGTTTATCTGATAAATCATTAGTGAAAGGTTTAATTGCAGCGGTATTTGGTGTCATGGTCTCCCTCGTAGGGATGGATTTACAAACGGGGACAGCACGCTTTACGTTTGGTAATGTTAATTTACTCGACGGGATTGATTTTCTCGTCGTAGCGCTCGGAATTTTTGCTTTAGGTGAAGTGTTTGTACTTCTTATGAAAAAAGCTGGAAGTATGCAGCAGAATTCCCTCGGTTCGCTTAAGTTGTCTAAACAGGAAGTGCGCGACATTGGCCCTCCGATCGGTCGCAGCTCTATTCTAGGTTTTTTCACAGGTGTGCTGCCTGGTGCCGGAGCTACAATTGGTTCGTTTTTAGGTTATTCGATGGAGAAGCGGATTGCAAAAGATGGAGACACATTCGGCAAAGGAAACGTCAAAGGTGTTGCTGCGCCTGAAGCCGCAAATAACGCTGCAAGTGGTGGTTCGTTTGTTCCGCTCTTAACGTTAGGTGTACCAGGCTCCGGTACAACAGCGGTATTGTTAGGCGCACTGCTTGTTATGGGAATCACCCCGGGACCGCTTATGCTAGAAGACCGGCCTGATGTTTTCTGGGGTGTCATTGCAAGCATGTATATCGGTAATATTGTGCTCTTGATTTTGAATTTACCGTTAATCCCGTTTATCGCTAAAATTTTAAATCTTCCAAGAGCGTTACTGTTACCGTTAATTATTGTGTTCTGTATGATTGGTGTGTACGGGATTAGCTTCAACACGTTTGATCTATTCTTAGTGTTGTTCTTTGGCTTAATCGGATTTTTAATGCGCCGTTACGGTTTTCCGGCAGCACCGCTCATTTTAGCAATGATTCTCGGGGCAATAATGGAAGAAAACATGCGGCAGGCTTTACAGATTTCCGGAGGCGACTGGACAGTGTTTACAGATTCAAACATCTCGCTTGTATTATTGATATTAGCTGTACTTTCGTTAATTGGCCCGCTCGTTCCACGGATGCTGCGCATGATCAAAAGGTCGTAACAAAAACGTAAGCTCATTTTTGCCGCTGAAGTGATGTTTAAAGGATGATCGCGATGGGACAAAAGTTCATATTTTTAGCACTTGCTATATCCGCCGGTGGTTTGTTGAATCTGTTTGGGATGCCGGCAGGGTGGCTGCTCGGTGCAATTATGACCGGTATCATCTGGGGTTTGACTCGTGAACGGCTCATTTTTGAAGGCTGGCCGTTTAAAACAGCCTTAGCTTTTGTTGGAACAAACATTGGCTTGTTAATGGAGCAGGAGTTATTTGCTGTTATTGGGGCGTATTTTGCGCCCCTTTTGCTTGTAATCGCGATGACAATTGCGATGGGGCTCGGCCTTGGGGTTCTGTTATACCGCTGGACAGAGCTGGACCGTCGTACCGCTTTTTTCTGCTGTGTACCCGGCGGCGCTTCTGAAGTCATTAGTGTCAGCGGGGAATACGGGGCGGATCAGCGCATTGTAGCAGCATTTCATACAACACGAATAACGCTGTTTGTGTTAACGATTCCGCTTTTGGTTGGTTTGTTCAGCACGGCGTCAGAAACGACACAGTCGATGCCGGAAACAGCGCTTACGCTCACGCACTTTTGGTTATTCCCGTTCATCATAGCTGCTGCCTTGTTTTTACAGCGCGTGATTAAGCTGCCGGCCGGCGGTTTGTTGTTTGCGATTATACTCGGCTTTATATTTGGTGAATTTATCGTGCAGCCTACCGATGCACCAGCTTACCTTGGTGGGTTAGGGCAGGCTTTGATTGGTGCTATGGTAGGGGTCCGCTTTGAGCGGCAGACGCTGGGTCAATTAAAACGGATTGGTAAAGCGAGTGCCGGCGTGCTTGGCTTGTATTTTGGAGCAAGCTGGTTCATTGGCGGTACATTTTGGCTGCTGACGGATCTTTCTTATATGTTGAGTGTGTTAAGCACGGTGCCGGCAGGAGCTGCGGAAATGGCTGCTACAGCGTTTGCACTCAGCTTGCAGCCGTCGCTCGTAACCAGCTTACACATCATACGAGTGATCGTGTTGTTTTTGCTCCTTCCGTTTTTGATTAAGCGGATTAAAAATGTTCCGGATGGGTGACTATATCCTTTGGAAGTGAAGATTTGTTAAGCGTGCGTGTCATTGCTTTGAGCTCATAGTTATGATAAATTATTTATGGGTTAAAAAGGCGTGGAGGTGTAAACTGTTGGAAACTGCCTTGACTTGGTTACTTGTGATTAATTGTTTAGCACTTATTACTGTCGTGCTTTTACAGTCCGGTCGAAGCGCAGGGTTGTCCGGAGCCATTTCCGGCGGCGCTGAGCAAATGATGGGAAAGCAGAAAGCGCGTGGTATTGAAGCATTCTTAAGCCGTGCAACGGTCGTTCTTGCCGTGATTTTCTTTGTCGTGACGTTAGCGCTTGCGTATTTCTTATAATCGCGTCAAACGGTGTATGTACATGTAGAGCAAATGAACGAAGGCTGTCCGGTTATGAAACGGGCAGTCTCTTTTTTATATTGATAAGATGGATATCAGGAGGTTGTAAAAATGAAAATGATCCCCCCGAAACCTTTTACATTTGAAGCAGGACCGCGCGCTGTGCTTTTACTGCACGCCTTCACTGGTTCATCAACAGATGTGCGAGCGCTCGGTCGTTATTTGCAGAAGCAGGGTTACACAACGCATGCCCCGATTTATGAAGGCCATGCAGTACCGCCGGAAGAATTAATGAAAACAGGCCCGGATGAGTGGTGGCAAAATGTTGATCGGGCCTACCAGCATTTAATTAATGAGGGATATGATGAAATCGCTGTTTGCGGGTTATCCTTAGGCGGGTTAATGTCGCTGCGTGCCGGATATACATTTCCGGTTAAGGGCATTATACCAATGTGTGCGCCAATGAAGACAAATCATAATAAAGAGCGTTTATATCAAGGTGTGCTTTCTTACGCTAAGGAGTATAAGCAGCTTGAAGGAAAGACAGAATCAGAAGTTAATGAAGAGATGGAAGCTTTTCAACAGCTGCCGTTGGATACGTTAGATTCAGTAAACGAATTGATCGAGGAAGTACATGAAAACCTTGATATGGTAGATGCCCCCGTACAAGTCATTCAAGCCGGAAAGGATGAGCTGATTGACCCAGATAGTGCAAATGTGTTGTATGAAGCACTTGATATTCGGGAAAAAGAATTAAAATGGTTTGAGAACTCCCCGCACGTTATTACCCACGGGCCGGATAAAAATGAACTGCATGAAACGATCTATCAGTTTTTAGAACAGCTCGATTGGGAAAAGGGGGAATAGCGATTTGAAAGGAGAGATTAGACATGGGATATGAAGATCGAAATCAACTTTTATCTTATATGAAACATGAAGCAGCAAAACCGCTTTCGACGAAGGAATTGGAGGAAGCGTTTGAAATCGAAGAGTCGGATGACTTTAAACAACTTGTACAGGATTTAAATGCGCTTGAAGAATCCGGTGATCTCGTTCGTACGCGCAGCAATCGTTACGGACTTCCAGAGAAAATGAACTTGTTGAAAGGTGTTGTGCAGGGCCACCAAAAAGGGTTTGCTTTTATTCTGCCAAGCGAGGAAGGTTACGATGATGTGTATGTTCCGCCAAATGAACTAAACGGCGCCATGAATAAAGATACAGTTCTCGTACGTACACAAAAGCCTGCAAGCGGCAGCAAGCCTGAAGGTTCTATTGTCCGTATTTTAGAACGCGGCAACACGAAGACAGTCGGTACATTTATCGATTATGAAAATTATGGTTTTGTCCAGTCGGACGATAAACATATTGCAAATGATATTTTCATTCCGAAAGGGTCTGAACACGGCGCGGTCGATGGTCATAAAGTTGTTGTAGAAATTTCAAAGTACCCTGAAGGGCGTGCGAGCGCAGAAGGTATCGTCGTTAGCGTTCTCGGGCATAAAAATGACCCGGGTGTGGATATTTTAGCAATTACGCATAAGCACGGCCTCCCTGGTGACTTTCCAGAAGAAGTTGTCGAACAAGCAAACAACACGCCGGATGAGATTAATCCTGAAGAAATTAAAAACCGGCATGATTTGCGCGATGAACAGATTGTCACGATCGACGGTGCAGATGCAAAAGACTTGGATGACGCGGTGCAGGTGGAAAAGCTTGATAACGGCAACTATAAATTGGGTGTGCATATTGCAGATGTAACGTATTATGTAGACGAGCAGTCACCGATTGATAAAGAAGCACACGATCGTGCAACGAGTGTTTACTTGGTTGACCGAGTGATTCCGATGATTCCACACCGTTTGTCCAATGGGATCTGCAGTTTGAATCCGCAGGTGGACCGTTTAACCCTCTCCTGCACAATGGAATTGGATGCATCCGGGGACGTTGTCAGTCATGATATTTTCCAAAGTGTAATCCGGACAGAGGCACGGATGACGTATGATGAAGTGCGTAAAATTCTTGAAGATCGGGATGAAGAAACGCGCAATCAATACGAAAATCTTGTGCCGATGTTTGAGCGCATGGAAGAGTTAGCTTCAATTTTACGTAAAAAGCGGGCCCAGCGCGGTGCTATTGATTTTGACTTTAAAGAAGCCGAAGTGCATGTTGATGAAGAAGGTCAACCGACCGATGTTTCCCTGCGCACGCGTTCGGTTGCAGAGCGTTTAATTGAAGAATTTATGCTCGCAGCAAACGAAACCGTTGCTGAACATTTTCACTGGTTGAAGCTTCCTTTCATTTACCGTATCCACGATAATCCGGATGACGAGAAGCTACAGGAATTTCTTGAGTTTGTTACGAACTTTGGCTACGTGGTGAAAGGTAAGGGAGATCAAATTCATCCGCGAGCGTTGCAGGAGTTGTTAGAGGAAGTTCGTGGTGAGCCGGAAGAAGCTGTAATTAGTACAGTCATGTTACGTTCAATGCAGCAGGCAAAATATGACCCGCAAAACAACGGTCACTTCGGCTTGGCGACAGACTATTATACACACTTCACATCGCCGATCCGCCGTTATCCAGACTTAATTGTTCATCGTCTCATTCGTACGTACTTGATTCAAAACGACACAAGTGAGCGTACGAAGGAGCATTGGCAATCACAGTTGCCGGAAATTGCTACACACGCTTCAGAGCGTGAGCGTCGCGCGGTAGATGCTGAGCGTGAAGTTGATGAAATGAAGAAAACTGAATTCATGCGCGATAAAATTGGTGAAGAGTTTACCGGTTTTGTCAGCGGTGCGACGAACTTTGGGTTGTTTGTAGAACTGCCAAATACTGTGGAAGGGCTTGTGCATATCAGCTACTTGACGGATGATTATTATCATTATGATCAAAAGCAGTATGCATTGATTGGCGAACGAAGCGGCACGATGTTCCGTATCGGCGATCAACTAGATGTTCGCGTCATCAGTGTCAATGTTGAAGAGCGGGCGGTTGATTTTGAAGTCGTCGGTATGCCTGAGCGTAAAAAGCGCGAACGCAAGTCCAGCCCGAAAGTCATCGAAGGTAATAAGCACGGTAAAGGTGAAGGTGACAAGGGAAAAGGAAAAAAAAGACGATAAAGGGAAAAAGAAAAAAGGCGACAAGAAAAAGAAGAAAAAATAAGTTGAACCCCCGTCAACCGCCCCTTTAATTGACGGGGGTTTTCCCGTTCTGCTAAGATAAATGAACGAACTGGAAAAAGGGTGCATGGCTGATGGCAAAAGAAAAGGAAACAACTGAAGGTAAACTTGTTGCACAAAATCGAAAAGCCCGCCACGATTTTTTTATTGAAGAAACCTTTGAAGCAGGGATTGAACTGCGCGGCACAGAAATTAAATCCATCCGCGCCGGACGTATGAACATTAAGGACGGATTTGCCCGTATCGAAAAAGGCGAAGTGATGTTGCACAATGCCCATATTAGTCCATATGAACAAGGGAACCGCTTCAATCATGATCCTTTGCGGACACGGCGCCTTTTGCTGCATAAAGGTGAAATCAAGAAGCTGGCCGGCAAGTCCCAGCAGGAAGGGTATTCAATTATTCCTTTAAAAGTTTACATTAAAAACGGCTTTGCAAAAGTTTTAATCGGACTTGCGAAAGGTAAGAAAAAGTACGATAAACGTGAAACGCTGAAGCAGAAGACAGCAAAGCGTGAAATGGATAAGGCGGTAGGCCAGCGCATGAAAGGAATGCGCTGATGGGCTTGCATTATATGTTGTATATGTTACAATGAATCATCCAGCGTTGGAGGTGAGTCCTTCATCTTCAACGCTTATTTCACTTACATGGGGACGTTACGGATTCGACAGGAATAGGTCGAGCTTAGGTTGCGAGCCGAGCGGTCCACTCGTAAAACGGCCACGCCAATAATAACTGGCAATAACGAAGACAACCTCGCAGTAGCTGCATAAGCAGCCTGCGGATCCTTCCCTTCATCTCCCACGTGAAGGCTTTGAAGGGTCTCACTAACTAGTGGGATACGCTGTCCGGCCACCGTCTGAGGCCGGCAGAAGAGACTAATCAGACTAGCCGCACGGAAGCCGGTCACTGGGCTGAAGTGACGGCGAATGATAATACAGTGACTACGCTCGTAGAGGCCTAAGTGGCGATGTTCTTGGACGCGGGTTCGACTCCCGCCGTCTCCACCATACATAAAAAAACCGGTGCCCTGTAAAAGGGCGCCGGTTTTTTGTTTATGTGGCAGCCATACCGCCGTCAATGCGGTACTGTGCCCCAGTGATGAATTGGCTTTCGTCTGAAGCGAGAAACAAAGCAAGCTTTGCGATCTCTTCAGATTCCCCGTAGCGCCCAAGCGGGATACCGGCAGTAAATGCTTTTTTTGCATCTTCAGCTGCATCCGGGTTCGCGCCTGATTCTAGGGAGCGCATCATACGTGTTTCAACTGGAGAAGGGTGGATCGAATTTACGCGTACATTCGCTTCAGCAGTTTCAAGTGCTGCAGTTTTTGTCAAGCCGATCACGGCATGTTTTGATGTAACGTATGGCGCCACCCCTGGGCTTCCGATAAAACCGGCAACAGAAGAGTTATTAATAACACTTCCGCTTTTTTGTTGCTGCATGATGGGAAGGACGTACTGAAGGTTTAAAAAAGTACCGCGTACGTTTACACTCATGACCTGTTCAAAATCTTCAATACGTTGTTCTGTCAATGGAGCAACTTTACCTTCGATCCCAGCGTTGTTAAACAAAATATCAATTTGCCCAAACGTTTCCACGGTTTGATTCACATATCGTTTAACATCTTCTTCGTTTGAGACATCCCCCTGCATTGTAATGACATTCTCCGGATCCTCGAGCTCTTCAGCTGTTTTAGTCAATTCATCTTCATTAATATCAACAAGTGCAACGCGGGCGCCTTCTTGTAGAAACAGCTTCGCGGTCTCTTTGCCAATGCCGGCGGATCCACCGGTAATCAGAGCTGTTTTTCCATCAAGTCGTGCCATCGTATATCCTCTCCTTTTAATGAATCAGCTTTCAGGTATTTGCCCTTCAATTGTTACAAACACGTGCTCAAAAGCTTCGTCAATTTGAACGTTTTGAAACCCGGCGGCTTTAAGTAAATGGTCTGTCGGACGATTTAAGCGGCAGCCGTCAAACACACGCTTCCATGCTGGGGTAAGTGCGTCTTGCAGTCCTTCAATCAGTGGGTGATGTGAGCGGACATGTTCGAAAAAGTATACACGTGCGCCAGGTTTAGCGACCCGTTGAATTTCTTGAAAAGCTTGATGAGGGTCATCGATGGAACAAAAAACGAGTGTAGCAATCACAGTGTCGAAGGAGTTGTTGTGAAAAGGGAGTTCTTCTGCGCGGGCGTCTGCCAAAATCACCGGGGAAGCAGCGCGCTGCCCTTTTTTCGTGGAGCGCTCGCGCATCGCTGGATCCGGCTCGACAGCTGTAACACTATCGGCATGTTTGTAAAATGGAAAGTTTGCACCAGTGCCTGAACCGAGTTCGAGGACGTGACCCGTTGCTTTTCCGGCAGTTTCCTGGCGCTTTGCTTGAAATGTAGATCGTTCAAGTGGGAACATGAAAGCGTCATAACACCGTGCGAAAAGGTGGCTCATTGTAAGGTCCTCCTTTCGTTGATTGACGTGAAACGCAAACATAAGTAATATACCCTGTGAGGTATAAAGTAAAACAATTCGGAGAAAAGAAAGAGGTGTGATTCATGAAGTTGAAACTAATGATTTTCGTAAGTGCTTTACTTTTCATTATAACAGCTTGTGGTACAGACAGCACTTACGATGAAGTTGAAAGTGAGAAAGGGCAGGCTCTTGTTGAAGATGAAGAAACCATTGTAATTGATGTGCGCACACCAGAAGAATATGAAAGCGGGCATATTCCGCAGTCAGAGCTTCTTCCCCTGAAGGACCTCCCTGATGCTCTCGATTCCTTGGACTCGGATGCTTCGTACTTATTAGTGTGCCGGTCTGGAAACCGATCTGCTGAAGCAGCTGAAATGTTTGTTGATGCTGGAATTGAAGATGTTACTCATTTAGCTTATGGTGTTGGAAGCTGGGAAGGCGAGTGGACTGAATAAAGCAGATAGTTGGAACAAGGTAGGCGAAGATGGAGCAGATTCATTAGAAATGGAACGTGGTCGAGTGGAAGTGGAGCGGATCATAGCCAGAGTGAAGCGCGCCTCAGCAAAAATGGAGCGCGCTTAGCCAGTTTTGGTTCGACTGCTCTGAAAATGAAAGGTTAATGAAGTTAGTATAAATAGTGGACACGGCACATTGGCACATGGTTACATGAAAGACAACAATGATAAAGGGCGTGAACCTTATGGCCAAAGCTAAG
>NZ_PYAV01000014.1 GCF_003014715.1 Salsuginibacillus halophilus
CTTAGCTTTGGCCATAAGGTTCACGCCCTTTATCATTGTTGTCTTTCATGTAACCATGTGCCAATGTGCCGTGTCCACTATTTATACTAACTTCAGTGAATCATGGAAAATGGAGCTACCACGCCCGGAACTGGAGCGCGGATCACCGAAATTGGAGCAACCGCCCTCCCAAAACGAAGCCAATCTGCCTGCTTTCACACCCGGATTATCCGCAGGATCGCCCCCTTATAACCAGGGGGATTGAAAAAATCCTAAATCCCCGCGATTTTCTTCAATTTTGTCCTTGCGTTCCTGAGGTCAAATCTTTATAATAGGTAAAGTGTGATCGTGAGCTAAGGGCACAACCGGCTTGCGGCAACATCGATCGCTATTTGCGATGATGTGGAAGGTTGCTGACACACCCGGCCCCTTTGCCATGGGACGGTGCATCAGATAATTTCCACGGAGTAAGTCTGAAAATCAGGCGAAAAGGAGGGCTTATAATGGCAAACGAAAAGATCCGTATCCGATTGAAAGCGTACGATCACCGCATCCTTGATCAGTCCGCAGAAAAAATTGTGGACACTGCAAAGCGTTCAGGCGCTGGGGTTGCTGGTCCGATCCCGCTTCCGACAGAGCGTTCCGTATACACGGTACTGCGCGCGACGCACAAGTTTAAGGATTCTCGCGAGCAGTTCGAGATGCGCACGCATAAGCGTTTGATCGATATTGTCAGCCCGACACCACAGACGGTAGATGCGCTCATGCGCCTTGACCTGCCATCCGGTGTCGACATTGAGATTAAACTGTAACTTTTGTACATTAGGCAAATATAAATAGATCATTTATTAACAGGAGGTGTGACTGATGACCAAAGGAATCTTGGGAAAAAAACTCGGCATGACACAGATCTTTCGTGACAACGGTGAAGTTGTCCCTGTTACTGTCATTCAGGCTGAGCCTAACGTGGTTCTTCAAAAGAAAGAAGAAGCAACGGATGGTTATACTGCTGTTCAGCTTGGCGTGGAAGATAAGAAACAATCCCGGATCAACAAGCCTGAACAAGGCCATGCAGATAAAGCTGGCGCAACACCCAAGCGCTACGTGAAAGAGGTCCGCGGTGAAGCTGTTGCGGATTATGAAGTTGGTCAGGAAGTCAAAGTAAACACATTTGCAGAAGGCGAGTACGTGGACATCACAGGAACTTCAAAAGGGAAAGGTTTCCAAGGTGCGATTAAGCGCCACAACCAATCCCGCGGTCCGATGAGCCACGGTTCCCGTTTCCACCGTAAGCCTGGTTCCATGGGCGTTATGGGTCATTACAACGTAAAACCGGGTAAACTGCTTCCAGGTCGCATGGGCGGCGAGCAGGTAACTGTACAAAACCTTGAAATCGTAAAAGTTGACACTGAACGTGATCTTCTTCTCGTGAAAGGCAATGTACCTGGCCCAAGAAAGACTTACGTAACTGTAAAAGACACGGTTAAAGCAAATAACTAAGATCGTTTGATAGAAAGGAGGCTCCTCAATGCCAAACGTTACGCTGTTCAACCAGTCCGGGTCCCAAGCAGGCGACCTTGAACTACCAGCAACTGTATTTGGAATTACACCGAATGAAAGCGTGCTTTATGATGCTGTAATCGCACAGCAGGCGAATCGTCGCCAAGGCACGCAGAAAGCAAAAACTCGTTCTGAGCGCAGAGGTGGCGGTGCAAAGCCTTGGCGCCAAAAAGGCACAGGTCGCGCACGTCACGGTTCAATCCGCTCCCCAATCTGGGTAGGTGGCGGTGTTGCATTCGCACCACAACCACGCAGCTACAAGGTGAAAATGCCGAAGAAAGCGCGTCGTCTTGCGCTACGTTCTGCATATGCATCGAAACTTCGCGACAATGAATTGATCGTTGTAGACGACTTCAATCTTGATGCGCCGAAGACAAAAGAAATGAAAGACATTCTTACAAATCTGTCCGCTAACGGCAAGACTCTTGTTGTTACTGCAGATCAGGATGAAACAGTATCCCTTTCCGCGCGCAACCTTCCGGGAGTCACTGCAGTTCATGCACAAGAAGCAAGCGTGCTTGAGATTGTGAAGCACGACTACCTCGTCATGACAAAAGGTGCCGTGGAGAAGGTAGAGGAGGTGCTTGGATAATGGATGCACGCGACGTTGTAAAGCGCCCGGTCATTACTGAGCGCTCCGCTGAGCAAATGGAAGAGAAAAAGTACACCTTTGAGGTGGACGTTAAAGCTAATAAAACGCAAATTCGTAAAGCCATCGAAGAAATCTTTGAGGTTGAAGTAGACAAAGTAAACACGATGAACTACAAGCGTAAGTTCCGTCGTTTCGGTCGCCACGAAGGCTATAAGCCTGCACGTAAAAAAGCGATTGTCACTTTGACACCAGAGAGCGAAGAAATCGAATTCTTCGAAGCCTAATAAAGAAGTGAAGGAGGGAAATACCGATGGCAGTTAAAAAGTTTAAGCCAACCAGTGCCGGCCGCCGTTTTATGTCTGGGAAAGACTACTCCGAGATTACAACGGACCAGCCTGAGCGTTCCCTCATGGAACCGCTGCACCGTAAAGGCGGCCGCAACAACCAAGGACGCATCTCCGTACGCCACCAAGGCGGCGGTCATAAGCGTCAGTACCGTGTAATTGACTTTAAGCGTAACAAAGATGGTGTACCTGGCCGAGTTGCTACGATCGAATACGATCCGAACCGTTCAGCTAACATTGCACTGATCCATTTCGCTGATGGTGAAAAGCGCTACATCCTAGCGCCGAAGAACTTGAAAGTCGATGATGAAATCATGAATGGTGAAGAAGCGGACATCAAAACAGGTAATGCACTTGAATTGAAGGACATCCCAGTTGGTACCGTTATTCACAACATTGAATTGAAGCCGGGCCGCGGCGGTCAGCTCGTGCGCGCAGCTGGTGCTGAAGCACAAGTTCTCGGTAAAGAAGGAAAATATGCACTTGTTCGTTTGAAATCCGGCGAAACACGCTTGATTCTGCAGACTTGTCGTGCTACCGTAGGACAGGTCGGCAACTTGGAGCACGAACTCGTAAACATTGGTAAAGCAGGCCGTGGCCGCTGGTTGAACAAGCGCCCTGTCGTACGTGGTTCCGCGATGAACCCTAGCGATCACCCACACGGTGGTGGTGAAGGCCGTGCGCCAATCGGACGTAAATCACCAGTTTCTCCTTGGGGTCAGCCATCAGTCGGCTTGAAAACCCGTAAGAAGAACAAAGACACAGACAAGTACATTGTCCGTCGTCGTAAGAAGAAGAAAAAGTAAACATGCTGATGATCTGCGGTTCCCCGGAACCGTGGGTCTATGGCGAAAGGAGGTTTCACTATGGCTCGCAGCCTGAAAAAAGGACCTTTTGTAGACGATCACTTAAAGAAGAAAGTCGATACGCTTAACGAATCCAACGATAAGCAGGTGATCAAAACTTGGTCCCGCCGTTCGACAATCTTCCCTGACTTCGTAGGCCACACAATTGCTGTTTACGATGGTCGTAAGCACGTGCCGGTTTATGTTCAGGAAGACATGGTCGGTCATAAGCTCGGAGAGTTTGCTCCGACACGTACGTTTAAAGGACACGAAAAAGACGATAAGAAAACGAAACGTCGTTAATTAGAGGGGAGGTCCATTCCGATGCAAGCGAAAGCAGTCGCGAAACAAGTTCGAATTGCCCCTCGTAAAGCACGCCTGGTCATCGACCAAGTCCGGGGCAAAGACGTCGGAGAAGCAGTCTCCATTCTTGAGCACACGCCAAAAGCGGCTTCTCCAATCATTGAAAAAGTACTCAATTCCGCAATCGCTAATGCGGAACACAATTATGACATGGAGCCGGACAATCTTTATGTCAGCGAAGCTTATGTCGACGAAGCAGTAACGCTTCGCCGTTTCCGTCCGCGCGCAATGGGTCGTGCAACACGCATTAACAAGCGCGCAAGCCACATTACCATTGTTGTTTCAGAAAAGAAGGAGGGGTAACGAGTGGGTCAAAAAGTCAATCCAATTGGACTTCGTATCGGTAACATCCGTGACTGGGAGTCTAAATGGTACGCAGAAAAAGAATATGCTGATCTGCTGCACGAAGACGTTAAGATCCGCGAATTTATCGAAAACCGCCTGACAGACGCTTCCGTTTCCATGGTGGAAATTGAGCGCGCTGCGAACCGTGTGAATGTAACCATTCATACAGCGAAGCCAGGCATGGTTATCGGTAAAGGTGGTTCCGAAGTTGAAGCGCTTCGTAAAGCACTGAACGAACTAACTGGTAAACGTGTTCACATCAATATTGCTGAAATCAAGCAGCCGGACATGGACGCTCGTCTTGTTGCGGAAAATATTGCACGTCAGCTTGAAAACCGTGTATCTTTCCGTCGCGCAATGAAACAGTCCATGCAGCGCACAATGCGTTCGGGCGCACAAGGAATCCGTACAGAAGTTAACGGCCGTCTCGGCGGTGCGGACATCGCTCGTTCCGAAAGCTACAGCGAAGGTACAGTACCATTGCACACACTTCGCGCTGATATTGATTATGGCACTGCTGAAGCTCAAACCACTTATGGTAAGCTCGGCGTTAAAATTTGGATCTACCGTGGAGAGGTCCTTCCCACGAAAGGAACGAATACAGAGGAAGGAGGCAACTAATCATGCTAATGCCTAAACGCGTAAAATTCCGTCGCCAACACCGCGGCCGCATGAGAGGTCGTGCTAAAGGCGGAAATGAAGTTACATTCGGCGAGTACGGTATTCAGGCAACAGAAGCATCCTGGATTACAAACCGCCAAATCGAAGCTGCACGTATCGCTATGACGCGTTACATGAAGCGTACCGGTAAAGTATGGATTAAAATCTTTCCAGACAAGCCTTACACTGCAAAGCCGCTAGAAGTCCGCATGGGTTCCGGTAAAGGTTCTCCTGAAGGCTGGGTAGCAGTAGTTAAGCCAGGAAAGATTATGTTTGAAATTGCGGGAGTGGATGAAGAAGTCGCCCGTGAAGCACTTAGACTTGCGTCACACAAGCTTCCGGTGAAAACGAAGTTTGTTAAACGCGAAGAAGTGGGTGGTGAGGCAAATGAAAGCTAACGAAATTCGTGAGTTGACCACGGCGGAAATCGAACAGCAGATTCAAGATTTGAAAGAGGAGTTGTTCAACCTTCGCTTCCAACTAGCGACTGGTCAACTGGATAACCCTGCCCGCATTCGTCACGTACGTAAAGATATCGCCCGTGTTAAAACGGTTCATCGCGAACGTGAACTTGGAATTAATCAAGGATAATTTCCTGTTGAGAGGAGGTTCCCCAACCTATGGCTGAGCGTAACCATCGCAAAGTTTATAATGGCCGCGTCGTTTCCGACAAAATGGATAAAACGATCACGGTCGTTGTTGAAACGTATAAAATGGACCCACTATACGGCAAGCGCGTTAAGTACTCTAAGAAGTTCAAAACGCATGACGAGAACAACGAAGCGAAAAAAGGTGATGTTGTTAAAATCATGGAAACACGCCCGCTTTCCAAAGATAAGTACTTCCGCCTTGTTGAAATTGTCGAAGAAGCCGTTATTATCTAATCCAGTTTCTCTTCTGAAGGGAGGTAACGAAGCATGATCCAACAAGAAAGCCGCTTGAAAATCGCTGATAACTCCGGCGCTCGCGTCGTACAGTGCATTAAAGTACTCGGCGGATCCGGCCGTAAAACAGCGAACATCGGTGATACCATTGTTTGTTCTGTAAAGGATGCAACACCAGGTGGCGTTGTCAAGAAGGGTGAAGTTGTACGCGCAGTAATCGTTCGTTCCCGCAGCGGTGCCCGCCGCCCGGACGGTTCGTACATCAGCTTTGACGAGAACGCTGCAGTTGTTATCCGTGACGACAAAGGACCTCGTGGTACACGTATCTTCGGTCCGGTTGCCCGCGAACTTCGCGAGCGCCAGTACATGAAGATCGTTTCCCTTGCACCTGAAGTATTGTAATTATACGCATCTATAAATAGATTTGAATTTGTTTCACCAAGGAGGTGCGACGAACTATGGCTAAACAAACAAAGCTGCACGTAAAAAGCGGCGATAAAGTAAAAGTGATTGCTGGTAAAGACAAAGGCCAAGAGGGCGTGATTCTCGAAGCTTATCCAAGCCAGGAGCGCGTGCTCGTTGAAGGAGTCAACCAAGTGAAAAAACACGCAGCTCCGTCTCAGGAAAACCCGCAGGGCGGTATTTTGACTCAAGAGGCGCCAATCCACGTATCGAACGTAATGCCGATCGACCCGAAAAGCGGTGAACCTACCCGTGTAGGCCGCGAAGTCGTAGACGGTAAAAAAGTACGCATTGCAAAAAAATCCGGCGAAGCGCTCGACTAATTCGCTTCGGGACGAAAGGAGGTTACCTGCATGAACGCGCTGAAAGAACGCTACAAAACGGACATTGTGCCTGAGATGCACGAAAAGTACAACTATGACTCGGTTATGGCGGTACCAAAGATTGAAAAAATCGTTATAAACATGGGTGTCGGTGATGCTGTTCAAAACCCGAAAGCTCTTGATAAGGCAGTAGAAGAGATGAGCGAGATCACGGGTCAAAAGCCACTTATCACAAAGGCGAAAAAATCCATCGCTGGATTTAAGCTGCGTGAAGGCAACCCGATCGGTGCGAAAGTTACACTTCGCGGCGAGCGTATGTATGACTTTCTCGAAAAGCTCATTCACGTTGCGCTCCCACGTGTACGTGACTTCCGCGGTATTTCCACGAAAGCATTCGACGGTCGCGGTAACTACACACTAGGTGTACGCGAGCAGCTCATCTTCCCAGAGATTGAGTATGATAAAGTCGACAAAATTCGTGGCATGGACATTGTCATCGTAACGACAGCTGAAACGGACGAAGAAGCACGCGAATTGCTCGACAAAGTCGGCATGCCGTTCGCTAAGTAACTAAACGGATAAAGATAAGGAGGGAACACATTGGCTAGAAAAGCAATGGTCGTAAAACAGCAGCGTCCTCAAAAGTACAAAGTACGTGAATACACACGCTGTGAGCGCTGCGGACGTCCCCATTCCGTACTACGCAAATTCAAGCTTTGCCGGATTTGCTTCCGCGAGCTTGCATACAAAGGTCAAATTCCTGGCGTGAAAAAAGCCAGCTGGTAAAGCCCCGCATAGGGAAGGAGGTAAATCAAAATGGTCATGACAGATCCTGTGGCAGACATGCTCACACGTATTCGTAACGCAAACACTGTACGTCACGACAAGCTGGAGCTTCCGGCTTCCAACTTGAAAAAAGAAGTTGCTGAAATCTTGAAGCAAGAAGGTTTCATCCGTGACGTAGAGTACGTTGAAGATAGCAAACAAGGCGTGCTCCGCCTGTTCTTGAAATATAGCCCGCAGAACGAACGCGTTATCTCCGGTCTGAAGCGTATCAGTAAGCCAGGTCTGCGCGTTTACGCGAAGTCCGATGAGCTTCCACGTGTTTTGAACGGTCTTGGCATCGCTGTGATTTCGACATCCCACGGTGTAATGACGGATAAAGAAGCCCGCAAAAACCAGGTGGGCGGCGAAGTTCTCGCTTACGTTTGGTAAAACTGTTTGAAAGAATGGAGGTGCAAACGATATGTCACGTGTAGGTGTATTACCTATTGAAGTGCCTGAATCGGTTACGATCGAACGCGACGGCAACCACATCACCGTTAAAGGTCCAAAAGGTGAATTGAGCCGTCAGTTCCACGAAGATATCACGATCAACATTGAAGGCAATGTGATCACTTTTGAACGTCCAACTGAGCATAAAGATCACCGCGCGCTGCACGGTACAACGCGCAGTATCTTGAACAACATGGTTCAGGGCGTAACAAATGGTTTCGAAAAGAATCTTGAACTTGTCGGTGTCGGCTATCGTGCCCAAAAATCCGGCAGCAAAATCGTTCTTAACCTCGGCTACTCCCACCCAGTGGAAATCGAAGAACAAGATGGCATTGAGCTTGAAGTTCCTTCGAACACGAAAGTAGTCGTTCGCGGAATTGATAAAGAACTCGTCGGTGCGGTTGCATCTAAAATCCGCTCCAAGCGCACACCAGAACCTTACAAAGGCAAAGGTGTTCGTTACGAAGGCGAATACGTACGTACAAAAGAAGGTAAGACAGGTAAGTAACTCCTAACGTAAAAGCAGAAAGGAGGCCCGCTCAATCATGAGTAATACGAAGGCAAAAACAGCGGCTCGTAAAAAGCGTCACATGAGTGTTCGTAAAAAAATTCGTGGGACAGCAGAACGTCCGCGTTTGAACGTATTCCGTTCGGCTAAGCATATTTACGCTCAACTGATTGACGATAACGCCGGTGAAACGCTCGCAGCAGCTTCCACAATGGAACCTGCACTTAACATCGAAAACGGCGGCAACAAAGAAGCTGCTCGTCAAATCGGTGCAACAATCGCCCAGCGTGCGACAGAAAAAGGTCATGAAACAGTTGTATTTGACCGCGGCGGCTTTGTATATCACGGCCGTGTGCAGGAACTTGCAGACGCAGCTCGTGAAAACGGTCTGAAATTTTAAGGAGCGAAGGAGGGAAATTCATGAGCATCGATGCTAGTAAACTGGATCTTGAAGAAAAGGTTGTAGCCATTAACCGCGTTGCAAAGGTTGTTAAAGGTGGACGTCGTTTCCGCTTTGCGGCAATTGTCGTTGTCGGCGACCGCAACGGTCACGTTGGTTTTGGCATCGGAAAAGCCCTGGAAGTACCGGAGGCGATCCGCAAAGCTGTTGATACAGCGAAGAAAAACTTGATCGAAGTACCAAAAGTCGGCACGACGATCCCACACGAAATCGTCGGTCGTTTCGGCGCGGGTAAAGTTCTTTTGAAGCCTGCATCCGAAGGTACTGGTGTTATTGCCGGCGGACCGGTCCGCGCGGTACTTGAGCTCGGTGGCGTTTACGACATCTTGAGCAAATCGCACGGCTCCAACAACCCAATTAACATGGTGCGTGCAACACTCGAAGGCCTCGAGAGCCTGAAAACTGCGGAAGAAGTTGCCCGCCTTCGCGGCAAGTCCGTGGAAGAACTGAAAGGTTAAGGAGGGAAAAACTATGGCAAACAAGCTTGAAATTACCCTCACACGCAGCTTGATCGGCCGTCCGGAAGACCAGCGTACGACTGTACGGACCCTCGGGCTGAATAAGGTAAACAAATCAATTGTTCAAGAAGACAGCCCAGCCATTCGCGGTATGGTAAATAAAGTGTCTCATCTCGTATCTGTAAAAGAACTTGATGCGTAATAGCGACTTACAGGAACAGGAGGTGTCAATATGAAACTTCACGAACTCAAAGCGCCAAAAGGTTCCCGCAAAGGTCATCAGCGCGTCGGCCGTGGTAACGGTTCAGGCCGTGGTAACACGTCTGGTCGCGGTGAACATGGACAAAACTCCCGTTCCGGCGGTGGCGTACGTCCAGGCTTTGAAGGCGGTCAGAACCCGATCTATAAGCGTACACCAAAGCGTGGTTTTACCAACCCTACACGTAAAGAGTACGCAACAGTAAACCTTGATGCGCTTAACCGTTTTGAAGACGGCGCGGAAGTTACACCAGAAGCTCTGCTTGAAGCTGGTGTCATCCGTAAAGTTAACGATGGCGTTAAGATCTTGGGTAATGGTACACTTGAGCGCAAGTTGACGGTGAAAGCCAATAAGTTCTCTGCTTCTGCAGCTCAAGCGATTGAAGCAGCAGGCGGCCAAACTGAGGTGATCTAATGTTCCGGACGATAGCCAACATCTTTCGAGTGAGGGATTTAAGACGTAAAGTCATTTTCACCCTCCTCATGCTTGTTGTGTTCCGGATCGGAAGCTTCATCCCGGTGCCAGGCACCAATAGCGAAGTGCTGCAGTTCCAGGACCAGGCGAACGCCTTTGGCTTTCTGGACACATTCGGCGGAGGAGCCCTCGGTAACTTCTCAATATTCGCTATGGGCGTCATGCCTTATATCACCGCATCCATCGTTGTTCAGTTACTTCGGATGGATGTTGTTCCAAAGTTCACGGAATGGGCGAAACAAGGAGAAGCTGGTCGCCGGAAACTGGCGCAGTTCACCCGTTATTTTACGGTGGTTCTCGCCTTTCTCCAGGGCCTTGGGATGTCGATCGGCTTTAACAACATGTTTGAAGGCTTGATCACAAACCCGAGCGTTCCCGTTTACATCTTTATTGCTCTGGTGATGACAGCAGGTACAACATTTTTGATGTGGCTAGGTGAACAGATTACCGCCAACGGTGTAGGTAACGGTATCTCTATTGTCATTTTTGCCGGAATTGCAGCCGGCATCCCAAATGGCCTCAACCAGATTTATGCAACTCAGATTGAAGGTGCCGATGACCAGCTGTTCATTGGAATTGTAACGATTCTTTTCCTGGCACTGGCCGTACTTGCCATCGTTGTCGGGGTTATCTTTGTGCAGCAGGCGATTCGTAAAGTACCAATTCAGTACGCGAAGCGTGTTGCCGGTCGTAATCCTGTCGGCGGTCAATCCACACACCTGCCGCTGAAAGTTAACGCAGCAGGCGTTATTCCAATTATCTTTGCATTGTCTTTATTTATCTTTCCGCCAACCATCGCCAGTTTCATCGGGGAAGATAACCCGGTTGCATTCTGGGTCATGGAGAACTTTGATTACACAGAGCCTATCGGTATGGCCGTGTATGCCGGTTTAATTATTGCATTTACGTACTTCTATACGTTTGTGCAGGTAAACCCAGAGCAAATGGCGGAAAACTTAAAGAGACAAGGTGGTTATGTACCTGGGATCCGCCCGGGGCAGAACACTGAAATGTACATTCGTCGTATCCTTTACCGTCTGACTTTGGTAGGGGCACTGTTCCTTGCTACCGTATCAACGATTCCGGTGTTCTTCACCGATCAGCTCGGTCTGCCTGAAACGATACAGATCGGCGGTACTGGCCTTCTCATCGTTGTCGGGGTCGCGCTGGATACGATGAAGCAGATTGAAAGCCAGCTGATTAAACGCAGTTACAAAGGCTTTATTAAGTAGCGTTGAGAAGGTGCTGCAGGGAGCCGGACAACGGTTTCCTGCCCCGATACCGAAAAAAGGTCGATAGAGGAGAGATAGAATGAACTTGATTTTGATGGGTCTTCCTGGTGCCGGTAAAGGGACACAGGCTGAAATGATTGTTGAAAAGTACGGTATTCCGCACATCTCGACAGGCGATATGTTCCGCGCAGCCATCAAAAATGAGACCGAGCTTGGTCAACAGGCAAAGTCTTATATGGATGCTGGCGAACTTGTGCCTGACGAAGTTACGGTAGGCATTGTCCGGGAGCGTCTGAGCCAACCGGACTGTAGTGAAGGTTTCCTGCTTGATGGTTTCCCGCGGACCGTTAAACAGGCGGAAGCCCTTGAAGACATTCTGGCGTCGCTTGACACATCACTTGACTTTGTACTCAACATTAATGTTGATAAAGATAAGTTGAAAGAGCGTCTCACCGGTCGCCGTGTCTCACCGACATCAGGAAAAACGTATCATGTCATGTTCAACCCTCCGAAAGTTGAAGGGAAATGCGATGAAGACGGCAGCGAGCTGATTCAGCGCGACGATGATAAGCCGGAAACGGTTGAAAAGCGTCTGCAGGTAAACATTGAACAGCAGCAGCCACTCATCGATTTCTATGAAAATAAAGGGTATTTGCGCACGATTGATGGAGATCAGGATATCCACGACGTGTTCGGCGATATTGATGAACTGCTGAAAGGACTTCGGTAATGATTATCACGAAAACTGACCGTGAACTCGAGATCATGCGTGAAGCTGGCAAAATTGTCGCTGATACGCACCTTGAGCTTGAACAGCATATCCGTCCCGGCATTACAACCGGGGAGCTCGACCGTATCGCTGATGAACGGATCCGGGCTGCTGGAGCAATTCCATCATTTAAAGGCTACGCTGGGTTTACCGGCAGCATTTGCGCTTCGGTGAATGAAGAGCTTGTTCACGGTATTCCGGGGGACCGCGTTCTTCATGAAGGTGACATCATCTCAATTGATATCGGCGCGAAGCTGAAAGGGTATCACGGAGACTCCGCCTGGACGTATGGCGTCGGTGAGATTTCGGCTGAAGACCAGAATCTTATGGACGTTACCCATGATTCGCTGTTTAAAGGTTTGGAAGAAGCAGCTCCTAAAGAGCGCCTCTCAAACATTTCACACGCGATTCAGTCCTACGTCGAACCGCGCGGCTTCTCAATCGTGCGTGAATACGTCGGGCACGGCGTCGGCCAGGACCTTCACGAGGACCCGCAGATCCCGCACTTCGGCCCACCTGGTAAGGGCGCACGCCTGAAACCAGGGATGGTGCTTGCGGTAGAGCCGATGGTCAATGCCGGAGAGCGCTACGTTCACACACTTGATGATGATTGGACGGTTGTTACGACCGACGGCAAAAAATGCGCCCATTTCGAACACACCATTGCGATTACACCAAATGGTTACGAAATCTTAACCCTGCCGTGAAGGCAAGAAGGTGATGGTAGAAGCGATGGATTCCCGCCAAACGCCGGAAACCGGCACGATTGTCCGCATGGAGCAAGGGAGAGATACCGGGCAGTTTGCGATCGTCATTCAAGTCATTGATGAACGCTTTGTGCTTGTGGCCGATGGGGATAAACGAAAGTACGACCGCCCAAAGCGGAAAAACGTTCATCATTTATCCCCCGTGTCTTTCTCGCCTGAAGTGAGAAGGAGTCTTGAGGAATCCGGCCGTGTGACAAACGCAAAGCTTCGGTTCGCAATTGCTGCATTCCTAAATGAACAGGACGAGCTCACGAAGGAAGGAGAGTAAACTCATGGCCAAAGATGATGTTATTGAAGTGGAAGGCACGGTGATTGAGCCGCTTCCAAACGCCATGTTCCGTGTGGAATTGGAAAACGGCCACCGCATTTTAGCGCACGTTTCAGGTAAGATCCGGATGCACTATATCCGTATTCTGCCTGGTGACAAAGTGACGGTGGAGCTTTCGCCGTATGACCTATCCCGCGGCAGAATCACGTATCGTTATAAATAAACGTCTCGGCATGATCGCTGGCTGAATGTCAAAGGGATCTCCATTGGACTCCGTAAAGTTAAGGAGGTAAAACTTATGAAGGTCAGAGCGTCTGTTAAACCGATTTGCGAAAAATGCAAGGTCATTCGCCGCCAAGGAACAGTCATGGTGATCTGTTCAAACCCGAAGCATAAACAAAAACAAGGTTAAAATCGAAGGAGGTGCTCACACATGGCACGTATTGCTGGTGTTGACGTACCGCGCGATAAGCGCATCGTCATCTCGCTCACTTACGTTTTCGGTATTGGTAAATCCCGCGCGCAAGAAGTTGTCGATAAAGCTGAGGTGTCTCCGAACACCCGCGTTCGCGACTTGACCGAAGATGAACTCGGCCGCATCCGTAATGTTGTCAGCAACGAATATCTCGTAGAAGGTGACCTTCGCCGGGAACGTTCACTCAACATTAAGCGTCTAATGGAAATTGGTTCTTACCGCGGTATTCGTCATCGTCGTAGTTTGCCAATGCGCGGACAAAAGACGAAGAACAACTCGCGTACACGTAAAGGTCCTCGCCGTACAATGGCGAACAAGAAGAAATAATTAAACAAAAAGGAGGTCAGCTGAAATGGCTAAAGCGAAACAGAACACACGTAAGCGCCGTCAACGGAAGAATATAGAGTCCGGTGTCGCTCACATTCGTTCTACGTTTAACAACACGATCGTGACGATCACCGATACAGAAGGCAATGCCATCTCTTGGGCGAGCTCTGGTGCCCTCGGATTCAAAGGCTCCCGTAAATCGACCCCGTTTGCTTCGCAGATGGCTGCTGAATCTGCAGCGAAAGCAGGAATGGAACACGGTTTGAAAACTGTAGAAGTTGCTGTTAAAGGCCCGGGTGCCGGACGTGAAGCTGCGATTCGTTCTCTGCAAGCGGTAGGTCTGGAAGTAAGCGTCATCCGTGACGTAACGCCAGTGCCACACAACGGCTGCCGTCCGCCAAAACGTCGCAGAGTATAACTCCACTTCAGATTAAAAGCCCCTCAATTTGCCAATAATGGGTGAAGGTTCCTGGTGCGAATTGCACCATTATTGGCGGACTGAGGCTGCACATGTGGTCAGGGACTGCCTAAAGGGGAAATTCTGGAGTCCGTCCGCGGGCTGACCGGAGTTTCGACGTTTTGAAGGAGGGTACGAATAGATGATCGAAATCGAAAAGCCGAGTATTGAAACGATTGAAATCAGTGAGGACAATAAGTTCGGAAAATTTGTCGTTGAACCGTTGGAGCGCGGGTACGGGACGACGCTAGGCAACTCGCTGCGTCGCATCTTGCTATCCTCCCTTCCAGGATCGGCTATAACCTCCGTCCAAATTGATGGTGCACTGCATGAATTCTCCACGCTTGAGGGTGTGACAGAAGATGTAACCACGATCATTTTGAACTTAAAGCAGCTTGCATTGCACATTTACTCTGATGAAGAGAAAACACTAGAAGTGGACGTGCAGGGCGAAGGAGCGGTTACCGCAAATGATATTACGCACGACAGTGACGTTGATATCTTGAATCCTGAGCTGCATATCGCAACGCTGTCGAAGAATGCGCAATTCCGCATGCGTTTGACAGCGAAGCGCGGCCGCGGCTATGTACCGGCCGAGGGGAACAACGAAGATGACCTTCCGATCGGGGTTCTGCCGGTGGATTCCATTTATACACCAGTTTCTCGCGTGAACTATCACGTGGAAAACACGCGTGTCGGTCAGATCACCAACTACGACAAGTTGACGCTGGACGTATGGACTGACGGAAGCATCCGCCCGGAAGAAGCTGTATCGCTTGGCGGTAAAATCATGAATGAGCATCTGAACATCTTTATCGGTTTGACCGATCAAGCTCAGAAAGCTGAAATCATGGTGGAAAAAGAAGAAGATCAGAAAGAGAAAGTGCTTGAGATGACCATCGAAGAGCTCGATCTTTCCGTTCGTTCTTACAACTGCTTGAAGCGTGCCGGCATCAACACGGTGCAGGAGCTTACGCAAAAGTCGGAAGAAGATATGATGAAAGTGCGCAACCTTGGACGCAAATCGCTCGAAGAAGTGCAGGAAAAGCTGCATGAACTCGGCCTTGGACTACGTAAAGACGATTAACGGCTGAAAGCTACGTATTGGAAGGAAAAGGAGGGGAACGAATCATGGCTTATCAAAAGCTTGGACGTGACAGTTCTGCCCGCAAAGCATTGCTGCGTGATCTTGCCACGCATTTGATCGTTAATGAGCGCATCGAGACAACTGAAGCGAAGGCGAAAGAAATCCGCCCAATCGTTGAGAAGTTGGTTACACTCGGTAAGCGCGGCGACCTGCATGCCCGCCGTCAAGCGGCATCTTTTGTCCGCGCGCAAGTTGAAGATGAAGAGGCGGAGCTCGACGCAGTGCAAAAGCTCTTTAGCGAAATCGCACCACGTTTTGAAGAACGCCAGGGCGGTTACACGCGCATCTTGAAAGTCGGCAAGCGCAAAGGCGACGGCGCGGAAACTGCAATCATCGAATTTGTTGAATAACAGCGATACGGCAGGTACGCCTGCCGCGCGCTGACAGCTGAGCTGTGGATTTGCAGGGCAGGACAGAACCGTTATTCGGTTTCTTCGTCTATGCCCTTTTTCTTTGTAGAGAAGCAAGCGGAGGGGAGCGTATGGCACGAATTAAAGCAACCGTCGCCTATGATGGGACACACTTTTCCGGCTGGCAGGTGCAGCCCCTTGAGAAAGCCCCGACAGGTCGTACCATCCAGCAGGTGGTTGAAGAGGCGCTCACCCGGTTTCATAAAGGCCGTGAAGTGAAAGTGTCAGCCGCCGGTCGAACGGATGCAGGAGTGCACGCTTACGGGCAGGTCATACATTTTGATACTGATATCTCTATGCCGGCTGAAAAATGGCCTGAAGCCTTGTTAGGTCATCTGCCGCCGGATGTACAGTTTGTACAAGCTGAGTACGCAGCAGATGATTTCAATGCAAGAGAGCAAGCCACCGGCAAAGAGTACCGCTACCGCGTTCTGCGCCGCCGGCAGCGTGACGTCTTCCGCCGCAATTACACCTATCATTTATACGGCCCGCTTGATATTGTTGCAATGCGCGAAGCCGCAGCGACACTTACAGGGACGCACGATTACACGTCCTTTTGCGGCACAAATACTGCCATTATTAATAAAGTCCGCACGATTCAAGAGATAGAGCTCGCTGAATCCGAAGACGAGCTCGAGTTTATCTACCGCGGCACCGGCTTTTTATATCACATGGTACGGATCATGACCGGCACGATTCTTGATATTGGCAGCGGTAAAATCCAAGCCGGCACTGCCGGCGACATTTTAGCTGCCAAAGACCGGCGCCGCGCCGGCAAAACCGTCCCCGGCCACGGCTTATACTTGCACCGCGTTGACTACTAGTTTACGCGCGGCGTCGGTGGATTGATGCGCGGCAGCGTTGGATTTACGCGCGGCGGCAGTAAGTTCACGCGTGCTGTCGCAAGTGCTTCAGCTTACTTGATCCGTGGCGGAAAAAATTTTGCTGCAAGACAATGCAACCGGGCGTTTTTTATAATTGACATTTGCTTTAAGTTATTATACGATGTTAGGTGGCATTTCAAAACACATGTACCACTAGCCCCGGTAAGCCAGTGGCATGATGGAAATGATGACGTTGAATGAAGTAACTGAATGTGAGATTCACCGATGATTTAGGAGGGAAACAAACGATGCGTACAACATATATGGCTAAGCCTGAAGATGTGGAAAGCAATTGGTACGTTGTCGATGCTGAAGGACAAACGCTCGGTCGTCTGTCTACTGAAGTAGCATCGCTTCTACGCGGTAAGCACAAGCCGCAGTTTACGCCGCACGTTGATACTGGCGATCACGTAATCGTCATCAATGCGGACAAAATCGAGATGACAGGTAACAAGTTGACGGACAAGAAATACTACCGTCACGGCCGTCGTCCAGGTAACATGAAAGTTAGAACTGCAGCACAGATGCGTGAAGAAAAGCCAGAGCGTCTTTTGGAAAACAGCATCAAAGGCATGCTTCCAAAGAACCGCCTCGGCCGTCAAATCGCAGGTAAGTTGCACGTTTATGCTGGTCCTGAGCACAAGCACCAGGCACAGCAGCCAGAAAAATACGAACTTCGTGGATAATTAAAGGAGGGACTTCCATTGGCAGCACAGGTTCAATACTACGGCACAGGTCGCCGTAAAAATTCTGTTGCCCGCGTATTCGTCGAACCAGGCGATGGCAACATCACTGTAAACGACCGTGACATTAACGAGTACTTTGATTTTGAAACACTTCGCAGCGTGATTAGACAGCCGCTTCAAGAAACAGCGACTGAAGGTCAGTACGACCTTAAAGTCAACGTTGACGGCGGCGGTTTCAGCGGCCAGGCTGGCGCAATCCAGCACGGCGTTGCCCGCGCGCTTCTTCAGATTGACCCTGAGTTCCGTAAAACGTTGAAAGACGGCGGTTACCTCACACGTGACTCCCGTATGAAAGAGCGTAAAAAATACGGTCTCAAATCCGCTCGTCGTTCTCCACAGTTCTCGAAGCGTTAATTTCCGCTTTTCGAGACAGCTCAAACCTTCTCTGCTCCCCAACCCGGCAGAGAGGGTTTTTAATATTTTCAACAAGTCTTGCTCCCGGTATTTGCGATCGCTTTGCACGTATTGACGAACCGAGGTCGTTTATCATATAATAAAGTAACAAAGAGGAAGCTGGTACTCCTCTTTCCCGCCTAGGGGCACACGGGGTTGTGGAAAAGAATACTATGGAGGATCTCACTGGGGATTGCCTAGTCGTACCACTTATATTAACAACAAGTACCTTGGTCTGTTAAAGCCAAGGTCTTTTTTTGTACAAAATGCGGGGCGGGGGATGGCTTTGAGTGCCAACAATCATACCATACAAGACATTGCACAAATGTATCACAACAACTTACTGCACAAGATGTACATTTTTCACTTAAAGGGGAACCGACCTCCTGTCAAAGTGAAATTTGACGAAGGCCACCTCGCCCATTTAATCGGCCTGCATTATTTTGACTTCAAAAGATCCGAGGCGCTTTTTCAAGATCTTCTGGACGGAAAAATTACGTGGCAGACGTTGAAGAAGCGGAATAAAGGTAACTATAAGCAGTTTCAATACCGGATGTATTATATTATTCACTTGCATGATGTGCTGCAGAAGGGCCGGCTTGCTGTTTACGATGGTCACTTAAAGGCTGATCTGATGATTTATCATCGTGCGGAAAAGCAGTATTTGTCGCTTGGATTGTATGAAATTGACTCGAAGCATCACATTTATGTTCCGACAACGTTTATGGAGAATAAGAAAAACCGATTAGCTGAAGCAGAGCATTATGAGGTTAAAAAGCGTGAAGTGAAGAAAGTGTAGCACGGATGCATGTTGCAGAGGTGCGTGGACATATTATCATTATACGGGGAATGAGGGCACTTCTCCGTCCTGCCGCGGGGCACACGCTGTGTGGAAAAAGAATACGCCGGAGCATCCGGCTGGGGATTGCCCAGTCGTGCCCTGTCCCTCAAAGATTGAAGCCGCCTGCTGGATCCTCAGCAAGCGGCTTTTTGTGTCATCCTCCGTAAAATAACATCCCGCCTAACACCCCTAAAATGACGACGAGCCACGCCGGCTGCTTCCAATACATCAATAGCATAAACAACAGCGCAGCAAAAGCAAGGTCGGCGCTCGCCGTAATGGCTGAAGTAAAGACCGGATCATAAAGCGCTGCGGCAAGGATGCCGACCACGCCAGCGTTCACACCAGCTGCTGCCGCACGCATGGCCGGTGCCTGCTGCAGTTTCAGCCAGAGCGGCAGGACACCGAGCAGGAGTAAAAAGGCCGGTGCAAAGATCGCCGCTGTTGCCGTGATCGCCCCGGCAGTGCCATCGATCACCATGCCGAGGTAACTCGCAAAAGTAAAGAGCGGGCCGGGAACAGCCTGCGCCGCCCCGTAACCTGCGAGAAATTCACTCTCACTCAACAGCCCGGTCGGTACAACTTCGCGCTCCAGCAGGGGCAGCACAACATGTCCACCGCCGAAGACGAGAGCGCCTGCACGGTAAAAGCTGTCGGCGAGCTGTACGTGCAGGCTGTCGGTCGCTGCCCGAAGGATCGGCAGCAGGGCAAGCAGCGAGAAGAACAGTGTTAAGCAGACTGCGGAAAACTTTGCAGACAGTTTCAACGGCAGCGATTCCGCCTTAGGTAGGTCCGCGTTCCGGTAAAGCCCCCAGCCGATCAAGCCGGCTGCGAGAATGACCGCGACCTGCATCCAGACGGCAGGTGCCAGTAAGACAGCGACAAAACTAAGCACAGCAATGGAAGCCCGCTTTGCATCCGGCGCCAAGTTCCGCCCCATGCCAAGGAGCGCGTGAGCCACCACCGCAACCGCTACAATTTTCAGCCCATCAACGAGGCCAAGTTCGATCAAGCCTTGCTGCTGAAAGCCGACAGCTACCGCCATCAGTAGAAGCACAGACGGCAAGGTGAAGCCGATGAAGGAAACAAAACCGCCGACCGTGCCGCCCCGCGCCATCCCAATCCCGATGCCTACCTGACTCGACGCCGGCCCCGGGAGAAACTGACACAGCGCCACGAGATCCGCATACTGCTTTTCCGACAGCCACTGCCGGCGGTGGACGTATGCTTCACGAAAGTAGCCGAGATGCGCCACCGGCCCGCCGAAAGAAGTTAACCCAAGCCGCAGGGAAATGATAAAAATCTCGAGCAGTGTTTTCATATGTAGGGAGCTCCTTTTCTTTAATCAAAAATACATAAGAGTTCACTTATGTATTGTAACACGGTGAGCAGCTTTGCAGTGTAAAGCAAGTGGAGCTTTTGGTTAATCGTTTAAGAAATTTTTCATCGACTGGAGGGTAGTAGACGGCGAAGAAAATTCAAATCCCTGTAAGTGTATAGCCGCTGATAGTGAGTAGGGGATGAGTTTTATCGAAATAGAGAAACTTTTATTTTAACGCCTAAAATATATAAGAGATTGATCTTGGAACAATAACCATAAATTGCTGAATAAGTATGGTAAATTATGATAGCGCACACCACTTATCATAGATTGATTCATGGTAGAATAGGTTGGAAGAAATAACTTCACAAAGGATTGAGAAGAACAATGACGAAGAAAAAGTGGTATTTATCGGCTTGGCACATTTCAATATGGTTTGCATTATCTTTTTTAATTATACCGTTTTTTGTAGGTCTGGGACTGTTGATCTGGCAGATCATCGATGAGCGAAAGCGTAACAAAGATATTAAAGAGCTGGGTCTTCACGATTTGCAAAGGGTGAATGAAGAGAAACTGAAGCTGGAAAAACAGATGGAAAAAACGAAGTCAAATGCAGAGAAATCTGCAGAGAAAAAGATTGCAGAAGCGGAGAAAGAAGCAAAGGCCATAACAGCCAACGTTGATAAGCGTTTAGAGAAGTTAAATGACCAAGTCACGCAGCTAGAGAGCCAGGAGGCAAAGTTAGAAGACGAGATTAAAGCTAAAAAAATGCAGCTTTCACATCTGGATGAAGACTTAATGATGCAGACGGTTGGGTTGTATGATCCTCAATACGACTTTACGACAACGGAAGGTTATAAAGAGAAGCTAAAAGAGGTGCGCCAAAACCAAAAAGAGATGGTGAAAGCAGGGACAGCACTAAACAAACCTCAAGGTTGGAAAGTAAATGGAAGTGAAAAGGAAGGCAAAAAGTTCATTAAAAACATGGAGAAAATGACACTGAATGCCTTTAACCAAGAGTGCACAGCATTGATCAGCAATGTGAAAACAACCAACCTTGAAGCAACAAAAGAGAAGATGAAAAAGAAGTATGAGCAGCTGAACAAACTAAACGAGCTTAATCGCATTTCAATTCAGGAAAGATATTTGGCTTCCAAGCTGGATGAAATGTACCTTGCATATGAGCACGCTTTAAAGAAAGAAGAAGAAAAAGAACAAGAGCGGATCATGAAGGAGCAGCTGAAAGAGGAAAAGCGCATTCAGCAGGAAATTGAAAAAGAGAAAAAGAAGCTGGATAAAGATCTGCAGCATCTGTCCCAGGCGAAAGAAACTTACGAAAAACAGCTCGCCAGCGTTGATGATGACGAGACACGAGAAGAAATCCTGGCCAAGATGAAAGAAATCGAAGAAAAACAAGAAGAGCTTCACAGTGAAAAAGAGGTTGTAGATTTTAGAGAACAGAATGCAAAAGCCGGCTACGTCTACATTATTAGCAACATCGGTTCATTTGGGGAAGACGTTTATAAGATCGGTATGACAAGAAGGCTGGAGCCTTTTGAGCGGGTCAAAGAATTATCGGATGCTTCCGTTCCATTCAACTTTGACGTGCACGCCATGATCTTTGCCGATAATGCCCCTGAGTTGGAAAACGCGCTTCATAAAGAATTTGAAAAGTATCAAGTCAATAAAGTTAACCCACGTAAAGAGTTTTTCAATGTACCGCTTGATATCATTGTGAATAAGGTAAAAGAGAATCACAATAAAGCCATCGATGTTACAGAGTTTCCAGAAGCAGAAGATTATCGTGTTTCCTTACGCATGGCTGAAGAAGATAAAACTGCAGTGTAGTTCATAAAGAAAGAGGCCTCCAAGATGGGAGCCTCTTTTTTATAATAATTTTTAAAAGCGAATGTTGAATTCTCCCATATGATCCTCGAAAATAAAGGTAGATATTTCAACGAAGGAAGTGGTTTGAATGCCTGAGTATAACAAGCTTGTGCGTGACAAGATTCCTGAGATCATTGAAGCAAGTGGGAAGTCTCATGTGACAGAGGTGCTCAGTGACGGAGACTACGTGAAAGAAGCGCAGAAGAAGCTGCATGAAGAACTGCAGGAATACGAGGAAGCAGCTGCCGTTTCAGGTGAAGAGGCGCTTGATGAACTGGCTGATATTGCCGAACTGCTCCATGCGCTTACATACAAGCACGGTGCAGATCCAGAGAAGCTGGAGGAGCGCCGGCAGGAGAAGGCGGAGAAGCGAGGCGGCTTTCAAGACAAGTTGTTCCTTGTCCGTGTAGATGATGAGTAAAGATATTGAACTCATCACTTATGAACTGGGACGGAAGCTGGAAAAAGAGATTGATGCAGCCCGGGGCATTTATATTTTGACATCCTTTGTGATGAAGTCTGGCGTGGATGTATTGAAGCCGGCGCTTGAGCGAGCTGTGCAGGCTGGCAAAGAAATTAAAATTTGTGCAGGCGATTACTTATATGTCACACAGCCGGAGGCGCTTGCTTCGCTTATGGAGCTTGGGGAGGGTGTTGAACTTCGGTTGTGGCACAGCCGCGGGCGCTCTTTTCACCCCAAAGCGTATTTGTTTGAGCAGCAGTTGGATGAGGGCACGTTTATCGTTGGTTCTTCTAACATGTCAGCCTCAGCGTTAACGAGCGGGGTGGAATGGAATTTGTCGGTCAACTCCAGCAAAGCACCTGAAACGTTTGCAGAGGCGATGGAAAAGTTCCGTCACATCTTTCATGCTGAACAAACTGTACCGTTAAATCCTGAAACGTTGGCGCTGTACCGAAAGGCTTATGAGAAGTTTCAGCAGAAAAATCCAGCGTTTGCAACGAGCATGAGTGAAGCTGAAGAACGGCAGCGGATGCTTCCAGGTACGGATGCAGACGTTGAGCAGCTGGCTGAATCTAAAGCGTCTTATGAAACCGCCGGTGGACCGCTCACACCGCGTCCGGCTCAGCAGGAAGCCCTTGATGCGCTGGAAACCACGGTGGCTGAAGAATACAATAAAGCGATGGTCGTCATGGCGACAGGCCTCGGCAAAACGTATTTGTCTGCGTTTTTTGCCCAAGGGTATAAGCGTGTTTTGTTTATCGCGCACCGTGAAGAGATTTTAAAGCAGTCTGAAGCGACATTTAATCATGTGCTGCCCGAGCGCTCCAGCGGGCTTTATTACAATACTGTTAGAGATTATGACAGGGATATGGTGTTTGCCTCGATATTTACACTCTCCGGTGAACAGCACCTGCACCGGTTTGATCCAGATGCATTTGATTTAATTGTAATTGACGAGTTTCATCACGCAGCCGCTCCAACGTATCAGCGGGTCTTGTCTTATTTTCAGCCCGAGTTTCTGCTTGGTTTAACTGCAACGCCGGATCGGTTGGATGGACAAGACGTTTACGCGATTTGCGACGGGAATGTGGCGTATCACTTACATTTTCTCGAAGCGATCCGGCGCGGCTGGCTGGCGCCGTTTCATTATAAAGGGGTCTATGACATCATTGATTATTCGCAGATTACGTGGCTTGGCAGCAAATATGATGATGAAGAGCTTTTGTCAGCACAAATGCAGGCAGATGTAGCAGAACACATGTATCAAGCTTGGTTGGAACATAAACAGTCGCGCACGCTCGTTTTTTGCAGCCGCAGACGGCAAAGTGAATTTCTCGCAGCTTATTTCAGAGAGCAGGGTATCAATGCCGTTGCACTTGATGGCGCAACCGATAAGTCACAGCGGGCGCTGGCTGTAGCGCAGCTGGAAGCAGGAGACATTGAGGTGATTTTCAATGTTGATTTGTTTACTGAAGGTACGGACATTCCAATGCTTGATACGATCATGTTCGCCCGTCCGACGGAATCATTAAGTGTATTTACACAGCAGCTGGGGCGCGGCCTGCGGATCGCTGACGACAAAGATTACTGTGTGATTATTGATTTTATCGGTAATTACCGGCAGGTGGACGCCAAGATGGCACTTTTAGATGAACGTCCGGAAACAGAGCGTCAAAAGGCAGGAAGTTCAGCTGTGCCAACTGTACCGGAGCCTGCTGCGATACATTTAGATTTGCAAACGGTTGACCTGCTGCAGGAATTAAAGAAGAAAAAGCAACCGCGTAAGCAGAAAATATATGCCGGCTATACCCGTTTGAAACAAGAGCTCGGCCGACGTCCAACGTATTTGGAGATGCACTTGTATGGAGACGAGCCGGCAAAAGCGATCCGACAGGAATTCAAATCCTACACCGGCTTTCTGCACTGGGCTGAAGAGCTGACCGGGGTTGAAGCTGAAGTGTATCAAACAAGTCAGGCGTGGCTGATAGAAGTGGAAAAGACAGCGATGACGAAAAGCTACAAGATGGTGCTCATGAAGGTGATGCTCGAACGAACTGACACCCGCTGGTATGACCCCATCACACCGGTAGACGCAGCCAAACCGTTTCACGATTTCTTTATGGAAAAAGCATACCGCAGAAATATTGACTTTAGCGATAAAACAACGAAAAAATTGCATACGTATGAAGAGAAGGGCGTAGCAAGACTCATCGCCGAAATGCCGATGACAAAGTGGGCCGGCAGTGCCGGTGACCTTATCGAATTTGATGGCGAAACATTCAAGATTAATGTCCAGCCGGAGACAGAAACCACCGCCGAACTGCTTAAGCAGTGGACCGAAGAAATTGTCACCTACCGCCTGCACAGTTACTTTGAGCGGAAGGGTGAAAAATAGTCTATCTGGGAGGTTTGTATGGAGAAAGGTTCGATGATGAGATCTATTGAACGAATGGAAACTGTGCTGCGTGAAGCATCGATCGTCAAAATCATTCTGTTCATTGTCCCAGTGTCTATGCTCGCTACATTAATCACCCTGTTTACCCAAGATGTTTATCGTACGGTCGTGTACACGTTGTTGGGGTGAAGTATTTGCAGTCGTAACGTACCCCGTACTTCCATTTCAAGTACGGGGTATCTTTCTGCCGTCAGCCGGGAGATGTATAATATAGGTAGTATTGTAGATTTTCACGAAGGAGCCCGTGCCTATGTTTGCGATCATGCTCGAAATTATTCTATATATTATGCTCCCGATTTTGCTGTTGGTCGTTGCCGGCGCGGTGCTGCAGCGCATCTTCTCGTTTCATATGCCGACGCTCTCAAAGCTTCTCACTTTCTTTTTTCTCCCGGTTGTTGTCTTTACCAACATCGCCCAAAACGAGATGGACTTCAGCCTGCTGTTTAACATCGGCAGCTTCCTCATTCTCCAATTTATCGTGCTCGCCTTGCTTTCATCGCTCATCGCAAAACTGACCGGTATGGACCGAAAACTCGGCGCCACCTTCAAAAACAGCGTCGTGCTCATGAATTCCGGAAACTTCGGGCTTCCGGTCAGCCAACTTGTCTTTGCGCAGCACCCGATCGGCGTATCCGTGCAAATCATCGTCCTCATGTTCCAAAATTTAATTACATACACGTACGGCATCACCAACGCCGCCTCCTCTGAATCAACAGCGCTGAAAGAAAACATCAAAGTCCTGTTCCAAACGCCGATCATTTACGCACTCCTGCTCGGCGCCATGTTTCAAGCGTTTTCGCTGAACCTCCCGGAGCCTGTTGTGATACCGATGGATCAGGTGGCCGATGGTTTCATTGCGCTCGCACTTCTCGTGTTAGGGGCGCAGGTGGCATATCCCGCGTTGAAACATTTAACGGTGCTGTTTTTTCTCACCGTGGCCGGCCGTCTCATCGGCGCGCCGCTGATCGGCCTCGGCATCATTTACGTACTTGGTATCGATGGCGTGGTGGCGCAGGCGCTGCTGATCGCGAGTGCCTTCCCAATGTCACGCAACAGCGCGTTATTTGCACTCGAATATGACAATTATCCAGAATACGCCGCACAAGGCGTCCTCGTCTCGACGCTTTTAAGCGTCCTCACCGTCCCTATGTTTATCTATCTCGCGCAAGTGCTCTTCGGCTGATGCCGGGTACCCGTTCAGGGCAGCTGCAGTACTCATCTTGTGAGAAAGCACATCATCCTCAAAAGGCAAGGGGGTGCGCCTAGCGGCGTACCTCCTTGCCTTTTTGGTTTGACCACAGAGAAAGAGAAAGCCAGTCGCGCGCTGGCTTTTAAGATTTCGCTAGGTTCTTCATTCTTTCTTCATATTTAAAACTTATGATAGAAACTGCAAAGAATGATATCACGGCTTAAGAAAGTAACAAAGTAAGTAGAGGGAGTGGTGCATGATGCATAAGTACAAACGTTTGACTGCTGTTGGCGTGTTTGGAGCAGTGCTGCTACTAGCGGCCTGCAATGATGATTCAGACATGCCGATGGATAGCGAAGACATGCCAATGGATGAAGAAGACATGCCGATGGATGAAGACGGCATGCCAATGGATGAAGAAGACATGCCGATGGATGAAGACGGCATGCCAATGGATGAAGAGGACATGCCAATGGATGAAGAAGACATGCCGATGGATGAAGATGGCATGCCAATGGATGAAGAAGACATGGGTCACGGGGAGCATGGTGCTTCTGCCGAGGAACGGGAAGCTTTTGAAGAAGAGGCGGCTCAGCTTCCAGAGAACTTAAATGAAGGTGCCGGTGAGGGGTTAACGACAACGAATACGAAAAACATCACACGGCTTGATGATGAGGACCCGCAAGCTTTTTCAATCATGGCTTCTCAAACCATTTGGCCTGCAACGCATGAAGCAAACCAGCCTGGAACGATTATTTTAGCAGAGCAAGATGAGTGGCAGCACGCTGTAGCTGCGCTAACATTGGTACATCACCCAAACGATGGGCCCCTGTTATTCATGGAGGATGGTTTGTCTGATGATTTAACTGCAGAAATTGAACGTTTGGCGCCACTTGGTAATGACGATGATATTGAGATTTTAGTAGCCGGCGAGTTAAGCGATGAGGACCGAAATGAGTTGAACGACTATACGGTTGAAGAGATCACGGAAGAAGAGCCGGCGGCATTTGCAAAAGATGTGGAAGATATGTTTGCAGAGACAACAGGGAACCTGCCGGACAATGTTGTAATTGCCTCGAGTGAAGATGCGTATAAGTCCTATGCGATGCCGGCGGGAAGCTGGATTTCTCATATGGATGAATCGTTGTTGTATGTAGATGATACAGTGCCGGAAGCTACCGCTGAAGCGCTTGAAGCCCGGGACGGCGAAGCAAACATGTACGTGATGAATGGAGAAGGCGGCATCACTGATGAAGTGCTGAGTGAGCTTGAAGACTACGGGACTGTGGAGGAGATTGCCGGAGATGACCCGGTAGAGCATTCCATCAATTTTGCGAAATACCAGGATGAAAACTTTGGCTGGGGGATTGATGAACCAGGGCATGGTTTAGTCTTTGGTTCAACAGCGGCACCAGAGCTCGCTATGGCCGGAGCGCCACTTGCCCACCTTGGTAAGCACGCCCCGCTGATTTGGATGGAAGATGAGCTGGAACAAGCGCACGCAGATTATTTAGCGGAGCTGAAGCCAGCGTTTGTTGATGTGCCAATGGAAGGGCCATATAACCATGGTTACATCCTGGGAACTGAAAATGTCATTTCCTTTGAAGATCAAGGCGCCATCGATGACTTGATGGAAATTGATGTGATTGAAGGAGATGCCCACGCCGATCATTAATCAACCAGAAATATGGCAGTTGAACAGAGCGGTGGTATCAGCAGGTGTTGGATGGATACCGCCGGCTGTTCCTGTCGATTGTCCCGGGTATAAGCCATTTTTCTCAAAGTTTTCGTATCCAGGTTAAGCCAGGGACGTTGAGGGAACGGTGCGGAAGGATTCTTAGTTGAGTGATTCAAGGTTGATAAATTTTCGACGAGCCAGCAGAAGGGCGGGTTACAGCAATGAAAGTCATCCATGAAGTATACTGGCTGCGCGCCTTGGCCTGTCTGGCGGTCGTGATGGTCCATGCTGTAAATACAACGCTGGAGCATTATGAATTCATAATCCCGAAGTCTGAAGAAAATATATTAATCGCCGCAAGGTTTCTTGTATTATTCGGAACCCCGGCCTTTATCTTTATTTCTGAACTGCTCCTTGCCTATGCTTACCCAGATCAAGTGCCTAAAGGTTTTTTTATCAAGCGGGTAAAGTTTTTACTGATGCCGTTTGCATTTATGGCATTTGTATTTGCCGTTATGACTTCTGAAAGTATAGGCGAGTTCCCGTCCGAACTTGCCCTGAACTTATTTCTTGGTGGTTACACCGGTTATTTTATTTTAATCATTTTCCAGTTTTATATTTTACATGTCTGCCTGCACCGCTATTTGAAAAAAGTGTCTCCCGTACTTGTTTTAAGTGCGGCTTTGATGATAAATACGATCTATCTCGGCTTTTTCCACGTGACATCTCCACCGGGTATCGTGCTTGGAGAATATATATGGGAAAGGGGACACTGGCTTCCATTTACAGGGTGGGTGTTTTACTTTGCGCTAGGGTATTACGCCGGAAGGTATTATCATCAGATCATGAGTAGAATCGTGAAGTTGAGGTATCTGCTGGCAGGTGCAGCTGCTGTCCTTCTATTATTCGTTTTCTCTTTGGTTGTGACAGATATACTTGATGTTGTATCGTCAAAGCGTGTAGATTACATTTTGTATACAACAGCTGTCGTATTTGCGATCCTAGCTTTCACTTACAGACTGAAAAAGGTGCCGTTACCGGTTTTGGTGCTCAGCAAATATTCTTTTAATGTGTATTTGCTTCATACCGTTATCCTGCATTATTTACCAAAGTTCGAAGGCCTGCATCCCTTCTTGTATTTCGGCTTAGCGGTCATATTGAGTGCCGGTGGCTCGATGCTGTTTGCAAAGTTTGTTTCGCGCTTCAATATAACATCCTATCTCATTGGAAAGCAGATTCCGGTTCCGAATGAAACGAGGAAATAAAAAAAGTAAGCTCAGCGCACTTAAAAAGGCGTTGAGCTTACTTTTTGTTTTAAGTCTTAAGAAGCGGGAGGTATAAATGAAAGCGGGCGCCGCGACCCGCCGGGCTCTCTGAGTGCACATGCCCGCCGTGGGCTTCAATAAATTCTTTAGCGATCGCGAGCCCCAGGCCGCTTCCGCCATCTTTTGTAGATCTTGCTGCATCCGTGCGGTAAAAGCGCGCCCACACAAGTTCAGCTTCATCAGCGGTTAATCCTGGCCCTTCATCTTCAATACAAATTTCTACCTCATCTCCTGCGTGCCGCAGGGAGACATGGACTGCGCTGTCTGTATGATGAATGGCATTAGATAGAACATTCAACAGTGCCTGTTGCAACCGGGCTGGATCTGCCGAAAGTTCAAGCTTTTCGTCCGGAGAGTTAAGTGTCATCGTTACTTCGTGTTGATGCGCGTAGGACCGAATCGTCTCTACGGTTTCCGATACAAGGGAGCCTGCTTCTACTTGTTCGAATGAGAAAGTAAAATGGCCTTCGTCTAGTTTCGTTAGTTGAAACAAGTCTTCAACGAGCCGTTCCATTCGCACAGCTTCATGATGAATCACAACTGCGTGGGCGGCAGCATCCTCCGGCATCTCGGAAATCAATGAAGAGTAAGCTTTGACGTAAGTAAGCGGTGTGCGCAAGTCATGGGAAACGTTGGACAAAAAGGATCTGCGTGAATCTCTGTAAGCGCGGAGCTGCGCGGCCATCGTGCCGATACTCCAGCTCAGTTCTCCAATTTCATCGCGTGAACTCGCGTTTAATTGAACGTCAAAGTCGCCGTCGGCTACGAGGTCGGTTGTCCGTTTCAGCCGATGTAGCGGTTTGCCGACGTAATGTTTCATAAACCAAGCGAAAAAGCCTGCAAGTACAGTGCTTCCGCCAAACATGGCCAGCATAATCCAAAATAAAAATTGACTTGTTTCTTCAAATTCGGGTGTCGCTTCATCAATAAACAAGTAACCGACCGTTTCATCATTTACGATTAGTGGCTCATAAGCGTAAATATGCGGAATGGTGTGGTGTGAGGTGCGGCTGAAAGCACTTGTACCGCCTTCCTGCGCTTCAATCCACTGCTTATATGCTGCTGCCTCCTCGGTGGTAACCCCGGCGGTCGACTCCCAGCTTTCCAGGTTTTCACCAAAGAAAACAAACTGTGATTCGCTTTCATATTCTTCCATAACGATAATGTGCTGCAGTGTTTCCACGTAAAAGTCGGTTTCGATCACTTCTTGATGGGCAGTTAGTCGTTGTTCCACACTTTCCTGCAGTTGGTTTTTGTAAAAGGACTGCGAAACTTCGTAAAATAAATAACACATTGTGATAATGAGCAACAGCATCGCACTAAATACAATGAATGCTGTTTTAGCCGAAAGCTTCATAGTGGGTCATCCTTCACACGGTACCCCACACCCCAAACGGTTTCGATGTAATTTTGCTCGAGGCCGGCCTTCCGGAATTTCTCGCGTATATTTTTAATGTGAGCATCGACGCTCCGGTCCGTGCGCTCCTCACCTGGTGTCCAGATTTGGTCAAGCAGTTCATCTCTTGTAAATACACCGCCGGGGCGGGCAATCATCGTATCGAGCAGCAAATACTCTTTGTTTGTTAATTTTAATGCGTAACTCCCTACCTTGACTTCGCGTCGCTCGCGGTCAATGGTTAAGTCGCCGATGTGGGTGTTCATCAGTGCTGCCGGGATTCCGCGCCGCCGTAAAACTGCTTCAGTTCGAGCGGAAAGTTCACCGGGCTCAAAGGGTTTTGTCACATAATCATCAGCACCTGCCTGAAGACCTTGTACAATCTGGTCGGTTTCGCCTAAGGCAGAGACGATAATAACCCCAGCGGTTTCGCCTGATTCACGCAAAGTTTTCAGCATCGTGAGACCGTTCATTTCCGGCATCATAATATCTAATAACACAAGGTCGATGTCAACGTTATTGATGATGTCGATAGCTTCCCGGCCGTTTGCGGCACTGTAAAGCTCATAAGAAGACGATTTAAAAATGACTTTTAATAAGTCAATCATTTGTTGTTCATCATCAACGATCAGTAGGCGTGCCACTCAAACAGCTCCTCCCTCGTTATGGCATGTGCAGCTTCTCTGGATTTATGGCGTATTTGGGGTTCCTTCATCAATCCAGGTTTCCCACGTTTCGCCTTGGTCAAAAGACAAGAAAAAGGAATCTTCAGCCCCGCCTGCAGCAATCATATCTTCATGCGTATCTAAGGTGATGACCGGTTCAGCAGGGAGGGCCATGTCCAGGGGCTCTAAGCTTCTGCCTAAATCTTCGGTGAAGAGCCAGCCCGCATCTTCGCCAACACCATACACGAGGTGACCGTCATCATAGGGGGCGGCACTTAAAATGCCAAGGCCGGGCTGGGTAAGTTCCCAAGTCTCGCCGCCATCAGTTGAATGATGGACACCATCTTGTGAAGCTGCCGCAAGCGTATTTTCATCATCATGATCGACGAGCAGCTCCAATAAATCCTCGCCCTCAAATTCGGTCGTATTAACATCCTCCCATTCGTAACCGGCATCTGTAGACCGGTACATGTCACCGTTATAAGCGTCAAACCCATAAATGACTTCTGAATGGTCCGGTTTCGCGACAATATTGTGAAAGTCAACTTCAGGATAAAGGATATCGACATCCCAGTTGTCTCCTTCATCATCGCTTCTCATGACGCCTAAAGGGTTGTCTAAATCCGAGTTCATACCGGGATGACCGCTGCTGATAAATGTACCGTCATCTAAAATGGTGAAGCCCATATAGTCGTGCCGGTCTTCTTCAGTCCCTTGCCAAGTTAAAGTTTCGTCTTCGAGATTTACGTGGAGCAATCCGTAATGCGTGCCGATGTATGGGTCCTGATCGCCGGCGGTATGAAAAGCGGTATCGTGCATATGGTGAACTTCTTCAACCTCATCTTCGGATGCTGCACCACACCCGGCCAAAACTCCTAATAAAGTGATATATGTCAATGTAACGTACGTGCGTGTCATAAAGACCCCTCCCAAGGTTATTTTACAGCAACATCATACAAAAGAAATATGAAGAAATGATGAAGAGAAGCAACGGATTGGGAGAGGGGTGTTCGTCTAGCGATTGTTACTGCGCACCGGTCGAAACTTGTGCGCAGCGATTCCACGTTAGCCGCTGCTCGTGTTTGGCATCACGTTTTTCGCTGGGCCGGCAAATATGGCGGCTGCGCCAACGAAGCCAAAGATGACAAACGCGGGCGCAAATCCCCAGACATCGATGAATACGCCGGCAAGCATTGAGCCAAAGACCTGCCCGAGCGCTAGCAGTAAAAACGGCAGGCCGATGCCAAGCGACGCGTTTTCGATAAATACGTGAATGCCCCAGACGAGGAGAATCCCTGTTAAAAAGATATACGATCCGCCAAACAGCCCGGCTGAAGCGTAAGCAAGCATCCAGTCCGCCGGGTCGACGGCGAGCAGCACCGAAGCTGAAGCAATCAGGAGCGTGCCCAATTTGTACGCAAAAGGAAGCCCCAATTTTTCAACGAGAAAGCCGGAAAAGCCGCCTAAGATCCCGAAGATGCCGATCATGATCCAGAACGTTGATAACTGCCAGTCGCTGTAACTGCCGGCAGCTTCAATAAATGAGGGGGCAAAGGTCCAGAAAGCTGCTGTAGACACACCCAAAAATAAAGAAGAAATAATGAGCGGATTGGCTCCTTGTACGCCTTTAACGGAAAGGCTCCCTTTTTCCAGGCGAATCTTTGTCCGTTTATAAGACGGAGGGATCACGTAATAGTTCCAAATCAAAACGGCGAGAGCTAAAGCTGCGTAAATGAGGTAAGTGAGCCGCCAATCAGGTGCTAGAAAAATCGCGCCAAAACCGGATAAAACGATGCCGAGGCTCGTGCCTGAATTAATCCATGTGTTGGCCCGGCCCTGCTGTTCCCGCTGCAGCCAAAGGGAGATCGCCGCGCCATACGGTGGTGAAATTAATCCGGTACTGCCGCCGGCGAGCAGGACACCTAAAGCAAGCACCCAAACATTCGGTGTGCCGGCCATAAAGAGGAGGCCGATAAAAGCTGAAAGACCTGCGAATAAGATCATCCGCTTGGGACCTTCGCGCGTCGTCATCACGGTAGAAAAGACAATGGTGAAGCAGTACGCAAAGTAAAATAAAGACGAGATCGTGCCCGAAACAGCTTCCGACATTTGCAGTGAAGCGCTCATGTCAGGGAGGAGAAGGCCGAAACTAAACCGCGCCAAACCATATGTAACGGCAATCATCGTAATGCCAGGCAGAACGAGCTTTAAAAACTTCATGATGGAACCTCCTTACCTTAAAAATATATAGAACGGTCTTTCTATTTTTGGTGTAAAAAATTACGATGTGTGCTGGACAAGTGTCCGCGCCATCGCAATTGAATGTTCAGTTGCCTGCTCTGCACCAATCAAAGTCGTCATTGATGTTGTACCTTCAAGTAACAGGGTGAATTGATTGGCTAACTCCCGCTCGTTGCTTTTGCCTTTTTGCTGGGCGAGTTCTTGAAAATATTGGAGTAATCTCGTCTTGTGACCCCTGGCGATATTTTCAATGTCATTGTCTGTACCAGCATAATCTTCAATGGCCCGCAAAAACATATCACCTTTATAGGATTGTTCTTTTAACCAACGACCATGCGCTTCAGCCGCGAGAATGAAAGGGGAGTCAGAATCCATTTCAACGTGGGCGTCTAAGTAAGACCAGTAGCGGGCTTCGCGCTGCTTTAATACTTCTTCAACAAGGTTATCTTTTGAAGGAAAGTGGTTGTAAAGCGTCATCGTTGCCACATTCGCCTCACTGATGATCTGCTTTAAACCGACCCCGCGAAAGCCGTATTCATAGAACAAAGATTCAGCTGTATTTAAAAGAGTTTCTCGTTTAACGGAACGGCTCATGTTTGTCACAACCTTTATTTTACCAGTGGGTAGAACGACCTTTCTATCTTTAGGTTAACAAGCTGATGTTTTTTTGTCTAGCCATGCTTTCGACGTACCTTTTCTAATCCACCTTTAGCGTTTTAAGTTTTCATTTTCATGATTTTTCAAATCCATGATGTGGATTAAATGAACTGAGCCTGAAGCACTGTTTCTTCCATGAAAAGTATTGCGGATCGACTGTATGTTATTTACAATCACGTCAAAAGGTATTCGTTTTAGAGGGAGAGGTCGGATAAAATGAGTGGTTTACGGCAGCTAAATGGCGACAATAAGGAGTTAGCAGGTGATAATCAACAATTAAAAGCTTTCAGCAAGGGCGTCTGCTATAAGATTAAAGATCTACGTTCGAACGAATATATCGATGAGTTTCACTCGCATGAATATGACCAAAGTTTTGTCGAGCCGGTGGCTTTTAAAACGCATGAGCGTGCTGTTGCGTGTATTGAAACAGAACTTGAGGGCCGGTATGTAGAAAATAAAGAGCCAAGTAATCATCAAGATGAGGATGATGCTGTTTATACGGTGACAAAGCATCGAACCTTTTTCTACCGTATTCGGATTCAAGGTGAAGCGATGTATGGTAATGCTGATTTTCATAATATCAGAGTTTTCTTTCGCAGACTGATGGCAAGGCTGAAGTCGCAATTAAGATAGAAACATTTCATAACGCTACAGGCTTATTTCCGTTACTTATTTAAACCCAAGGAACCGAAGTAAGCCCTGGATTTGGTTCCTCACGCAATCTATCTTAAGCTTTAACAAGGATGTCGTCGCCGTAGAAGGGGGCTTGAAATCCTTCTTTCATCTGCTCCGTGGATGTTTTGCACAGGTCGGTGCTTTTGTGATGCTCGTGTATGGAACTTGGGCTACTTGCTGAAATCCCCCTCTGAGACCTCGTATGCTAATCTTTCCTTAAACGCTAAAGCCATCCACGGAAACGAAGCAAGGTATTTTTAATTTTTCCATGTTACCGGCGGTTGTCTACTCGCAGGCTTCAACTTTTTCTAGCTTTTTTCGTCTTGGAGACCGCCTGTTTTGCCTCTACATGCTAGTTTTGCAGAATTACAACATCCCCCTGCGCCTCAGTAACAACGGTTTTGTCCCGCTTTACTGCAACGCTACCTTAAGAGGTCGTTACATTGACACCTCCCACCACTTGTTTCAACCCGGCATTCCGTCTTCTGTCTTGACAGAAAATCGTAACCCCAAGACCTTCTCAATTTAGAAGCGCGTCGTTTGTTACCATCCCACATACACCAAGGGTCTGCGGACGCAAGGTCGTACGCCGATCGCTATGGCCGGTACTGAATCCTCATTGAGTTTGATATGCCTGCGCCCGAACTTCCCCTCAAAATTCGTGTTTTCTCTGTCAAATCACCTCATTCAATTTCCATTTTCTTCAATCCTCCAACATTCAGCAAAAACTTTTCTAAAAAATTTTCAACACAGCTGTAACCCTTGATATTCGTAGTGTTTCAAATTTATTAAACTAATAATTTGTAAAAAAGTTTGTAACGAACCGTTGATACATTACCGTCCAGATGGTACAGTAATAACTGTGTTTACGAAGATGATATCGAAATAAGGCGCTTCTTAGCGAATATGCACAGGCCGAACGTGAAGGCACGGGACATTTAAGAGGGGATGAATATGGACAAAATTGAAGTGAATGATTTAACCAAAATCTTCGGTGCGAATCCGCCGCAAGGATTAAAGCACTTACAAAACGGTGCTTCTAAAGAAGAAATTCTTGCAGACACCGGGATGACTGTTGGCGTAAACAAAGCTTCGTTCTCTGTCAAACCTGGAGAGATCTTTGTGATTATGGGGCTGTCCGGCAGCGGAAAGTCAACGCTCATCCGCTTAATCAACCGGTTGATCGAACCGACGGCCGGCGAGGTGTTGATTGATGGGGAAGATATGATCCAAATGGATAAAAACAAACTGATAGAAACGCGCCGGGAGAAACTGGCGATGGTGTTTCAAAAGTTTGGGTTATTGCCGCACCGCTCCGTAATGGAAAACGTCGCTTACGGCTTGGAACTGCAAGGCATTGATAAGCAGACCCGGGAAAGTAAGGCCTCGAAATCGATTGAAGATGTCGGTTTAAAAGGCTATGAATCAAGCAAACCGGAAGAACTCTCCGGCGGGATGCAGCAGCGGGTCGGACTTGCCCGAGCGCTTTCGAATGACTCCGATATTCTATTGATGGACGAGGCATTCAGCGCGTTAGATCCGATTATTCGTAAAGAAATGCAGGATGAACTGCTGCACTTACAAAATAAACTCGGAAAAACGGTATTATTTATTACGCACGATTTAGATGAAGCGCTAAAGCTTGGTGATCGGATCGCGATTATGAAAGATGGCGCAATCGTACAAGTCGGCACATCTGAAGAGATTCTTGAAAATCCAGCCGATGAATACGTGTCGAATTTCGTCAAAGATGTGGACCGCTCAAAAGTGTTAGAGGCCTCGCACGTGATGAAAAAGCCGGAGGTGCTCATTAACGAAAAGGATGGGCCGCGCCTTGCGATTCGGAAAATGGAAGAAGTGGGAGCTTCAAGCATCTTTGTAGTGAACAAGGAGAAGGAGCTACAGGGGCTGTTAACGATAGATGATGCGATTGATGCGCATGAAAAACAGACCTCGATTTATGAAAAGTTAATTACAAGTGTAGAGACGACGGCACCGGATACACCACTGCATGATTTGATTAATATTGCTATCGAAGCGAAATATCCAATTTGTGTCGTAGAAAACGAGAAGCTGCTCGGCATTATTTCACGTGTATCGATCCTTTCTGGCTTGGTACTCGGTAAAGAAGAGGAGGTGTCTGAATGAATTATTTCAACCTCCCTTTAGAAGACTGGACGAACTGGTTTGTTAATGACTGGCTTCTCCCGAACTTCAGTGGATTTTTTGATGCGATCAGTGCAGTTCTTGCAAGTTTTGTGGACGCTGTGACAAATACATTGCTATTTTTCCCGGCGGAAGTGATCGCCTTGATTTTCATCCTGCTCTCCTGGTTTTTTGCCGGACGCGGGGTGGCAGTATTTTCGCTGCTCGGTTTTATTTACCTTGGCGCGGTTGATGTCTGGATAGAGTCGATGCAGACGCTTTCGATTGTGCTTGTTTCAACTATGATCTCAGTTCTGCTCGGTGTACCGGTTGGCATTTTAGCAGCGGCAAACGCCAAGGTTGAAAGGGCTGTACGGCCGGTGCTTGACTTTATGCAGACGCTGCCGATTTTCGTTTATTTAATTCCGGCGATTTTACTGTTCGGTCTTGGCGGGGTTCCGGCTGTAATTGCAACGTTTGTGTTTGCAACGCCGCCGGCTGTTCGGATGACAAACCTCGGGATTAAGCAAGTATCTGAAGATGTGATTGAAGCTTCGCGGGCTTACGGGGCGACATCAAAGCAGCTCTTGTTGAAAGTACAACTGCCACTTGCACTGCCATCCATTATGGCCGGTGTGAACCAAACGATTATGCTCGCCCTCTCAATGGCGGTCGTTGCGTCGATGATCGGGGCGCCGGGGCTTGGTTCGATTGTGTTAAACGGGATTTCTCAAGTGAACGTCGGCCTTGGTTTAACCGGGGGTCTTGCGATTGTTGTGCTCGCGATTATGTTGGATAGGATCACGCAGGGCATTGGTCAAAAATTATAATTATTAATATTAAAGGAGCGAATGATTCATGAAAAAATCAGTACTCACTTTGGTTACAACGTCCGCTGTACTTGCAGCGCTTACAGCATGCGGGGAAAACGAAGATGTTGATGGTTTGTCAGATGAAGTCGATGATGGTGATGACAACGGCGGTCAAGAAGAAATTGCTTTTGGTGTAACGCCTTGGACAAGTACCGTGCCGCCGACTGAGGTAGCAGCCATTGTTGTTGAAGAAATGGGTTATGACACCGCACAAACAGAAGCCGATGCTGGTAACGTCTATACAGGTTTATCCGGCGGTGACTTAGACGTCTTTATGGACGGCTGGTTCCCAGTCCACGATAACTATATCGAGCAGTACGAAGACACCATTGAAAAGACAGCTTTAAGCTATGATGATGCTGAAGCCGGCTGGGTCGTACCGGAATATATGGATGATATCGATTCGATTGAAGACATTCAAGGTGAAGAAGACAGCTTTGGCAATGAATTTTACGGCATTGAAGAAGGTGCCAGTGTCACTGAAGTGAACGATGATGTTATTGAAGAGTATGAACTTGATATGACACAGGTAAACTCGTCTGAAGGCGGTATGATCGCTGAATCGATGCGTTTGATGGAAAGTGAAGAGCCAGTGGCATTTTATGGCTGGCGTCCACACTCCAAGTTCTATGAGCTTGATATTAAAATCATCGATGATGACCGCGGCTTCTTTGATGATGACGAAGTTCACGTTGTCACCAATAACGAACTTGCCGATCAAGCACCGGATGTGTATGAGTTCTTGAGCAACTGGAGCATGGATATCGATGAGATTGAAAGCATGATCGTTGAGATTGAAGAAGAAGGCCGCGACGCGCGTGAAGTTGCGGAAGAATGGGTTGAAGAGAACCGCGACGAAATTGACGAAATGATTCCTGAAGACGAATAAGTAAAACTTGAGGCTTGCCGGCTTTCGGTAAGCCTCAAGACTTATAGCAGGAAAGTGAGCAGTCGTTATGAAAGGGGGAGAGGGCTGCCGGGATTTCCGGCGGCCTGTTGTATATGAGTGAAATCATTGTGGATCGGGATGTTGCTTGTGAGCTGCGGGATGGCACAACGTTATATGCCAACGTGTACCGGCCGGCTCGCGGGCAGTACCCTGTGTTGTTATCGCGCCTGCCGTATAATAAAAATTTACCGGCGTTTTCCCACCGTTATGTAGACCCTTTCCGGCTCGTTGAGGCCGGATTTGTTGTGGTGATTCAAGATGTGCGCGGCCGCTTTGCTTCCGAAGGAACATTTGAACCACTGGCACAGGAACTAGCGGATGGCTATGATGCAGTGATGTGGGCGTCAAGGTTGTCATATGGAGATGGCCAGGTCGGGATGTTTGGCTTATCGTATTACGCGTTTACACAGTTGTTTGCGCTGATGGAGCGGCCGCCGGCGTTGAAGGCGATATTTCCGGCAATGACAGGTTCGCTGGAGGCAGATTCGTTCTGGCGGAATGGGGTTTTTGAGCTTGTAGCGGCAGAGACGTGGCTGCTGGATTCTGTGGCCCCCGACGTTTTGGCGCGTCGGCTTGAGAGAGAGGAATACGCTGAAGCTGAAAAAGTGCTGACGAAAGACTTGGAAGAAATTGAAGCTTGGCACCACGTGCGCCCGGTGTGCGACTGGCCGCCGGTGATGAAGCACGAAGCTTTACAGCCGCTATTTCAAAACTTTTTGGCACAGAGATTTCGTGAGCCAATCGCAAATCATCCTGAACATATGAACGGCACATATGATTTCAATATTCCCGCCTATCATCTCGCCGGCTGGTACGATAACTTCCTCGGACCGACCCTTCGAAACTATGAGCGTTTGCAGGCATCGAACCCCCACCAAAAGCTGATGATCGGTCCGTGGGGGCACGGTCAGTTTCAGCCAGAACAAGGCGAGCGCTTTTTCGGCCTGCATGCCGGCGGAGATGCGATCGACGGGCAGGGTGACTTAACGGATCAGCATATCCACTGGTTTCGATGCTTTCTCTACAATGAATCCCCCGGTGAAGAACCGCCTGTGAAACTGTTTGTAATGGGTGACAACGTATGGCGTGAGGAAAATGAATGGCCGCTCGCGCGCACCGTATACACACCGCTTTACCTGCATTCAAGTGGGCAGGCCGGATTCAGTTCAGAAGACGGGGTGCTCAGCTGGGAAGCGCCGGGTGTGGAGCCGGCAGATGGCTACGTGTACGACCCTGATAATCCGGTGCCAACGCTTGGCGGGGGTACGCTCTTTTTCGCAGGGCGCAACGCCGGTCCCCGAGATCAAAGACCGCTGCAAACGCGGCCGGATGTGCTTACTTACAAGACAATACCTTTATCTACCCCGCTTGAAATAACCGGCTGGGTGACGATGCAGTTGTGGGCGAAAACGAGTGGGGTTGATACGGATTTCACGGCGAAATTCATCGATGTAGGGCCGGATGGCACAGCATACAACCTTACCGACGGGATTGTGCGCGTTTCAACAGCTATGCCGGATGCTGATGACGTGTCCAGGGAGCTGCTCGAACTTGAGATTGATCTATGGGCAACGAGTTACGTATTTCAAGCCGGCCACGCACTGCAGATTGAGGTGAGTTCCAGCAGTTTTCCACGCTTTGAGCCCAATTTGAATACGGGGAGCACCATGCTCGAGAGCAGCACAGCCGCTCCTGTTGAACAGACGATTTATCACGATACCCACCGTCCGACACACCTCATCCTGCCGGTTATCCCACGGCCGTAATACGAGTAGTTCTACGGGCGGCTTGGCAAGTGTAGTGACATCGGGCTGTCGACCAGCAGAAATATATTAGCGCTGGTACCAAGGTCGATCCTGATCACATAAGCCACATGATACCTTTCGCTGTTTCTTTAAAAAATGGAACAAAAAAAGACCGCGCGAGCTGCGCGGTCTTTTTTTGCTCGTATAGTTTACTGGTGTAAAGGTGTCGATTTATATTTTTGCGAGGCTGTCGTCGCCGTAGAAGGAAGCTTTAAATACTTCTTTCATCTGTTCCGCGGAAGTTTCGCGCGGGTTCGTGCCTGTGCAAGGGTCGTGCAAGGCATTTTCGGCCATTTGATCGAGGTGCTGATTAAAGTCGTCTTCTGAAATGCCGTATGCTTGCAGTGTTGTCGCAAGTCCCAAGTCTTCATTCAGTTGATAGATGTAGGAAATCAGCGCATCTGTCAACGCTGCATCATCACTACCTTCAAGCTTGAGGCGGCGGGCGATTTCAGCAAAGCGGTCTTCTACTTCGGCACGGTTGAACTGGATCACATATGGTAGATAAATCGCATTTGCATAGCCGTGCGGGATGTCAAAAATCGGTCCGCTTTTATGCGCCATGCTGTGTACAATACCAAGTACAGCGTTCGTAAAGGCCATGCCAGCCATGGCTTGAATGCTGTGCATCTCTGCCGCTGCATCTTGACTGCCCTGTGCTGAAGCAAGCAGGTTATCTTTAATAACCTCGGCGCTGCCGAGTGCAAGAATATTTGTGTAAAGCGTGCGCGGCTTGGCAACATACGCTTCAATAGCGTGCGTAAAGGCATCCATACCGGTATAAGCTGCGATGTGTTTCGGCAGCGTTTCGACCATAACTGGATCAATTACCGCAATGTCCGGCGTGAGTTCAAAGTCAGCCAGCGGATACTTAACATTTGTTTCGGCGTCGGTGATGATGGAAAACGCGGAAACTTCAGAGCCGCTGCCGCTTGTTGTCGGGATCCCAACGAACTTCGCTTTATTCCGCAGTTTAGGGAGTTGAAACGGCTTTGCCGCATCCTCAAAGGACAAGTCTGGGTGCTCGTAAAAGAGCCAGATGGCTTTTGCCGCATCCATGGCCGAACCGCCGCCGATGCCAATGACCCAGTCCGGTTGGAAAGATTGCAAGTCTTTTGCGCCTTGCTGAACCATTCCAACGGTAGGTTCTGTATTGTATCCTTCAAACACTTCTGTTTCAATGCCTGCGTTAGACAAGTGTTTTTGGATCAAATCAAGATGGCCATTCTTCTTGATCGAACCGCCGCCTATCACAAGTGCAGCTTTATGACCTTCAAGAGATTCGAGTGCTTCTAATGCATTATCTTCAAAATAAATATCGCGTGGGATCGTAAATCGACTCATTGCAAAACTTCCTTTCTGTCTTCAAAGAATAGGTGTGTATTTCGCAAGCCTCGCGTTCATTGACAACAGAGAATTATGGATGTAAGAAGTTGCTGCTGTTCAAAAGCAGCTTCACCCATGATTTCAGGTGACACCCTGATCGGTGGAAGTTATGATCCGCCTTCCAACCTAAAGCCGAATATTCCCTTTGCGTACACAGTAAAACATTAAGACCGGTCGAAAAGGGTGGGGCGAGCTATGATGTATCGCTGGAGATGGCGGCTGAAGTGATTTTCAACAGGTGAAAATTTCGTTTTAGAAGCACTGAAATGTAAGATTTCACAAATAAAAAAAGAAGCCGGCAGGTGCCCGGCTTCTCGTAAGTGGAGACATTGCAGACGGATGAGCTTATCCGGAGTTGAAGGTTCCAAGTTTCGTTTTTCAAAGTCGTTTGAGGTTAGTAAAGAAAGATTAATTATTTTCCTCATCGTTATTTTTCTTATTCAACTCATCAAGAACATCTTGCGCCTCTTCTTCGCTTAACAGTGGCGGCTCCCACGTTTGTTCGTTGATATTGAGCATGCAAGGTAGTCTTGCACCTGCTTGCGGATTGAGGCAGGGGTTTCTTCTTTCATGAATCTCAAGCCTTTTTCATGATCATAATAGATCCAGGTAAACAGATCAAAGTCTTCAGGCGGCAGCATTGTTATGATTGGTACCCCCCCTTTTTCTCAAAGGTAAATACATCCACTAAAACGAAGCAAGATATGTTTTAATTTCTTCGATGTTGCCGGCGATTTTCTGCTCGCGGGCTTCGTCTTTTTCGAGCTTTTCTTTCGCCCTTGCGATCGTCGTCTCCGCCTCTTCCTGCGGAATGACAACGACCCCGTCCGCATCGGCAACAACGATGTCATCCGGCTGTACTGCAACGCCGCCGCAGGAGATCGGCACATTGACATGACCCGCCTCTTGTTTCGCCCCGGCATTCGGTGTACTGCCTTGACAGAAGACCGGGAGGCCGAGCTCCTCAATTTCGAGGCGGTCGCGGATCACGCCGTTTGTGACAATCCCACGAACGCCGAGTGTCTGTGCCATCCCTACGACAAAGTCGCCTGCGAGCGCATAGGTCGTATCTTCCTCTGTATCTACTACAAGCACGTGCTCCGGCCCGGCGATTTCAAGCGCTTTTAAGAAAGCTGCATTCTGTCCTTTTTTCAGCTTCACGGTCAACGCTTTTCCCATTACGTGATCACTTGATTTTAGTGGCTTGATGGACGCATCCATCGATCCTCGTCCGCTTAGTCCATCTGATACTGCTGTCGTTGGTAACAAACCTTCTGCGAAAAAGTCTTCATTCATTATAGCTCCTCCTTCTGTATGAAATGTCTTCGCGTCAAATTTCAACAAAGCGGATCTTGTTTCCTGTTATGTTTTATGAATTATAACGGATGAATCTGCACGTAAGTAGGGTTTATGATATTTATTCTCCTCTTTTTAGGATGGATGTTATCCTTAAAATAACAAAACTATCGATTTGTGCAGGTTAGAGGTGGTGGGGCGATGATCGTTTATGAAGCGACGAAATCAGGGTTTTTAGAGGATGTGTTTCACGATGAGCTTGTCGGTAACATCGTGAACAATTATGAGGCGAAAGTGGGCGGCATTAATAAAAGTGAGGTGCGGAGCTGGGATAACTCCATGCAGTACATGTACCGGATTTTGTCGGACAATACGATTCCGGATAATGCCGGGGTAGCGATCGAGTTTAAAATTCCGCATACCTCAAAGCGTGTCGACTTTCTGATTTCCGGTCGTAAAGAGGAGACTGCGCCGCCGACAGTTGTCATTGTGGAGCTAAAGCAGTGGGAGACAGCTGAAAAAGTGGAGCATAAAGAAGCGATCGTACGAACCCCGATCCGTCAGCGTCTGGTGGAGACGACAAACCCTTCGTATCAAGCGTGGTCGTATGCTGCGCTCCTTCACGACTATAATGCGACCGTGCAGGAGGAGACGATTGACTTAAAGCCGTGCGCTTATTTGCACAACTACTTATTGACCGAAACAGATCCGCTAACTGACACATCATATGCACCTTACATTGCCGATGCACCGATATTTGCAAAAGGCGATGCCGGCCGGCTGCGGGATTTTATTAAGCGCTATGTCGTGCATGGTGATGATAAAGAGACGCTCTACAAGGTTGAACAGGGTAAGATTCGGCCGTCGAAGTCGCTGCAGGATAGCTTAAATGCGATGCTGCAGGGAAATGAGGCGTTTGTGATGATTGATGATCAGAAGGTGGTGTATGAGGAGGCGCTGCATTTGGCGGAGCGGGCGCAGCGAACGAATACGACGCAGGTGCTTGTGGTAAATGGCGGCCCGGGTACGGGAAAGTCGGTGCTGGCGGTGAATCTGCTTGTAGCGGTGACACGTCAGGGGCTGGTGGCGCAGTATGTGACAAAGAATGCCGCACCCCGTCATGTGTATGCGGCGAAGTTGAAGAAGGGTTTTAAGAAGACGCGGATCGATAATTTATTTAAAGGTTCGGGAAGCTATGTGGATGCTGAAGAGAATGCGTTTGATGCGCTTTTGGTTGATGAGGCGCACCGGTTGAATGAGAAGTCGGGGATGTTTCAGCATTTAGGTGAGGATCAGACGAAGGAGTTAATTCATGCAGGGCGGCTCGTTGTCTTTTTTATGGATGAGCATCAGCGGGTTACATTGAAAGACGCTGGCAGTAACGAGCGGATTCAGCGGTTTGCAGCAGCGGCCGGGGCGGAAATTTCGTATGCTGAACTTGCGTCGCAGTTTCGCTGCAGCGGCTCGGATGGTTATATGGCGTGGGTGGATGATGTTTTGCAGATCCGCGAGACGGCGAATCAGGATGTGATCGGTACCGATTATGATGTGCAGGTGTTTCGGGATCCGCATGAACTGTATGAAGCGGTGAAAGCGAAAAATACGAATAATAAGGCGCGGATGCTTGCCGGCTACTGCTGGGAGTGGCCGAAAGACGGGCGTGATGATAGTGATGTGCATGAGATCGTGCTTGAGGAGGAAGGCTTTTCAATGAGCTGGAACCTTGGCAATTCAGATACGTGGGCGGTGGATCCGGATTCCATTGTTGAAGCAGGCTGCATCCACACGAGCCAGGGGCTGGAGTTTGATTATGTCGGTGTGATTATCGGAGGCGACTTATACGCTGAAGACGGTGTGGTACATACGAATCCGGCGGCACGGGCGAAGAGCGATCAGTCGCTGCGCGGGATTAAGAAGATGCGTAAAGAAGCGCCGGCGCAGGCGGATCAGCTCGCTGATGAAATTATCCGGAACACGTACCGAACGCTCCTCACCCGCGGACAGAAAGGCTGCTATATTTATTGTACCGACCAGGGTTTAACTAATTACCTTGAAGCACGAATCAAGGCGACTGAAGATGCATTTAGCAGTACAAACTTTTTCGACAAGCCGGCGCATGTGGCAGAAGAACCGTCAGATTATGACACGACTTAATTTTTTTCACGTGAAACATTTTACGAAGGCACCCGGAGAGTGGCTGTTTTTTTGTAAGTAAGCCGGCTTACTTCGTCTTAAGAAGCTTGTTTTTCCATTTTAGGAGAAACAAAGCTCCACTGTGGTCAGAGTAGTTCCGTTTTCGTGTGGAAGCGCTCCATGTTAGGAGGTTCGAGCTCCACGGAGGGCAGAGTAGGTCCGTTTTCGTGTCGAAGCGCTCCATGTTTGGAGGTTCGAGCTCCACGGAGGGCAGAGTAGGTCCGTTTTCGTGTCGAAGCGCTCCATGTTTGGAGATTCGCGCTCCACGGAAGGCAGAGTAGGTCCGTTTTCGTGTCGAAGCGCTCCAATAGGCGATGATCACACCCAAATTGATGTGATGGCGATCCGATTTTAAGGTGTGCGTGCGATTACTGCTGGAGGATGTGGTTTTCTCCAGCAGCTTCTTTCACGATAGCGGCTTTTTTGTTTTAGTGAGCGCTAACAGGTAACGGTGAATGCTTTTTTGCCTCATTTAGACACGTCGATGGGCACGAGTTCATACAGTGTTGTAGAGGTGATGGTTTATGGGAATGCCGACGATTCCAAAGCAGCCGTTTCGGCCGGATTTGTGCAAGACGATCATTGATTTGTTAGAGTCGATTGCGCTTGAAGAGGTCGCCTTATCTCACTTGTTGAATGCAGAGGCGGAGAAGGTGCAGGCTTTTGTATGTAAGTATGGTTCAGATTGTGAAGCGGATTTTAATGATTTAATCAGCTTTAACCAGTCTGTAAACAGTACGTTGAATTCGGTGGTGATGAAGGAGTTTTTGTTGCTGCAGAAGTTGGAGACGACATTGCAGATCGCGGATGTGAAAAAGCCGCCACGTAAATTTCACGGGAAGAAATGTCCTCCGAAGCCTTCGTGTCCGTCGAAAACCTGTGATTGTCCGGACTGTAGAAAGGAAAGGGAGTAAAAGTGATGAGCTCTCCGTTGGGCGAAGGTGCTTCTCTTCATTCTGTGAATGACGTGGAACAGGCGATGCTTCGTTTTTTGCAGGCGATGGATGAGTTGATTGCTGTATATCCGATGCAGAAGGAAGAAGACCGACAGCAGGAAGTATTTTATCTGCACGCGCATTTACACCATATGCTGCAGCTGCAGAAGCTTCTCCTGCAGAAAAAAAAGACTTGTCGTTACTTTGTGGAAAATAGCAGTACACCGCTGTTTTCTGCAGGAAGCCAAGGCGTTCAGCCTGATTTTAAAAAGGTGATCCGGTCGATTAAAACGTCAATTCTTTTGAAACATTATCCACTCGAAGAAAAAAGAAAGCTCTTTTCTGTTCTGGATGATTTACTGGTGCACCATACGTATGAGCGTCGAATCCGGCTTTTAAAAGATGAAGGCGTACAGTCACCATCGCGGCCGCTCATGTATATTCAAACGTTTCAATAGAACCCTATCACCCAAATGATAGGGTTCTATCTTTCTGTTAAGCTTCGTCATCATCCTCTTCTTCAATTAAACCGATCGTGTCTTCAAGCTTGAACTGCAGCAGCATTTCTTTTTTGATGACAGCACGAAGCGAGGCGGTGACTTGCTCGTTTACTTCCATAATGTCTTCCATCGTTGCATCTTCATCCTCGATCACCCGCTGGAGTTTTTCGCCTTCAGCATTCATGATATGTGCTAAGGCGAGTTCTTCAAAGGCAATTGAGGCAAGAATTAAATTAATGGCATCTTCGCGGTTAATGTCGAAGTCTGGAATTTCAGGCATTCCCATGTGGATCTCTCCTTTCACAGTTCATCTTATGTACTGCAATGCGCTTTGACTGCGCAGCTGCCTTTGTCTCCCTAAAGTTTTTTCATGCATAAATTGTATGAATGGCCTGTACCACGTGCCGTCTTCTCGTTTGCAAATCAATCATATATTACTACACCTTGATTGATATTACGTAAAGGCGGGATTCGTATGGGCAAACAAGCGAGCACCCCTCATTTAGGTGTGTTGGTTTCAAGAAAGCAAATAAGGTTATTTATGAGGCAGGCCCCTTCCTGGCGGCTGAAAGCCCTTGTTCGTGCAAACAGGAACGCGGGGATTAACTTGTTCTTTTTCTGTATTGACGGAGTGAATGTGCGAAAAAAGAAGATTCTAGGTGTGTACTATGATGTGCAAGATAAAAAGTATAAAAAAAGATTGTTTTCTTATCCAGATGTTTTATATAAGCGTGGCAGAGATGTGACGAACAAACGATCGGTTAATCGAAAGTATCGCACCTTTCAAGCTCATTTGAAGGCTTTAAATGTGCAGTACATCAATTATCAGCAAGGGTTTGATAAGTGGAAGGTTTATCAAACGTTAAGTTCAAATACATCATTACAACCGTACCTGCCTGAAACGAAAGTGTTAACTTCAGCTTCTGAATTAGCGCATATGCTTGCTGCGCACAAAACGGTTTACGTAAAAGCGGCAAAGGGACGTAAAGGACAGCAGGTGATCAGAGTGGAGACAGAAGCAGATGGATCGTTTACGTACACGCATTACTTGAAAGGATTAAAGACAAAGCATGTTCATACAATCGATGAGTTGTTTGATGCTCTCAAAACATTTTTTAAAGGCCGATTTGCCATCGTGCAGGAGGGGATCAAGCTGCTGAAAATTGATGATAAGATTATCGATATCCGGGCAGAGCTGCAGCGCAACGGTCAAGGAGATCTCGGGATTACAGCAGTTTCGGTCCGAGAGTCTCAAAAAAACTCTCCGATCACAACGCATGCGGATAGTTATCCAATCGATGATTTCTGTGCGAAGGTGCTGAATTATTCACCAGCGCGGACAAACGAGTTGAAAAAACGAATCAATGCACTCGTTCGGGCGGTGTATGCGCATATTGAAAATGAGAATGGACAGGTAGGAGAGCTTGGTATTGATCTAGCGCTTGATGAAGAAGGCCGTCTCTGGTTTATCGAGGTGAATTCACAAACCGCCAAAGTTTCACTCTGCAAAGCTTACGGGGAGGAGGTTAAACACAAAGCTTTCTACAATCCGCTCGCCTACGCTGCTTATATATACCACAAAAAAGACTGAAGCCGGCCGCGCGCCGGCTTCTTTCATGTTTCGTGTCGAAGCGCTCCATGATTGGAGGTTCGAGCTCCACCTTCTGATACCGCGGGATCTGAAAAGTTCGCAAATCAATTTCACACTTGTGAAATTAACATTTTATAAAACGTTTTTAATTTCAAATATGAAAATCTATCACTGAAGCTCACTGAACTTCACTGAACTTCACTGACCTTTCTCACTTCGAAAAACGGAGGATTATGGAAGTTGGCGGTGAAAAATGGTCGTGCTAGGCTGAATATCGTTGAGCTTAACAGAGGAGAGTGATAGAAATGGCAACAAAAACAGAGAGCCGCACAGGTTTAATAGACACAGATATTCATGAGCGCGTCATGTATGAAGAGTTACTTCCTTACTTGGAGCAGCCATGGCGCCGCTATATTACAGACTGCCATTGGATTCAGGAAAAACATATGCCGTACACGCAGCCGGCGGTTGCCGGCGTGGACCGGGCAGATGCCCGCGTACCGGATGGCCGGCCGGCAGGGACGGACCTTGGCTTTATGCAGGAGCAGCTGTTAAATCCAAACGGTCACGAAGCTGGTATTTTAACAGGCGCGCTTGATCCATCGCCGTCGTCGATGCACGGCTGGTACGAGATGGCGACAGCGCTCGCATCGGCGTATAACGACTGGCAGATTGATAACTGGCTGGACCGGGATGAGCGATTGTACGGTTCCGTGCAGATTGCAGCCCAGGACCCGGCCGGTGCCGTGCGTGAGATTGAGCGGGTCGGTACGCATCCAAAGATGGTGCAGGTTTTACTGCCGCTGGATGACATATTGTGGGGAGACCCGTACTATCATCCGATTTTTGAAGCGGCCGAAAAACATAACTTAATGATCGGTATGCACCACAATGAGCCGCCGGTGCACTACGGGAAATGGCCGCGCTACTTTATTGAGTGGCACACGTTAATCCCGGTTGCGCATATGAATCAGGTGACAAACCTCATTTTCAACGGCGTTTTTGAAAAGTTTCCGAACTTGAAAGTCATGATGATTGAGGGTGGATTTACGTACGTACCGTTTTTGATGCGGAAAATGGATCAGCAGTATAAAGATTTGCGCCACGAAGTTCCGTGGGTGACAAAAAAACCGAGCGAGACAGTCAAGGAGCACTTCTGTTTTACGACCCAGCCGCTTGAAGAAATGACGAAAAAAGAGTTCCTTCAAGTGATTGATCAAATGGGCTCGGAAGACATCGTCTCGTTTTCTACCGATTATCCGCACTGGGATTATGACTCGCCGACAGAAGCGCTGCCGCCGGGACTTGATGACACATTCGTCCGGAAAATGCTCTCAGAAACTGCGCGTAAGTTTTACCCGAAACTACCGCAGAAGGAGGGGTAACCGATGAAAGAATTCGTTTGTCATGAAGAGGATCTGCAGCCTGGGCAGATGATGCATGCTACGTTTGGTAAGCACGATATCGTTGTGTGCCGGGCATCAGATGGTCACTATTATGCGTTTCTTGACCGCTGCATTCATCAAGGTGCGCCGTTGTCGAAAGGGAAGCTTTGCGGTGCCCCGCAACCGACGGATGAGGTCGGAGACTATGATTTTCAGCAGGAAGGGGATATTCTGCGTTGTCCGTGGCACGGCCGGGAGTTTGATGTGAAGAACAATGGCTGCATGCTCGCGGATGAGCGGATGAAGCTGCGGAACTTTAAGGTGGAAGTGGAAAATGGTGAGGTTGCGGTGACGAAGTAGTTGAGAGGAGTGAAGCAGGATGGCAGAAGAGATGTATGATGTGACGGTGATCGGCGGCGGGCCGACGGGGCTGTTTGCGGCGTTTTATGCCGGGATGCGGGGTATGAGTGTCAAGGTCATTGATAGTATGCCGCAGCTCGGCGGTCAGCTTGCGGCGCTGTATCCTGAGAAATATATTTATGACGTGGCAGGTTTTCCGAAGGTGCGTGCCGGTCAGCTTGTAGAGGATTTAACTGAACAGGCGAAAGCGTTCGACCCGGCAATTGTGCTTGAAGAAACGGTGGAGCAGGTAGAAAAGCAGCTGGACGGCTCAATCATAGTTACGACGCATCAGGCTGTTCACCATTCGCGTACGGTCATTATTACAGCCGGCGTCGGCGCCTTTGAACCGCGACGCCTGCAGATTCAAGGGGCCGCTGAAATGGAAAAGCAGCATCTGCACTATTTTGTAGAGGATATGAGCGAATTCAGCGGTAAGCATGTGCTCATTTCCGGTGGCGGAGATTCAGCGCTTGACTGGGCATTGATGCTGGAGCCGGTCGCAGAGAAAGTAACGCTTGTGCACCGGCGCGATAAGTTTAGAGCGCATGAGCATAGTGTGACCCAGCTTGAGCAGTCAGGGATTGAAGTTTTTACGCCGTACAGTATCCAAAGTGTTGAAGGCGATGCAGGTCAGCTGGCACCTGTGACACTTGAGCACGTCAAGGACGGGAGTGAAATCAAGGTCCCGGCAGATGAAATTTTAGTCAATCACGGGTTTGTCTCCTCGCTCGGTCCGATTAAGTCGTGGGGATTAAACATTGAGAAAAACGCAATTACGGTGAACAACAATATGGAAACGAACATTCCAGGTGTGTATGCGGCCGGCGACATTGCTACGTATGAAGGCAAAGTGAAGCTGATCGCCACCGGATTTGGCGAGGCGCCGCTTGCAGTAAACCACGCAAAAGCAAGCATTGATCCGGAGGCAAAGCTACAGCCGGCACACAGCACAAGCTTATTTTCATAAGCGATGAACAAGATGAAGCAGCTTCCGGCGCTGACTTTCCCATCGAATGATATCTTGAAAATATTTGGAGGCATAAAATGATGAAACTTAACAAACGTTGGACCGCAGCAGTGACCACACCTTTGATACTTCTTGCAGCGTGTGGCGATGCCGAAGAAGAACCCGCAGCAACAGCAGAAACAGAAGAGACCGGCAGTGACGTCGCCGAATCGCTCGATTACACGATTACCGGTATTGATCCAGGAACAGGCATAATGGACATGGCGGCGGACGCCATTGATGTGTATGACTTGGGAGAAGAGTGGGAAGTACAGTCGAGTTCAGATGCGGTGATGACTGCCGAACTTCAGAGTGCACTTGAGGATGAAGAACCAATTGTGGTCACCGGCTGGCAGCCGCACTGGAAATTCATTGAGCATGATGTAAAGTTTCTCGAAGACCCTGAACTTGTTTTTGGTGATGAAAATGATGTACATACGCTTGTACGTGACGGACTAGAAGAAGATCTCCCGGGCCCGTATCAATTGTTTGATCAATTTTACTGGGAGCTTGATGAACAAGAAGAAGTGATGCTGATGGAAGAAGTGGAAGAAATGGAGCCGGAAGAAGCAGCCCGAACGTGGATTGATGATAACGAAGATTTAGTAGCAGAGTGGACAGAAGGCGTTGAAGAAGGCGACGGTGAAACGGTAGAGCTCTCGCTTGTAGAGTGGGTGGACGCAGTTGCGACGACAAATGTGATGGCAGAAGTCCTCCGCGATTTAAACTACGAACCGGAGCTGACTACTGTACAGATCAGCGCCATGTATGCCGGCATGGAAGGCGGCAATGTGGATGCCATGTTTGCCTCGTGGCTGCCGGCGCAGCAGCAGTATTACGATGAATATGAAGAATTTTTCGAGGACCTCGGTGCGAACTCAAGCGGCACCCGGAATGGTCTTGTCATACCTGAATATATGGATATCGACGAAATCGCCGATTTACAGGCGGAGTAGTGAAAGGTGGTGCGCTGCATAAGTGCACCACCTTTCATATGAGTAAAGCGTTGAAAGAGTTGAGCAAGCAACCTGCGGAAAAGTTCGTTCAAGTTGCTATTTGTAGATGTGAAAAGCTTCTAATGCTACCTCTAAAGCTAATCTTTGACGGGGATGCTCCGAGGCTTAAAACCTCAAAGTTTGTTCGATTTTACAATAGGCGATCAAGTGGTTTAGCAGCAGCATTTGCGCTATTTGATAAACATGGACTTATCATGATATAAGTGTAGAGTAAATAGAAAAAGACGCTATTTATAAATAGAAGTAAAGGGTTAGCGGAACCTATCATGAGAGGGTTGGATGGAGATATGGGAAATAATTTTTGGCGTGAGCTCCCACGACCTTTTTTTATATTGGCACCGATGGAAGAAGTGACTGATGTTGTTTTTCGCCACGTGGTGAGTGAAGCAGCCAGGCCTGACGTGTTTTTCACAGAGTTTACGAACGCGGAGAGTTATTGCCACCCGAAAGGGATCGACAGTGTGCGTGGGCGCTTGGCTTTTACAGAAGATGAACAACCGATAGTTGCTCATATTTGGGGAGATAAACCTGAAAACTTTCGGGAAATGAGCATTGGCATGGCTGAGCTGGGTTTTCAAGGCATTGATATTAACATGGGCTGTCCTGTAGATAATGTGGTAGATGATGGGAAAGGTTGTGGCCTGATTCGTCGTCCGGAAGTTGCGGCAGATTTAATCCAATCAGCGAAAGCAGGCGGCTTGCCTGTAAGTGTAAAGACAAGGCTCGGTGTAAATGAAGTCGACGAATGGCGGGAATGGCTGACCCACCTTTTGAAGCAAGATATTGTTAATCTGTCTATTCATCTGCGTACAAGGGATGAAATGAGTAAAGTAGATGCTCATTGGGAGCTGATCCCGGAGATTAAAAAACTTCGAGATGAAGTAGCCCCGGATACACTTTTAACAATCAATGGAGATATTCCGGATCGTCAGACAGGCCTGAAGCTCGCCCGCCAATATGAGGTTGATGGGGTTATGATTGGTCGTGGAATTTTCAACAATCCATTTGCCTTTGAAAAAGAGCCGAAAGACCATAGTCGTAAAGAATTGCTTGATCTTTTAAGGCTGCACCTGGACCTTCACGATAAATATTCTGAATTAGGGCTGCGTCCCTACAAGGCACTGCACCGCTTTTTCAAGATCTATGTGAAAGGATTCCGGGGAGCGAGTGGGTTAAGAAATCAGCTCATGAATACAAAATCAACAGATGAAGCGCACGCATTACTCGATAACTTTGAGTCAAAAAACGTTGATGAAATGAATGAACAGTAGAAAACTTGCTTCATTGAAGTGTTGTTCCGTATTTAAGCTTCTTACTGTAAGGAAGGAAAACCCCTGTCTTTCCAGACTTTCTTGGAAAGACAGGGGTTTTTGTTTAATTGACGCCGATTAATTTTGTTAAAGAAAAGGTGAGCGTCGTTTGCTTATTCTCCCATTCTAATTTATGAATAATACCGATCGCGTACGGGCGGTCTTCCTTCGTCTTTTTCACCCTGATTTCTTCATCTAATGGATAAATGCCGTAACCGTCTTCAGTTAACAGGTAAGTGTTTTCGTCTTTGTTGACTTCTTTGTAATTCGTTATGATGGCCTGTGGTATGAAGTAGTGGTCACTCATTCAATCACCTCCATCGCTTTCTTTCCCATGATAGGATGATCTCGCTTTTTACTCTCTTAGCATGACCAATGTTTTCTATTTTAGAAACTAAGTGGCTGTAATTACGCATTGTTCTGTTCTCAATCGGCAAAATGGTGCTGGCCGATCGTTAAGCGCACGTCGCGTGTAAAGATCCATTCAGAAGTGGCTTCTTCAGGATTGTAGTAATAGGTTGCGCCCGCAGTCGGGTCCCACCCGTTCCATGCATCGGCTACTGCTTGGTAGGCGGTGGGCCCGGGCTCCATATCAAATTGCCCGTCCTGGACTGCGGTAAAGGCATTGGTTTGATGAATGACGTTATGCACGTCGTTAGGAAACTCAGGCGCGTTCAGGCGGTTTTTCAGCACCGCAGCCACCGCCACCTGGCCTTCATACAACTCGCCGCGCGCTTCACCGTTTACAACGCGGGCAATTTGTTTCACTTCGTCCAATTTGTTCTGCGTATTCGGTCCAGCTATGCCGTCTGCCGCCAAGTTAAAATCTTGTTGAAACTCGCGCACGGCCTGCTGAGTAGCATCACCGTAGTAACCAGTCGCGTTCGTATGTAGATAATCGGCTTGAATTAAATGTTCCTGCAGCTCCACGACTGATGCATTTTCTTCCCCATGTGTTAGCGCCAAAGCTCCAGCGGCAGCTGTCGGCTTTTCAATCATAAAAGTAAATAAGACCGTAGCTGCAACAGCAATAAAGATATTTTTCTTGCTCATCGAAAGAAGACCTCCCTCTCTGTCTTTTACAATAGTTGATCCACTTTTATTATATCGAAAGCTTGTTTCCTCTCCAACTCATACAAGCGGTATTTGCCACATCAAGTAATTATGTGCGAGTCGTTCCTTTTTAAACGGCAATTTTCTAGGACGGAACAACCATAACTGAATAAATTATCTTTTGTGAATGGTCCCGTCTCGGCGGTGATCTCCATTTTCGCGTGGAACTGCTCCATTTTTGGGGGAAGCGCGCTCCACGGTGAGAGAATCCGCTCCGTATTTGTTGATGAGCGCTCCACGGTGAGAGAATCCGCTCCGTATTTGTTGATGAGCGCTCCACGGTGAGAGAATCCGCTCCATATTTGTTGATGAGCGCTCCACGCGTCCTGAGCCCGCTCCATTTTCATTGAAGTGAGTTTCATACGGTGACAATTTACTCCAAACCGTTTGAATCTCGTTCCATATTTGATGAAATGAGTCCCGCCTTCAGCAAAGTGCCTGCCGGATTCAGCATTAGTGTATCCACTGGCAAAGCGGGTATAGATAGGGCATAAGCTTATACATAGAAAGGGGGGCGCGTGTGTACACACTTTACTGCCGGGGATATCAGCAGGTGATGAAGCAAGTGGCAAGGTTTATATCGTGGCGGCGGCCGGCGCTGCTTGCAGGGAGAAACAGTCTGCAGGATCTTACCGGTCTTCTCCGCAGTAACGAATATAAGAGTGTGCTTATTGTAACTGATGCTTCCATGGAAGAGCTGCCGATATACACGGAGCTGCTCGATGTTTTGAAAGCCGCAGGCGCCGATTACGTCATATATAACCGCACCGTACCGAATCCGACAATTGTGAATGTGGAAGAAGCGTATGCGCTGTATCAAAGCGCGAGGTGTGATGCGATTCTCGCGTTTGGTGGTGGTTCCCCAATGGATTGTGCCAAAGGTGCAGCTGCCCGGGCGGCCCGGCCGAAAAAGGAAATTCCGCAAATGAAGGGGCAGTTGAAGGTGAGAAAGCAGGTACCTCCGCTGATTGCTGTGCCAACGACGGCGGGTACCGGGAGTGAGGCTACTGTAACAGCGGTCATATCGAATCCGGAAACAAAGGAGAAGTATTCAGTGAATGATCCGGTCCTCATTCCGGACTATGCGGTGCTTGATCCGGTGCTCACAAGTAACTTGCCGGCACCGCTTACTGCAGCGACGGGTATGGATGCACTCACCCATGCGGTGGAAGCATATCTTAACCGCGGAGGTACAGCTGAAGTGAAATCATGGTGTGAAGAAGCGGTATCGCTCATTTTCAATCATTTATATTCGGCGTACCGTGAGGGTAATCTTGAGTCTCGCGAGGCGATGCAGCAGGCGGCACATGTGGCAGGTCTTGCGTTCACGCGAAATTATGTTGGTTATGTTCATGCGATCGCGCATACCCTCGGCGGTTTTTATCACGTGCCGCATGGTCTTGCGAACGCGGTGATTCTGCCGCACGTGCTGCGGTATTACGGAGAGCCTGTACACGATCAGCTCGCTGCCCTTGCTGATGCGGCAGGATTAGTGGATAAGTATGAAACTGCCGCAGTAAAAGCTGAGTCCTTCATAAAAGCCGTCGAAGAATTAAACGAGGCGATGGGGATTCCGGCGCAGCTTAATGACATTCAAAAAGTAGATATTCCTTTTATGGTCGAGCGAGCCACGGCAGAGGCCAATCCTCTGTACCCAGTGCCAGTCATTTTGCGAAAAAAAGATTTAACAATTCTCTATCACCGGGTGAAAGCGGGTTGATGGAACGTAAACCGAGACAACATTTTTTGATGGTGTCTCGGTTTTTTATGTTTTATTGATTCAAAATACCTATAATTACAAGTGTGATCGTCTGAGCCAAAGTTTTCTCTTTTGGGGTTATTTGTCGAAACTGTATTGTTATTGGTTATAAAGACTTATATAATGAAGGTTGCAAAAGTCTCGAATGTAGACAAGTGTATAAGGTGGAGGGAGGAGAAGTACGTTGAAAGTGACATTACGCAAGAAATTAATTGGCGGATTTTTAGGCGTTGCAGTCGTCCTTTCGATTGCAATTTCAATTGCACTTACGCAGATGAGTCAAATGTCCGATACGTTTGACTTTCTTGTTCATAACGAAACAGAGCTGCGGAATAACGTTGCAGATATGGAAGCAGCAATTAACCGGCAAAGCAGTTATTTTCGCGGCTACTTATTAACGGAGAGTCAAGATTATTATGAAACGTTTGAAGCTGCAAATGAAGAAATTGAAGATTTGATTCACGATGGACGGCAACTGGCGCAGTTTCCGGAAACTTTACAAGCATTTAATGAAATTTTGGAGCTTAACCGAGAATACGCTGATGAAGCAGGTGCAGCCCTTGATTTAAGCCCGGATAACGCTGTTACATATGCAAGTACTGAAGTGATTCCGGTCGGTGTAGATATGGAGAATATTGTACAAGAACTTATGAATGATATTGATACAACTGTGCAAACTGGTGCAGATCAAGCGTTAACCGGTGCAGATCAAGCGTTTTGGGTCACCACCATTGTAAGTTTTATTGCTATACTGATCGCTGTGTTCGGCGGAGTTTTTATCTCCAACCGGATCGCCGGGCCTGTTAAGCAGTTATCCAAAGCAGCCGGTGAACTAGCAGAAGGAGACTTAAGCCGCGACAGCTTAAAAGTGAAAAACAAAGACGAAATTGGCGAGTTAGCGCAGTCATTTGAAGCAATGAAACAAAACTTGCGCGGAATGATTACCCGCATCTCAGCCAGTTCTCAATCAGTTGCCGCTTCTTCAGAGCAGATGACCCGCAGTGCTGAAGAAACGAGCAATGCGACGTCCCAGATTACTGAATCCATTCAAGAAGTAGCCGGGGGATCTGATCAACAACTACAAAGTACAACTGAAGCAAAAGAAACGTCCAAAGAGATTAATGAAGGTATGGGTCAAATTGCTGAAACGGTGGAGCAGGTGAGCGAATCATCTGCAAAGACCGGGGAGAATGCAATGAACGGTCTGCGGGTGATTGATGAAACCGTTCAGCAAATCAAAATGTTAGATGAACAGAGTGAAGATATCGTTCAAAAAGTAAACAACTTAAATGAGTTAAGCGAACAAATTGATTCAATCATCGCTATGATTACAAATATTGCTGAGCAAACAAACTTGCTTGCTTTAAACGCTGCGATTGAGGCAGCGCGCGCCGGGGAGCACGGGAAAGGTTTTGCCGTTGTCGCCGATGAGGTTCGTAAACTCGCCGAGCAGTCCAATCAATCTGCGCAGGAAGTCAGCGGCTTAGTAACACAAATTCAAGAAGGGATTGGGACATCTGCAGAGATGGTGAAGGGCGGTCGTAATGCAGCGCGCAGCGGGCTGGACCATGTTGAAGAGGCGCGCCACGAATTTACCGCGATTCACGATAGCGTGCAGTCTGTGACCGGCCAGATTGAAGAAGTGGTGGCCGCAGTGGAAGAAATGTCTGCCGGTACTGAAAGTTTAGATAAACAAATTCAAAGTACAGCAGAGGTGGCTGCCTCTACCTCAAGTTATGCCCAAAACGTAGCCGCATCTGCTGAAGAACAAATGGCCTCGATGGAAGAAGTCTCAACTTCGGCTGAAACGCTTGCCTCTATGGCTGAAGAACTAGAGAAGGAAGTTCGTCAATTTCAGCTAGATCAAAAAGACGAAGGTTCTGATTCTGAAGTTTTAGTTCAAGAGAATGACAACGATACGTAAGTACAAGTAAATGAAGATAGAGCGTGAAGTTTCCCGCTTCTGGGGCTAAAATCAGTCACAAAATTTATGAATAAATCACAAATTATAGAACGAAAAGCATTGTTAATAGTCATTTAGTCTTATATAATGAGCGGAGCACATTCAATTCGAACAAGTATTTCGTCTTGGAAGTTGACAGCAGGAGAAAAAGGAGAGATTTTACGTGCGATGGACGATTCGCAAAAAGTTAGTCACAGGTTTTGTAGGGATTGCCGTAATCCTTGCAGCAGCGATAGGTTTTGCACTTACACAAATGAATCAGATGTCTCAAACATTTGATTTCTTATTAAACGAAGAACGGGAGCTGCAAGGTACAGTTGCAGAGATTGAAGCAAATGTGAACCAGCAGAGCAGCAGGTTCCGGGCTTACTTATTGAATGAAGAGGACGCGGATTTAGACTCGGTGTATGAGTTAAACATGGAAACCGGGGATCTAATTGAAGAAGCACAAGAGCTCGCAGTAAACCCAGCCCATGAAGAGACACTAGAAGAACTTTGGTCAAGTAATATTTCATACCGCAGCAATGCCCGCGGGGTGGAAAACTTAAACGACAGCATGGTTGATTATGCGAACCGCTCCGTGATCCCGATTGGTCGCGACATGCGTGAAGATACCCAGGCGTTGTTGGCGAGCCTCGATGAAGATGTGGCAGCGGCAACAGATGAAACGTTGGCAGAGGCAGGGCAAACGATTTTGCTTGTGTCGATCATTAGCATTGGTGCTGTGATTTTGGCGGTTGTTGCCGGTGTACTTATTTCCAACCGAATTGCCCGGCCGATCATCAGTCTTTCACACGCTGCTTCTCAAATGGCTGATGGTGACTTAACGGCTGAAAAACAGCAGTTAAAAACGAATGATGAAATTAACGATTTAAACGAGGCGTTTGAAACGATGAAAGCGAATCTCCGCGGTATGATTGGACGCATTGCTACCGGAGCCCAATCTGTCGCTGCGTCATCTGAAGAAATGAAAGCTAGCGCTGATGAAACGAGCAGTGCTACCCAACAAATTACAGAGTCAATTCAAGAAGTGGCCGGGGGCGCCGATCGGCAGACGCAGCAGACGAGTGAAGCACAGGCAACCTCCCAGGAGATCAATGAGGGGATGAGTCAGATTGCTGAAACAGTAGAACATGTCAGCCAATCTTCCCTCCATGCAGGCGAAAATGCGAGTAATGGTGTGAAAGTTATCGATGACACGGTAGAACAGATGGAGTCGATTGATGCCCAAAGCGAACAGCTTGTACAGAAAGTAAGCGGCTTAAGTAAACAGTCCGAACAAATTGATGAGATTATCTCCATGATTACAAGCATTGCAGAGCAGACGAACCTGCTTGCGTTAAATGCCGCAATTGAAGCGGCCCGCGCGGGCGAGCACGGAAAAGGCTTTGCAGTGGTGGCTGACGAAGTACGCAAGCTTGCTGAGCAGTCCAACCAGTCGGCTCAAGAAGTGAGCAGCCTCATTACCCAAATTCAAGAAGGTATTAACGAATCCGTCGAGATGGCCGGCGGTGGCCGCGAAGCTGTGCAGAGCGGGCTCAAACACGTCGGGGAAGCGCGTCAGGAATTCACATCCATTAGTTCATCGATTCAAGATGTGACTGGACAGATTCAAGAAGTTGTCGCGGCGGTTGAGGAAATGTCAGCCGGCACCGATACATTAAACACAGCGGTGCAGACAACGGCAGAAGAAGCTTCTTCAACTTCAAGTTATGCTGAAAATGTAGCTGCATCTGCTGAAGAGCAGATGGCTTCGATGGAGGAAGTATCATCAGCTGCTGATTCACTTTCGGAAATGGCAGAGGATCTTGAGGAAGAAGTCCAGAAGTTTAAAATCGGACAAAATCCAGCTGCCGAAGCAGAAGAACCGCCTTTGGAAGACGAAGGTGAAGGTGAGGATGAAGAGGAGACCGAAGCTCCGGCGTCAGAAAAGTATACAGCATAAAACTGAAAAAGATTTTGAAAAAAACCGTTATGCAGATGCATAGCGGTTTTTTCGTCTTTATAACATTAGCGTGAAGTTTATGTTCTAACTTTATTACCTGTTGCAGAGTTATTTAATCTTTGAAGCCCGGTGTTCAAAAAAATAGCATTACCTTAAGTCAATTGCATTATGACGCTTCAAGAGCCATCAAACGAACCATATCCATTGGAAATGATTAATGATCCGTAAATTGAAAAGTGACCGAAACGAAAGACGGCGACTCCCAGAGGGACAAGCGCAGGCTGAAGATCCACTTGTTCGAATGGTTTTGAATCGAACAAGTTAGCTGAAGGCAAGCCCTCGAGAAAGCGTCCGTCTGAAGTGAAGGTTACGTTCATTGTTCGTTTTTATCCTCTTATAACAAATAGGAAATTCATTCAATTACTTAACAATTTAGAATTTTATGTTGTGTATGAGTATAAGGGCTTATATAATAAATGTAATAATTTTCTTTAAATGGTTTTTGTGTAATTGAACTTCGACATTGGGGGAAGGGGAGGGGCATCATGAGATGGACACTTCGGAAAAAGCTTGTAGCTGGGTTTACAAGCATTGCACTACTTTTAGCTTTAGTAATTGGTTTTGCTTTAATACAGATGAATCAAATGTCACAGACGTTTGACTTCTTATTGAACAATGAGACAGAACTGCACAGCACAATTTCAGAAGTAGAGTCCAATGTGAATCAGCAGAGCAGCATGTTTCGGGCGTACTTAATCAATGAGGATGAAGATCAGCTTGAGGCTGTCTTTGAACGGAACGATGCTATTAGAAGCCTGCTTGAAGAAGCAGAAGGGATGGCTTATGACGAAGCTGATATCGCAGCGATTGATGAGTTGTGGTCGGACAATTACCGCTATCGCAGCAATGTTCAAGGGGCTGAAGGAATTTCAGGTGGTGCAGCAGTTTCTTATGCCAATCAGTCGGTGCTGCCGCTTGGACAAGATATGCGTGATCATACGCAGGAGCTGCTTGACCGGATCGATGCAGACGTGGCAGCAGCAACAGATGAAACATTAGCAGAAGCTGGTGGTACTGTACTGCTCGTTTCAATTGTCAGCATCGCTGCAGTGATCTTTGCAATTCTTGCCGGGGTGTTGATTTCCAACCGGATTGCCCGGCCGGTTGTTTCCTTATCCCGTTCAGCCACGCGAATGGCAGAAGGTGATTTGACCGAGGAAAAGAAGCGGTTTAAAACGAATGATGAAATTCATGATTTAAATGAAGCATTTCATGAGATGAAAACGAACCTGCACGGGATGATTTCCCGGATCGCTTCTGGTGCAGAGTCTGTTGCAGCCTCATCTGAAGAAATGAAATCAAGCGCTGAAGAAACGAGTAACGCCACGAATCAAATTACAGAATCCATTCAAAAAGTGGCAGGCGGCGCTGACCGGCAGACGCAGCGGACGAGTGAAGCAAAAGCAACCGCTCAGGAAATTAACGACGGCATGGGTCAGATTGCTGAAACGATGGAGCATGTAAGCGAGTCGTCCGCAAACGCCGGTGAAAACGCAGCAAATGGTGTGAAAGTGATTGATGATACGGTGGCGCAGATGGAGACGATTGATGCACGGACTGAAGCTATATCGACTAAAGTGAACAGTTTGAGTGAGCATTCTGAACAGGTCGATCAAATCATTTCTTTAATCGGCAACATTGCTGAACAGACCAATTTGCTAGCATTAAACGCCGCGATCGAAGCAGCCCGGGCCGGTGAGCACGGCAAAGGTTTCGCTGTCGTTGCTGACGAAGTGCGCAAACTTGCCGAGCAGTCGAATGCCTCGGCGCAGGAGATCAGTACATTAATTTCTGAAATTCAAGGCGGTATTCAGTCATCTGTAGAAATGACAGAAGAAGGACGAGCTGCAGTGCAGAGCGGTATAAATCATGTAAACGAGGCACGTACAGAATTTAGTTCAATTCAGAGTGCGGTCCATGATGTGACTGGTCAAATTCAACAAGTCGCAGCAGCTGTGGAAGAAATGTCTGCCGGAACGGAGACACTCACCCAGACGATTGAGACAACAGCTGAAGAAGCTTCATCAACGTCTAGCTATGCAGAAAACGTAGCTGCCTCAGCTGAAGAACAGATGGCGTCCATGGAAGAAGTATCATCAGCAGCCGAATCCCTTTCATCAATGTCCGAAGAGCTGGAGCAGGAAGTGAACAACTTCAACATTCATGAACGCCAATCAGAAGGAGAAGAGATGGTGTTAAGTGAAGAAGCTGAAGAGGTTAGTGAAGAAAGAAAAGTTTCTTAAGTATAAGAAAAAGGCTGCGGTGCTTAGGCATCGCAGCCTTTTTAAAGTTTGTAGGAAAGGTACATTTTCGTTAGAGCGTACCCTTCACTTCAGTAAAACTTCTTTTTTCAACATTAGGGCTCTGTCCCGCAATATGCGATGAAAATTGTCGGTGAAAGCTGAGATCAACTCATTACATAACAAAATAACTGTAATCACAAAATAAAATTACAAAAAATCTGAAAATATTTTTGTGAGATGATTGTTTATGGTTCTATAGACTTATATAATAAGGATATAAAAATTTTAGTCGTAAATGTATGCGCTAACATATTTATGGTTTGATACTTAAAAGGGGATGTATAAAATGAAGTGGACACTTCGGAAAAAGCTTGTGGCCGGCTTTACAAGCATTGCACTGTTATTGGCAGCTGTCATTAGCCTGGCACTTATTCAAATGAATCAAATGTCTCAGACGTTCGACTTTTTAGTGAATAATGAATCGGAACTTCAGTCTGTGATCACAGAAGTCGAAGCGAATGTGAATCAGCAGAGCAGTTTAGTGCGATCATACTTATTAAATGAAGAGGAAGACGAGTTGCAAAGAGCATTAGATGTTAACGAAGAAGTGAGCCAGCTGCTTGAAGAAGCAGAAGAGATGGCTTATGACGAAGAGGATCAAGAAGAGATTGAGCGCCTTTGGTCTGATAATTATCGGTACCGGAGCAACGCAGAAGGCGCGGCGGACCTTGATGGTGATGCGGCCGTAGCCTATGCAAACCAATCGGTGATCCCTCTAGGGCGCTCTATCAGGGAGTCTGCTCAGCGCCTCGGTACAAGTATTGATGAAGATATGGCAGCGGTGACTGAGGAAACCTTAGCAGAATCTAGCGCCACCATCGTTTTTGTCTCTGCTGTCAGTGCTGGTGCCGTCATGTTGTCCATTCTTGCCGGTGTGTTCATCTCCAACCGGATTGCCCGGCCAATTAGGGTACTGTCTCAATCTGCTGTAAACATGGCTGAAGGTGACTTAACCGGTGAAAAACAGCATTTAAAATCGAAGGATGAAATTCATGACTTGAACGAAGCGTTCGAGGCCATGAAAGAAAATCTGCGCGGGATGATCTCCCGTATTTCAGCTGGTGCCGAATCTGTTGCAGCCTCATCTGAAGAGATGAAATCAAGCGCTGAAGAAACGAGCAATGCGACGAATCAAATTACTGAATCCATCCAGGAAGTGGCAGGAGGCGCTGACCGTCAGAAGCAGCGGACGAGTGAAGCGAAAGCAACCGCCCAGGAAATTAACGACGGCATGGGTCAAATTGCTGAAACAGTGGAGCATGTGAGTGAAGCGTCTGTAAATGCTGGTGAAAACGCAGCTAATGGTGTGAAAGTCATTGATGATACGGTGGCGCAGATGGAGACGATTGATGCCCGGACTGAAGCCATTTCAAACAAAGTGAACAGCTTGAGTGAGCAGTCGGAACAGATTGATCAAATCATTTCTTTAATTGGAAATATCGCCGAGCAGACGAACCTGCTTGCGTTAAACGCAGCGATCGAAGCGGCTCGGGCCGGCGAACACGGGAAAGGCTTCGCTGTTGTCGCTGATGAAGTGCGTAAACTGGCCGAACAGTCAAATGCATCGGCGCAGGAGATCAGCACATTGATTTCTGAAATTCAAGGCGGTATTCAAGCGTCTGTAGAAATGACGGAAGAAGGACGAGCTGCAGTGCAGAGCGGGATGAATCATGTCGGTGAGGCACGTACAGAATTTAGTTCAATCAAGAGCGCTGTCCAGGATGTGACCGGTCAGATCCAGCAAGTCGCAGCAGCTGTGGAAGAAATGTCTGCCGGAACGGGGACACTCAACCAGACGATCGAGACAACGGCCGAAGAAGCTTCATCAACGTCTAGCTACGCAGAAAACGTCGCTGCCTCAGCTGAAGAACAGATGGCGTCCATGGAAGAAGTCTCGTCAGCAGCGGAATCGCTTTCCTCAATGGCTGAAGAGTTGGAGCAGGAGGTTAGTCAATTTAAAGTGAAAGCAGATGATCCAACGCTTTATACCGTTGAAGACACGGAAAGTCAAGTGGTGCTTGAAGAAGATTCGCCAGACTTAAATGAAGAAGGTGAACAAGAAGAACGGCGCAACTCGTAGTGAACAGAGCTTTCCGTACATTGCCGGGGGTGAATTTGTGTTTGCTGCGCACGCTAACGTCAAGGGGGGAGGAAACATGGCGGTTGTCTCTTTGGCGGCGCACAAACAGGAAAAAATCGAAAAGCAGGATGAGCGTTTAATCCGAGCTGTGTCTCGTGAAGAAGTGGAAAACTCAGCGGCGCGTCACATTGCGCCGGTGTGTGCTTCTTTCCATTTTCGGGGGTCGTTTTTAGAAGAGGCTTGTCTGGATCTTGGTGTTGAAGCTTATTTACAAGGGGGACGCACAGGATACCGCACAGGTAAGCGCGGCAAAACAGGGGGCGTGGCAAATCAATTTCAATTGACCCAGGAAGCGTTGCAGGCAGAACTGACTGTGCTGCTTTTATCCTGGGTGCACCGCGGCACGCTATCCGCTGAAGAGCTGCGCCGGGCTTCGCGCGCCTACACCCGCGAATGGTGGGAACGCGGCTTTGAAACCGGCAGGCGGCATCGCTGCTTGAAATATTAAACCAGAAACCGGGCTGCGGCCCGGTTTCAAACAGTCGACAAAGTACAAAACTTAACATTAAATCAAACTTACTACTTCAACTGCCGCGGGCTGCCCTGTTAAGCGGGGAAAAACGAATCATGAACGTAACCTTCACGCCAGACGGACGCTTTCCCGAGGGCTTGCCTTCAGCTAACTTGTTCGATTCAAAACGATTCGAACAAGTGGATCTTCAAGCTGCGCTTGATCCTCTGGGAGTCGCCGTCTTTCGTTTCGGTTACTTTTACATTTGTATATGGTTCGTTTGATCACTCATAAAGTGTCATGATGAAATGGATTCATGTAGATATTGCTTAATCAAAAGAATCTTTACAATTGATGACCTTTAAACTACGCAAGGCTGACGAGCGCCGGCGGCGACGCCACTAGGAACAACGCGAGCCAAAAATCTCGCAGGCCGTGACTTCCTGCCGGGTGCAGGCGTCCGCCCAAAAGCAACATTAGCCTCTGCTTTTCTTGAAAGTTTGTCTACACGCTGAAACCGGGCTGAGGCCCGGTTTTTTGCTTGTACGGCCCAAACCCATATCAGCGCATGCATAGAACAGTGCCATTACACATATCCTTGGACGAGTAGAACATAACAGAAAGGGATGGCGCACGTGCAACGGTTGTTATGGTATTTGGCCGTAATTGGAATTGTCGTACTTACGGCGGCGGCTGTTTATAATATAAGTAAAACCGAAGAAGCAGCTCCAACGGCAGGAGGGCTCCAACTGCCGCTTGCAGGTGAGGTGATCGTGATCGACCCGGGTCATGGCGGTGTAGATGGCGGGGCATCTTCCAAAAGCGGACTGCTTGAAAAAGACGTGGCACTTGATATCGGATTTCAGCTGCGCGATTACCTTCAAGAAGCAGGCGCCCTCGTCCATATGACACGGGAGAGCGACCGCGACCTTGCCGAAACAGACACCCGACGCTACCGTCAGCGTAAGCTTGAAGACTTGCGCGCCCGTAAAAACACGATCAACGCAGACCGGGTCGACATGTTTATCACCCTTCACTTAAACGCGATCCCTTCCGCCGGCGTGAGCGGTGCCCAAACATTTTACGACCCAAAATCCGACGACAACAAAGCCCTTGCCCACCACATTCAGCACGAACTCGTTTACAACCTGGAGAACACAACCCGTAAGGCGAAAGCCATTGACCAGATTTACTTACTGCGGGAGGCTGATCCGCCAGGTGTTCTCATCGAAACGGGCTTCTTATCAAATGCTGAAGAAGCCCGGCTTCTCGAAAAGCCATCGTACCAAAACAAAATTGCTGCTTCCATTTATCAAGGCATGCTTCGTTATGCAAGTGGAGAATCTGCTGAAAACGAATAAGCACAGCGGGCGCTGAAATATCCTTTGGTATGCTATACTGAATGAGGAAAACGATATCATTCAAGCCAAAGGAAGGTGCATCCGTTGATCACAGAAGCGCAAATTAACGAAGTTCTCCAATCCATTAATGATCCGGATTTAAATAAAACCATCGTCGAAACCGGCGGCGTGCGCGAAATGAAAATTAAAGACGACGGCCAAGTCAGCTTAAAAATCGCCCTCGCTCAAACAGGTACAGCTGATCAGATGCAGCTGCAGCAGCAAATTGCAAACGCTGTAAAAGAAGCAGGTGCTACATCTGTCGGCCTTCGTTTTGAAAATTTAACTGATGAAGAAATTGAAGCTGCCGGCGGCGCTCAAGCAGAATCCGGAGGCGGCGGGCTGCTTGACGAAAACACAAATACGACATTTATTGCAGTTTCAAGCGGAAAAGGCGGGGTCGGTAAATCAACCGTCACGGTGAACGTCGCAACAGCCCTTGCCCGTGAAGGGAAAAACGTCGGCATTATTGATGCAGACATTTACGGCTTCAGCGTTCCAGATATGATGGGCATTGAGGAACGCCCACAAGTCGTTGGAGAAACGATTTACCCCGTAGAACGCTACGGTGTTAAAGTCATTTCTATGGGCTTTTTCGTCGAGGATAACGCGCCGGTCATTTGGCGCGGTCCAATGCTTGGAAAAATGTTAACCAACTTCTTTAACGAAGTTGCGTGGGGCGACTTGGATTATTTAATCCTCGACCTTCCGCCGGGCACAGGTGATGTGGCCTTAGATGTTCATACCATGCTGCCTGAATGTAAAGAACTGATCGTTACAACGCCTCACGCTACCGCTGCCTTTGTCGCAGCGCGCGCTGGTGCCATGGCGATTAAAACACACCATGAGATTCTCGGTGTTGTAGAAAACATGGCTTACTTTGAAAGTCAGCTAACAGGTGAAAAAGAGTACGTCTTCGGCACAGGTGGCGGCGACCGCCTCGCTGAAGAACTGAAGGCTGAACTGCTAGGCCGGATTCCGCTCGGGCAGCCGACAATTGATGAAGAAGATTTCGCGCCATCGGTTTATGAACGCGAGCATCCAATCGGAGCAGTCTACCGGGACATGGCCCGCCGTATGCTAGAAAAAATGGAAAAATAATATGATGAATATGAAAAAAGAAGCCGGCTGCCGGCTTCTTTTTTCATATCGCGCCTGCGTAAAGAAGTTTTTTGAGCAGCTTCCCCCTGGAAATGCAGCGCGCATCAGCATGAAAATTGTAAGCAACCTTACAGGCATAACTACACACATGATGTATAATTTATATAGAGCAATTGATGAAGGGATCGGATGCGATGAAGCGGAAAACATTCAGCTCATTTCTCATAGCGGGGGCGTTGCTCGCAGCTTGCAGCAGTAACGAAGCCGGCTCTGAAGTTGAGCAGGATTCAACAAATGTGATTGAACAAGACTGGCCGGATATCGAGGCGGATGCTGCCGGCACCACCGTTAACATGTATATGTGGGGCGGGGACGAAAACATTAACAGCTACATCGATGACTGGATGACACCGCGCCTTGAAGAAAATTACGAGATCACCTTGGAGCGCAGACCAATGGATACTGAAGACATCATTCAGCAGTTGATGACAGAAAAAGAAGCAGGCGAAACTGAGGGGCAGATTGACGTATTTTGGTTGAATGGAGAAAACTTCCGCATCGCAAAAGACCATGATCTTTTATGGGGATCATTTGCTGAGCGGCTGCCAAACGTTGAAGACCATATCAACATGGACGATTTAGATGTTGCGTATGACTTTGGCACTGAAGTTAACGGTCTGCAGGCGCCGTGGGGGCAGGTGCAGTTTGCACTCTTTTACAATGAAGCTTATGTTGATGATCCGCCGGCTTCTTACAATGAATTAGCAGCATGGGTGGAAGAAAACCCAGGCCGCTTCACCTATCCTGAAGCAGATGAGTTTACCGGTAACGCTTTCGTTCGGCAGATGCTTTATGAAGTTGTAGAGGAGCCGGAAGACTTGGTGGAGGAAGGCTTTAATGCTGAAATGTTAAGCGACTATGAAGATGAGGTATGGTCAAAGCTGCGGGAAATGGCCCCACACTTGTGGCGCGAAGGTGAAACGTATCCATCAAGTTTAGAAGAGCTTGACCGGATGTACGCAAATGAAGAAGTTTGGATGACAATGGGGTATAACGAAGGGCGGGCGGAGCCGCTCGTTCGTGACGGCACTTTTCCAGAAGGTACAAAGGGCAAAGTGTTTGAGACAGGTTCACTTGGTAATACCCATTACTTAAGCATTCCGTTTAATGCCCCTAACCAGACCGGTGCGATGACGGTCATCAATGAGTTTCTTTCATTTGAAGCGCAAAAGGAAAAGTTAAATCCGGATGTATGGGGAGAAGGCACGGTATTAAGTTCAAGCCGGCTCTCTAACGAACAGCAAGAAGCGCTTGAGGCTGTAGAACGCGGTGGATCCGTGCCAGGTGAGGAAGCACTCTCAGATGCATTTCGACCGGAGATGGATGCAGCGTACGTCGACTGGGTGGAGGATTACTGGCTGAATGAAGTTGTCCGCTCGCTCGATTAAGTTATGGTTTGCCCTTGCGCCGGCGTTCCTGCTGCTTGTTGGCCTTACAGGGTATGCGCTATTTAGTGCGGTTCGCCACAGTTTTACCGCCGGTGGGGAGGCGGGGTTTACAGTTTCAGCCTACGCCTCACTTGCAGCAGACCCTCACCTACAAGAAAGTATCCGTTTCAGCATAATCACTGCCGGCATTTCCACCATGATTTCACTTGTCATTGGTGCAGTGCTTGCGCGTTTATTGTACCGTCAGCTGCGTCACGCTAAACTGAAAGTGCTCGTTTGGCTGCCGATGTTTGTGCCGCATTTTGTTGGCGCTTATATCATTATTTTATTGTTCTCTCAAAGCGGGCTTTTCGCAACAATTGCGTATCAATTCGGCTGGATTTCAGCGCCAGCTGATTTTCCGGTGCTCACACACGACAGGGACGGTTACGGCATTATTTTGACGTACATATGGAAAGAAGTTCCCTTTGTCGTCTTGATGCTTCTGCCAGTATATTACGATATGGATCAGCGGTTTCATGAGGTTGTCCGAACCCTTGGTGGCAGCCGGTTTGCGGCGTTTCGTGATGTGGAGTGGCCACTGTTGCGTCCGTCAATATTCGAAACAGGCATCATTTTGTTTGCCTTTACCCTTGGAGCGTTTGAAGTCCCGGCATTGATCGGTGCGACGGACCCACAGATGGCCGCATTAACCGCTTATGATTGGTTTTATCAAGGCGATTGGAGCGAGCGCCCGGAAGCGTATGCGCTCATGAGTGCGCTTACCGCTGCTTTGTTGATGCCCGCTTTTCTCATTTTTTACCGGGCGCGCCGCCTGCAGCAGCGCTTGCTGAAAGGAGGCGGACGTTCATGATTTACCGGTGGCTCCTTGCGATATTTCTTTTACTCATGTTTTTCGTGCCGCTCTTTTTGCTCGTTGTGCAAAGCTTTGCACGAGAGTGGCGTTTTCAAATGATATTTCCTGAAACATTTACATTACAACACTGGCAGTCCGCACTTTCGGATCCTTTAGTTGTTGAAGCGCTGCCGGTAACCGTACTGCTTACCTTTGGCACTGTGCTGCTGAACTTTATCATTGCGTTTCCGGCTGCCCGCGTCCTTGCCTTTTATGATTTTTACGGAAAAGCGGTGGTGGAAACAATGCTGCTTGTGCCGGTACTTGTGCCGGCGCTTGCTATTGCTGTAGGGCTTCACAGTGCATTTTTAAGCATAGGTTTAGCCAACAGTTGGTTAGGTGTTCTACTTGTTTATTTATTGCCGACGGTACCATTTACGATCCGTATTTTGAAAAACGGCTTTATTCGGATTGGCTCGGACCTTGAAGCGCAGGCCGCAGTCCTTGGCGCAAGTCGCTGGCAGCGGTTTTTAGATATCATTATGCCGTTAATGCTGCCGAGTGTGCGAGCAGCGGCATTTTTGGCTGGGGTGATTGCCTTAAGTCAGTACGCTTTAACTGTGACGGTAGGCGGCGGGCAGGTGATGGCGCTGTCGGCTGTGTACTTTCCATTTGCTGAAAGTGCCAATGCTTCCATTATGGCGGCGTTATCATTACTGTTTTCCTTATTACCACTTGGGTTACTGCTCGTTTTCGAAGGAATGTTCCGTCTGTTGTTTTTAAATCGCGTCAAAGCTATTCGTAAAGGATGAAACCATTTGTCTGAACTTCATGTGAACGAATTAAGCCACCGATATCGCGGGGTTGAGGTGCTTCAATCAATCTCGTTTTCGCTGGCGCCGGGAGAAATCTTTGCGCTCATGGGCGGTTCCGGTACAGGTAAATCAACTTTGTTGAAGTGTTTAGCCGGCTTGGAAAAACAGCATACCGGCACAATCACACTAGGTGGTCAAACGATGGACGAAACAACGGCTGCCAAGCGCCCGGTTGTACTCATGTTTCAAGATGCCTTGTTATTTCCGCATATGACCTTACGTGAAAATGTCGCTTATGCCCTCAAAACCCGAGGCGTTAAGCGGCAGGTGCGCAGCGATCAGGCCGCAGTCTTTTTAGAGAAGGTCGGTATGCTGCATGCTGCTGAACGTCTGCCGGAGCAGTGTTCTGGTGGAGAAAAGCAGCGGGTGGCGCTGGCGCGGGCACTCATCGCTCAACCGGCGCTGCTGTTACTCGATGAGCCGTTTGCAAGTCTTGATGAAACGCTTCGCTTTCAAATGCTGCGCTGGGCAAAGTCTTTATTAAAAGAAGCAGGGACGACGGCTGTGTTTGTAACCCATGCCAAAGATGAAGCCGTGGCTATGGGGGATACGATCGGGGTGATGCACGAGGGTCGTTTGTTTGAGAAAGGAAGTCCGGCTGCGCTTGCCCGCCGGCCGCTATATGGACCCACAGCCGATGCACTTGGTGACGGGGTCCGGATCGGTAGCACGTTCGTTCCTGCTTCCGCTGTAAAAGTGCACCGATTTACTTCGAATGATGACGATGCTGGTTGGAAGGCCCAGGTGCAGTCCTTATTTCAAACTCACGGTCAGCTACTTGTCTGCCTTGAAGTGGCAGGAGCAGCGCAGGCATTAACTATTCCGGCGCCGTTTCAAATGGCTGAAGGCGAGTGGCTTTACATCTCTGCTGATTCAGACAGTCTCGTTGAACTGGCAGAGCAAAGAGGTGAGCATGATGAAACGAAGTAAACGTTGGATCGGGCTTGGGCTGATCCTGCTTGTCGGCGCGTTCGTTTGGTGGAATCGTGAGACCATTGATTTACAGCCGGAAACGCTGCGCGACTGGATTTTATCGTTTGGCTGGTGGGCCCCGGTGATATATGTGGTGCTATATACTTTGCGACCGCTCGTCTGGTTTCCGTCCTCGATTTTTTCACTTGCTGGCGGGCTTGCTTTTGGGTTTTGGGGCTTCTTTTTATCAGTCGCCGGCGCAGTTGCTGGTGCTGCTCTTTCATTTTTGATCGCCCGCTGGTTTGGCGCTGAACTTGTGAAAAAAGAATGGACCGGTAAAGCGAAAACGGTACAGAAACAGATGGAGGCGCACGGTTTCTTGTATGTGCTTGCGGTTCGCCTTGTGCCTGTGGTGAATTTTGATGTCGTCAGTTATGCAGCAGGATTGTCTAAAGTACGCTTTGGACCTTACCTGCTTGGTACAGCTGTCGGCCTCTTACCCGGCGCTGCAGCTTATACCCTTGCCGGGGCAAGCATCGCTGAACAGAATATAACCTTGATCGGGCTGGCCGTTGCCGGTCTTGTGCTTGTCTCTATGCTGCCTATTGTTGTTCGTAAAATGATGCGAAAGCGCCGGGGGATCACATTACCGGGCAGTGAAGAGAAAGGAGAGAGAAGCGATGCTTGATACACACGCCCGTAAATACGTTCAACCAGTTATCGAAGGTGGGGCCGGCCGACTGCTGAAACTAGGTCTGTCAGCCAATCAAGTGACGGCAGCTGCTTTTATCATCGGAGCTTCTGCCGGTATTTTTATATATATTGAAATGCTTTGGACAGCTGTTTTTCTATTATGGTTTTCCGGGTATTTAGATGCTGTAGACGGGGCGATGGCCCGGCAGACAAAGACAAGCCCGTTTGGTACCGTTATGGACGTCACTTTTGACCGGCTCGTCGAACTTAGCGTTATTCTCGGCCTTGCGTTCCTTGTACCTGAAGCGCAGTGGGCGCTTTTATTGTTAACAGCGTCCATCATTTTTTCAATGACGGTTTTTTTAACCGTTGGTGCGGTTTCAGAAAAACAGGGGATGAAGTCATTTTATTATCAAGCAGGCTTAGCTGAACGTACAGAAGGTTTTTTGTTTTTCACCGTCATGATTTTGTTTCCGCATTTACTCGTTTGGACAACGCTTGTCTTTGTTTTGGTGGAAACTTTCACTGGACTGCAGCGGTTGCGCGAAGCAAAGCAGGTTTTACAATAAGGAGGGCTAAGTATGGCGAAGCGGTATGATGTAGTCATTATCGGCGGGGGATCAGGGGGCCTCACCGTTGCTTCCGGTGCAGCATCATTTGGTCAAAAAGTAGCGCTGATTAATGAGAGCAGAAATCTCGGCGGAGACTGTCTTCATTACGGGTGTGTCCCGTCTAAAGCGTTGATTCAGGCTGCAAAAGAAGTGAAGCAGGCCGAAAAAGCAGCAGGTGAATTTGGCTTAACGCTCGGTGGTAAAGCAGATTTCAACCAAGCAAAAGCGCGCATTCAAGCAGCGAAAAAAGAAATTCAAAAGCATGATGACCCGGCGCGTTTTGAATCAGCCGGTGTTGATGTATTTGAAGGAACCGCTTCGTTTATCGATCAGCATAAAATTAACGTTAAGCATCAACGCTCGAATACTGTACTCAAAGGGAAAAAGATCGTCATCGCAACAGGTTCAAGTCCTAAGGTGCCGGAAATTGAAGGCTTAGCGCAGGTACCTTATATCACAAATGAAGATGTGTACACGTTAAGTGAGGTACCGGCACGGGTGGCAGTCGCAGGCGGGGGTCCGGTCGGCGTTGAGCTCGCACAGGCACTGGCTCGATTTGGTGCAAGGGTTGATGTGATTCATGCTGGGGCGCACTTGTTCGAAACAGAAGATGAAACGATTGCCTTTAAAGCAGAGCATAAACTGGCAGAAGAAATGAACATTACGCCGAATTATCGACTTACGAAAGCCGCACCAGCAGGGTCAGCTTACCGCTTCACAGCTGAACATGTTGAAACGAAAAGTCAAAAAGAGATTACGGCGGATGTTTTGTTTGTTGCGGCTGGACGTAAGCCGAATACAGACAAGTTGAACATCGAAGCAGCCGGGATCAACTGTCATCAAGACGGCACAATAAAAGTGGATCAAACGATGCGGACGAGCCGAGAACATATTTTTGCTGTAGGAGATGCAGCAGGTGCACCGATGTTTACGCACGCAGCCGGGATCGAAGGGCAGACGGTCGTTGCCAATTTGGCGTTTGACTTAAAGCAGAAAATTGACCCTAACGGTATTCCTTGGACATTTTTCACAGACCCGGGTATTTTCCACCTCGGTATGACAGAAGCTGAAGCAGTGGCTGCTTACGGAGAAGAAGTTGTAAATGTGTATGAGCAGCACGGGGGAGAAGTGGACCGTTTCATTGCTGAACATAAGCCGGATGCTTATGCAAAAATCATTACGGATCGGAAAAACCGGATCATCGGTGCACACGCGGTCGGTGAAGATCCAGGAGACTGGATGCAGGAGCTTGTGTATTTGTATCAGAAAAACGAGCCGTTAAAATCATTAAGCAGCTCCATTTATCCTTACCCGGCCCGAGGCGAAATCATTAAAAAAGCAGCGGATAAATACTGGCGTGACACCTTGTTTCACGGCAGGTCCGCCCGCTGGTTAAAGCGGATTTCCAAGCTGTTGCGTTAAGGAAGGGAGATTTCACATGGCACCAACGATTGTTCTTGCAGGCGCAGGGCATGCTCATCTTTTGCTGCTGTATGAAGAAATGAAATCACCGGTACGAGCTGCTGAATATGTGTTGATCTCACCAAACCGTTATCAGTATTACTCCGGTATGTATGCCGGCTATATTGAAGGGGTTTATGAAAAGGACGAGACCCGGGTGGATGTTGCTGCTTTATGTTCAGCAGCAGGCATTCGTTTTATTGAAGCTGCTGTAACAAGTGTTGATGCGAAGCAAAAACAAGTGCACACCTCAACTGAAGCTGTCAGTTACGACAAACTCTCGCTTAATTTAGGGGCTGCCTCCGGCGGTGTCCCAGGCATCAAAGCCAATGCCAGGTCGATTAAGCCGAGCTATTTGCTACCAAAGACGGCGGAGCAGCTTGATCAAGCAGGCAGTATTATCATTGCCGGCGGCGGGGCGGCCGGGGTGGAAACTGCTCTGGCCTTAAAAGCGAAGGATGCCGAGCGCAAAAGCTCCCGCGATGTCACAATCCTTACATCAAGCACCCTGCTTCCAGAAGCACCGGCAGCCGCTCAAAAGAAAATACGCCGGGAGTTATCTGCAAAAGGTGTACTTTACCGTGAGCACACTCCGGTTACAAATGTGGCTTCAGGTCGTGTAGATACACCCGTTGCTGTTTTTTCAGCGGATGAAGTGCTTTGGCTTGCCGGGGCAGGGGCGCCGGCTGTTATTGCCGCGTCCGGACTTGCTGACAAGCGAGGTTTCCTGCCGGTAACAAAGCACCTGCAGTATCAAGGTGATCCGGACATTTTCGGGGCAGGTGACTGTGTAACGTTTCTGTCGGTACCCAGCCTTGCTAAAAACGGGGTGTATGCTATTCGGCAGGCACCTATACTGCGGGAGAATTTAAAGCGGTCCTTAGCAGGGAAAAACCTGCAGCCGTTTCAGCCGCAGCGTCAGTATATGGCGATTCTTTCGTTAGGAGGACGGCGGGCTTTCATGTTTCGCGGCCGGCATCACGCCCGTGGCCGCTTGGTATGGCAACTTAAAGACCGGATTGACCGCAAGTTTATGGATCAACTTCATAAAGCCGCAAAGCCGGGCAGTTAAAGTAGGCCGCGCTTATGTTTGCGCGGCCTAAGATGTGCCTTCAATGACTTCTTCTTCCTCTTCATCCTCATCTTCATCCTCTCCTGAATTTTCTTCGTCACTTTTTTCATCTTCATCGGTCGTTTCTAGCGCCTGCTCTTGAATCTCTGCATTCATATCCGCGAGCATCCCCTGTACTTCCGCCCGAAATTTAGGCGCATCAAATGACTCCATCATAATTTTCATCACTTCTTCACGGTAAGCACTGCTGCGTAGTAAATCGAAGGTCTCTTCCTGAATTTCCGGGTCTTTCATAACTTCCATTAACATATCGCGGTACTCAGGGTCTTTGATTAAGTCTTTGGCCATTGCTTCGTGTTCATCGTGCATGCTTTCAGCCATGGCTTTTGCGAAAGCAGGCTCGCGCATCAGCTTGACCCAATAGTCTTCCCCGTCAGCTGAAGCAAGTGTTTCTTTAATTGTCGTCTCAACAAACGCGTTCTCAAGCACGAGTCGTTCGCGGAATTCATCGTCATCTAAAATATCAAGCAGGGCCTCTTTACTTTCATCTGACTTTAACAAATCCTGCATCATACCTTTTGTTTGTTCGTATCGTTCAGCACTTTGCTGCTCTTGTGCGGCGCACCCAAAAAGAAGGCACAGTAAAAGAAACATAGGAAGAAGCCGGCGAAGCATCATCGTTTATCCCGTCCTTTATGAATCATTCTTACGCCTAATGTGAGGCAATTTCGTGTCAAATATGCGCGGCGCCCGGAAATGGTGGCAAAGCATGAACAGAGTTGGTACAATCGTAGCGGTAGATGAGAAGAAAGCGGGGATCGATGCGATTGAATACACGTAAAGTCGTTTATTTATTCTGGACCACGCTGCTTTTAGGTGCAACGTTCGGGATGCTCGTTGGTATCGTCATTGATTTAGATACGTATCTTGGCGAAGGCGTCGCCAACTTTATCCTCGGTGCAATTTGGATGTTTGGGATTAGCGCTGCAATTAGTTTGGTTGCCCAGATGGGTTTCTTTGCTTATTTAACACTGCACCGGATTGCATTGAGCATATTTAAAGGGCCGAAGTTGTGGAACCGTGTCCAGATTGTACTCATTGCGTTTGCTTACTTTGACCTTGTCTTTTTACGTTACTGGGCGTTTGCTGAAGAAGGCGAAAGTTTAGCCGGATATTTTATAACGCCGACACTGCTTTTATTGTTTGCACTTGCGGTAGCTTATGTAAAACAAAAAGAAACGAACCGTGCTACGTTTGTTCCGGCACTTTTCTTTATGTTTGTTATTACGATTATTGAATGGGTGCCGGCGCTCACGATCGACATTGTTCATGGTACAAAATGGCTGTGGATTTACTTAACACCGCTTGTTGTAGCGAATACGTGGCAGCTTTTAATGCTTCATCGTCTGTACAGTAAAGATGACGAAGGTTTAAAGCCAAAGCCGGGACAGCCGGCTGAACCAACGAAAAGTTCCAGCGGCAAGAAATCAAAGAAAAAGAAGCGTAATAAAAAGAAAAAATAAGGCACGTGCTCTTTCCTCCTGACCATCCCTTTGGTTGGGAGGTTTCGTTTAGGAAAGGAAACACGTGCCTGTCAAATAAGATTAAAGTTCCCGCACTTCAATGTCAGCTTCGTGCAGAAGTTCTTTTAAGCCGACAACGTCATATCCTTGCTGCTCAAGTACATCCAAGATTTTCGGAAGAGCACCGGTCACTTGTTTAGACTGATCCGAGGCATCCATCATAATGATCGCTCCTGGGGATACGCTTTCGGAAATTCTTTCAATCACTTGATCAGTGCCGGGGTTTTCCCAATCCTGCCCGTCTACACTCCATTGAATGGTTGTTAAGCCCTGGCTTTCAGCTGCTTCTAAAACCCGGGTGTCAAGAGCTCCGGCCGGCGGACGAAAGAAAGCGGGCTGCTCGCCGGTGATCTCCTGCAGGGTATGGCTGCCTTTACGCAGGTCCTGCATGATTTCTTCCTCTTCCCACGCAGGGTATGGCTTGTACTCATATCCGTGATGGCCAATGGTGTAGCGGCTTTCATTTATATCTTCTACGAGTTCAGGATGGCGCTCGGACCATGCACCTGAAAGGAAGAAAGCAGCTTCGGGTACATTTTCTTCTTCAAGGAGCGAAAATACTTCTTCCGGACGCTCGTCCCCCCAACTCACATTAAACGTTAAAGCAACTTTAGCTTCGTCGGTTGCAACTTCGTGTACCGCGCCGCTGATATGGTCCTCAACCCCTGCGAGCTGTACAAAAAACGAGTTTTCCAAAAAGGTATAAAATACGGCTCCGGCGCTTAGTAAAAGTGCACCTGCGGCTAACCCGAGTTTTTTCATCGAAACTTCCCAAATATACAATGGCCTTCCCACCTTTTTTATTCACTTGGCATAATCCTATGCAAGCTTGGACAGGATATGAATGGTTCGCTAGAAAACGAAGTGCGGCGGGGTGAGTATGTGCTTGGTCTATTGTTAAATCATAAAGAATGTAAAGAGGTGGAGTACTTATTAAAACGGGAGCTAGAAGAGATCCTTTTAGATATAGAGGATGAGCGGATTGATGACCGGCTGAAACGAAGCTTGGCAGAGAAGTACAGGATTGTTTTAAACTTATATAAGCGCTTAGCTCCACCTCATGAATGTCGCCACTATGCGATGTCTTTACAGCGCCGGTTAAAACCTTAGGAACAACCTCTTATAACGAGCAGCTTTAGCAAAGGCCTCACGATAGAAATGTAAAGATGCAAGCATCTTTACATTTCATAAGCATTAAATCTGACAAAGTTGATGGGCAGTGGCACCTGAGCAGAAGAATAATGGTGACATCATGCATAAAACGCTTTTTTTCCATTGGTACAAGAGGCAGGAAGGCTCGGTACGGTTAAGCGTAAGCACAGCTCCAACCCGTGCCGCACTTGTAACCTCCAAGTGGAGGCGTCCGCCAAAAAAGTGAGGCCAGCCATCGTTTGTTTACAAACTCTGGCTTGAAAAAAGCCACAGGGTACTGATATGATAATGTAGTAATTAAAGCCAAGCATTTTGTTGACATCATAAAACAAATTCGTTATGATGTTGGTGTCGCTAAAAAAGTGACAGGGAATAAAATGTTTATTGACAACTTCATTTTAGGTTGTTATTGTTGTGAATCCGCGTTGAGAAAAGCGGGTGACTTCATACAAAAGACATTGAAAAAAGATGTTGACGATGAAGTTTGCAATTGTTATATTGAATATCCGCGCTAAACAAAGCGCAGGATTTATTTGCCCTTTGAAAACTGAATGAAAGCAAGTGCGCCCGTCAATTAAATTGACGTTAAACGAAACACATCAAATCCCTTCGATTTGATTGATGCAAGGCATCACTTTATCGGAGAGTTTGATCCTGGCTCAGGACGAACGCTGGCGGTGTGCCTAATACATGCAAGTCGAGCGCGTGAAACCAGTTGATTCCCTTCGGGGATGACGCTGGTGGATCGAGCGGCGGACGGGTGAGTAACACGTGGGCAACCTGCCCTGCAGATCGGGATAACCCCGGGAAACCGGGGCTAATA
>NZ_PYAV01000015.1 GCF_003014715.1 Salsuginibacillus halophilus
GCCAGGAGCATCGCTGGGTAGCTACGTGCGGCCGGGATAAGTGCTGAAAGCATCTAAGCATGAAGCCCCCCTCGAGATGAAATTTCCCATCACGTCAAGTGAGTAAGATCCCTCGAAGATGACGAGGTTGATAGGTCGGAAGTGGACGTGTGGCGACACATGGAGCTGACCGATACTAATCGATCGAGGGCTTATCCTATAGACACAATTACGAACCAAGACGCAGATCATTGTGGAAGCAGTTGTCGGTTATCCAGTTTTGAGCGAATGACGCTCAATCAGCTTGGTGATGACGGCGAAGAGGTCACACCCGTTCCCATGCCGAACACGGAAGTTAAGTTCTTCAGCGCCGATGGTAATGAAGGGGCAACCCTTTGTGAGCGTAGGACGTCGCCAAGCAAACCAGCCCTCCGGCTAATCAGCCGGAGGGCTTTTTTCATGTTTTATTAAAAAAATCCCGAGCAGTCGTTTCGTACTGCCCGGGAACCAAATTGATTTATACAACAAAGGGGGAAGGGGGTCTAAGCGATTTTCTCTTTCTTTATAAAAAAGGCTAAATCACCTTTTTTCTAATGCGGGAGGATATTTGTTCAACAGTTAGAACGACAATAAGAATTAAAATGATAATCATAAGTGCTTCATCAAACATACGTAAAGACATGGCTGTGTTTAATTCAACACCAATGCCGCCGGCGCCAACTAGGCCTAGAATGACAGCGGAGCGAATGGCTTTTTCAAAGGCAAATAAGCTCGTCCCAACAAATGAAGGAAAACCGGCGGGTAAAATGGCACCGCTGATCACCCCGAAGTTGGAGGCTCCTGTTGCTTGAAGCGCTTGAGACGGCCCTTTTTTGATTTCCTCTATTCTTTCAGAGAAAAAGCGGGCACAAAAACCAATCGTATCAACAACAATTGTTAAAATCCCTGCAAGCGGTCCAAGTCCTACGGCAATGACAAAAATAAGTGCCCAGATTAAGTCTGGAATTGTCCGCATTGCTGAAACGATACTGCGTGTAATCGTACGAACAGGTGCATAAGGTGTAGTGTTTGAAGAAGCAAGGAGCGCAATGGGTAAACTAAGCATAACCCCGAAAGCCGTACCGACAAGAGCGATTTCAAACGTTTCTACCAAGGCGCTGAATATGCTTTGCAGGTTTGCAAAATCCGGTGGAAAGGCCAGGGCGACAAAGTTTCCCATATTAAACAAGCCTTCGTAAAGCCTTGTGAAACTAAGGTTTGCATTGATTAAACCTGAAATCATAAAGCCAGCTGCTATGATGAAAAGAATCCATGCCCCGGTCGGTGGGCGCTTCATCCGCTTCGGCATATGGTCTGACAGGCGTTGTTCATTCCAGTTGTTCATATTTAAGCGCCTGCTCTCTGTTTTGTTGTAGGTTGATGGTATAAATCATTTAACGCTCGTTCGTTTAGAGTGTGGATATCCTGATCAATAACGAGCTCACCGTCTTTTAAGGCGAGGATTCGTTCGCCGTACTCTTTTGCAATGTCCATTTGATGAAGAATAGAGACAACAGTGAGGCCGCGTTCATGTACAATGTCCCATAGTAAATCCATCACCTCGCGTCCGGCTTTTGGGTCCAAGCTTGCAATAGGTTCATCTGCAAGGACAAGTTCAGGATCCTGCATGAGCATCCGTGCTATGGCAACGCGCTGCTGTTGTCCACCGGATAATTCATCAGCCCGGCGTTTCGCAAATTCAGAGAGTCCGACGCGGTCAAGTGCTTCCATGGCTTTAAATCTAAGTTCTTTAGGTGCAATCCAGTTAAATGTTTGAATGGTTTTAGAGGTGCCAAGTGCGCCAAATAAAACATTTTGAAATACACTTAAATTATGCACAAGGTTAAAGTTTTGAAATACCATACCGACCTTTTGGCGTATCGGCCGCAGTTGTCTTCGGCTCAAAGAAGTGGTAGATTGCCCGCCGATCAATACTTCCCCTGTTGTAGGTGTTTCAAAATTAATCATGCTTCGAAAAAGAGTAGATTTACCGGAGCCGTTATGTCCCAATAAAATAACGGCTTCTCCAGGATTTACAGTAAAGTTAATATTGTTGAGCGCCTGATTTCCATTCGGATAAACTTTAGATAAGTTTTTAACTTGAAGTGAGCGCATGCGGATCTCCTTTCCTAAATCAAGTTTCCTAAAGAAATTTATTGCAGTTCAATTCCGAGTGTATCGTAAGTTTCCCGCATTAAATCATAGTCTTCATCTTCAATGTCAACAATTTTTGCCCCATCGTACTTGTCATTTTCTTCATGATCTAAAATGGCGTCTAAAATTTCATCTTCATGTTCATGAAGAATTTCTGTGAAAGTTTCCTTGAAGCTTTCCGGCAATTCCGGAGAGGCTACGAAAGGATCTTGTGGCAGTGGCGGTCCTTCATGAATGATGCGGTAAGCGTCTTCTCCGTCTTCTTCTACAATCCGATCATAAGCACGCACACCATCGGCGAGTGCGGTAGTTTCCCCGGATTTGAAAGCTTCAATACGAGCATCGCCCAAGAGCTCAACTTCGATATCGTCGTCTAATCCTTCATCTATTAAAATGGCACTTGGGCCGATGTGACCGGAAGTAGATCCTGCTTCTTTCATTGCAATAGATTCTCCGCGCAAGTCTTCAAGTTCTTCAAATTCACTGTCTTCGTGAACAACAAACACGCTGTGATAAGCGTCCCGTTCTATCGCAGCTAAAGGCTCAACACCGGGGGCAGCGCCTTTTGTTTGGGCATATTCTGAAGGTCCTGATAAAACCATGTCGACCTGATCAGCTTCCATCGCTGTAGAGGCTACTGTCCGGTTGGATAAGGCGAAAAACTCAAAATCTACACCGGTATGCTCTTCAATGACATCTTGAAATTCTTCATATCTGCGCTGTAGTTCTTCCATCCCGTCGATTCCTGTTACCGCAAAGCGGATGGTTTCCGGCCAGTCTTCTTGTCCATCGGCAGTTTCAGCCGCTGCGCTTGCATCCTGTTCTATAGCACTACCTTCATCTGCTTCACTGCCGCAACCTGTAAGTGCCATTCCAACTAAAGCAGCAGTTACTCCTGCATACATCCATGGTGTCTTCATTTTGGACCTCCTCAATTTTGAAATCTAACCATATCGTATCGAAGTAATGTAAACTCGTAATGATTGTTATGTTAATTTTCTTTAAAATTGTAAACTCGCATTTACAAAAGCAGCTTTTCGAGAAAGTCATCAAAAAAAAAGCCTGCCTTCAAAATGCATGAAGACAGGCTGGTGATGATGCTTATGTTCGTTTATGCCGGCGTGCTAATTTTAACTTTTTCCTTTTTGACAACGGTACGGGGATGGGGAAAAGCTTCTTCTTCACCTTTGTATGGGTAGCCTAAAAATTCAATGGTTACGCTTAAGTTATATTCGGCGATAATGGTGCATGGTTTGTCTTTGAAGGTTACGGCTTGTCCGGGAAGAAACAGCTTGTTTTCACATTCTAAGTAGTTTGTTCGGGTTTCTGTACTCATAAGTTTACACCTTCTTTGTTATAGTTATAAATATCCGTAAACGTTGTCTATATTTGCAAGCTTATAGAGAGAATACCCGATTTTTAAGAGAGAAAACATAGAAATTTGAAATTTTCGTTCAAAAATTAGCATGGCAAGCTGGATTTTATATTCAGGTTTTTGGTGTGCAGCGTTGCAAAGCCATGAAATTTTCAGGGTAGGCGCTCGTTTCTTCGGGAATAGGTTGTTGAGCGATATGTCAGTGGAAGGAGAGACGCATTTTGATACGAAGATATCCGGTTCGTTCAGCACTCATACTCATATTTTCCGTCTTAATTATCGTCACGCTTTACGGGATGTTTAAGCCGCTTCCAGAAGGTGTCTCTTATGAAGGAGAAGTGCATAGCGTAGATGATGTGGATTTTATTTATAACCGCAGCTCGATGGATGAGGACGGGAATGAAGATTTTGAGGAAGAAATTTTTACGCGTATTCTTGAAGCGGTATCGGAAGCTGAAGAGTTTGTATTAGTTGATTTGTTTTTGTACAACGACAAAGGAGCTGAAGATGAACCGCCGATTAGTGGTGCTTTGACAGAAGCATTAATTGAAAAGCATGAAGAAAACGAAGACATAGATATCATTGTGTTAACTGACCCGATTAATACATCTTATCATTCCCATGAATCAACGCAGCTGCAGCGCCTTGAAGAAGCAGGTATTGAGACTGTCATTACAGAACTTGACCCGCTGCGCGATTCAAATCCGCTCTATTCAGGAATTTGGCGAACGTTTCTGCAATGGTTCGGTCAGGAAGGAGAAGGATGGATAGAGAATCCGTTTGGTGATGACGCCCCTGATATGACTGTTCGTTCCTATTTAAAATTAATGAACGGGAAAGCGAATCATCGGAAAGTGATTGCAACAGAACAGCGTGGTTTTGTTACCTCAGCAAACTGGGAGGACGCCGGTGCTTACTATTCAAACGCAGGCTTTGAAATCCAAGGTGAGGCGATTAATGATTTAGTTTCATCCGCCCAAGCTGTACTGGACTTTTCCGGCGGCCCGGATATTCAGGAGGATATGCAGGCTGAACCTGCAGATGAAGGTCCGTATGATTTACAAGTATTAACTGAAGGCGAAAACTTTGAACAGGCAAAAGAGATGCTGCAAGGAGCGGAAGAAGGTGACGACCTGTGGCTAGGGATGTTCTTTTTATCTGAACGAAACCTTATTGATGAAATCGAGAATGCGGCAGAGCGTGGTGTTAATGTGCGCTTAATTCTTGATCCAAATGAAAATGCCTTTGGAGTTGAAGTCTTTGGTATGCCCAATCGTCCGGTTGCAGAAGAGCTGCTTGAAGATAGTGAAGGTGCAGTAAATATTCGCTGGTATAACACAGCAGATGAACAATTTCACCCGAAAATGTTGGCGGTATTTTCCGATGACAAAGCGAAAATGCTTGCTGGTTCGGCAAACTTTTCAAGTCGTAACTTAAGAAATAATAACTTAGATACAAATGTATATATCGAAAGCGATGTAGATGCTGAGGCAGCGGTTGAAGTCCGGGAATGGTTTGAGGAAATGTGGCTTAACGACGGTCAGAAATATACATTGGCATATGGAGCGTACGAAAACCCGCACCGCTGGTGGAAACGACTTGCTTATGGGTTACAGAAGATTTCGGGTCTAACAACGTATTAGGAGATTTTTCAAAAAACGGTTGCTTCATTGGAGATTAATGTATATAATAATAATTAATCATAGAAGTTTACTAAGGATTAAAGTTGAATAAAAATAGGAGGCATTTTTTATGAGTGAAGCACAAACACAAACACCAGTAAGCCTGCCGCGCATCGGCGATGATGCTCCAGCATTTGAGGTGAACACAACCCAAGGGCAAGTAGCGTTAAGCGATTATGCTGGCAAATGGCTCGTGTTATTTTCTCATCCAGCGGACTTCACGCCGGTATGCACAACTGAATTGATCCGGTTTCAAGAAATTTATCCACGCCTTAAGGAACAAAATGTGGAACTCCTTGGTTTAAGTGTTGATAGTGTTCAGTCCCATATTGCCTGGGTAAGAAACATTCATGAAAAAAGCGGTATCCGTATTGAGTACCCGATAATTGCTGACTCGAGCCGTCAAGTAGCTGAAAAATACGGTATGATTCACCCGAATGAAAGCCAGACAGAAACAAACCGGGCTGTGTTTGTGATTGATGACAAGCAGAAGATTCGAGCGATCATTTATTATCCACTGACGACCGGTCGTAACTTTGCTGAAATTGAGCGGCTTGTGCAGGCGTTGAAAACAACGGATGAAGAGCAAGTACCGACACCTGCTGATTGGGAGCCGGGGCAGAAAGTCGTTGTTCCGCCGCCAAAAACGCAGCAGGAAGCTGAAGAGCGCCTAAATGATGATTCGATCGAAGTGACCGATTGGTATTTGAGTAAAAAGCAGTTGTAATCCACCTTACCCGGCGCGTTACTGCCGGGTTTTTTGTTTGACTTATTATATTTTTAAGCGAAGGATGGGGGTTATGTGGTATCCGATCCATGTGAAGCTTACCAAGAAATCGGTTCTTGTCGTTGGAGGCGGGCCGACAGCAGAGCGTAAAATTATGCGGCTGCGCCAAGCAGGAGCTGCGATTACTGTAGTATCGCCGATGTTAACACCGGCGCTTGAGCAACTTTGTTCTGCCGGAGAATTGAGCTCGATCCAGAGACATTACCAATCTGGGGATGGTACCGGGTATGAGCTCGTGTTTATTGCAGTGAATGATCCAAACACACGGCAACATATTCATGAAGACTGCCCTGAAACTACTTGGGTAAATATAGCGGATGACGGTGGAGCTGGTGATTTTATAACGCCTGGTATGTTTCAGCGAGGCAGGCTGTTAATGACAGTGAGCACAGACGGCGCGAGTCCAAAGCTGGCTCAAAAGATTATCAATTCCTGGGAGAAACAATACCCGTCCATGTATGAAGATTATGTAGAGTTTCTGCGTGAATCCCGGGCGTTCTTAAAGAAGTATGTTGCTCCTGATAAGCAGAGCGAACTCCTTGCTTGGCTTCTCGAGGAAGAGGTGGAAGCCAGAGTCCTTTCTGGAGATCGACAAGGAGCTGACCAAGCTTTTCAAGAACAACTGGCAAAGTATCGAAGGTGAATTTCATTTGTCCGCTTTCATTCGTGTGATATGATGAATTCAACGTCGAACGAAGGTGGTAACAATGAATGAACGCACATAAAACTGTTTTTTACGAGCTTACTCAATCATTTGAACGTATTCAAAAAGAGCTTCTCCGCAACTTTGGAGACATTAGCGAAATCAGCTTAACGAAACGGCAGGAGGCTGTTATGCATTTAATGTATCAAGATTACAAGCCGACGGTAACCGAATTGGCTGAGCACTTCGATATTACGAAAAGTGCGGTGAGTCAAACAATCACAAAGCTTGAAGAAGCTGACCTCTTAACCCGTTCGGTGAATGAAGAAAACCGTCGTGAAGTTTATTTAGAACTCGGCGAGCGCGGGTTGATGCTGCAGCAGGAATTTCGAAAGATTGAAGAAACGGTTGTTGAAAAATACTTCTCAGAGCTGCCGGTGGAAGAGTTGAGCCAAGTGCGAGATACATTGTATAAACTAGAACGAGTGATTAACGAAAAAAATAGTGAATAAGCATGAACTTGTCGGGTATCAAGTTTTTCTTTTACCTTTTTAGGGGCTGCCCCATAAGATATGATTTAAATGATAGGCATGGGAAATATACTCGCTTTCACCAATGGCACAAGTAAGACATCGACTCAATCAGCGCTTCCGCTTGATTGAACCGTATCTGCTTTGCCGCCGGATAGCGTATCAGCTTGCCCGTGAAAAACCGCTCATTTCAGGGGGGCGACTGCTGCTATTCCTAGTGTGTTTAAGAGATCTGTGCGTAAATACAATATGGGTACAGCCTAGAACGTTTCGTGCGCAAAGGCAATCGCGCTTTAAGGTACCTACGTTACTGTCGTATTGAGGGTTAACAACCCCCTTGTCTTGTTTAAAGAATGAGCTAAAGATTTTCGTGTTTTCGCCTATGTGAACCGATTTTGTAATGACACCTCATGAGCAATGAAACCAACAATATAAATAGGAAATTATCTACAATATGGAAGTTTTAAAGTAACCGAAACAAAAGACGGCGACTCCCAAAGGATCAAGCGCAGGCTGAAGATCCACTTGTTCGATTGCCAATCAAATCGAACAAGTTAGCTGAAGCCAAGCCCTCGGGAAAGCGTCCGTCTGAGAGTGAAGGTTACGTTCATTGTTCGATTTTATCCTCTTATGACGAGTGATGACATTCATTCATGTAGATATCGCTTGATAAAAAACATTTCTGCAAATCATAACCATCAAATAACGCAAGGCTGACGATCATCGGCGGCGATGTCTACGGAGAACAACGAGTGAGAAAATCCCGAAGGCAGCAGTTGTCTGCAGAGGAAGTTGAGGCCGTCCGCCGAAAAACGACGTCAGCCTTCGTTTTTCTTAAAAGTTTGTCTACATGCTGAAGCTGTCTTTATAAGGCAGCTTTTTTGTATGATGTAACAATTTCATGAACACATCGTTTTTCGCCTGTGAGAGGTTTGTGGATGAATTGACCGGGAATAACATAACTGTTAAGATGCTTAACAGTTAATACGTAATATTTCCTTCATAGAAAGGCCGTGCTTGTGTGAAACTATCCAATTTTTCAATACGACGTCCGACGTTTACGATTGTGATCATGGTATTGTTTATCGTGTTAGGTGCGGTATCATTAACGCGCCTGCCGATGCAGTTATTTCCGGATATTGAAGCTCCGGCAGCAGCCGTTGTAACAAACTATCAAGGCGCTGGACCGGAAGAAGTTGTAGAAGAAGTGACAGAGCCCCTTGAGTCGGAGCTCGCTACAGTTTCAGGGTTAAATAATATTACCTCACAATCATCGGAAGGAACCTCGCTCATTTTGCTGGAGTTTTCCTGGGACACAGATATCGGTGATGTAGAAAATGACATCATATCCGACATAAACGCTGTGCAGCTGCCTGATCAGGCGGATGATCCTTCATTTTTACGTTTTGATCCAACAATGATGGGATCTATTCAAATGGCGGTGACTGCCGGCGGCGATGATATTGTTGATTTTCAAGATGATGTTAGTGATCTGCAGCGTGAGTTATCACGTGTGGACGGGGTCGCTGATGTAACGGAAGAAGGCGGACTGTCCGAGCAAGTAGATGTTGCCCTTGATCAAGCAGAACTTGATGATGCCGGAGTAGATCAAGAAACTGTGATCGGAGCCATTCAAGGTCATAACATTACAGCCCCCGGCGGCATTATCGAAGATGAAGAAGAAGAATTGAATATAAGCACCAGGGTGTTAAGTGAACTTGATTCTGTTGAAGCGCTCGAAGACGTGGTGGTTACCGTAAATCCTGAAGACGGTGAGGAGCTTACGGTGGCAGATCTTGCTGATGTTGAACTCGGCCCGGAAGATCAAAACATTATTACACGTGCGAATCAAGAGCCGGCAATGGAATTATCGGTCATGGAAGAGTCAGAGGCGAATACCACGCAAGTCTCGCAAGACGTCCAAGAAGAAATGGATGAACTTTTAAATGAAGACCGTTATGATCATTTAAGCAGTATCACGCTGTATGATGAAGGTGAATTTATTGAGGAAGCGATCGACAGTGTGATGCTGGCATTGATTAGTGGTGGTATCCTTGCCATGGTCGTGTTGTTCTCCTTCTTGCGTAATTTAAAAACACCGTTAATTATCGGTGTCGCAATACCATTTTCAATTATTGTCACCTTCACATTATTGTTTTTTGCTGATATATCGTTAAACATTATGACACTGGGAGGTTTGGCGCTTGGAATCGGTATGCTTGTTGATAACTCGATCGTTGTAATCGAGAACATTTACAGGCACTTATCGATGAAAAAAGCGCCGAAAGAAGCTGCCGCAGAAGGTGCAAAAGAAGTCGGCGGTGCGATTACCGCCTCAACGTTAACGACGATCTCGGTATTTCTGCCGATCTTGTTTATTACAGGGCTTGTCGGAGACTTATTTATGCCGTTTGCACTTGCGGTCTCCTTCAGTTTGGCGGCCTCGCTGCTTGTTGCCTTAACAGTCGTACCGATGCTGGCAAGCCGCATGCTGAAAGCACCGGCTGAGAACCTTGAGGCCGAGCGTCAAGAGTCCCGCTTTGTTCGAACGATGGAATCCGGCGTCCGTTTTGCGCTACGCAAACGTATTGGCGTCCTGCTCGTAACCCTCCTTTTATTCATCGGGGGCGCAGCTGGTATGACAACAGTTGGTGTAGACTTTATTCCGGATTCAGATGAAGGCATGTTTATGGTGGACGTTGAGCTTGAACAAGGAACAATCCTTGATCGTACAGCTGAAACTGTAGAACAGCTTGAAGAAGAACTGGATACGCATGATGAAATTGAGGATTATATGAGTATCACAGGTTCTGGTAGTGAAGGGCAGGCCTTAGGCGGCGGTGGCGACAGCCATCAAGCAGAAATTATCGTATCGATGGTACCTGGGCCGGACCGTGATGAAACAACATTTGAATTTGCAGAACGTATTGAAGACGACTTGGCTGATGTTGATGAGGATGCTGATATTGAAGTGTCTGATCCTGCACAAGCTGGCCTTGGTGGAGAAGCAAATACGCTGCAGTTTACCATTAGTGATCCGGATCGTGACAGGTTAGAAGAAACGACAGACGAGATCACTGAAGACTTGGAGGATGAATCTGACTTACGTGATATTCGTCCAAGTATCGAGGAGACGACACGAGAGCTGCAAGTGCAGGTGGATGAAGAGGAAGCGCGCGATGCAGGCCTGGCTCCTGGTCAAATTGCCGAGGCAGTCACTGCAGCGACCCTAGGTGAAACAGCCACCACCTTACAGCCGAACAGTACAGACGTGTATCAAGTTATCGTCTCCTACGACGGTGTGACTGACAGCATTGAAGCCTTTGAAAACTTAAGTATTCAAGGGGAAGACGGTTTCGTCACGCTAGAAGACATTGCAGAAATTGAAGAAGGGGAAGGTCCGGCTTCTCGTGATCGCCGGGATATGGAAGACGCCGTTGACTTTGATGTTGTTTATTCAAGTGACATGAACTTAGGGGAAGCTTCCACACTCGTTGAAGATGTACTCGATGATGTCGACATTGATGACGAAGCAACTGTCACTTTCGGCGGGGACCAGGAACTGTTAGAAGAAGCGATGGAAAACTTAGTGTTCGCTTTCGCACTCGGTCTGTTATTGATCTACCTTGTAATGAGTGCACAGTTTGATTCATTGAAGTACCCATTCGTCATTATGTTCACTGTTCCACTGGTGTTTATCGGGGTTATGATTGCACTCAGTGTGACACAGACGCCATTTGATGTGATGGCCTTTATCGGACTGATTGTGCTCGCCGGTATTGTTGTGAACAACTCGATTGTGCTTGTGGATTATACGAATCAGCGTAAAGCTGCCGGCCAAAACACAGTAGAAGCGATCGTTACCGCGGTGAAAGACCGGACGCGTCCAATCTTGATCACCGCACTAACGACGATTCTCGGTGTTACACCACTTGCGATCGGGATTGGTGAAGGTACAGAGCTGCAGGAACCGCTCGGCATTGTCGTAATCGGGGGCTTAATCAGCAGTACACTCCTTACCTTGTTCGTCATCCCGGTTGTGTACAGCTTCTTTGATCCAACGACCCGCCGGATGAACAAAAAGTATGTCACACCGGATGGGCAGCTAATTTCTGCGTGGGAGCTGGAGCAGGCAAAAGCTGAATCGATTGATGAAGAGGAAATTGTGGAACAAGAAGCATCTGAAGAAATGCCTTCTGAAGAGGAAATTGAAGGGCCAATGGAAGAGAAAACTGAAGAGCAATCTAAAGAAAACAGTGATTCAAAAGAATCTGAGCTGGTTGACCTACTTGAAGAAGTCGTCCGCCGCTACAAACAGAACGGTAACGAACGAGATGATGATTCCTCAAAATAAACTGCTAGTTAAAACCCGCTGTGGATGCGCCCACAGCGGGTTTTAACGTTCCTTTATGTTTTCGTGAAAGGAGAGCGAGCGGCCGGTGTTCGTTTCGACGGCGAAAGACACAGCGTTCACTTCGTCTTTGTTCAACTCGAGTGCCTCAATTAAGCTCGTAATGATCGGCTCTGTCTCCCAGTCGCTCGTTTCTTCGTCCGGAAGGTGTAGATTATCCGTCATATCGAGGTATGCGGCTTCAGCTGCACTGTCGTCAAGCAAGTTTGGATCTTCGCCATCTGGAATCAAAGCAGCGGTCGTCTCCGGGTCGTCATGAGCATCATAATCGAGCACAAAGTCTGCGTCGTTTTCAATTTGGATGTGGATTTCAAGTTTGCGTAAACCTGAAGTGGCTTCTTCGCGAAAGTCCTCCTGTACCACAGTCTCAGCCTCATGCTCTGCCGATTCATCCGGTGTTTCTGTCATTTCTTCATTTTCTTGTGAATCAAGAATCGCTTCAGCTTCCGGATGGAGGTTGGACTCAGGGGCAGTGTCTTCTTCGTCATTTGAAGTTTCTTCTTCAACAGTTGGTTCTTCAACACTCGGCTCATCAGGCACGGTGTCCGGAAGTAATTCAGAGTCAGCTTCATTGCAGCCGATCATCATCAGTGTAAGTACAAAAGCGAAACTTATGCTTAAGCAGTGACGCATGGATGCCATCCTCTCGTTAAGGTCTGGCTCTACTTTACGAAAAAGCACCGGCGCCCTGCAACCTTTTTCGTTGCGGCGCCGGTGCACAATGTTAATTATTCATCTTCATCGTCTTCAGCGTCATCTTGATCCTCATCTTCATCTTCAGGATCGCCTTCTTCATCGAGTTCTACTTCTTCAGTTTCAGCTTCAGATTCATCTTCGCCGCCTCCGACATCTTCTACTTCATCCTCGCCTACGTCACCTTCTTCAGGCATCTGCTGGTCTCCATCCCCCGTTGTGCCGCAAGCTGTTAACCCTGCAAGCGCTGAAATTCCAAGTGTCATCATAAACTTTTTCACGAAAGATCCCTCCGTTGATGTATCAATGTGTTGTAACATGATATTTCCCGCAGGGGCATAGCCGTCAAACCTGAGAAACTCGTTGGAAACGGGATTCGAATTCTCGAAACTGGAGCGGTCCGACACGGATTCGGGCCGGAGCAACGCCACATGGAACGCGAATCACCGAAACTGGAGCGCGAATCATGAAAACTGGAGCGGTCCGACACGGCGTGGACCGGAGCAACGCCACATGGAACGCGAATCACCGAAACTGGACCGCGAATCATGAAAACTGGAGCGGTCCGACACGGCGATGGGCCGGAGCAACGCCACATGGAACGCGAATCACCGAAACTGGAGCGCGAATCATGAAAACTGGAGCGGTCCGACACGGCGATGGGCCGGAGCAACACCACATGGAACGCACATCACCGAAACTGGACCGCGCATCATCAAAAGTGGAGCGGTCTGACACGGATTTGGGCCGCGGATCGCGGAAAGTGGACCGCGTTCCATCAAGCTGGCGCATACTTTTTAGCCGTTGCGAAATTTATTCCTTGCGAAAGGAGCGTCATCTCTTTTACAATGAATAAAGCACAAAAAACTAGATATAGAACAGACGGTAAAAAGTCAAACAATATCTAGTGTATAAAAGCGAGCTCTTCAGGTGCCTGCAATAAGGCTTAAAAGGGAATCCAGTGCAAACCTGGAACTGTCCCCGCAACTGTAAGTGCGAACGCTCCGGCACAACCACTGCGCGTGTAGCGCGGGAAGGGCCGGCAGCGACGGCGCACGAGTCAGGAGACCTGCCTGAATCTAGCGTTTCTAATCTCCGGGGGATGGGATTTGGAAACAACACCGCCGGCGGCTGCCGGTGCAGATGATGAGTGTACGCCATATACTCAAGGCGTGTAGCCACCTGATGTGTTGTTTTCGATTTTTCAGCTCCCGCAAACGTGCGGGAGCTTTTTTACGTTCGCCCGGCGTAAAACGAATAAAGGAGTTGGGTGGAGTGGAACAAACATTAAATCAAACCGCAGCAGCGGTAGAGGAGAAACTGCAAAACCGAAAGCTGCAGGCGCCGTGGCAGGCGTGGCTTGAACACTTTGCTGATGATATGACAACGGAAGAAGGCCGGAATCGGGCGGTGCAGGATGCCCTCGGACGCATCTCTGAAGAAGAACCGGACTGGACGTATGTTGCGGCCGCTTTACATCTGACTGCCTGGTATGAGTTTGAAGCAACCGCCGGCCGCGGCTATGCAAATTTTGCGGCGAATGTCGTCGAGCGCGTGAACGCACGTATTTACGATGAAGCGCTGCTGAATGAATATTCGGCGGAGGAGCGGAGCGAGCTCGCTTTAATCCTTGAGCCGGAGCGGGATTTTTACTTTTCTTATATCGGTTTAAAGACGCTTGCGGACCGGTATGTAGCCCGGACGAACAACAACATTCCGTGTGAGCTCCCGCAAGAGCGTTATCTGGTCATTGCGATGAAGCTGCTTGCAAAAGAGCCAAAAGATGTGCGGATGACCCGAATTCGGGAGGCATACTGGGCTTTATCCAAACAGTACATGACCGTTGCGACGCCGACATTTGCAAACGCCGGCAAGCGGCACGGGCAGTTTTCAAGTTGTTTTATTGATACGGTGGAAGACAGTCTCGCTGGAATTTACGAGACGAATACGACGGCCGCTCGTGTCAGTAAAGACGGTGGAGGTCTTGGGATTTATCTCGGCAAAATTCGGGCGAAAGGATCGTCTATTAAAGGTTTCGAAAATGTCTCATCCGGGGTGATGCCGTGGATGAAGCAGCTGAACAACACGGCGGTGAGTGTGGATCAGCTCGGCCAGCGTCAAGGTGCGATTGCGGTGTATTTAGACGTATGGCACCGTGATATTTTCTCCTTTTTAGATGCGAAGTTAAACAATGGTGATGAGCGCCAGCGGACCCACGATTTATTCACCGGAGTTTGTCTGCCGGATTTGTTTATGGAAAAAGTGGAGGCGCGCGAAGACTGGTACTTATTTGACCCGCACGAAGTCCGTGAAGTCATGGGTTTCTCCTTAGAAGATGCGTATGATGAGGCGCCGGGGGCGGGCACCTTCCGTAAGCGGTACGAAGCATGTGCCAGCGAGCCGCGGCTTACAAAAGAAACGGTGCCTGCAATTGAAATTATGAAGCGGATCATGGTGAGTCAAATCGAAACCGGCACACCGTACATGTTTTACCGCGATACCGTTAATCGGATGAATGCCAATGCTCACGCCGGCATGGTGTATGCCTCTAACCTGTGTACCGAAATTATGCAGAATATGAGCCCAACGGTGTGGAAAGAAGAGTACCTCGATGGCAATGAAATTATTGCGAAAAAAGAGGCGGGCGACTACGTCGTTTGTAACTTGAGCTCCCTTAACTTAGCCCGCGTTATGGAGGACGAGGTCTTAAAGCAGGTCGTCCCGGTACAGATGCGGCTGCTCGACCGGGTCATTGATGCAAATGAACTCGGTATTCCGCAGGCAGAAAAGACGAATGAGCGTTACCGTGCTGTCGGACTGGGCACGTTCGGCTGGCACCACTTACTGGCGTTAAAAGGGATCAGCTGGGAAAGCGACGCGGCGGTGGCATACGCAGATGAGCTGTATGAAGCGATTGCGTATGAAGCGGTGCAGGCGAGTTGCGAGCTGGCAAAAGAGCGCGGAGCATACCCGTTGTTTTCCGGATCGGACTGGGAGAATGGTAGTTATTTTGAAAAGCGCGGCTACACGTCTTCTGCGTGGCAGGAGCTCGCCGGTGACGTCAAAGCGTACGGTGTGCGTAACGGGTATATGATGGCTGTTGCCCCGAATGCTTCCACATCACTCCTTGCCGGTTCGACGGCGTCGATTGACCCGGTGTTTAAACGAATGTATGCCGAAGAGAAAAAAGACTATAAGATTCCGGTAACCGCTCCGGATTTAAGCCCGGCAACCTACTGGTACTACAAAGCAGCACACCTCATCGACCAGCACTGGAGCATTGCCCAGAACGGCCGGCGGCAGCGCCATATAGATCAAGGCATTTCGTTTAATATGTATGTCACAAATGACATTAAAGCAAAAGAACTGCTTGATCTACACATGGACGCGTGGAAAAACGGCTTGAAAACAACCTATTATGTCCGTTCCACCTCAATTGATATTGAAGACTGTGAAAGCTGTTCAAGCTGATAAGGAGGCTAACCATGAGTGATGCATTACAAACGCGTAAACTTTATGACCCAGAGGCGCCAAACGCTTCAACAGGTATTGTTAACGGCGCATCATCCAACGTCTTGAACTGGGATGATGTCCGTTTCTCCTGGGCGTATCCCCTTTACAAAAATATGCTTGCAAACTTCTGGACCCCGTTTGAAATTAATATGGCCGGCGATCAAAAGCAGTACCCGCAGCTTTCAGAAGATGAAAAAACAGCTTTTAAAAAGATCATTGGCCTGCTCGCATTTTTAGACTCGGTGCAGACCGATTATTCCGCCCGGGCCGCCGAATATTTAACCGACTCCAGCTTAGCGGCATTAATGACGGTGCTCTCGTTTCAGGAAGTGGTGCACAACCAAAGCTACTCGTACGTACTATCGAGCCTAGTGCCAAAAGAAGAGCAGGACGAAGTCTTTGAATACTGGAAAACCGACGAAGTTTTAAAAGAGCGCAATGAATACATTGCCCGCGGCTACGACAACTTCGTCACCAACCCGACGCCGCAAACCTTTTTAGAATCGATCGTGTACGATGTCATTTTAGAAGGCCTCAACTTTTATTCCGGCTTTGCCTTTTTCTACAACATGGCCCGGCACCAAAAGATGGTCTCCACATCCACCATGATCAACTACATTAACCGCGACGAACAGCTCCACGTCCGCCTGTTTGCTAACATCTTTCACGAACTGTTGCGTGAAAATCCAGAGCTCGATACAGAAGCAAACCGGACGTTCGTACGCGATGCCTTTCACGAAGGCGCGCGCTTAGAAATTAAATGGGCGCACCACGTCTTAGGCGGTCGGATCGAAGGCATCTCAATGGATGATTTAGAAGCTTACATTAAATTTATGGCGAACAAACGCGCCAAAGAACTCGGCGCTGAAGAACCGTACCCAGGCTACACGAAAAATCCAATGAAATGGATCAAAGCCTACCAAGACGTGAACGCCTCCAAAAGCGACTTCTTTGAGCAGAAATCCCGCCAATACGCCAAAGTCACCGACGACAACGGCTTCGACGAGCTGTAGCCTTTTCACGGATTCTGCGCGACTGAGGGTGGTAACTGCGCGATTGGAGAGTTTACTGTGCGATTGGAGAGTTTACTGCGCGATTGGAGAGTTTACTGCGCGATTGGAGAGTTTACTGCGCGATTGGAGAGTTTACTGCGCGACTGGAGAGTTTACTGCGCAATTGGAGAGTTTACTGCGCGACTGAGGGTGATTACTGCGCGACTGGAGAGTTTACTGCGCGACTGAGGGTGATTACTGCGCGATTGGAGAGTTTACTGCGCGACTGAGTGTGATTACTGCGCGACTGGAGAGTTTACTGTGCGTCTAAAGTAATTACTGCCCGATTGAGATAATAACGGCACGTCTGAACTCAACTATAATACTTGACCGGAAAGGGGATGCGCCCGCAGCGCATCCCCTTGAATCTTTCATTCCAATTGTTCGCCGGCACCCGCCGGCGCAGACTGTAGACAAAGTACAAAACTTAACATTAACTCACAACTTACTGCTTCAACCGCCGCTGCTGCCTTATTAAGAGAAAAACCGGATCATGAACGTGACCTTCACCCAAGACGGACGCTTTCTCGAGGGCTTGGCTTCAGCTAACGATTCACTTCCGCAAAGGATCAATATTTTTAGGTGTCAGGCACAAAAAGGCGTGCCAGACACCTAGCCCAAGTATGAAATAAAGAGCGGCTTTTCGAGCGCCGGCGGCGGCGCCACCAGGAACAGCGCGAGCCGAAAATCCCGCAGGCAGCGGTTGTCTGCCGAGGAAGTTGAGGAGGTACCCGAGGCAAGCGTCCGCCGAAAAGCAACATCAGCCTCCGCTTTTCTTAAAAGTTTGGTCTACACGCTGCGCCGGCGTTCCTTATCATTAATTGAATTGCAGGTTTGGGCTTGGTTGACTCGTGTGTGTGCCATGAAAATCTGCGTTTACGCCAATGTTGCTCTTCTTTTGCTCAATTATTTATCATAATAGTGGCTTTCTCTTCTTAAAGCGCACAAAAATCCCGTCAGGCTTAACTCTGACGGGATTTTTTCTTACATGCTCAGTTTTACTTATCATTCCTTGTCCGGAAAGAGGATAGCGCCACTTCCGGCTCCCCGGTTTTCTTGGATGCACTTAAGAAGTGCGGCAGATAGATCCTGTGGCGGGTATGGCTTCGTCAAATATTGATCAATACCGTACTTTTGGACTTTATCATCTGAACGGTCGAGCGCAGAGGAGATAATGATCGGGAGATCCCTCGTTGTTTCCTCCTCTTTCAGCCGATGGACGAGATCCCAACCGCTTGTTGTTTCCCCAAGCATCAGATCCACCACGACCGCTGCCGGTATGGTGCGCACAATGTCGCGGTAAGCATGATCCGGATTTAAATGATGGATCACGCGGAATCCATGAGAGCGGAGCTCCTCTGACAGAAGCAGGGCTAGGCTCGTGTCATCTTCTACAATGACGACAGAAGCTCCCTGTGGATATCCTTCCGGCGTGGTCACTGTACGTACCGGTTGCTGATACTGGAGTGGCAGCCGGAAGAAGAAGGTAGATCCATTACCGACCTCTGACTCTACCCAGATCTTTCCGCCGTGACGTTCGACAATTTCTCTGCAGATCGCAAGACCGAGGCCGGTGCCGCCGATATTTCTACGGTCGCTGTTATCAATCCGCTGGAATTTGTTAAAGAGCGAGTCTTTTGCTTCCGGCGGAATGCCGAGCCCTTCGTCCTCCACGGCCACGAGCAGATCTTTGCCGGTATTAGTAAAGTGGATCGTCACTTCTCCTCCTTCAGGTGAAAATTTGACGGCGTTGCTGACCAGATTCGTCAACACCTGATACAGACGTTCCTTGTCACCTTCGACTTTCGCGGAGTAGGACTGATCAATAAACGACAACCGGTGCTGCGCTTCGTTTTTAAATTGGTAAATCACATCCATAGCAATGGTGTCCATAGACAAATCCTCCATTTCATACGGCTGACTGCCGGCTTCCATGCGCTGGAGATCGAGAAAATCGTTAATTAGATTCGTCAGCCGTTTTGCCTCTTTATGAATCGTGGTTAAGTAGCGCTTCTGACGCTCCGGCTTCAAATCCTTCGTTATCAGCAGCTCCGTGAAGCCGAGCACACTGGAGAGTGGCGTCCTCAGCTCGTGACTCACGGTGCTGACGAGCTCGGATTTCATTTTATCCAGCTCGTGCTCACGCGTCATATCGCGATAAACAAACACTGTGCCGATCCGTTCTTCTTCATCGAACACAGCGGTACCGTAAACCGTGATTACCTGGCTGCCGTCTTTAAGTTCGAACTGCTGCGATAGGGTGTCTGTTGTCTTCTGGTCAAGCATTGCTTGGTAAAAGGCCTCTAGTTCCTGTTCTTCTTTTGCTTTATCAATCGTCTGCTCCATCCACTTTTCTTGTGAAACTAGATCTCCCTGCACCCGTAAACCAAGTAGTCTTTCCATCGCACGGTTACTCTGCAGCATACTTCCATGAATGTCGATAAATTGAATTGCTTCATTTACGTTATCGAGAATGTCCTGGCTCAGCTTTCTCGCCCGGCTGATTTCTTCGTACACCACGGAGCGCTCTAGACCGAGGGCGACGTGGTTCATTAGCGACTCAATCTCTTCCATCTCTTCTTCTGTGTAGGGGCGGCCGAACCGCGTGCATGCGAATAGGGCAAATACGCGCCCGTTGGAATTCCGAACTGCTGTATAATAATCGTGTGCTTCTACAGTTCCTTCTGCTATTCCTTTTTCTTCATTGGATGCTTCTCTTTTTATGTGTATATGCGGCTCCTCGGTCAACCGATGAATCCAGACAGATTTATCAGCCAACTTCCATTGATTGATGCCTGTATCTGTCATACCCGTAGAACGGTAGTCATCTTCATCCAGCAGGTAGAGGATGCTGCGGTCGTTCGGATACAGCTCATTCACATAGTGAAAAATCGATGTCAGAAAGAGGCCCTTGTCCAGTTTTGTAGACATCGTCTGATTGAGTTGACTGTAGCGGTCAATTTTAATTTTTTCCTTTTGCGTTTGATCAAGCGCATCTTCTAACATTTCTTGTTGCGCCTGCAGTTCTTCATTTTGCGCCTGCAATTCTTCTTCATTTTCCTGGATGGATGTAGCCATATGTTCAAAAGACCTTGCAAGTGAACCAACTTCATCCTGTCTATCGGATGCGTTAATATTTACGATATTTCCTCTCGCAAGCTCATCTGAAGCACTGGTCAGTTCTTCAATGGGGTCAACTAGTCTGCTTAAAAGTCTTTGTGATCCTATTAACATAACAAAAAATACGAGCATGGTCAGGCCAGCACCGAGCATAATATTTCTGTTTGCATCAGACACTGCACTTTCATACTGCTGCTTCATATTTTGCGATGCTTCGCTCTGTAGTTCCCCGCTTTCCGCGATAAACTCATCTATTGATTCTGTAGTTCCGGTTTGAGAAAGCGTTCTAAGACCTTCGTAGTCATCTTCTTGAACAAACGCTACGCTCTCTGGAAATATAGTTTCTGAAAAGTTGGTAACAAAGCTATCTAGTTCCTCGATGAACAACTCCTCATCAGATTCTAGTTCCAAAGCTCTGTACTCGTTCAGGTGAAATTGAACGGCCTCCACTTTTTCGTCTACCCGGGATAAATCCTCTTCATTTTGAAAAGCAAGGTATCCTCTCCCATAATAAAAAAGGAGACTGATCGAAGATTGTAGATCTTCTATCACTTGCACCTTCTCTACCATTTCTTCTCTAGTCTCTACCTGCTCTTTCTGATTATTGAAGATAACCAGCCCTATGATGATACTAATAATAGCAATGACGGCAATATAAAAGCTAGATTTCCAGAGAAACTCTGATCGGATGCTCTGGGTCTGTGGACGCAGTTTCATTTACAGCACGTCCTTTACGAGAGCTTCTAGTTCTGCCGGACTGAACGGCTTCGCCACAAAGTAGCGTGCACCTGCCTGCAGTGCGGCTTCGCGGTCTGCATCCTGCGCTTTCGCCGTCAGCATGATAATCAATGTTTCTTCTTTGATGTGATCCGGGAGGGATTGGAGCACCTCCAACCCTGTCCGCTCCGGCATCATGTGATCGAGCACAACGAGATCGAACGACTGCTCCTGCAGCTTCTCCAACGCTTCGCTACCGTCTTCCGCTTCTTCTATATCGTGCCCGAGATCCTCTAATGTGTCTACAATCAACATTCGGAGAATCTCTTCATCATCTGCTATTAAAATATGGCTCATGCTTGTTCTCCCTTCTATTGTTCCGGACTGCTTCAACGCTGTCAGCATCGGGATCAGGTGTTTCGAATCGAGTGCTGCGAGCGTGCGCAGGGTCTGTGGGTACGCTTATTCTTATGTTGCAGCTGCTTTGGGTCCGCTTTGACGTCTCGGATCACACCGGTCGTATGGTTATACGATAAAACAAGTTAACGGTCCTGTAATTTTGAGCGGCTAAGCCAGCGTTAAAATACTCTCTCCACAAGGCGTTCCATGCGCGCAAAAACTTCCCGGACGCGGAATGGTTTCGCCATATAGTCATCGGCCCCGAGCTGCAACGCGCGGGCGATATCTTTCTCTTCTGTTCTTGCCGTTAGCATCGAAATCAGAACGCGATCGGTCGAATAGTGTGTGCGCAGGTGCTGCAATACTTCTAATCCATCCATCCGCGGCATCATCCCATCAAGCAGCAGAAAGTAATAATCTCCTTCCTGGTACCAGTCGTCTTCGATAAATGCCTGGCCGTCGGGATATCTGTGAAAGCGAGCCGGGTGTCCAGCTACTTCTTGACGGTGCTTCATGAACTGCTCCAACATTTCCCGGACGACATTGTCATCGTCGACAATGATCACGTGCAGCATCGCAGTATCTTTTACCGCCTTCAGCTCATCGTGGTATACCACCGCCCGGTCTCTGCCTTGATGTTTCGCTGCATAGAGGGCCCGGTCCGCATCTTCGAGCAGTTGCTCTGGAGAAGTTTTGCCTTTGATCACCGGACGGATCCCGGCAGAAAAGTAGAGTTCGATATCCGGATATCCGGGCACGGGATCTTCCTTTAGCGCTTGCTGGATACGCTCTATTATCCGGAGTGCATTTGCTTCGTCCGACTCGGGAAGGACGAGGGCAAATTCTTCGCCACCGTAGCGTGCCGTCGTATCACCCGGCCGGGTAAACGACGTCACGACTTTGACGAAATGTCGCAGCGCCTCATCTCCGGCCGTGTGTCCATAGGTATCGTTGATTTTCTTGAAGTGGTCCAGGTCGCATAGAATTAAGGTTAATACCGCGGTATATCCCCGTCTCAGCTTATCGGTGAGTGCTTCGAGTTCGCCGTAGAGAAACTTTCGGTTTTTCGCTCCAGTCAATTCATCCTGCATTGAAGATGCCCAAATCCGCTCCTGTGCTTCCAGCCTGTTTTTAATAAAGGGAAAAAATAAACGGTGGTTGATCGGTTTGCTAATAAAGTCAGAAGCACCCAATTCATAGGAGCGGATTTTAGCTTCTGTCTCTGCTTTCCCGCTCAGCATGACGACCGGTGTAAAATCATGCTTGGCTTTGTCCATGATCTGTTGAAGGATTTCCACCCCGTTTATATCCGGGAGGTAGTAATCGAGAATAAGCATGCGCGGGTTCATCTCATAATAAAGCTCGACGCCTCTCTCACCATTCATGGCTACAAGCGCTTGATAACCATTGCTTTCGACGAGGTCTTTTAAGTACGTGACAAAGTCCATATCATCATCAATAATTAGAAGCATCGGCGTATCTTCCTCGGGTTCTTGGACGCCGCCGACCTCTTCTAGTAGCGTCTCTTTTTGATCCGGATCATCAACATAAGGAAGCAGTGGGGCGATGGCTCGGAGCCATTCTTCTTTATTCCATAAAGAGAAGCTATCTTCTTCCAGGCTGTCCAGCTGGACTGCTGCAATGTTATGTACTTCCAGCATACCTATGGTGCCGGCGGTTCCCTTAATATTATGGAAGAAACGGTACAGCGCCTTTTCGCTGACTCTGTCTTCTTCATTCCACTGCCGCATTGTTTTACGGATGCGGTCATAAATCATCTTCTGGTATTTCTCCATCTTTCGTCACACCTTCTATGTCCCGTTTACGTTTGTTCCCTATTCGTCAAAGTCGTTTTTCCTAATTACTATGTTACCTGATCTTTCCTACTCAAGACAAAAACATTTTTACTATGTAAACCGCATATCAATTACTTCTATACAGCAGTAATCCCGCCGTATCCCCTCCTTGAATCTTTCATTCCAATTGTTCGCCGGCACCCGCCGGCGCAGACTGTAGACAAAGTACAAAACTTAACATTAACTCACAACTTACTGCTTCAACCGCCGCTGGCTGCCTTATTAAGAGAAAAACCGGATCATGAACGTGACCTTCACCCAAGACGGACGCTTTCTCGAGGGCTTGGCTTCAGCTAACGATTCACTTCCGCAAAGGATCAATATTTTAGGTGTCAGGCACAAAAAGGCGTGCCAGACACCTAGCCCAAGTATGAAATAAAGAGCGGCTTTTCGAGCGCCGGCGGCGGCGCCACCAGGAACAGCGCGAGCCGAAAATCCCGCAGGCAGCGGTTGTCTGCCGAGGAAGTTGAGGAGGTACAAGAGGCTAAGAAGACACGGTGAGATCAAGCGGCAGCGCAGATCAAACCGATGTCGCACTTGTGCCCTCCGGGTGCAAGCGTCCGCCGAAAAGCGACATCAGCCTCCGCTTTTCTTAAAAGTTTGTCTACACGCTGCACCGGCATCCGCCGGCGTTCCATATCAACACTTCATGCAAAAATAAACAACCAGGCGCCGACGCCCGGTTGCTTATTTTAGCTGTTGTAAAACGTATCGTGGTGCCGTTTCAACACTTGCTCAAATAAATGCTTTTTCTCAAGGAAAGGCAGCATGCAGTATTCTTCTTTCCGCTTGCTGTTACTGCCGAGGCCTTTTAAAATGCCGTCGCAGAAGCCGCACGTTTCATCTAGATGGATTGGTGCATTTTCGGTAGGAAACCAGTCCTGCTCGTCGCGGATATAATAGCCGGTCATCGACAAGCGCGTCCCATTAGCAAGCGTTACATCCGTCCGCACGGCTGAGCCCGGCTCTAAGCCACCGGTTTCATTCCAATCGCGCACAATGGCATTTTCCTGAATATGAACCTCTGAATCCTGCACCTGCAGAAACCCAGGCAGTTCTTCTTCACGGAGCTCACGCCAACTCGGGCTTTCCTGATTGTTCGCCCGCAAGTACTGCAAATGTTCATCATAACGGGATAAGTAAAGGTGAATCGGCTTTGACATCTGACATCCTCCATCTTCATTCGCATTTACGTTTACCGTATCATACCGCGTCGTTCGTGTATAATGGTAGCCGGGGTGTTAATATGCACGATATAAACGAAGCTGCCCGCAATTGGGTGTGGCAGTTTTTTGCGACTGATGCGACCGGTCATGATCCTTATCATACCGAGCGCGTCGTCACAAATGCGAAACCACTGGCTGAAGCAGAAGGTGCAAATATTGAAATCGTTGAGCTCGCTTCCTGGCTGCACGATTTGGCTGATGATAAATTTTACGATGAAACAAGTGCCGGTGTGAAGCAGGTGCAAAGCTGGCTTGAAACAAACGACTTGGGGCAGGACGACATTGATCGAATCATGGGCATCATCAATCACGTATCTTTTCGGGGCGGCTTTCAGGAACCGATGACGACACTTGAAGGAAAAGTTGTGCAGGATGCGGATCGACTGGATGCGATTGGGGCGCTTGGGATTGCCCGGACATTCATGTTCGGCGGTGCACACGGCCGGCCGATGCACGTGCCGGATGCGGTGGTGGAAAGTCCGGTATCAGCTGAAGATTATCGAAATCGGGAAGTGAGCGTCCTCCAGCATTTTTATGATAAACTCCTTCATTTGAAAGACCAGATGAATACAACAACGGGCCGCAGGTGGGCTGAAGCTCGGCATGATTATATGTTACAATTTTTACAGCGGTTTGAGGAGGAATGGGACGGTCGTCAGTAAGTAAAACTCCGATGCTGTGGGGGCAGCACCGGAGGGGGATTATTTATCCTTCTTATTTTCGTTTTTAGCGTGAACTTCTTTGTTGCGCTTTGCGTACTTGCCTTGACGGCCGTACTCTTCATTCACGCGCTCGTTACGATTTTCGCCGCTTTTACCCATTAGATGAGCACCTCCTTTGTATGTTGTAATGAGAGTGTTACCCGAAAGCGGCATCCTAAAAAACGTAAATTTCTCTAAATCGAACTTTTGAAGGAGAGCGAACATGGCCGAAATTCTTGTCATTTATTACGGCTTTTATCCGCTTGCTGCTGTTTTCTTTGGCACCTTTGCTGGTCTTAACGCAGCAGCGAAAGATATGAAACGTGTATTCGTTTACGCCGGCCTATTTTTATTGATCTATCTTCCAGGTGCTTTTTACGTCCCGCTTGGTGGTATGGAGCCTGACTTCTTATTTACAGTGACTTTAATTTACATACTACTCTTTTCAGTTGGTCTTGGCACCGGCTGGTTTGCACGTCGTAACGGTTGAAGGATGAAGCAAATTCAGCTAATGCTGAAGGCTGAGCCCCTTCGTGACAGCAGATTTTCTTATATGCTATCCTTGCAACAAAGGGTTGTATAAGGAGGTAAGTGGCATGACTAAAGCGGAAATTGAGGCGAAAATGACAAATTTAAAAGCTGATTATGCTCGCATCCAAGGCGACTTGGATAAGCTTGAATCTGTCGGTGGCAATGTGGCCGGCCCGGTACGTGAGCTTGAAATTATTGAAGATGAATTGAGCAGCCTGCGCCTGCAGTTACAAGAAGCATAAAAACCGCTGTCCGGATTCCGGGCAGCGGTTTTTTACACTTATAAATCAACCATTTCAATAACAAGCCGTTCAGCGGTGATAGATAATAATGCCATCGTAATAGCGAGTGCAGCCACACCTAGATTGGTCCAGATAAATACTTGTTTCCGTGAAGAGCCAAGCGTTGTCATTGTCCCGGCACCTACTTGACTGCTGAACAAAATTGAAGATAAAAAGCATACCCACGTTGCCCCAAAGCGATCAAGCGCTTGTTTAACGCGAGGGTTAACTTCTTTTGGAATACTGTCTCTCTTGCGGAGTTTGTTATATAATGTGCTGAAGAATTTGTTAATTTCAGTTCCGAAAAATATAAACAGAAGAACACTTAAAGTATTCCCGGCAATTGCGACGACAGAGACAATTACAGGGGGGAAGTCAAAAACAATAATGGCTGTAGGGACTGTTAAAAATACTTCAAGGAAGGGAACCATACTGACGAAAAAGACAAACATATATTGGAGAAACAAGCTGTCCATATGAAATTCCCACCTCGCGCTCTCTTATTTAAGTCAGTTGACTTAAATAAATATTAATACAAATGACTTAAAAAAGCAAGGAGTTATCTCATGCCAAAACGCGTAGATTATGAAGAAAGGAAAGATCAAATCATTGAAGCCATGTTTCGCATCATTTATCAACATGGCTTTGAAAAAACAACATTAAGAGAAATTGCCAAAGAGGCCGGTTTATCTTTAGGTTCGGTACAGCATATATTTCCGAAGCAGCAGGATATTTATATTTTTGCTATGGATGTCATCTATTATAGGTTTCAACAACGGATGGAGGAAGCGGCGCAGGCAGATAAAGGAGGATTTGAATATGCGGTGGGTATGATTAAGCAGATCGTACAAGTGAATTCAGAAGAGGAACGGATCGAAAACGACATTTGGTTGAAGTTTTCGATCATGGCGACGATGAATCCAGCCTACCAGGGCACAAAAACGGCGTTCCGGGATGTAAATTACAATTTTGCGAAGAAAATCTTACGTGAGCTGTCAGAGCGTGGCTTCGCAAATCCTTTCAATGATATTGAAGAGAGCGCTCGTTCGTTAACGATCTTTATGCACGGCTTAGTGTTTGAGTCTGTCATTTATCCTGATTTGTATCATGATCAAGTGATTGAAGATGAGATTCGAAAATATTTAAAAAACATGAGCCGTTGAATGTGGTCATGCCATTTCAAGAGCTGTAGGCCGCTCCAAAATGACATCGCATAAAGCGTAATGTACGGATCACCGGGAAGAAAGAAGCAGCGGGCAAATGCCGGCTCAGTTTTAAAGCCGCGCTGTTTAAGCGTCTTAATTTGAGCTGTGACACTTGGGTCGCCAATCTCAAGCAGCCGTGCTTCAATGAGCATATGCCGATAAGACGGTTGTATAACGGACGGGGTGGTGGATATGTAACACTCTACGATCTCCTGTGCGAGCTGCATTGTAATCACAACTGCCGGAGCTGCGTCTTGCGGGCGCGTTTTTACCTTTGTGATATACGAGGTGAGCCCAGCCTCATGAAGCGTGCGGATCGCGGTCGTAGGTGCTTTTGTGGAGCAGGCGATGTCGATATCGCTCGCGTCGTGCTCAATCCCAAGCGGGATCGTACCGGTCATGATCGGTTGAAAAGATGCGAGCCGGCGGGGGAGGTCGTAAGCTTTACAGACAGCCGCAGCTTGCTGCTGTCGAAGAGTCCCAAACTGCATCATTTGTAACTGGCTGGCAAAGTCAGGTGTCAAAAGCATTTAAGGCTCCTTTACACGATTTCTTTTATAAACATTTTAGCATCGGATCATTGAGAAAGGCAGCACTGTCTTGTTCCCTGGATGTGAAAACTCCACAGGTTGTGTCTTTTTCTGTGGAGAGCGCTTGTACATAAGTAAGCTGTCGTTTCCGCGATGTTCATAAGTTGTCATTTTATCCACAAGTAAGGGGTTGTCCCTTAAGATAGGATAAAAACCGAATCATAAACGTAACCGAAACGAAAGCGGACGCTTTCCCGAGGGCTTGGCTTCAGCTAACTTGTTCGAATGAACCATTCGAACAAGTGGATCTTCAGCCTGCGCTGAATCCTCTGGGAGTCGCCGTCTTTCGTTTCGGTCACTTTTACATTTGTCTTTTGTGTATGGTTCGCTTGATCGTTCATGCAGTATCATGACGAAACTGATTCATGTAGCTATTGCTTGATCAAAGTGATCTCTACCATTCATCACCCTTAAAAGATGCTAGGCTGACAAGCATCGGCGGCGACGCCTACGCAGAATAACGCACTGGCAGTGGTCTGCTGCCGAGGAAGTTGAGGCCGTGACGGGGACTGAGAAGACACGGTGCGATCAAGCGTGAGCGTGGATTAAACCGATGTCGCACGTGTGCCCTCCGGGTGCAAGCGTCCGCCGAAAAGCGACGTCAGCCTATATTTTTAAAAGTTTGTCCACAAGTGAGCCCCTGCACATTAATGAGCAGGGGCTTCATTTACGTATCACGTTCAGAATTTGGTTTTTCAAAGGGAATGACATCGAAAATTTCGCCGCTGCGGACCATGGCAGCTAACCGGTTCAGCCAGTAGTAGTACGGCTTGGAGTCTTCGAGGATTTGGTGCATCTCTTCGGCTTCTTTTTTTACATCTTCGTCAATTGCCTCATCATTTAAAACTTCGTTCACCTGCTGTTGAGCCTCACGGATCGACTCTAAGTTAAGGTGAACTTCTCTTTCCCATTTGTGGCTGAAAAAGTTAGAGAAAAACCGGAAGAAGTCACGTTCAGCAACATACGTATGCTTGCGTTGGCCGCGGCGGAACGTTTTCTTAACTACATTAAACTCCTGCAGCTTCTTAACGCCGGTGCTCATACTCGGCTTACTCATGCCGAGTTCTTCTCTCATTTCATCTAAGGTCATATCACCTTCAAAATACATCGTGCCATACAGTGTGCCCGCACTCCGCGTAATACCGTACAAGTCCATCGTTTCAGCCAAGGAGTCGACAACAAGGTCTTTCGCATTCTCGATGGATTGTCTAGCCTCTGCATTAGGATCTCCGGCCATCATTTATCCTCCTTTTATATTAGATGAATTTAAATCGTTCAGTATTTATTAATATATGTATATGTTATCGGAAAATCCGGGGATGTCAAAGAAAAAAATAAATTTTTAGCTATTCAAAGCCTGACAAAACAGTAAATTAACTTTGTTAAAAAATAATTTAATATGATAAACAGTTGACACCTCCTGAAAAGTAAGGCAGAATAATAATTGTTCAAAACGTTAAATAACTTTTTAACAAAATAAATTAAACAAGAGGAGGGGATGAGCTTGGCGCATCAGCAGCTATATATTGATGGCGTTTGGCAGGAAGCCCAATCAAAGGAAACGCGGGAGATCATTAATCCATATAATCAGGAAGTGATTGCAACAGCCGCGGAAGCCGGAAGAGAAGAAGCTAAGACAGCGATTGCTGCAGCCCGGCGTGCATTTGATGAAGGAACTTGGAAAAACACACCCGCAAATGAGCGTGGTGAAATCGTTTCTGAAATCGGTCGATTGATCCGTCGCGATCGTGAAGAGTTAGCACAACTTGAAACGTGGGATTCAGGTAAAACTGTTGAGGAAAGCCGGGCGGATATGGACGACATCGCAAACGTCTTTCTTTATTTCGGCGGCATTGCTGATAAAGATGGCGGCGAAGTGATTCCTTCTCCGATTCCTGATTCTGAAAGTAAAGTTGTCCGCGAACCTGTTGGTGTGTGTGGACAAATCACACCGTGGAACTATCCACTTCTACAGGCATCCTGGAAGCTGGCACCGGCGCTTGCAGCTGGAAACACATTGATTATGAAGCCAAGTGAAATCACACCGCTTACGACAGTGAAGGTATTTAAGCTGATGGAAGAAGCCGGTGTGCCGGCAGGCGTTGCCAACCTTGTACTCGGTAAGGGTGCAGATGCAGGTGCTGAGCTTGCAGAGAACACCGATGTGGATTTGATTTCTTTCACCGGCGGAATTGAAACTGGGAAGAAAATCATGCAGGCCGCAAGTGTGAATATGAAAAACCTCGCGCTTGAGCTCGGCGGTAAGAACCCGAACATTGTATTTGCTGATGCGGATTTTGAAACAGCTGTAGATCAAGCAATGAACGCTGTGTTCTTCCACGCCGGTCAAGTATGCTCGGCAGGTGCGCGTCTGCTCGTTGAAGAAAGCATTCACGATGCCGTCGTTGAGGAGCTTGTGAAACGTGCTGAGAACATGAAACTCGGTGACGGATTTAAAGAAGATACAATGAGTGGTCCACTCATTTCCGCTGAGCACCGGGATAAAGTTGAAAAGTATGTTGAAATCGGTAAGGAAGAAGGTGCAAAACTTGTCACTGGCGGATCCCGTCCAGCCGATGCGGAGCTGCAAAACGGTTTCTTCTATCTACCGACGATCTTTACAGAGTGCACATCCGACATGCGGATTGTACAAGAAGAAGTGTTCGGCCCGGTCTTAACCATTGAGAAATTTAATGGGGCCGATGAGGCAGTAGAAAAAGCAAACGACACCATTTACGGTCTTGCTGGTGCCGTGTTTACTCAAGACATCGGTAAAGCCCAAGATACAGCGGCTCGTCTCCGCATGGGTACGGTCTGGATTAATGACTTCCACCCATACTTTGCACAAGCGCCGTGGGGCGGATACAAGCAGTCTGGTATCGGTCGTGAGCTAGGAAAAACCGGCCTTGAAGAGTACACCGAAGTGAAACACGTTTATCGCAATACCAACCCAGAACCTGTAGGCTGGTTCGGTTAAGTTTAAAAAATGTCATCAAGGTAGAAGCGGAGCTGGTCCCTTCGTTTCTGCCGGTCACAAATCACAATACATTTTATTTGAATCAAAGGAGGAATTGATGATGAGCATGAACATGAAAGTAGAATCGATGCTTGGATATCATACATTTGAGGTACCAACAGCAATTAAGCACGGGATTGGCGCAATTAAGAACCTAGGTGAAGAGCTAAAAGCACTAAACACAGATAAAGTACTTCTCGTTACTGACCCGGGCATCTACAATGCAGGTGTAACAAAGCCGGTAGAAGAAACGTTAAAAGCATCCGGTGTTGATTATGTGCTCTTTAACAAAGTTGAGCCAAACCCACCGGTACGTTTGATTGGTGAAGGTTCCAGCTTGTTTGAAAGCGAAGGTTGTAACGGCCTTGTCGCTGTCGGCGGCGGAAGCTCCATGGACACAGCGAAAGCCATCGGTCTTGAAACGGTACACGAAGGCAGTGTCCTTGAGTATGAAGCAGCTGAAGGTAAAAAGCCGATGGAAAACCGGATCCCAACACTTGCTACGATCCCGACAACTGCAGGTACCGGTTCTGAAGTTACACAGTGGGCTGTTATCACAGATGAAGACCGTGAAATTAAGTTCAACACAGGCGGTCCGTTAATCGCTGCACACTTAACGATTATCGACCCTGAGCTGCACGTAAGCATGCCTCCGCATGTTACTGCGATGACAGGTATTGATGTCATTTCCCACGCAGTTGAGTGCTACACCATGAAGTTTGCTCAGCCTGTGACAGATGCGGTTGCGCTACTTGCGATGGAATATGCAGCGAAATATATCCGTCGTGCGTACGCTGACGGAAGCGACCTTGAAGCCCGCTACGGCATGGCACAAGCTGCAATGCTCGCCGGCTTGTCCTACGGCAGTGAATCAGCAGGTGCTGCGCACGCAATGAGCCAGACGCTCGGCGGCATCGTGCCGGTTGCGCACGGTCAGTGTGTTGCCGCAATGATGGGTCCTGTTATGGAGTACAACTGGAAAGGTGCACCTGAGCGCTTTGCCCGCGTTGCGCAGGCATTTGGTATCGACACTGCTGGTATGACAACAGAAGAAGCAGCAAAAGAAGCTGTTGCATGGATGTATGAGCTCGTCGAAGACCTCGACATTCCAACACTTCAGGAGCAAGGTGTAAGCACTGATCTTCTCGATCGTCTGGCACAAGTTGCCCTTGAAGATCCACAAACGGAAGGTAACCCGCGCGACCTTAAGCTCGCCGACTACAAGTGGCTATACGAGCGCACATTCAACTTAATCCCTAGCACCATCGTTTAATCTGAATCAACTCTCCCCCTTAAATATATATAAATATGGACCCTGCCGGTGAGCGCCGGCAGGGATTTTTTAGATTCAGCGGAAAGGTGGAGCGCGGATCACTAAAAATGGAGCGGAATATCGAGAAATGGAGCGCGGATCACTAAAAATGGAGCGGAATAGCGAAAGGTGGAGCTCCGATCACTAAAAATGGAGCGCAAATAGCGAGAGGTGAAGCACTTATCAACAAGAACAAAACAGTTATTTTTCTAAAGGGGAAAACTATCAACAGAAATAGCGTAGTTGTACACAAAAGTGGTTGAGAAATTAACAAACTTGCAACGGTTATCAACAAAATTAGGAACAAATCCACAATCTTCTGCAAAAATATCGATGGTATAATACTGCCTACAGATTAAACCTCGAAAACTGAAACTATGAGGTTGTGACAAGAAATACATCTGTCTCAAAAATTCTTTAACTTTACTTCTTTGTTAAATACCTTGCATATACTGGATGAAGTAAACGAGCTTTATTCTCTTTCGTTGAACTTATGACAAATATTATAAAATTTCCGGGAGCAGATGTATCTATAGGCTCTTTAGCGATGATAAACGATCTCCTCTTATTACAGTCATATAACAAAATTGATAAAATTCTAATAATTCGTAAAATAAAGGTATACTTTTGAGGAGGGTGATGAAATGAAAACAGGATGGCTGAAAGTGACCACAGGTTTTGCGGCGGCTGCAGGTGCATTTATGGTGGCTGGATCGGCTGTACAAGCTGAAGGTGTTGATCGGAATGATTATTTGATCGGTTTCGACCAGAATGTAGGTAACGGAGAGGTACAAGCTGTTCAAGCACAGGATGGTGAAGTACACCACGAATATGAATATATGAATGTACTACACGTAACGCTGCCTGATCAAGCTGTAGAAGGCTTGAGCAATAACCCGAACATTGCCTTTATTGAAGAGGATGCTGAATATGAAAAAGCCGGTACACCTGCCCCATGGGGTGTAGATCACTTGGATGGACCGGATATCCATAACACCGGAATCACAGGTGACAACGTGGATGTGGCTGTGCTGGACACCGGGATCGACGGCAGTCATCATGATTTGAACGTGGTTGGTGGGGAAAGTTTCGTATCGGGCGAGCCGGATCCAATGAATGACGAGAACGGTCACGGCACTCATGTCGCCGGAACAGTAGCTGCTCTCGACAATGGGACAGGCTTACTCGGAATGGCGCCGGACGTTGATCTGCATGCGGTGAAAGTGCTCGGTGCTGACGGTGGCGGGACGTTGAGCGGTATTGCCCAGGGTATTGAATGGGCGATCACAAATGATATGGATGTCATTAATATGAGTTTAGGCGGCGATTTCGGGTCACAGGCTTTAGAAGAGGCGAGTGATAATGCAGAAGCTGCAGGTGTTATGAATATCGCTGCAGCCGGAAACTCAGGTGAAAGCTGGTTCGGCGGAAGTACGATTGGGTACCCAGCAGCCTATGATTCGGTGATGGCAGTTGGTGCAACGGATGAAAACGATCAGCGCGCGAGCTTCTCAAGCGTGGGCGACAGCTTGGAAATTATGGCCCCGGGCGTAAATATTAATAGCACATACCCTGGAAACACTTATGAATCTCTTAATGGGACTTCAATGGCCTCTCCACATGTGGCTGGAGCTGCTGCACTGATGCTTGATGACGACCCTTCGTTATCCAACGACGACATAAGAAATCAACTGAATGATAATGCTGAACCACTCGGAAGTGCTTTTTACTACGGTAACGGCTTGGTTGATCTAGAGGGTATTCTTGAATATTAAGACATGATAAAACCCCGCCGCAGTTAAGCTGCGTCGGGGTTCTACATAAATAAATCTAACCTTCGAGTGGTAGATCTGAGGAAGAAGTTTCAAATGTTGGATCATCGGCTAAATCCGCCTGTGGCATCGATGCACCAAATGCTCCAATAGCACCTAACATAAACGCAAAAATAAAAAGCTTTTTCATATAAATACCGCCTTCCTATTTGAAATGTATAAAAATTCTAACAAATGAAAAGTTGTTTACCAATGTTTATAATCCGGCCGTTCGTGTGATGAACTGACGTACAAGCCTTCATAGGTTTCTAATTGAAAGCCTGACGAAAAAAATATTACATTTGTTATAACCACCGCCTGATCAAAGGAGGAAGATGCATGGATCAAGCAAAAACTGCCCTGGGGGCCGAAGTCCGCCGCTTACGTGAAAAAAGACGATTAACCCAACAGAGTTTAGCCACAATCAATTTGTCACAAGCTGCCCTAAGTAAAATTGAAAAAGGTATATATACCCCGAACCTTGAGACACTGCAGTATCTGGCTGGAGCCTTAAATGTGACGATTGATCACTTTTTAAATATTCTTCAATTTGATAATCCAGAGTATGTCGAAACGACTGTCAATTATATTGAGGAGCTGATGGCAGATCATCAGTATGAAGCACTTGTCAGGCTCACAAAACAAGAATTGCAGAGCCGCAGCCGCAAGATGGACGAGTCTTGGTATACATTGTTTTTAGAAAGAGCCTATTGGCATGCAGCGTACTTTTTAGGTAAGAAGAAAGCTGATGAATGTATTGATCATTTAAAAGACCTTGCTTATAAGTCAAGTGTAACTGCAGAACGCTTTGAAGGTTTGAACTCAAAAGTTTTAAGCTCAATTGCAATTTTACTGGCAGAAGAGCAAAAATTTGAAGAGAGCCTTTCATATTTTGAAAAATCCCTTGAAGAGATTCCGCAGGATACATTAAAGCATCCAGGCCGTGATCTTAGAATTTATCAAATTCGCATTTTATACAATCAAGTAAATGTGTTGTATGACCTCGGAAATCACGAAGCTGCTTTAGCTAGGGTAAATGAAGGTTTGAGACTATCTAAAAAATACGAGAGTGCTGCACTCGCGGGACAGCTGTATTATTATCGAGGACAGTGCTTAGAGCATACAAAAGGAACTTTTAAAGAGATTAAGTCGTGTTACGAAAAAGCACTGTTGTTTTTTGAGTTCCTTGATAAAAAGATGTATATAGAAAGAGTAAAGAACTTGAAAAGTGAGTACATAAACACATGTGAGTAGGATGATGATAGTCATATAAATTCTCATACATCTCAAAGTAATTAAACTTTGAGATGTAAAATTTGCTGGGGGCCTTTTGGGCCTTCATAAACTTCGTTGTTATCTACAAACCCTGCATTGAGATAAAGGTTAATCGCAGGTTCGTTTTTTTGATTGACCCCTAATACAACTTCATTAATTGCAGGAAGGTTTGTATTTATATAGTCTGGAAGCAGTTGCAGCCCTTTCTTAGCCAAGCCTTTTCCTTGATGTTTATAGTCGATTGAAAAAGAGGTGAGCAGGCAGGCGGCTTGGCTCTCCGTGTACGTTTTTCGTTTCTCACCATGCTCTAAAGCAAAATAACCAACAGGCACATTGTTTTCAAGAATGATCACGTGGATCGTTTTAGCAGGCTGTGTCGGCTCGTGAATTTTATCTAAAGGCAGGCGGCTGAATAAAGATTGTTCTTCAGGTAAATAAAATTGTTTCAAAGCCGCTTCGTATTTTTGATCATACGAAACGAGCTTGACGGTCGACTCATGAAAATCAGCTGTCATCAAAACCCTCCATCTCTGGGTCACACACAGAGTTATAAATACTTATTCTCCCGCTTGATTTTCTTTTTCCATTAGTTTCTTAACTGTCGGTTTTGGCTCCCAACAGTTAAATTGATACGTCGGCTTCGTTTCATAGCCGAGGCGGATGCAGTGATATTTCATACCATCGGCTGTTTTATCTGTACCAAAATGAATACACGTAGCGCAGCAGTGAAAGCGGTTCGCCACCAGTAATCCTCCTTTGCTCGTTTTGTCGCATCTTTGATCCCCATGCTATCCTTAAGCAAAGTGAAGATCAAGCCCGAGGAGGGAAATAAATGACAGCGCATTTACGAGAGTTGTACAGAACAGCTTATGCTGCAGACCCGGCAGCGGTAGATGATATAACAGTTTATGAATGGTTTATGGATAATACACAGCATGTGTTTGGCATTTTAAAAGAAGCGCTTCCTGAACGAGAGAAGTCTGTACTCCAGGCATTTCTTTCACCTGTTCCCCCGTACCGGCTTTATCCGGAAGAAGCGGACCATCGCTGGTATCGAAGGTTATTTCAAACTGCGGATGAAATGAAGAAGTCATATCGATTTGTGCACTTTGCTATTAAACAAGCTGTAGATGATTACTTCGCCATGCAAGAAGCGCTGCGAACATTGAGTGAAGCTCCTGCAGCTGTTGTATGGTTTGATGACGTGAGCGGCGTGGTTGTGCTAGAAGGTGAAGAAGGTGAGCATGTAGTAAAAGCAGACGTACAAGCAGCAGTAGAGGCGTTGCAGGTCGATTTTTTGATTGATATGACAGCGCTGCTTGGACGTGTGCATCAACCAGATGTATTTCCACAACACGCATCAACCGATGAACGCCGGCTGTTACATTCTTTACCCCGGCAGGAGCGTGTTATTACAGTTCCAGAAGCAGCGACGCATGCCTTGTTTCAACAAGCGCCGAAACCGATGCAGCAGCTTGCAGCAAGTATTTTCACTGATCCGGTTGATGAAGAGTTAAAGCAGACCATTGCTGTGTATTTAACATGTCAAATGAATGCTTCGTCAGCCGCGAAACAGCTACACGTACACCGTAATACACTGCAGCACCGGCTTGAGCGGTACCAAGCAGCGACAGGTGTGGATTTACGTTCGTTTGCAGAAGCATCGGCAGCTTATATGACCATTGCTGCTGAACATAGAGACAGTTAATGTGCACATTGTTCAACATTAAGTTATGAATTTTGTGACATTTGTTGATCGAATTTATTTATGAAAGCGCCTACAATAAATGTAACAGAGATGAAAGATACATAAGGAGGCGCTCAAATGGCAGAGTTAAAGCTGGATCATGTCTATAAAATCTTCGATGGTGATGTAACTGCCGTATCGGATTTTAATTTAAATATTGAGGACGAAGAATTTATTGTTTTTGTCGGTCCATCCGGGTGCGGAAAATCAACAACATTGCGGATGATTGCAGGGCTTGAAGGGATTTCAGATGGAGACTTTTATATTGATGATAAGCGGATGAACGATGTGTCACCAAAAGATCGTGACATCGCGATGGTGTTTCAAAACTATGCCCTTTATCCTCATATGAATGTATTTGATAACATGGCCTTCGGCTTGAAGCTGCGGAAGTTTCCAAAAGAAGATATTAAAAAGCGGGTAGAGGAAGCAAGCGATATTCTAGGCTTGCGCGATTTACTAGACCGCAAACCGAAAGCTTTATCCGGTGGTCAGCGTCAGCGGGTAGCGCTCGGCCGCGCAATTGTAAGAAATCCAAAAGTCTTCTTAATGGATGAGCCGCTTTCCAACCTTGATGCAAAGCTACGTGTGCAGATGCGCTCAGAAATTATTAAACTGCACCAGCAGCTAAAAACGACAACAGTTTATGTGACGCACGACCAGACCGAGGCAATGACGATGGCTTCGCGCATTGTCATTATGAAAGACGGTGTGATTCAGCAGATCGGAGCGCCGCGTGAAGTCTATACCTATCCTGAAAATGTGTTTGTCGGCGGGTTTATTGGTTCACCATCGATGAACTTTTTAACAGGTCAATTAGAAAATGACTTATTTAAAATTGGTGAGCGGTCGTTAAAGATTCCTGAAGGTAAGTTAAAAGCGCTGCGCGACAGTGGTTACGAAAGCGGGGCAGAAATCATTCTTGGCATCCGCCCGGAAGATCTGCATGACGAGCAGGTATTTTTGGATACAATGCCGGAGGCTAAAGCAGATGTTTCGATCGATCTAGCAGAGTTGACAGGTTCTGAGCTTGTTTTGTATACGAAAATTGCAGAGCAGAACATCGTAGCAATCGTCAATCCAAGAAGCAACATCTATCAAGGTGATCAAATTGAGCTCGGCTTTGACTTAAACAAAGCTCATTTCTTTGACCCGGCCACAGAGCAGCGGATCAAAGGCTAACCATAGGTGTTCCCCCTTCACCATATATCAATCAACCGTCCTGCAGTTGCAGGGCGGTTGATGTCGTTTAGCGATCAGCTGCATATCGCCTCGTACGAACGAACAGATGGAGCGAGCGGAGAGAGCGGTTGAGCGTGAGAAGAGAGCGGTTGAGCGTGAGAAGAGAGCGGTCGAGCATGAGAAGAGAGCGGTTGAGCATGAGAAGAGAGCGGTCGAGCGTGAGAAGAGAGCGGTCGAGCATGAGAAGAGAGCGGTTGAGCATGAGAAGAGAGCGGTCGAGCGTGAGAAGAGAGCGGTCGAGCGTGAGAAGAGAGCGGTTGAGCATGAGAAGAGAGCGGTCGAGCATGAGAAGAGAGCGGTCGAGTATCTGCGCCGACTCCAAGGCCATTACAAGTCATCGTGGCACAAAAAAGTACACCAGCCAGATGAGGCCGGTGTACTTTTTTATACAGCAAGCAGCAGAACGTAATTGGCTAAGAATAATAAAGCGATGACATACATGGCCGGCGATACGGTGCGCATCCGGCCCATCGCCATTTTTAAAATCGGGTAGGCGATAAATCCGAAGGCAATACCGTCGGCGATGGAGTATGTGAGCGGGATCAAGCCGACGGTGAAATAAGCTGGAAACCATTCCGCTGGGTCATCGAGCGGGATGTGGACAACCTGCTGGGCCATTAAGCCGCCAACGATAATTAATATCGGCGCAATCGCTGCATTTGGAATCATAGCAATCACCGGGGCGAAAACGATGGAGGCGCCAAACAGGACTGCGACGACAAGCGGCGTAAGGCCGGTGCGTCCGCCGGCTGCCATACCGGAGGCACTCTCCACCACAGGAATCGTGGGAGATGTGCCAAAGACGCCGCAGGATAGTGCGGTGACCGAGCTAGATTGATAAGCTTTCGTCATTGATTTATTTTTCGGCAGCAGCCCGGCAAGCAGGCCGAGTGTTTCAAAGATTAAGAGCATCGTCATTGAAAATACCGCGGTCCAGAATGGAATCTGCCACGCTGCGGAAAAGTCAGCAGAACTCAACACGGAAAAGTATCCGTTGAAAGAGGCAGTCCCGGCGTCACCGCTTCCAGACGGGAGTACGAATAAAGCTGCTGCCCCGGTGATCATAAGGCCGATCAAGAATCCGCCCCGGACGCCGCGGACGACGAGGATCAGCATAACGACGAGGCCACTGAGTGTTACAAGAGCAGCTGGGTCGGCGAGTGAGCCGAGCGTCACAAATGTTTCCGCATCACCGGTAACTAACCCGCCCATCTGCAGGCCGATAAAGGTTAAAAAGATCCCGACCCCGGCGGTGATCCCTTTTTTTAAGGAATCTGGTACGGCAGCAGCCAGCATCGGTGCGATCGGTGTGAAGGCAGCGATCATAAACAAGATGCCGCTTAAAATGACGACGGCAAGGCCTTGCTGCCACGTTAAGCCTAAGCTTTCAACTAACGTATAAGCGAAAAAGGCGTTAATGCCCATCCCTGGGGTGAGGATGAGTGGGGCGTTTCCCCAAAAGGCAATAATGACACAGCCGAAGACGGTGGCAAGAATTGTCGCCATCAAGGCAAAGCCGTATGGGATGCCGGCATCGGATAAAATGGCGGGGTTGACCGCTAAAATGTAGGCGACTGTGAAAAACGCAGTGAGCCCAGCTGTAAGCTCCTGGCGGATGGTGGTTTCGTTTTCTTGCAGCTGAAAAAGTTTTTGAAACATAACCCTGCTCCTTTCCTGTTTACTGAAGGCGGAAAGAAAAAAAGCTACAAGCTTTCCGCCATGTTCAGCAGAAAGCTCGTAGCCAGGGGATGTTACGGTTCCTGATAGATACCTCGGACCCTTATTGTCCAAGTTATACGAGCTGTGTCATAGTTGTTCCTATCGTGTTATACCGCAAATTTAAGCTGAATGCAACCGTTTAGCTTTCCCGAGTTCCACGCAGGAGCCAGGCGATCACAATTGCGAGGCCGAGAGAAGCTGTTAAGCCAATGGCAGTGCTTCCGGTGGCCCCGGTTAAAATGAAGCCTGCAATGGATGTCGCGGCAACGATCAAAGCGTAAGGCAGCTGCGTTAAGACGTGATCGATATGGTGGCTGCCTGCACCAGTACTTGAGAGAATTGTTGTATCTGAAATCGGCGAACAGTGGTCACCAAAGATTGAACCGGCCAACACAGAGGCGAGCATGACAAGCATCATGGATGGATCGATGACTGCAGCCATTTCGCCTGCGATCGGAAGCAGGAGGCCGAATGAACCCCAGCTTGTGCCGGTTGAAAAGGCCATAAAGCCGGCAACAACAAAGAGGACAGCCGGGAGCCACATTGGTGCAATGGCACCATCAACGACACCTGCCAAATATTCACCTGTACCAAGGGCATCAATAAAGGCGGCAATCGTCCAAGCAAACAGCAGAATGTAGACAGCCGGCAGCATCGATTGGATACCGGCACCCGTTGTGCGTGCAAGCTCACGGCCTGCTGGTTTGTACGTCAATGTGAGGCCAACCGCAGTTAGCACGCCAATGGCACCACCGTATAAGAGAGACGTTGCGACATCAGTATCTGCAAACATATCGAGAATCCCTGCACCACTGCCGGCGGCTTGGGCACCAGTCCAAAGCATGAAGAAAACGGTGCTTCCAATTAAAACAATAATAGGCACAACTAAATCCCTTACGCGGCCTGTGTGCACAGCTTCTGTCTGGCCGCCGCCAGGTACTGCGCCCCGGGCAGGGTTTAAAAGTTCGCCGGTATTTAAGGCACGTGTTTCATGCGTTTTCATCGGACCGATATTGACGCGCCAAACAATGACAAGAAATGCAAAAAGAATTGCGGTTAAGGCATAAAAGTTCATCGGAATCATGTAAATGAATGCTTCAAACCCAGAGTAAGCGGTAATACCTTCATCAGCTAAAATGCCGGCGATGATTGTGATAATATAAGCGCCCCAGCTCGAAAGCGGCGCAAGAACACAAATTGGCGCGGCAGCTGAATCTACAATATAGGCAAGCTTCGCCCGTGAAACGCGGAAACGATCCGTTGCAGGCCGGCTTACCTGCCCGACAGTTAAGCTGTTAAAGTAATCATCAATAAAGACAATGATACCAAACAAGAGGGTTGCAGCTTGAGCGCCGGCCCGTGTTTTCACGCGGCGCAGCGCCCATTCTCCAAAGGCTCTACTCCCGCCGGTGTAAGTGATGAGCGCAGTCATAATCCCAAGCATAAATAAAAACAATAAAATATAAAGCTCCCATGTATTTAACGCACCGTCTGTATAGAAAAAGCCGGTAATTGTTAAAGCAATGTCGCTTATGGCTGCCGCTGGATTACCGTCGTGTACAATAAACGCTGCTGCGATAATTCCGGCACCAAGAGAGAGCAGCACCCGGCGGGTTAAAAGAATTAAACCGAGCGCGATTAACGGGGGAATGACAGACCAAAAATTCGGTTCTTCCATGATGAATCTCCTTTCTACGCTTTGTTTCAACAATAAAAAAAGTGACAGGCAGAGCCTGTCACTTTCAACCGAACGCACTTTCCGAACAGTGACCAGCAGCCCTCCACAGCTGTAACGCTGTGACAGAAAAAGACTTGTTCAGCCATTTTTCCAGCCCGCTTTCTCCGGAGTGAGTCAGCAAAGCTTCGGCGGTACGCCCTTTTTGCAAATGAGAATCTCTCCGTTCATTCATCTGCATACTGATGCGGCCCGCGCCTCTGCCTCACTTGTCTAGCGGTGAGGCGGTCGAATTCTTTTGTCACACGAAAAGGATTGTATCAAATTCTTTCACTTAAGAAAAGAGAAGAATTTTAGGTTGTAGAAGTTTCCTGCGAAGGTGTCTGTCCGGCGAGTATTGCTTCAATGGCTTGGGCAACGCCATCTTCATCATGGTGGGCAGTGACATAATCTGCAGCTTCTTTTACATCAGGATTGGCGTTACCCATCGCAACACTTGTACCGGCTGCTTGAAACATTGATAAATCGTTGTAGCTGTCGCCAATGACGACCGTTTCCTCAATAGAGGTGTTTAACGTTGGCAAGAGCCGTTTTAATCCGGTGCCTTTTTCTGCTTCAGGCGCCATAATTTCAATGTTCTCTTTGCCGGAAGAGGTGATAAGCACGCCGCCGTGTTCATCCCAAACCGTAGAAATCGTTTCTAGCTTGTCAGAAAACAAAGAAACGACGAGAAACTTATAAACCGTCATGTCAGATTCAATAATGGTGGAGGGGTTCGGAATTTCCTTTAAACCCAAGTTTTTTATATGCATATCTGCCTGGTTTTGAATGCTTTTTTTAACAGCTTCCGGGTCTTCATATGTTTTGGCAAAATGCTCCATTTCTTTTAAAAAGATATGGTAAGCCTCAGTTGTTGTGAAAATGCCTTCTTCTGTGAACATGTGATAGTAATAGTTATTGTCGCTAAGCCAGCTGGCAACATCGTAGGCGAGTTTTTGATTCATCGTAAAGCGGTGCAGAATTTCGTTACTTGTGCCGATAATCCCGCCATTAGCGCAGACAAAGCCATCACTTTCGACCCCGGCTTCAGCGAGTAGCCGCTTAGCATCATTCAAGCCTCGTCCGGTTGCAATAATAAACCGGCGTCCGTCTGCCTGCCATTTTTTTAGTGCTTCAGCGTTTGTTTGGCTGATTTTATTGTCGGAGGACAGCAGTGTGCCGTCCATATCAATTGCAATGCTCTCCATTTCATCACCTGCTTTTTTGGATATACTTTACTGTATCATATATTAAGTACATACGCAGATGACCGTGCCGTGAATTTTTGTGAAAAATGTGGACATCCCTCATAATAAAGGAGAAATGAAAACGCCGGAGGAGGTGAGCGGATGTTGAAAAAGTGGGGTCCGCTTTTATTATTAGGCGGCTTTCTTGCAGGGGGATTTTGGTACCTGCAAGGAGGAGATATAGAATGGCATCCTGAAGATGTACAGGCTTGGTTTTTGTCGTTTGGCTGGTGGGCGCCTTTGTTGTATATATTGTTTTATGCGCTTCGTCCGCTCGTACTCTTTCCTTCGTCATTGTATGCGATGGCTGGCGGTCTCGCATTTGGTTTATGGGCAGTACCGCTCACATATATTGGCTCTGTGACTGGTTCTACCATTGCTTTTTGGATTTCGCGTTTGGCCGGGTTTCGGATCGTTCGCGCGAAGTGGACCGGGCGTATGGCGGTGGTACAGCGGCAGCTTGAGAAAAACGGGTTTTATTACATTTTGTTTTTGCGCTTGATACCGGTGCTTAACTTTGACATCGTCAGTTATTTAAGCGGGATATCGAAAGTGAAGTATCGCTCATTTCTCGCCGCAACACTTGTTGGCATTATTCCGGGAGCTTTCGGCTTCACCTTTTTAGGTGCGGGGGTCGTGGAGGGAGAGCCTACAATTTTTATCATTGGCATTTCGGTCATTATCGTGATGCTTTTGATTCCGGTCATTGTACGTAAAAAAGCAAAAGGCCGGGCGGCGGAATGGATAGACACTACGGAAGAAAAAAACCCTAAGCAGCCATGAAGCTGCTTAGGGTTTTTTGCGCATTCAGCCAGTTCGTTTAACGTACAGGGTCGTGGGCAAGGGCTTGTTCAAGGGTTAAGTAGGTTTGAATGCCCTCCATTGGAATGCCTAAGTGCACAATTGTTTGAGAAAGTTCAGGTCGTACACCAGAGACACTGACTTGAATACCAAGCAGTTTCAATGCTTGAAGCAAGTTTAAAAGGTGTTTAGCAAACTCGGTGTTAATACGGTGCATACCAGATAGATCAATGATGATGTAATTTAAGTCCATGTTGGCAGCGCGGTCAAGGGTGTGCTGTTGAATATAGTGTGATCGCTCATGGTCCATATCGCCGATAATCGGAAGTACAGCAACATCCGTTTTTACAGGGACAAGTGGTACAGATAACTCCTGCAGTACTTGTCTTGTATAATCAAGCGTCTGCATCTGCGAGCTCACAAACGTCTTGCTGATCGTCATAAAAGCTTCATCAATCGCTTCGTTCATAAAGCCTAGAATTTCAAATATTGTTTCGATAGATGCATCCTTTGATTTCAGTACATCTTTAATTGCCGTGCGGATCGTCTGGCGATAATACGGAATTAAATGAATCACTTGATCCAATGTATAGCCAGCCGAGGTCAACTTTTCGGTCATTTGCTTGACCCAAGTTTGAAGCTCTTCAGTTCCACAGTTTCCTTGAAATCCATTACCGACGGCGGTGAAAAACTCGTACCCTTTACGTCCGAGGACGTCATCGTTTTGTAGGCTGAATGCGTTATACAGATGGGGATCATGTGTATGTAATTCATTTTTTGTTTCTGTATTCAAGGTTTCGCTGTTTTCTTTAATAAAAGTTCCCACCGCGTAGTGAATCTCGTTGTTTTCTGTCATCGTTAACTGCTCCTTTATAGGCAAATAAAATTTTACGGTCAAAACCTTTCTCGTGGGCGTTACCCGAATCTGAAACCCTTAAAACTAAAAAATCTCTTTTTAAAGTTTGTGAGAATCCTGCCCAATGTTCGCACAATTTTGATAACAATATCAAAAAGTATAAAAATGGCATTCGGAAGGATTTAAGATAGGCTCATGCGTGGTATCTTGTAATTACAGCTTCAGCAAAGATTAATCTCGAGGAGGACGATTACATGAATAAGAAGTTTCTTTACGCACTACTTTCCGGAATGCTTGCAACAAGTGTATTGGCTGCTTGCGGCGGAGACATGGATGACCTTGAAGAAAATGGCGGAATGGACGACGATGGCATGGAAGAAGACGGCGGCGATCTCGACGGCTAATTAAAAAAGTAAACGCGAAAGGCGCTCTAAACAGGGCGCCTTTCTTATATTGTAATAGTCTATTATCGAAAAATAGACTGAAGGAAAAACTTACATATTGGTAAACCCTTCCCCTCCCCTTACGTCTCAATCAACTTGTGGCACAATGTGAGACATGGAGGTGAGGAAACTGTGAAAAAATATATCACAGGTATAGCCGTAGGTGTAGCTGCAACCGCGGTTGCCCATACAGCAGCAGCAGAAACAGAGGTTGAGGTGCATACAGTGGCACCGGGAGAAAACGTCTGGAGCATTGCAGAGTCATACGATGTTTCAATCGATGCGCTCGACAGCTTCAACGGCATGTGGGGGAACCTCGAAGTCATTCACCCAGGTGAGACCCTGCATGTGCCGGAAGAATCCTCTCAGCCGGAGCAAGCAGATGATGAAACAACGGGCAGTGAACAAGCGGTAAATGAGCAGGATACACCTGCTGAAGACGAAGCATCGCATGAAGGTGCAGACAGTGAAGAAGCAGTAAATGAACAGGAAGAACCACAAGCAGCCGAGCCGGCAGAAGCGCCTTCTGAAGAAGAGGCAGGCAATAGTGAAGTTGAGTCAAGCGAAATGTCTGCATTTGAACAAGAAGTTGTTGACCTTACAAATGAAGAGCGTGCTGCACAAGGTCTAGCGCCTCTAGAGCCTCATAACGAGCTTGCTAATGTTGCAGAAATCAAGTCAGAAGACATGCGGGATAACAACTACTTTTCCCACGACAGCCCAACGTATGGCAGCCCGTTCGATATGCTGGAAACGTACGGTGTGAACTACCGGACAGCTGGTGAAAATATTGCAGCCGGACAGCGTACACCTGAAGAGGTAGTAGATGGCTGGATGAACTCTGACGGCCACCGTGCCAACATTCTTGATGAAAGCTACACGCACATCGGTATCGGTCACGCTGAAGGTGGAAGCTACCAACACTACTGGACACAAATGTTCTTAGCTGAATAATAGATAACTAGTAAAAAGCCCGCCGGCTCTGAGCCGACGGGCTTTTTAGTTCATAATATAAAATTATGAATTAGAAGCTATCACGGATGACCGCGTCTTCCCAAGAAAAGCGGAAGGACTGACGTGCATCTCCTGTTGCTTTACCGATTGCAATCAGCATCACAGGCTCATAGCGCTCTGGGATGTTGCAGGCTTCGCGCAGCTTGGCGCCGTCAAAGCCACCCATAGGTACGCTGTCGTAACCCTTTTCTTTAGCTGCAAGCATTAACTGCATACTTGCAAGGGAGGCGTTAATGAGTGCTTCATTGTGCCCGAATCCTTCATTATCGTAAGCACCGTGGATAGAAGCAACGACTTTATCCCGAATCTCTTCGGTCATGTCGCCTGCATCAACAGCTGCTTGAAAAACTGCTTCTGCATTGTGATTAGCTTCGCGGTCGCCAAGCACAGCAATTGTTACGTCACCGTCTGCCACTTGCTTTTGATTATAAGCAATCGGAAGAACTTCCTGCTTCTTTTCATCAGACTGAATGGCAAGAAACTTCCAATGCTGTAGGTTCCAAGAGGAAGGTGCTTCGATTGCTGCTTCAATGATCTCCTGTAAGTCTTCTTCAGGCATCGTGTGATCAGGATCAAACTTACGAATGGAACGGCGTTCTTTCATAATGTCTATTCCGCTCATGCGAAATCTCTCCTTTTTCCATACAAAGTGTACCGTTAGTGACTATGACATAACCTCAGCTGTTTTTTCAAATGATCTGCTTACATCGGTAACACGTACTGATAGATGGCAAAGAAATGGGTGCAGGAGCCGGCAAGCACAAAAATATGCCATACAGCGTGATGATAAGGAAAGCTGCGCCACATATAAAAGATGGTTCCAAGGGAATAAAAAAGCCCCCCAGTAATCAAGAGAACAAGGCCGCCGCTTGGCATTGATGCGGTAAGCGGACCCCAGGCGATCACAATGATCCAGCCCATCAAAATGTAAAAGAGCGTAGAAAGGAAAAGGAATCGCTTTACAAAAAAGGCTTTAAATACAATTCCAACAACAGCAATGCCCCAAACGACACCAAATAGCGTCCAGCTAAGTGTGCCGTCGATGACGTGAAACAGTAAAGGGGTATACGTTCCGGCAATAAACAAGTAAATGGAGGCGTGATCAAAAATCTCGAACAAGTTTTTCACTTTGCCGGCCGGAAAGCTGTGCAGCAAAGTTGATGAGACATATAAAAGCAGCATCGAAACGCCGTAGATCGACATTGTTACGATATGAAGAGATGTTGCCTCAAGTGCAGCGTAAACAACAAGAATGACAAGAGCGGCAACACTGAATAAGGCACCGATGCCATGTGTGATAGCGTTGGCGATTTCTTCGCGTTTGGAAAAGGTATGGGTTACGCCCATGAAAACCGTCCTTTCAATGAACAGGTAAATTCATCTTGAAATTTTTGCGCAAGCTAGAACAGAAAGCTGCTAACAATAACTACTGTATTTTCTGTGCTATATTACACGATTAAGCTCATGTTTCTAATCATAGTATAGCATATGTGCGGTGTTTAATTCGCTTATACGAAGGGAACACCTATAAATGATAAAAAATTACGGCAATATACGATAAAGGAGAGGTGCACAAGTGGCAAAAGTATTAATCGTTTATTACAGTGCCTTTGGTCATGTATATGAAATGGGAAAAGCAGTCGCGAAAGGAGCGGGCAAACTTTCTGACACTGAAGTTCGAATGGTGAAAGTGCCAGAGTTTGAAGATGCTAAAGCGGCTATGGCTGAAAATGACGCTTATACTCAATCGCAAAAAGATCAAGAAGCAGTAGAAGAAGCAACCCATGACGACCTGCGTTGGGCAGATGCAATTATCTGGGGGATTCCGACGCGTTACGGAAGTATGCCGGCACAGATGAAACAGTATTTAGATACAGCGGGTAGCCTTTGGATGAACGGGGAACTTGAAGGAAAAGCGACGGCTGTTTTTACAAGCACAGGCTCAATTCACGGCGGCCAGGAAACAACGATCCTTACTTCTCTTGTGAACTTTCTCCACTTCGGCTTAATTTTTGTTGGCCTGCCTTATGGTGAGAATCAGGAGATGCTAACAACTGATGGCATCGGCGGATCACCGTATGGACCTTCAACGGTCGCTGGGCCAGATGGTTCAAATCAGCCGGATGAGCGTGAATTCACAATGGCTGAACGGCTAGGTGAGCGCGTTGCCAATGTGGCAAGCAAGCTGCACGATTAAAAAAGCAACAAATTTTATAAAAAGCCAGGGCGGAAAATGCCCTGGCTTCAGCATGTAGAAAAACTTTCAAGAAAAGCGGAGGCTGAAATCGCTTTTCGGCGGACGCTTGCACCCGCAGGGCACAAGTGCGACATCGGTTTGATCTACGCTAAAGCTTGATCTCACCGTGTCTTCTTAGCCCCCGTCACGGCCTCAACTTCCTCGGCAGAAATTCACTGCCTGCGGGATTTTCGGCTCGTGCTGTTCCTGGTGGCGTCGCCGCCGATGCTCGTCAGCCTTGCGTTATTTGATGGTCATGAATCGTAGAAATTCTTTTGATTAAGCAACATCTACATGAATCAATTTCATCATGACGCTTTATGAGTGATAAAACGAACTATTCACAAATGTAAAAGTGACTGAAACGAAAGGCGGCGACTCCCAGAGGGCCAAGCCCTCGGGAAAGCGTCCGTCGGTAGTGTTGGTCACGTTCATGATTCGGTTTTGTAGGGCAGTCCCGGAGTCCTTAGCAGTAAGCTTTGCGTGAATCTTAGGTTGTGTACTTTGTCGACAGTCTGAAGCCAGGGCGGAAAATGCCCTGGCTTTTTTAGGTGGTATTGTTATTTTGAAAAGACGTGGCTGCCGATCGTAATCGTTTCTGTGCGTGTTGCATTCCAGTTATTTTCGGCAGTTTCCGGGTTGTAGAAAAAGAGTGACCCTTGGCCTTGTCCTTCAAATGCGAGCGCCTCATCCACAGCTTGATAAGAATCAGCATCAGCCTGCGCATAAATGCTGTCGTCAAGTACAGGGCTGAAAGCATAATGGCCGCTCGGTGTGACGTCATAAACGACTCCTCTAATCGAATCAGGGAAGTCATTATCATTGACCCGGTTTAAAACGACAGTGGCCACAGCAACTTTACCGGCGTAAGGTTCGCCGACAGCTTCAGCGTGTACCAGCTGGGCAAGCAGATCGCGCTCCTCATTTGTAATTGTCTCCGGGAGGGCAAGCTGCGTTCCTGGGTGAATCTCGTCATTGGATAAGCCATTTAAGTTTTGTAGATCTTGGACAGAAACACCTTCATCTACAGCGATCGTCCACAGTGAATCACCAGCTTCAACCGTGTAACTCTCGTTTGCAGCGGCGTTTGTACTAAAAGCGATGGTTCCGCAAATGACCGCACTAAGCGCTGCTGCATATGTTTTCATGAATCGAGTCATGCGTTTCCCTCCTGTTATAAAAAGTTTCGAAGCCATCATAGCAGAACCTTTGAAACTATTGGAGCGGGAGTTGTTTCCAATAAAAAAGCGCCTTGGTTTCAAGGCGCTTTTTTCGTAACAGCGTGTAGGCAAACGCTTGAAAAAGCTAAGGCTGACATCGCTTTTCGGCTCACGCTGTTCCTGGTGGCGTCGCCGCCGAGGCTTGTCAGCCTTGCATTATTTGATGGTTATCAATGATTGAGATCCTTTTGATCAAACAACATTTACATGAATCAATTTCATAACGACGCTTAATGAGTGATCAAACGACCCATATACAAATGGAAACGTGACCGAAACGAAAGACGGCGACTCCCAGAGGATCAAGCGCAGCCTGAAGATCCACTTGTTCGAATGGTCTTCGTTCGAACAAGTTAGCTGAAGGCAAGCCCTTGGGAAAGCGTCCGTCTGGAGGGAAGGTCACGTTCATGATTCGGTTATTATCTTAATTCATATGTCAGTCCGGGGTTCGGAGCAGTAAGCTGTGCGTGAATGTTAGGTTTTCTAGTTTGTCGACAGTTTGAGACGAAAAAAACGCCTTGGTTTCAAGGCGCTTTTTTCGTAAATCACTAAATTTACTGGATGGCTTCAGCGGATTCGTATTCATCAGCAGGTGGAGCCTCAACAGCCTCTGTTCCGGTCATATGACCGAAAAGCTGCTCCTGTTCTTCGCCATCAATGACAATTTGGGTATTTTCATAGCCGAATTGCTCCATAATTAAAGCGACCTGATCAAACAGGGCCATCTCTGAACTTGAGCCCATATGGGTTTCGAGCAGTGCTTCGTTGAAAGAAACAATAGCGGTTTCGCCGTCACTTTCAACAGATTGGACTTCAACGTTTTCAGGCAGGGCCTGTACCAATCCGTCCGTTTGTGGTCCGGCGAGCCAAGCGCTCAAGGATTCCACAGGAGCTTCACCTTCATGGTCTGCTGTGATTTCCACTTCTTCGTAGTAGTAATTCATTAGTTCTTCATCAGAGTAATAAAGCTTTACGGTTTCTGTGTAAGCTTCTTCACTTTCTGTTTCCTCTGCAGCTTCTTCATCTGTATCTGCTTCGCCATTTTCCGAGACCCCTTCTTCAGAAGTCTCTTCTTCACCGTTGTCATCATCATCTTCATCTTCATCCTCGTCGGTCAGGTCCGTCTCTTCATCTGCGCCTTCGGTTGTTTCTTCGACTTCGCCGTTTGTAGCAGTACCGTTTTCTTCTGCATCTTCGCCACCTTGACCGCAAGCTGCCAGTGTGAGCGCAGAAGCGGCAATCACGGCTGTACTAAGATGAAATTTTTTCATAACAAGAACCCTTCTTTCCAAACAATTTGTATGTTCTACTTCATAAGACGAGTTTTTCTAACGGAAGTTACAAGAAAAGTTTAGAAAAATTCTTCTAACGTGTCAAAGGGCTTTGTGCTTAAAGTGACTGTCATACCGCCTTTTTGTTCAACACAATAAAAATTCTGAAAAAATCAAAAATATGATTGACGCTAGGTTTAAACTGTTATATAATAGATTCAAATAAACACAAACTGTTTCAAACAGAAAGGATGGATGCTCAATGATGAATCGTCGGGAGCGCGAGAACATGATCACTTTTATTTCAAGAATGCGGGGGTTGCAGGAGCAGAAGTTGATGGTGATGACAGACGCTGAAGTTGAGCATATTTATGAGGCAACGTATCGCGAGCATGAACATACAGAGTAAAGCGAGGCGTTGCAGGTAAAGAATGTAAGAAGAGGCCGCCTATACGGGCGGTCTCTCAGCGTGTAGACAAACCTTTGAAAAAGTGAAGGCTGACGTTGCTTTTCGGCGGACGCTTGCACCCGGAGGGCACAAGTGCGATATCGGTTTGATATGCGCTATCGCTTGATCTTACCGTGTCTTCTTAGCCTCTTGTGCCGCCTCAACTTTTTCGGCAGACAACCGCTGTTTACGGGATTTTCGGCTCGTACTGTTCCCATAGGTGTCGCCGCCGGTGCTCGTCAGCCTTACGTTATTTGATCGTTATAAATGATAGAGACCCATTTGATTAAGCAATATCTACATAATTCAATTTCATAACGACGTTTGATGAAAGATACAACGAGCCATATATCTAAGAAATGTTTGATAAGACTTAAATTGAAGAGTGACCGAAACGAAAGACGGCGACTCCCCGAGGATCAAGCGCAGCCTGAAGATCCACTTGTTCGAATGGTCTTCATTCGAACAAGTTAGCTGAAGGCAAGCCCTCGGGAAAGCGTCCGTTTGGAGGGAAGGTCACGTTCAATATCCCGTTTTTATCTTCTTAATACGGCAGGCTGCGGAGCACGGAGCAATAAGCTGTCCATGAATGTTAGGTTTTGTACTTTGTCGACAGTCTGAGAGACCGCCTATCTGGCCGGTCTCTTTTTTAGCGCCCTTTATTCTATGCTTTTGGGCGCAAAGAAGCCTTATGCTATAATAAACCGAAGTAGAAAGCGTCATTTGTTAATTTTATGAAAAGGTGATGGGTGTGAAGCGACTTTCGAATAAACAATTGTTTATCTTTATTTCTTTTCTTGTCGTCATGTACGGCGTTTTGTACTGGCTGTTCGTTTTTGTCCGGGAAGCCGGCTGAATAACGGAGCCAAACGACAGCTCGCTGGACAAGCGGTGTAAGCTGTCCGAAACTTTCGGGCGGCTTTCTTTTTGTTTAAGGGTGTAACGTTTTAAGTAGAAAAGCGACATAGACAAGGAAGGAGGGCTCGATAGTGCGCGATGAGCGCGAAGAATTCGAGCGCCTGTACGAGGAGTATCATGCAGCGCTGTTTCAGTTTATCTATCATATGTTAAAAGACCGGAGCGCTGCAGAAGAATTGGTACAGGAAGTCTACATTAAAGTGCTGGGGTCTTATCGTACGTTTGAGGGAAAAAGTAAAGAAAAAACATGGTTGTTTTCCATTGCAAGGCACGCAGTCGTTGACTGGGTTCGAAAAGAAAACCGGAAAAAACGGAAGTGGCTCGGCACATTAAGTCCAGTACATAATGAAGAAGTGCGGGACCCGGTGGCGCTGCCTGAAGAGGTGGTACTCGCCAATGAAGATGCTGAGCGTGTCTACCGCCTGCTTGACGGCTGCTCTGAAGCACAGCGGCACGTCTTGATTCTCCGTTATATTGAAGGTTTTAACGTGAAAGAAAGTGCTGAAATTCTTGAATGGAGTGAAAGCAAGGTAAAGACAACCCAGCACAGGGCGATTAAAAAGCTGCAGAAATTACTTGAGCAAGAGGAAGGAGGCGGCAGCGATGGGGAAGTGGACAGATGAAGAAATTAAAGCACATTTACAACAAGTACAGGGGCCTGAAGATCACCGCTCCAAAGATGAGATCTATGAAAGCTTAACACGCCGCCGGCAGAATGAGCCGGTTAAAACGCGGCGTCGTGCCCTTCCCTACGCTGCCGGGGCCGCTGCAGCTGCGCTTTTTATAGGATTGTCAGCTACTTTTGTCATGCTAAGTCCGCAGAATGAAATTGCAGACGAAGGAGAGCGTGAGGAAACACAATCCGAGGACATCACAGGCGCCGGTATTGAGGAAGAACCGGATGTTAGTGAAGAAGGTGACGGATCAGGCGAGACGGATGCGTCGCAGGAATCAGAAGAGGAGCCAGAGCTCGCCCGTGATGAGGAGAGTGCTAGTGAATCTGAAACACAACAGGTAGAAGAGCCGGAAGCGGCCCCGTCACCGGAAGCAGATGAGATTCCGGAAGTACAAGAACCAGTTCCAGAAACTGTTGAGGCTGAAAACACGTGGGGGGTTACAACTGCTTATGATCCTGAGGCCCGCTACGTTATCCCATTTTCTTTTCCGATTTCTGAACAGGATGACGTTTGGGAAGTTATCAATGCTGCAGATGGCTCTGCTCCAGCTGATGCTTTAGGTCTTGAACCGAATCAGCTGGAAGCCTTATCTTTTCAAGAAAATAGCGACGGGGTTGCGATTCAAGTAGAAGAACATTTGCAAAGCTTAAGCAGCAGTGAGAGTGATCTCCTCTACCGGAGTATTCAGGAGATCCTTCGTTTTATGGGCGTTGATGAAGCCTCTGTTATTGATGGTTCGGGCGAAGCAACGGAGCTGGGTGCTTTTGGTGCTGTCGAAACCATTTATGCTGCAGCGCCGGGGGCTTACTTTCTTTATGAGTACGCCCCTGAAGAAGCAGTGTTCTTAACAGCAGCTGCTGCCGGAAGAGACGCACCACCTACAATTGAAGAGGCGGCCGCGAGCTGGGTCGAAGGTGAACAAGCTGATGAAGATCTCCAAGCCCCTGTACCTTCAGCGTTTGCCGCGCCGGAAATTGAAGAGGTTGAAGCACAGCATGTGACGTTTCGGTTTACAACAGAGGAAGAAGTCGAGTTAACTGAGGCTGAAAAAGAAGTGATGATGCAGGCGGTGCAGTTAACTGCCGGGGCTTATGGGTATGACGAGGTCACTTTACGGTTGGAAGATGAGGTGCTGGCAGAAGGAATGCGTGCTTTTGAAGCGCCAAACGAAATCCCACCGCCGGAATCTTAGTAAATTGGTGCATAGGAAGCACTAAAAACGGGTAAACGTATACCGGTATGAGCATATTTTGAATGTGAAATAGGAGGAATGTAAATGATCGGTGAAGTACTGCAAACTAAAAAGCCGTTAGAAGAAGTTGCTGCAAGCGTTGAGGAGGAATTGAAAGCGAATCAATTCGGGGTGCTTTGGCAGCTTGATATTCATGAAAAGCTGACCGAGAAAGAAATTTCTGTGGATGAAAAATATCGGGTGCTTGAAGTTTGTAACCCTGTTGAAGCAAAGTCCATTCTCGACGAAGATCCACGTGCGGTTGCGTTTTTGCCATGTAAAGTTGTACTTTACACAGAGAACGATCATACCTACGTGACGATGCCGCGTCCGACAGCGCTGTTTCACGGTTTTGAATCAGACAAAATTGCGGAAGTGGCTCAGACGGTAGAAGACCGGATGGCAGCATCGTTGAAAAAAGCATTAGCTTAATGAAAAGCTGGGGACTGCCTTTTTGGGGCGGGCCTCAGTTTTTTGATGTAAAAGTCAGAAAATATTCACGAGTAACACGTTTACTTCGTTGACGGTCACACCCCTCCGTGCTATAATTTGACTTGCTGAAATGAAAATCATTCTCACTTATTAATAATAATTCTAAATAATAAACGTAAATGTTCGTTTGGAGGTTAGCACCCATGAGTTTTTTGCAGCTGCAGCAAGTCGGAAAAACCTTTGAAAAGGGTCAAAAAGCCGCCGTCCATGATATGAGTCTTCAGCTTGAAAAAGGGGAGATTTTAACACTGCTCGGTCCAAGTGGTTGTGGAAAAACGACAACGCTTCGTATGATTGCCGGTTTTGAACAGCCGACAGAAGGAACAGTTAAAATTGGCGATCAAGTCGTTTTTGCTAACGGAAAATCAATTCCGCCGGAAAAGCGCGGCATTGGCATGGTATTCCAGGATTACGCATTGTTTCCGCATTTAAACATCGAGAAAAACGTCATGTTCGGTTTGAACAAATGGCGCGTGCGTGAGCGTAAGAAGCGTGCGAAAGAAGTACTTGAGCTTGTTGGGCTCGAAGATTACGCAGCGCGCTTTCCAAACGAGCTCTCTGGTGGTCAGCAGCAGCGTGTTGCTTTAGCACGGGCCTTGGCACCACGGCCGCACGTAGTCTTAATGGATGAGCCATTCAGTAACTTAGACGCAGGTTTACGTGAAAAGATGCGCTTTGAAGTAACAAATATTCTCCGCAAAGCGGAAACAACCGGGATCATTGTTACACACGATCAAAAGGACGCTTTTGCTGTTTCTGACCGCGTTGTTGTCATGAATGAAGGTGAAGTGCAGCAGATTGCAGCGCCGAAGGAAATGTACCGCTGTCCGAAAAACTGCTTTGTTGCACAATTTGTCGGAAAGACGAACTTGCTTGATGGTGAAATGTGCCCGGATTTAAAGCATGTCAACACGCATATTGGTAAAGTTTCACTGCCAGAACAAACGAGTGAAATTATTGAAGATGTAAAAGTATCGATTCGTCCGGAAGGTTGCCGTTTAGCCGAGCAGGGGATGTATTCTGGTCACGTAGAGTACGTCACATACGGAGGCGAGTTTCAGGAGCTTTCTGTCCGTTTGAATAATTCCGGAGCGGAAGCTGAACCGATGATTATATACGCTCCGATCGAGCAGGATGTAGAAGTTGGTGCCGTCGTATCGTTTGATATCACGCCTGAACTTGTTGCGCTTGTCGATTAAAGTGTAAGCAGCTGCATAAACGCGAATTGAAACTGCTCCGGTACGGTGGACCGCCGCAACCGGAGCAGTTTTTTGAGGATGTAATTGAAAAAGGTTATCATTATCATTGACACTGATTATCAATTAGGATAGAATTTAGTTAATTGATAACAGTTCTCAACTAATGCACTGCCTTCTTCAACTAAATGGAGGCACACCTAGACTCCCCCCCTTTGACTGCTTCGGCAAAGTCAGGTGCACTTAAGCCGGGGCAGTTTTTTAAAACTTTAGTTGAAAATCGTTCTCATTTGTAGTTGACATTGATTATCAATGACATTACAATGTATTTGCAGGTTGAAAACAGTTCTCAACAAAACTTTACATAAAATTTCAGGAGGCGACTTTCATGCGTAAATTTAACCGAATGGTACCAGCAACAATGGCTGCAGTTATGGTGACATTAGCTGCTTGTGGTGAGGAAGAGCAAAATGGTGTAGAAGAAAATGGCGGCGATGAAGCTCAGAGCGAAGGCGAAGAAGTAGAAGAAGATGAAGACAATGACGATGGTGAAGCAGTTGATGAAGCCGAACATGACGGAGAGCTTACAGTTTATTCTGCACGTAACGAGACGTTTGTAGATCAGTGGCTCGAAAGCTTTGAAGAAGATACAGGCATTGAAGTTAACGCCTTGCACGCTGATGATAATGCAGTAAACTTGATTCAGGAAGAAAGTGAAAACGTGCAGGCGGATATGTTTATCTCAAATGATATTGGTGCACTTGAATTCTTGCGGATGGAAGGTCTACTACAAGGGTATGAACCTGAAAATGTCGACAGCATCGGTGAAGAATATCGTGCCGAAGATGATTCCTGGGTTGCCCTCTCGGCAAGAACCCGTGCTTTCATGTACAATAAAGATATCGTTGACGAAGAAGATGTGCCAAATAACATCGCAGATCTTGCAAACGATGAATACGAAGGTGAATTTGCAATTACACGCGGTGCGAACGGAAGCATGATTGCTCACGTTTCTGCACTCCGCCAAGAGTGGGGCGATGAAGAAACGAAAGAATGGCTCGGTGATATTTCCGAAAATGCAGGCGCAATTCTATCCGGCCACAGTGATATTCGTGACGTTGTCGGACAAGGTGAATTTGCGTTTGGCCTTGTGAACAATTACTACTATCACCAGCAGCTTGAAGAGCCGGATAATAACAACGTTGGTATTGTATATCCTGACCAGGGCGAAGGTGAAATGGGTGCAGTCTTGAACGCAGCAGGCATCGGTATGATTGAAGGTGCACCAAATGAGGAAAATGCGCAAGTGTTTATGGACTGGGCGCTTGAGGAAGAAAACCAGCGGGAATTCTCTTATGATTCTCTGGAAGTACCAATCAACCCGGATATCGAACCATATGATGAAGCAGCCAGCATTGATGATTATGAAACCCATGACATGCCGCTCCGTGAGCTCGGCGAAGTTTGGGAAGATACACGTGAGCTGATTGAAGATTCGGATATGGACTTGGAAATCCGCTAGAAACAGCATAATCAACGTATGAAGCGGAGTTGAGATCATGAAATGGAGGCAACACGAGAAACAGAAGCATCAAGGTGAACAACAGGCTGGAGACGGACAATCGTCTCCGGCCTCTCGTCGTTTTAAGAAACTTCCTTTCAAAGGCGTTTGGACCTCTCATTGGAATGGTCGTCCGCCAGGTGGTGTGCTGCTCGGGTTTGGCCTCCTTACCGCACTCTTAATGGGCGTGCCGATCTTTTATGTGATCTGGCGTGCGATGTTTGCCGGTGCGGATCGGTGGGAGAACTTAATGGACGGCCGCCTGCTTGATCTTTTATGGAACACCGGCACCTTAATGGTCGCAGTTACCGGGGCTACCCTTGTTTTAGGTGTGTCCCTTGCATGGCTTGTCAGCCGGACCGATTTACCGGGGCGGCGGATGTGGCAGTGGCTGCTTGCCGTGCCGCTTGTGATTCCTCCGTATGTGGGAGCGGCGGCTTATATAATTGTGGCTGGTCCGGTCGGGTGGCTCGCCGGCTTCTTTGATCCTGGTGAGTATCCACTTGATATTTACTCTTTTGCCGGTGTCTTTTTCGTTCTTACAATTTTTACGTTTCCATATGTCTTTTTAATTACGATGGCCTCTTTGCGAAAGATGAATCGCAATTATGAAGAGGTGGCAAGGTCGCAAGGTTTGAGCACATCACAAATTTTTTGGAAAGTGAATGTTCCATTTCTTCGCCCTGCAATGGGGGCAGGTGCGATCCTTGTTTCTTTATACGTGTTGTCAGACTTTGGAGCTATTGCAATGATGCGTTATACAACGTTCACTGCTGCGATTTACTATCAGATGGGTAGTTACGACAATCTATCTGCAACTGTATTAAGTGTGGTACTAATTGCTTTAACACTTGTTGTGCTTTGGATTGAGTCTAGAACGAGGAAGAAGCAGAAGTATTATCAAACCGCAAACTCGTTTATGCCGCCTGATACGTTAGCACTTGGGAAGTGGAAGCTGCCGGCGCTTATGTATGTAATCGGGGTGTTCTTCTTCGCTGTTGTTCTACCGATGATCGTGCTTGTTTACTGGTCAAGTATTGGTATTGCTGAAGGTGCGCTAGATAGTGATTTTTGGGAGTACACTTGGAACAGCATTCTTGTATCGGGCATGGCAGCACTCATTTGTATGGTGCTTGCGGTACCGGTTATTTACTTAAAATCCCGCTATCCGTCACCGATCACTTCTTTTATTGATAAATTAAGCTACTCCGGCTATGCCCTGCCAGGTGTAATTGTTGCGCTTGGGATTATTTATTTCTTTAATGAATACATCCCGGCTTTGTATAATACGTACTACTTGATTGCGATCGCTTTTGTTGTACGGTTTTTACCACAAGCAATGCAGTCGGGCGAGGCTTCGCTCAGTCTTGTTTCGCCACGGATTGATGAAGCGGCTCGGAGCCTTGGACAGCCACCGTGGAAAGCGATGTTTAAAGTTGTGCTTCCTTCAATTTTACCGGGAGTACTTGCAGGAGGGGCGCTTGTTTTTGTAAGTGCAATTAAAGAGCTGCCGGCCACCCTGCTTTTAAGGCCGCCTGGTTTTGATACATTGGCTGTGCGTATCTGGGTTGATACGAACGAAGCGTTTTATCACTTAGCGGCACCGGCGGCATTGATCATAATTATAATATCGCTCATCCCTCTCCGCTTTTTATTGAAAAAGTATTGAGTGGTAGTTAAAGCTTAAAGAACCCCAGCTTGCGGACGATAAAAAAGTTCGCAAGCTGGGGTTTTGTGTGCTTGAAAGAGTTATGGAGAGATCGTTCTAAAGCAGAAACTGGTTAATAACCCCAAGCAGAATGATGATAATAAACGCGAATCCGAGAGCGTTTTTTACGATCTGACTGTTCATACGAAAACGCCGTTTTTTCCAACGGTTTGGATCAAAACCGACTTCGTTTTCATCAACCGGCCGGCGTCTTGCCTGCATGTAAGGCGGGGTTGCGTTTTTCAGCACAGGAGGTCCAAGTGCAAACCCTGCAATTAAACCAAAAATGTGAGCGTAAACGTTAATGTGAGTGCTTAAGAATGTGGATATTAATCCGATTCCTAAAATAACGATGACGACTTGTGAGCTGCCGGGGTCAATTAAATCTTTACGCTGTAAAATCATATATAAATACAAACCGAGCAGACCGTAAATTGCTCCAGAAGCACCAAGGTGCGCATATGCTAAAGGAGCAAGGTAAAACGTAGCTACATTGGCAAGAATACCAATGGCTAAATAGCCGAAAATGAACTTAAACTTACCGAGCATGCGCTCCAGGGCAGGGCCGAACAACACGAGCGCAAAGGTATTAAACAAAAAGTGCATTAAGTCTGTATGCATAAACACTGGAGTGACAAGCCGCCAGTACTCCCCTTGTGCCACAAATAGATTAACACCGAGGCCAACTTCATAAATCCAATCTCCAAGCGGAAAAAAAGGGATATTCATAAAAATAAATAAAAGCAGATGGATGACCGCAATGGTAAATACGACAGGGTAATTCCGGCGGAAAGAGCTAAATGTTTCGTTCCGGATAAACAGGGTGGTAACCTCCTTATAATCATAGCTTTTATAAGCTAGAAGCAGCCGGTGAATGATCATAGGCGAACTAAGCCTGCAATTCATCGGCAATCACTGTATACTAAAAATAACTAAGATGTTTTTATCCTATCATATGTCAGCAGAAAGCGGCACTAGAAAGGAGATTTGATTAAGATGATCGAGGGTATTGGGGTTGATATCGTAGACATCGCCCGGATTGAAGCGGCAGTAAAACGGCAGCCGCGGTTTGCCCGCCGTATTTTAACAGAAACAGAATTTGCAACGTTTGAACAAAGTCAAAGCCGCCGCGGTTTAGAATTTTTAGCTGGTCGGTTTGCGCTGAAAGAAGCTGTAGCTAAAGCGTGGGGGACAGGGATTTCGGACATGCTAAGCTGGCAGGATATTGAAACGAGCCGAAATGAACGTGGGAAGCCGGAAGTTCGCGTTAAAGGTGCAGAGCAAAGCCGGGTTCACGCATCACTTTCACATACAGACGAGCAGGTCGTTGCTTACGTCATTGTAGAAGAAGAGGTATAGCAGCTCGTCTGCATAATTAGAAACAAGCATACATACATTGCTAGTGCGGTTAGGAGGGGCCTGACTTGCGAGTGGTAACTGGAAGTGAGATGAGAGATTTAGATCAATGGACGATGCAGGACTTTGGCATGCCTGGCGAAATGTTAATGGAAAATGCCGGGCGGGCTGCAGCTGGCCGGATGTTGACGCGATTGACTTTAGACGAACGTGTGATTGTGTTGTGTGGTTCCGGCAATAACGGTGGTGATGGCTTTGTGATTGCACGCTGTCTGTACGAAGCCGGGATTTGTCCAGAAGTGTGGCTGATCCCTGAGGAAAACCGCTTGTCCGGGGAAGCGAAGTTTCATTATGGCCTTCTCCTGCAATGCGGTATTCAAGTTAACAGCGTACAAGCAGGTGGAAAACGGTGCGAGGATGTGATTGCTGCAGCAGATGTCGTCATTGATGCGATGCTTGGTACCGGAGTGAGTGGAGAGCTTCGCGAGCCGTATGCCTCATTAGTAGCAGCCTGTAATGAAACAGCTGCGCGAGTAGAGGCTGTTGATATTCCTTCAGGTTTGCCGGCAGATGAAGGGGTTATGTGGCATACAGCTGTTCAAGCGGATTTTACAGTTGTACTTGCAGCATACAAAGAGAGCAGCTTCCTCCCGCGTACCGCGCCATTTTACGGGGAAATAGAGGTCGTTTCGATTGGTCTTCCGCCGGGAACTTATGATTTGTTGAAGTATGAACGCCGCCTCTGGCAAAGAGTAGATGTGCAAACAACCTTGCCGGTACGCTCAGCTGAGGATTATAAGAGCACATACGGCAAGGGTTTAATTGTCGGCGGTTCGGAAACGATGCCGGGAGCTCCGCTGCTTGCCGGCGAAGCTGCTTTAAAAAGCGGCACCGGCCTGCTGACGCTTGCTCTGCCAGCGAGTTTTACTTCTGCAGCGGCATCGCGCCTCCCTGAAGCGATGCTGCAGCCGTTTTCTGAAGGAGTGCGGCTAAGTGCAGATGTGACGAAGTTTGATGCGGCGGCCTGCGGTCCAGGTCTCGGTCGTGATGAAGCGGCTGCTCACCTTGTGCAGCATCTAATTTATAAGACAGACGGTGTGCTTATACTTGATGCCGATGCGCTTCATATCCTTCGACCGTCAGAGTTGAAAAGCCGCCGGAAGCCGACCGTTTTAACTCCGCATGCCGGGGAACTGGCCGCATTAACCGGGCTTTCAGTCGAAGAAGTACTGCAAGCCCCGTTTCAAACGTCCTTTAATTTTGCCACTGCTTATGGTGTGTATGTAGTTATGAAAGGTGCGCACACGATCACTTCGACCCCGGACGGCCGGCAGTTTGTCAATCCGACAGGAAATGCCGTGCTCGCCCGCGGCGGCACAGGTGATGTGCTTACCGGGATGGTGCTTGCTTTTACAATGAGTCATACGACTTTAGATGCTGCAGTTGCAAACGCCGTTTACCTGCATGGTGCTGCCGCAGATGCACTTGCTGTAACGGTGCCACCGCACGCAGTGAAAACGTCCGATGTTATTTCAGCGCTGCCGCTTGCATTTCAGTCTGTTGAATCTACAGACTGACAGCCCCCTCCTTTGTCGTGACTTTACTGACAGAGGAGCGATCCATGGTGCGAAAAACAGGCTGGTTGTTGATTGCCGCGATGGTCTTACTGCTTGCCGCCTGTGGGGAGAAGACGCAGGAGGAGGTTGTTGAGGATTTAGAAGAGACGCTGCAAGGTCTTGATTCGTATAAGGCCGAAGCTGTTATGGTGCTTGAAACCGGCCAGGAGCCGCGGGAATATGATGTGAATGTATGGCATGAAAAAACGGATAGCAATCAATACTACCGGGTTGAACTAAAGAATGAAAACGAAGAGCAGAACCAGCTGATTCTTAGAAATGATGACGGTGTGTTCGTTTTGACACCTGCATTAAATAAGCGCTTTCGCTTCCAGAGCGACTGGCCAAACAATAATAGCCAGGTGTATTTGTACGAATCTTTAGTGTCAGATATTTTAATGGATGCCGAGCGTACATTTGCAATTGAAGAAGATCAGTATGTATTTGAAACAAAAACGCATTACCAAAATAATAACTTGCACAGCCAGGACATCAAAATGAGTGCCGATGATTTATCGCCGGCGAGTGTGCAAATTTATGACCCGGATGATCAACCACTTGTTACTGTTGAATTTTCTTCATTTGAAACCGATGTATCTTTTGAGGATGGGGCTTTTGAAATGGAAAGAAACATGACAGAAGCTGAAGCGGAAGACGTAGCGGCGTCTGCAGATGAAGTAGAAAGTGGCAGCGAAGACTTTGAAGTACACATGCCGCTGTACGAACCGCAGGGAACAACTTTGGAAGACTCTGAGGAACGTATGGGGACAACTGGGAAAAAGGCGGTGCTGTCTTACGGCGGTGAGATGCCATTTACCATCGTTCAGCAGGCAGCTGATGTGGTAGAAACTTCAGCACCAGTTGTTTATGAAGAAGGTCAGCCGGTGGATTTAGGATATGCCCACGGGGTTTATACCGGCGAAGCATTACACTGGACGTATGAAGGGATCGAGTATATGATTGCCGGCGATGAAATGCCGGTGGAAGAAATGGAAGCTGTAGCGCGGTCGATGACCGGGACTCATGCGAAGTAGGTCTTTATAAAAGCCTTGAGAACTAGAAGGGTTCTCAAGGCTTTCTTCTGATTGACAGGAAAGTGGTTCGCTACAATAATCAATAAAGGAGAGGAGTTGCAGCTGATGGCATTTATTACGACATCTTATAGAGATACATGGGTTGAAGTAGACTTAAGTGCAGTAGCATCCAATGTAGCGCGCATAAACGATATTTACCAGGATCAAGCAGCTTTGATGGCGGTCGTTAAAGCAGATGGCTATGGTCATGGAGCGGTGAAAGTGGCAGAAACAGCATTGGCAAATGGAGCTAAGTGGCTCGGGGTAGCTATTTTAGATGAAGCCTTTGAGCTGCGTGATGCAGGGATTGAAGCGCCGATTTTAGTCCTTGGGCGGACAAGGCCGGAAGATGCTAAAGCAGCAGCTGATGCAGGGGTGTCTTTAACAATCTGGGAAAAAACATGGCTTGATGAAGCAGCAAAAGTTTTAAAGGAACAGCCAGTGCATATACATATCAAGGTTGATACCGGCATGGGTCGTGTCGGTGTAACTACGGCAGATGAAGCAGTTCAACTTGCCTGCGCATTAACCCGTCTTGACCAGTTCGTATATGAAGGGGTTATGACGCATTTTGCAACCGCGGATGAAGTTGAAACGGCTTACTTTGAAGGACAGCATGAAAAATTTCAAACGACACTGCAGCAGCTTGAAGCAGAGGCTGGGCTCCCGCCGGTGGTGCACAGCGCAAATAGTGCGACAGCGCTTCGTTTTCCGGAGCACTGTACACCTTTATTTCGTTATGGGATCTCTATGTATGGGCTGCTGCCATCGGATGATATTGAACATGAACTTCCGTTTCCGTTAGAACGGGCGATGTCTCTACACAGCAGGTTGACGCAGGTGAAAGTGCCTGCAGCAGATGAAGGGGTCAGTTATGGTGCTTCTTATAGAACGAGTGGTGATGAGTGGATTGGCACTGTGCCGATCGGTTACGGTGATGGCTGGGTGCGCTATCACGGCCACGAAACGAGCGAAGTTCTCGTCAACGGACAAAGGTGTCCAATTGTTGGCAAGGTTTGTATGGACCAAATGATGATTCGTCTTCCGAATGAAGCTGCAATCGGAGATCAAGTAACGCTCATTGGCAGACAGGGGCAGGAGGAAATTACCATACAGGAGACAGCCAGCAGGCTCGGAACAATCAGTTATGAGATCCCCTGTATGCTTGGTCAGAGAATTCCGCGCTGTTATAAGTAATAAAAAATTTCATGTCTTGATTTGTAGAAATAACAAAGAATTTTGAGAAAGAAATTAAGTTCTCCCGGTGTGCCTGAAGTTTTTTTGTTCTGTATGCCTTGTTATAGCTGGAATTTATTTTGTGTATATGAGCAAAGAAGATTTTGCAAAATGAGACACTGAATGCTATGATGACAAGAGAATGTTTGAGAACGGTAAGGCTTTTCGTTGGAGGTGGACCATTTGGCACACGACCGCGTAACGGAGATTAAAGTCAATCTTCCAGAGGAGCTGTTACGAGAAATGGACGGCATTATTTATGAGTACAACTTAAACCGGGATGACTTTATTTGTCAGGCAGCAGAAACTTATCTTCATGAGAGAGAAAAGACTGAGCTTCAAACTTTAATGCAGCAAGGCTACATGGAGATGGCCAATATTAACTTAAATATTGCAGCTGAGTCCTTTGTTGCCGAAGAAGAAGCAGGGTCTACGCTGAACCATCGACTCGTCAGCGGTGTTTAAATTTACGTCCGGATTTTTATTTATTTTATTATGTTTACTGTCACCGTTACAGAGGGTAAGTCCAAAGAGTTGCTCCAGGATTTTAAGGGAGCAACTTTTTTTGTCAAATTATAGCGAGAGAACACATCTGTTTGATTGCGCCACACGAGCAGACATGAAATAATAGAGATGATTGTTTTAGCTCGTCGAATTTTATATAAGCTTCAAGATAGATGTAACTTGCAGGCTGGAGGTATTTATGGAACCATCCATTATTGATTTTATTTATAAGCGAAAGCAGTTGTTGGTTGAAAAGTGGCTTGAAGAAGTTGAAAGTGTCACACAAGACTCTGCTATAACTAGGATTCCCGAAGATATATATAGTGAAACAAACCGGGAATTTATTGATGTCATTGTGAACACTTTACATGTTTCTCCGGAAGAGGCAAAAGAGCGCTTGCGCAGCTTTGTTGAGCGTTTGATTCATATCGGGTGGCCGCTCAGCTATTTCACCCGCGGTCTACAGGCTTTTCGCAGAGTTATCTTAGAAGAGATGAAAGAAAACACGCAAGCTGAACAAGCATTTTCCACATTTGGAGAAGTTGAAAACTGGATCGATGGCATTGTAAATCAACTCGTTGATGAGTATACCGGTTCCTGGGAAAACACGTTGAACCTGCAAAAACTGGCCTTGAAAGAGTTGTCTGCCCCGCTCATCCCTGTATTCTCCCACATTAGTGTTATGCCGCTGATCGGAACAATAGATACAGAACGAGCAAAGTTAATTATGGAAAACCTGCTTGAAGGCATTATTGAGCACCGCTCCCAAGTTGTACTCATTGATATCACAGGTGTGCCTGTCGTGGATACAATGGTAGCTCACCATATAATTCAAGCAGCAGAAGCTGTGCGTTTAGTTGGTGCTGAGTGTATTTTGGTCGGCATCCGTCCGGAAATTGCCCAGACAATTGTGAACTTAGGGATTGATTTAGGGAAGTTTCCAACGAAGAGCACGTTGCGCAAAGGCATTGAATCAGGTCTTGAGGTTACAAATAAAAAGATTGTAGAAATTGAATAAACGAGATCAAGGGGGGAGCCGATAATGAGAGTACCAATTTTAAAACTGCACAACTACCTTCTCATCTCGGTGCAGGTCGAACTCGATGATCAAACAGCGCTTCAGTTCCAGGAAGACCTATTAAGCAAGATTCATAAAGAGGGGTCGACTGGTGTTGTGATTGATTTAACTTCTGTTGAAATGATCGATTCTTTCATCGCAAAAGTGCTGGGAGAAGTTGTCGAAATGTCCAACTTGATGGGGGCCAAAGTAGTCCTCACAGGCATTCAGCCGGCAGTTGCGATTACATTGATTGATATGGGTATCAAACTTGAAGAAGTACCGACAGCGCTTGACCTTGAGCAGGGACTTGAGAAACTCCAACAGGAATTGGAGGGGTAAGATGAGCAGCCAATCCTGTGTAGAAGTTCATACAGAATGGGGCATTGTATCAGCTCGTCAAGCTGGTAGAAATAAAGCAAAAGAAATCGGCTTCGGAAACGTGGACCAAGCACGGATTACAACCGCGATTTCAGAGCTGGCAAGAAATATTTACCTTTACGCAGAAAAAGGTGAAATCTGCATTGGCGAAGTCAGCGAGATGGGCGGTGCAGGCGTAAAAAAAGGGTTACAAATCACAGCTAAAGATGTAGGACCGGGCATTGATAATATTCGTGAAGTAATGGCGGATGGATTTACGACTTCAGGTGGTTTAGGGGCCGGTCTTCCGGGTGTGAAACGATTAATGGACCACTTCGATATTGAATCAACGTCGGGAGAAGGCACGACGATTACTGCAATTAAGTGGCTCCGGTAGAAAGGAGAACAGGTATGGGTGATGCATATCTTCGGTTGCAGGAGCAGTACCGGAAAATCCTCAATCAGTATTTAGAAAATAAAAATGAACAAGGTCTTTATCATGCACAGCAGTTCAGTAAAAAAGTGCTTGAAAACCAAATCTCACCAGAAGAAGTAGTTAGCCTTCACCTTTCTACTTTGGAAGAAAGCTTTCCGGATATACCTAAAGGGGCGCAGGACTCCTTTGAGTTTTTGCTTGAAGTTATGATTGGTTACGGCCTGGCCTATCAAGAGCACCAAAGTTTAAAAGATCGACAGAGAGAACTGGAATCAGAAATTGATGTTGCAGCCAACATGCAGCAAACATTTCTTCCAAGTGGCATTCCTGAGCCAGAAGATCTTGATGTAGGTGTTTTAAGTGTGCCTGCTTCAAAGATGAGTGGCGATTATTACCACTTTGTCCACGATGAAAACGACTGTTTAGGTGTGGCGATTGCAGATATTATCGGTAAAGGTGTGCCGGCGGCGTTATGTATGTCGATGATCAAATACGCGATGGACAGCCTGCCTGAACAGCGGCTTCAGCCTGCAGATCTGCTCGCCAACTTAAATCGCGTGGTAGAACAGAATGTCGCTTCGAACATGTTTATTACAATGATGTATGGCTCTTACGATGTTCGTGCACATACGTTTCAATATGCTGGAGCTGGTCATGAGCCGGGCTTTTATTATTCTGCTGAAGCAGATGAGTTTGAGGAGCTTTCAGCAAAAGGGATTGTCCTTGGGATTAAAAGGCACGCTGAATTTCGGGAGTATCAGCGTGTCGTTGCACCGGGGGATTTTATTGTTCTGCTTTCCGATGGTGTTACAGAGTGTCGTACAGAGCAAGGATTTATTGAGCGTGAGGAAATTACGCGTCTAATCCGAAACCATATGCATTTATCAGCGCAGGAAATGGTGAATCATGTCTTTCATGAACTTGAAAAATTACAAGGGTTTCAGCTTCGTGACGATTTCACTTTAATGATTTTGCGGAGAGAGGTTTAATTGTGAAGTGATTCGGGAAACTCTACAATTGATACGGCCAAAGGCCGTTTTTCTTTTAGGAGTAAGCATAATGAGGAGGCGCGCCAAATGAATATGGAAGTAGCGCATACAAGAGAAGAAGATAAAGATCTTTTGAAAGTAGCAGGAGAGATTGATGCATATACAGCCCCAGAGTTACGAGAGGCTCTCGTACCGCTGACAGAAAAAGAAGGGAATCTTGTTGTCGTAGATCTTGAAAATGTCGATTATATTGACAGCACAGGTTTGGGAATATTTATCGGAGCTTTAAAGTCTGCCCATAACTATAATGGAGATTTAAAAATTATCGGCTTAAACGAGCGCGTGCATCGTTTGTTCTCGATTACTGGTCTTGATGAAGTAATCGACATCGGTGAAGAAAGGGAGGAAGCAAAATAATGACCCAGGCAACGGATTACATCGAAGTGAAACTGCCTGCAAAAGCCGATTATGTTAGTATTGCCCGCCTTACGGTTTCCGGCATTGCCAACCGAATGGGCTGGGGGTATGACGATATTGAAGACATGAAAGTAGCTGTAGCTGAAGCTTGCACAAATGTTGTGGATCACGCCTATGAGCAGGGAGGCAGCATGGTGTTAGGGTGTCATGTGCGCAGCGATGCCATTGAGGTAAGCGTTACTGACGAAGGTCAGCACTTTGATATGGAGCGTCTAGCTGAAGAGAAAGGCCCGGTCAGCGGGACAAAGCCCGTTGCAGAGTTGAAAGAAGGGGGGCTTGGACTCTTCCTGATCGATACCTTGATGGATGAAGTTGAGATTCGCGGCGAGACCGGCGTGGCTATTGTTATGCGGAAGTTTTTCCAAAGAGATGGGGTGGAAGAAAATGTCGATGCAGCAGGACCCATCAACAAACAAGAGCAGTAATAAAGGAAGCAGTGAAGAAGTATACAGGTGGATCGAAGAATTTCAACACGATCAAAATGAGGAAATACAAACTCGCCTTGTTGAACATTTTGAACCGCTTGTACACTCGCTATCGCGTAAGTTTGCCCGTGGTCAGGATCATGACGATGATTTATATCAAGTTGGGATGATCGGCTTGCTTGCAGCCCTTCGCCGCTATGACCCTTCCTATAATCGTTCGTTTGAGTCGTTTGCTGTGCCTACAATTGTCGGTGAGATTAAACGTTTTATCCGCGACAAAACGTGGAGTGTCCATGTTCCACGCCGAATTAAAGAATTAGGGCCGCGCATTAAGCGGGCGGTTGAAGAACTTACAACAGAGCTGCAGCGTTCGCCGCAAGTGCCGGAGATTGCTGAACATCTCGAAGTCACTGAAGAAGAAGTTTTAGAGACGATGGAGATGGGTAAAAGTTATCAAGCATTATCTGTTGATCGGTCGATTGAGGCAGACCAAGAAGGTAGTTCAGTAACACTGCTTGATCTTGTAGGAGCTACAGAAGAAGGGTTTGAACGGACAGATCAGCAGCTGCTGTTAGAAAAAGCTTTTGGTGTACTCACCGACCGTGAAAAAGAAATCCTGCAATACACGTACTTTGAACATTTAAGTCAAAAAGAGGCAGGAGAGCGCTTAGGCATCTCTCAGATGCATGTTTCTCGCCTACAGCGGAGAGCACTGCAAAAACTGCGCGAGTCAATTCGTGTGGAACTATCGGAGTGTTTATGATGACAATTGAACACAAAGTGCATACGAATGTAAATATTGCCGCTTACCAGAAAGAGAAGCATGGAAATGATAAATGCGGCGATGCTTACGTTACAATTGAAACGGAAGATTACTTTTTGTGTGCTGTTGCAGATGGTTTAGGAAGCGGCAGCGGTGCGCACCGCTCAGCAAAACTTGTTACAGAAGAAGTGAAAAAACATCACGATCGACCAATTGATGAAGTTCTTGAGCAGTGCAACCGTTCGTTGTTTCGTGAACGTGGGGCGGTTGTTACAGTGCTCAAGATCGCTTATCAATCAAACCGTGTTTATTACGGGAATATTGGTAACGTAAAGTGTCTTTTGTATATCGACGGCAAGCAGACATTTCAACCCCGCTCGGTATCTGGATACTTAGCTGGCCGCCGATACGATTACCATTTAGAAACGTACAGCTTCAACCAAAGTGTATCTTTTCTATTGTTTTCCGATGGCACAGCGCTCTCGCGCGAAGATCAGCATATGGTTAAAGCGTATCGTAAGCCGGAGCGAATTGTTGCCCAGCTTGCGGAAAAAGCAAAATCGACAGATGATGATGTGACAATTGTATCAGGTTCGGTATCTTGAGGGGTTTCTTTCGTGATGAAGGAACTCTTTTTTTGTTTTGCGTGATATAGTATAGAAAGAAATATGTTGCATTGAGGTGAGCTGGTCTTATGGAAGAGCATTCAGAAGTATTGATTCAACAAGCAGCTAAAGAAGCAGCGATTGAAATGACGTCAGCACAAAAAATTATTGATTTACTCGATGAAGGTAACACGGTTCCGTTTATTGCACGCTACCGTAAGGAAATGACAAACTCCGCAGACGAGGTGCAGATTCAAGCTGTGCTTAATGCCTGGAACTATGCAAAGCAGTTGCAGACAAGAAAGGTTGAAGTTCTTCGGTTGATCGAAGAGCAGGGAAAGTTAACAGAGGAATTGCAAACTTCTATTGAACAGGCGGATAAGCTGCAGGCAGTAGAAGACTTGTACCGTCCATATAAAAAGAAGCGGGCAACACGAGCGACAAAAGCAAAAGATAAAGGGCTCGAACCACTTGCGAAGTGGGTTTGGGACATGCCTGATGAGGGGAACTTTTCCTCTGAAGCCAAAAAGTATTTCAACGAGGAACACGACTTGCAAAACGAAGAGCAGGTGGCTGCAGGTGTTAATGATATTCTGGCTGAATGGATCGCGGACGACCCTGAAGTTCGTAAGGCACTGCGTGAACGTACATATCAGGATGGGGTTGTCCGGACAGAAGCCAAGGACGCTGAAGCAGACGAAAAAGGAATTTATGAGGTGTACTATGAGTATCAAGAGGCAGTGAAGAAAATCCCTTCATATCGTGTGCTGGCTGTGACACGTGGAGAGAAGGAAGGTATTCTTCGTTTAGGTGTTGAGGTTGATCGAGAAAAAATGGAAAGCCTTATACAAAAACATTTATATAAAGGTCAGACACCGAAAGTGGCAGGTGATGTATTTTCAGCTGCTTTAACAGACAGCTACAAACGGCTGTTAGCTCCGGCAATTGAAAGAGACATCCGGGGTGAACTTTGGGAAAAGGCAGAGGATCATGCCATTTCTGTATTTGCTGAAAACCTGCGCCACCTCCTTTTGCAGCCACCGATGAAAGGGAAAGTGGTGCTAGGTGTTGATCCGGCCTACCGTACAGGCTGCAAGCTTTCAGTTATTGACGCAACTGGGAAAGTGCTTGAAGTTGCCACGATTTATCCAACGCCTCCGTACAAACAAATTGAGAAAAGTAAAAAGTTAGTTACTCGGTTGATTAACACGTATGGAGTTGAGGTGATTGCGGTTGGTAATGGCACCGCCTCAAGGGAGACAGAAGCTTTCATTGCTGAACTTGTAGGTGAGCTGGACAAAGATATTGCCTATTTAATTGTAAATGAAGCAGGTGCAAGTGTTTATTCAGCTTCTGAAGTCGGGCGGCGGGAATTTCCTGACTTACAGACAGAAGAGCGCAGCGCAGCCTCAATTGCTCGCCGCTTTCAAGACCCGCTTGCGGAACTTGTTAAAATTGATCCAAAGTCAATCGGTGTCGGTCAATATCAGCATGACGTAGCAGCTTCTAAGCTGAATCACTCCCTTCAGTTTGTTGTTGAGACAGCCGTAAACCAAGTTGGGGTAAATTTAAACACCGCTTCCGCAAGTCTTTTGCAGTATGTTTCAGGTTTAAGTAAGGCAGTAGCTGAAAATATTGTAGCAAAACGTGAAGAAGAGGGAGAGTTCACCTCTCGAAAGCAGCTTAAAAAAGTGCCTCGGCTTGGTAATAAAACATTTGAGCAGGCGGTTGGGTTTCTTCGTCTGCCAGAAGGTGCGGATCCGCTGGATGCAACCGCCATTCACCCGGAAAGCTACCCAGCGGCAAAGCAACTATTGCAGATGATTGAAGCAACAATGCAAGATATAGGTACAGCAGCAATTCATGAAAAGCTTGAAGATATTGATGTTACAGACGCAGCACATGAACTTGGGATTGGGCGTCCCACCCTTGAAGACATGATAGCAGATTTAAAGCGGCCGCACCGCGATGTGCGTGAGCAGTTTAGTCAGCCGTTGTTGAAAACTGGCGTCATGGAGATTTCAGATTTAAAGGTTGGGATGGAGCTTCAAGGTACGGTGAGAAACGTAGTTGATTTTGGCGCTTTTGTTGATATTGGTGTAAAAGAAGACGGCTTGGTTCATATTTCGAAACTGTCTAACCGTTTTGTGAAGAACCCAATGGATGTAGTTGCTGTTGGAGACGTTGTCACTGTATGGGTTGATACGATTGATGAAGGAAAGGGACGTATCGGCTTAACGATGGTTTAAACTAAGATCCTCACGGTTGAAACTCGTTATGACTGGCTAAGGCCATAACGAGTTTCAACATTAATATTTGTTTATTTTCTGCTAGTGCTAATACTTTCTGTACTTAAACCAAAGGCGGTTCAGCATGATTAAATCTGCACGCTTTTTGTTGCAGAAACCATCACGGATCTGTTTTTGCAGCCAGCTTGGCATCATGAAAGGCACCCCTTTTTAAGGAATACGTGTTTTGAAGTCATTCTATGCAGATGGAGCGGTTACTGGTACGATAGAAAAGGAAAGACCTCGAAAGAAGTGGTTTATATGGATGAAAGTAAGTTACAGCAGTTAACGGAGCAATTATCAAATGAAAAATTCGGAAGACCCTTTAAACATAGTGTGCGGTTTAATAACCGGCTGCGGACGACCGGAGGCCGTTATATGCTCCAAGATCATACAATTGAAGTAAACCCTAAGCATTTGATGCTATTTGGTGAGCAGGAAATTATAGATATACTTAAGCATGAGTTATGTCACTATCATCTACATTTAGAAGGACGTGGCTACCGTCATAAGGATCCTGAATTTAAAGCGCTGCTTGCTCAAGTTGGTGGGGCGCGTTTTTGTCAGAGGATCCCCGAAGCTAAGCAAACTTCACAAGCACGTCATGTCTATGTATGTACTTTATGTTATGAAGTGTATGTGAGAAAAAAGCGCATGAATCTTCAAAAGTACAGATGCGGGGTGTGCCGGGGTTTGTTAAAGCAAAAGGAAGTAAGCTATGAAAAAAAGTGATATTTTTTTCGTTGTTTGTTGACACCCTGATAAGGGGTGTGATAAATTATAAAAGTCGCCGAAAGAGAGCGGCAAACAAAGCTAGCAAAAACACGTCGACAAAAAACATTAAAAAAAGTTATTGACGGCGGGTGAGAGATAAGTTACAATATAACTTGTCTTCGGCGCAAGAAGATGCCGACAGCATACATAAACAACATTCCACAGTAGCTCAGTGGTAGAGCCCTCGGCTGTTAACCGAGTTGTCGCAGGTTCGAATCCTGCCTGTGGAGCCATTGGAGAAGTACCCAAGTGGCTGAAGGGGCTCCCCTGCTAAGGGAGTAGGTCGTTTACGCGGCGCGAGGGTTCGAATCCCTCCTTCTCCGCCATTGAATATATGGCCCGTTGGTCAAGTGGTTAAGACACCGCCCTTTCACGGCGGTAACAGGGGTTCGAATCCCCTACGGGTCACCATTGGAGGGTTAGCTCAGCTGGGAGAGCACCTGCCTTACAAGCAGGGGGTCGGCGGTTCGATCCCGTCACCCTCCACCATTCAATTTAATTATGGGCCTGTGGTGTAGCGGTTAACATGCCTGCCTGTCACGCAGGAGATCGCGGGTTCGATTCCCGTCAGGCCCGCCATTTTAATATTTAAATAAAACTTTGGGCTATAGCCAAGCGGTAAGGCAATGGGTTTTGGTCTCATGATGCGCTGGTTCGAATCCAGCTAGCCCAGCCATAACATGCGGGTGTGGCGGAATTGGCAGACGCGCTAGACTTAGGATCTAGTGTCCTTGTGACGTGGGGGTTCAAGTCCCTCCACCCGCACCATATTTTTTGAAGAAAGCGGTCGTGGCGGAATCGGCAGACGCGCTAGGTTGAGGGCCTAGTGGGAGTTTATCCCGTGGAGGTTCAAGTCCTCTCGACCGCACCATTTTTGCGCCTGTAGCTCAATTGGATAGAGCGTCTGACTACGGATCAGAAGGTTAGGGGTTCAAGTCCTCTCAGGCGCGCCATAATATTTGCCTTAATTGAATAATCGTTAGTGAACGGGAAGTAGCTCAGCTTGGCAGAGCACTTGGTTTGGGACCAAGGGGTCGCTGGTTCGAATCCAGTCTTCCCGACCATTGCGCGGGTGTAGTTTAGTGGTAAAACCTTGGCCTTCCAAGCCAATGACGGGGGTTCGATTCCCCTCACCCGCTCCATTAACTTTTGTATTCACAACAGAAGTACACATCCAACTCACAAAATAGTGGGGCCTGTAGCTCAGTTGGTCAGAGCGCACGCCTGATAAGCGTGAGGTCGGTGGTTCAAGTCCACTCAGGCCCACCATTAATGATTCCTCTCCTTATATTTTTTCCTAATGCACCAATGGCATCACCATTGCAATGTATGTAGTAATTAGATATTGGAAAATGGATTTGTTGGAAAAAAATGATGATTTGCCCTTTGAAAACTGAATGAAAGCAAGTGCGCCCGTCAATTTTATTGACGTTAAACGAAACACATCAAATCCCTTCGATTTGATCGATGCTGAGCATCACTTTATCGGAGAGTTTGATCCTGGCTCAGGACGAACGCTGGCGGTGTGCCTAATACATGCAAGTCGAGCGCGTGAAACCAGTTGATTCCCTTCGGGGATGACGCTGGTGGATCGAGCGGCGGACGGGTGAGTAACACGTGGGCAACCTGCCCTGCAGATCGGGATAACCCCGGGAAACCGGGGCTAATA
>NZ_PYAV01000016.1 GCF_003014715.1 Salsuginibacillus halophilus
CAGGCAACTCCAACAAACCCTAATGTAACGGTGGTTTGAAGCTTCAAATAACAGAAATCAAACGCTACCAACGTGTCCGAAAATAAATTTGAAATCTATGGTTACTGCCGGCCGTGCCAAAAAGAAAACGAAGCAGTTCCTTCTCCTTAAAAACAAGCCCCGGTTCATTTATGAGCCGGGGCTGTTTTAATTCGAATGAGCATATGAAAAAAGAAAGGTGTTACATTGTGAGCCACGCATCGACCCAAGCTTTTGCTTCGTTCCAGTTATTGGCGCGCACAACTTGCTCTGGTGCCGGTTTACGGTTGTAAGGGGTATCGAGGAGCACCACTGGAATATTACATGCTTCAGCAATGTCACATGCATTATCGTGTTTATCTTCAAAAAAGATATCGATGTTGTGGTTTTGGATACTTTCGAGTTTGTCGTGTTTTCCGATCAGTTCGATATGGTGATAAGGAAGGTTGTTCGTTTCCAGCCATTGTTTTGTCGTTGACAACAGGTGCTCACCTCGAGCGCTGACATATGTCAAACGGCCATGCTGCTGCCAACTCTCAAGTGCCTTGTCTACACCGACAGCTAAGTCAGCTTGTTGGTAAATGTGGTGCTCATGCTGCTGCATCCAATTCCAAAAGTCCTCTTGCGTAATATTTAACACATTCGTTAAGTCATACTCGGTAATATCTTCTAAACGGATGGAACGATTAAAGTGATCATTTAAATATGGAACAAATGTAGCTGGATCGGTAACAGTTCCGTCGATATCAAAACCAAAATGAACGTTTGGTGTCGTCATGTATATCACTCCTAGTTATGTGAAAATCTTTAAAGGAACGGGAAACACTTCCTCGATAAAAATCAATGATTGCGTTCATCCTAACCGTATCCGGGTCCTACCGGATAGAAGGGGGAGAGGTAAATGGCTGAACGCTACAACGAGTATGGCGGCGAAGATGTCCGTGAGCCGGATTATTCTGAAGAAACGGCTTCTGAAGCAGCTGCAACAGGATTAGGTGACCGGCGCAATATTGAAGAGCCGGAGCGGCCTGAAGAAGAACAGCGGTCAACAATGGAATCAAACGTTGATGACGATTCAGTAGGCAAAGGTTTAGGGGTTACAGCCTTAATTTTAGCCATTTGTTCACTGTTTTTCTTGCCGATCCTGCTTGGCGCAGGTGCCGTGATTTTAGGTTTCTTTGCTGCCGCCAAAGGCGCACAGTCCCTCGGTTACTGGGGTGTTGGTCTCGGCGCGTTCTCGATTATTATCAGCTTATTTTTCCAGCCGTTCTTTTAACTGCGAAAAAAGCCCGCTCTAGGCGGGCTTTTTTTGTGGAGTTATGTGGTCGGTGTAGACTAAGATTCAGCTTGGGCTGCATATTCTTCAGCTAGTTTGTCTACTTCTTTTTTCAGCTCATCGACCATTGTTTCTTCTGGTACTTTACGGATGATTTCGCCGTGACGGAAAAGAAGCCCCTCGCCTCTGGCACCTGCAATTCCAATATCGGCTTCACGTGCTTCACCTGGTCCGTTAACAGCACAACCGAGCACAGCAACTTTAATTGGTGCACGGATGCTTGAGATGTATTCTTCTACATCGTTTGCAATACTGATTAAATCAATTTCAATCCGGCCGCATGTTGGGCAGGCGATCAATGTTGCAGCATTAGAAGCAAGGCCGAACGTTTTTAACAGTTCACGACCGACTTTAACTTCCTCAACAGGGTCAGTGCTTAATGAAACGCGCAGCGTGCTGCCGATGCCTTTATGCAAAATCGTTCCGAGCCCGGCTGAGCTTTTTACTGTGCCGGCAAACTGTGTGCCGGATTCAGTAATGCCAAGGTGTAATGGATAGTTAATTGCTTGTGCACCTTTTTCATACGCTTCAACAGCAAGATCCACATCAGAAGCCTTTAACGAAACGATAATATCGTGGAAATCGAGTTCTTCAAGAATTTGAATGTGGTGCAAGGCACTTTCAACCATGCCATCAGCTGTAGGGTAACCGTATTTTTCTAAAATGTGCTTTTCAAGTGAACCAGCGTTTACACCGATACGGATCGGTACGCTGTTAGCTTTGGCTGCTTCTACAACCGCTTCGACTTTCCAGCGCTTGCCGATGTTACCAGGGTTAATCCGGATTTTATCAGCGCCGCCTTCAATCGCTTTTAACGCCATTTTATAGTCAAAGTGAATGTCGACAACAAGCGGGATGCTAATGCGTTTTTTAATTTCAGGAATCGCTTCAGCATCTTTCATTTCCGGGCAGGCAACGCGGACGATCTGGCAGCCTGCTTCTTCAAGCCGTAAAATTTCTTCAACTGTAGCTTCAACATCGTGGGTTTTCGTTGTCGTCATGCTTTGAACAACAACTTCATTGTTACCTCCGATGGTTAAGTTGCCGACTTTAACAGCTCTCGTGTTTGTACGGTGGGTCAATTCTGTCATGAATGAATTCGCTCCTTTATTTTTCCAAGCTTTGTGCTTAAGTTTTTAACAAGCACCAGCAGGAGACTACACATCTTCACGTATTCGAACTTATTGTAGCAATAGCTGTTGCTGATTAGCAACCAAAACGTGTAATTGAATAAGAAACATAGATTAACTTTAAGTTGTTAATCGCTTTCATGATATAATGGGAAACGGTACGCTGTTCCCGGTTGAATGTGTTTTGGAGCTTGTCCGTTGTTAAGGGCGGTAAAATCTGTTTGTATTTCCTCAATTGAGACGGGCGGCTGTGTATGATGAATTTTTTCAACAATGGTGAGTACCGTTTCACCAGGCTGTACTTCATGTTTGATATAGTCTGCATCGACTGCGGTTGTATCGGTTTTTACGACAGGTTCATGACTTGAAGGCAGTGTGCCTTGCTGCAGGTCATAAGTAACCGCTAAGCCTATTGTGATTACTGCAAAAAGCCAAAGCCATTTCTTCATATGACATGCCTCCTTCATTCATATATATGCGGGCATTTTGAGGTTTAGACCGAACAATTAGAGATTTCTACAAATGAAAAAAGGTTTCAAAAAAGAGGAAAATATGATAAATAAGAAAGAGCAATAGATCACTGAATAAGAAAAGGAGTGGCCGCATGGCTAAACAAATGGGGAAAAGTCTGCTCGCGCTACTGATTATATTGCCTGCAATTTTCGGAGGTCAGCCTGCAGGGGCAGCTGATCCTGGGGATGAGATTTTCACACTCGGTGAGGATTTGAGTCCAGAGCAACGTGAAGCAATGCTTAATGAAATGGGCGGCACGGAAGAATCAACCATCGTTGAGGTAACAAATGAAGAAGAGCACGATTACTTAGGAGCGTTCATTGATGCGAGCGTCATCGGTTCAAATGCCTTGTCCTCCTCGCGAATTACGATCGGGGAAGAAGGTGACGGGATCGATATTGAGTCAAATAATATCGACTGGGTATCTGATAAAATGTATGCCAATGCTTTAATCACAGCCGGCGTGAAAGATGCGCATATTTATGTCACTGCCCCTTTTGAGCTCTCCGGCACCGGTGCATTAACCGGACTTTTGAAAGCATATGAAACGGAGACAGATATTGAGATTCCAGAAGAGAATAAACGTATTGCCAATGAAGAAATGGTACGTACCGGTGAACTTGCTGATAATGAGAACATTGAAGAGGAAGAAGCTTCAGAACTCATGGCCCGGATTAAGGAAGAGCTCGCTGACCGGGATATTCAATCCGAAGCAGATTTACGGGAACTTATTGAAGATGTGGCTGATGAACTTGGCATTACATTAAGTGAAGAAGAAATCGAAGGGCTGGTATCATTATTTGATCGAATGCGTGACTTAAACATTGACTGGGATCAAGTTCAGGACCAAATTGGCGAAGTACGCTCGAATGTTGAGGACTGGCTGCAATCTGACGAAGCACAATCCTTTTTTGATCAAGTTGCAGACTTTTTCGAGGAGTTAGTTGAAACCATTCGTGGCTGGGTGACGCAGGAGAATTAAGTTGAAAAAATCCTCTCTGGAAATAATACCGGAGAGGATTTTTGTGTCATTCGAAACGAAACGGGGAAATGAACGTATGACAGGATGAAACAAGCTGATGTGTGGTATGATGCAGATAAACAACACGTATACAGAAAGGAGATGTCGTAATGACCTGGCTGGATATTAATAGTTTTGGCTTTCTTGTCGTGTTTTTAGCAACGGCGTTTCTCGTTGGTGAGCTGCTCGTGAAGGGCCGCGGTTTGTTTGCGCTCCTCGGGGTTGCTTTAATGGCAATGTATTTTTCTCATCACATTGATACGACAACAAGTCTTTGGGTGATCGTTTTATATGCTGCAGGGATTCTTTTAATCTTGCTTGACGGCAAGGTGTTTAGTGATGGCACAGTAGCAATAATGGGGATTGTGTTAATGATTGCTGGTGTTGGTGTGGCAGCGCCCGGCTGGATGTATGGGGTTCTTGCCTCAATGGGTGTGGTACTCGGTGCCGCTTCGTCGCTCGGGTTTCTAAAAGTGTTTCCGCGGCGGGAACTGTGGACAAAGATCACGTTACGCGACCGTCTCAGCGGTGAGGAAGGTTACAATTCCATGAATCAAGCTTATGGTGAACTTGTAGGGAAGCTTGGCCGTGCTGAAACGGACTTCCGCCCGACAGGGACTGCTGTTATTGACGGAGAGCCGTACAGTGCGACGAGCGGAGGTTTATGGGTTACAAAGGGTCAGGAAATCGAGGTTGTGAAAGTAGATGGCACACAAATCAGGGTGCGCCCAGTTGCTTCAGCTTCTGAAGAGAATGACTCCTCTAATGAAACAGATGCATCAGATGAAGAACGTTATTTATAAAAAAGAGCCGCCTTACTTAGGGCGGCTCTCAGCGTGTAGACAAACTACACAACTTAACATTAACTCACAACTTACGGCTCCAACCGCCGCGGGCTGCCCTATTAAGAAGACAAAACCCGGATCATGAACGTAACCTTCACCTCAGACGGACGCTTTCCCGAGGGCTTGGCTTCAGCTAACTTGTTCGATTTGATTGCCAATCGAACAAGTGGATCTTCAGCCTGCGCTTAATCCTCTGGGAGTCGCCGTCTTTTGTTTCGGTTACTTGTTAATTAACGGATCATTAAGGATTTCCAATGAATATGGTTCGCTTGATCGCTCATTAAGCGTCATGATGAAATTGATTCATCTAAATATCGCTTGATCAAAAGGCTCTCTACAATTCATGACCATCAAATGACGCAAGGCTGACGAGCGCCGGCGGCGACGCCACCAGGAACAGCGCGAGGCGAAAATCCCGCAGGCAGTGACTTTCTGCCGAGGAAGTTGAGGCCGTGACGGGGGGGCTAAGAAGACACGGTGACTTCAAGCGTAAGCGCAGATCAAACCGATGTCGCACTTGTGCCCCTCGGGTGCAAGCGTCCGCCGAAAAGCGACATCAGCCTCCGCTTTGCTTGAAAGTTTGTCTACACACATAGAGCCGCCTTGTTTAGGGCGGCTCTTTTTTAATGTTCATGCGTTTGTTGTTTTGATTTAGGCACTGGCAGCTTACGGAAGACAAGGGCAAACATCGTGATTGCAAGCACCCAGTACAGCCAGAATGTGAAAGGTACGCCAGGTGCAAGTACATCAATAAACGCTAAGGTTATTGTTGGTAAGGTCACGGTATAAGCCGCCATAACCCAGATGTTTTTATAATTCAAACGCGTAGAGACAAAGCGTCGGAAGATAAGTCCGAAAAGAGAAAGAACTGTAATACCGACAAACTTCATCCCACTGGTAAATACATAGATCCCTACAAGCACAATGGGGATAAACAGCCATAAAAGGCTGCTGAATGTGTCGGCGAACCCGGCAATATCTTCATCGCTTAAATTGACATCACCCAGCTGTTCATACGTAATGGTCTGCCGTTCACCATCTGTTACAACAAACCCTTTCGTATCAAGTAAAACAATGCTGTTATCTTCAGCTATCCATTCTGCTTCTGAAAGCTCCCGCTCGGGATCGATGATCATACGGCCTTCGTCAAGTTCCTGAATGTAAGCTTCTTCCTGCTCAGTTTCAAGTGTTCCGCCGGAGATTGCAAACGAAGGGAGTTCTTCATTTAATGCTTCTTCAGCCTGTGTCACCGTTGTTGCTGTAGAAACAGCAAATGTAACAGCTGCCGGGATTTGAGTAAGCAGCATTAAGAAGAATACAAAGCCGATCGTTTTACCAATTCCTTGAAAACGGAGTCGGCCGATAATGTCCGGCCGATAAAGGCTGTAAAAAAACTTTTGAAACACATTCACAAAAACCGCCGCCTTTATTTAGAGTCATATCCGCTACACATTGTAAGTGAGCAAGTGGGCAGACTGCAAATATGCCGCCCTTGATCAAATCTTAATAAAATCTTTACATTCAATTTACAATAACTTAATAAAAGATCGTTATGATGTGTTGTGGCTTGATTTTGATAGATGAAGGGATGGACGCTGTTGGATTTGCAGGAGATTATCTTCACATTTATAGGTGGCCTGGCCATATTTTTATTCGGAATTAAATTCTTAGGTGATGGTTTGCAGAAAGTTGCCGGAGATCGTCTCCGTGATATTTTGGACCGGTTTACAAGCAATCCGATTATGGGTGTGTTTGCCGGTATTTTTGTTACAATTCTTTTGCAGACAAGTACCGGAACAACAGTGTTAACGATCGGGCTCGTTAACGCCGGTTTCATGTCACTAAGACAGGCGATCGGGGTTATTATGGGAGCCAATGTCGGTACAACGGCAACAGCGTTTATTATCGGCATTGATATTGCTGCTTACGCCTTACCGATCATGTTTATTGGTACGATTATTTTATTCTTTATCAAACATAAAAAAGTTAATAACTACGGTCAGGCCATTTTTGGCTTTGGCGCTTTATTTTACGGCTTGGAGTTAATGGGAGAAGGCGTAAGCCCGCTTAGAGATGTAGAAGGTTTTCGTGATTTAACGATCAGCATGAGTGAAAACCCGTTGTTAGGTGTTGTTATTGGCGCAGTATTTACCGTGGCCGTGCAAAGTTCAACAGCGGCGATTGGCTTACTGCAGCAGCTTTATGACTCAGGTGCAATTGAACAGTTGAGTGCAGCTTTGCCGGTCTTGTTTGGCGACAATTTAGGGACTACGATCACGGCAGTGCTTGCTGCTATCGGCTCTTCACTTGCGGCGAAGCGTGCAGCTTTGAGTCACGTAATATTCAATGTGATCGGAACTTCAATTGTACTTTTGATGCTTGTGCCGTTCACAGCGTTTATTGAATATATGCAGCAGCTGCTTGACTTAAATCCTCGGATGACAATTGCGTTTGCCCACGGCAGCTTTAACGTGACAAACACACTCATTCAACTGCCATTCGTCGCAGTACTTGCTGTCATTGTGACGAAGCTGATTCCGGGGAATGAAACAGAAATTGAATATAAGGCGAAGCACTTAGACACGTCGTTTATTCAAAGATCCCCTGCAATTGCGCTTGGACAAGCCCGAGCAGAAACGGTGCGGATGTCAGAACTTGCCGAGCAGGGACTGATTGAAGTTAATCAATATTTAAAAACGAATCAAAAACGGCATGCAGAGCTTTCGGTGCAGTATGAAGAAGCGATTAACAATTTAGACCGCAACATTACCGAGTATTTGATGAAAGTATCCGAGCGCTCATTGTCAGATGAAAACTCCCAGCTGCATTCGATGTTAATGAACACGGTGCGGGATGTTGAGCGGATTGGCGACCATATGGAAAATGTGATGGAACTTGTGGATTATCAGCTTACAAATAAAGTCCACATTTCTGAAGATGCTTTAAGTGACTTGGATGAAATGTTTGACGTAACGATTGAAACGCTCCAAGAAGCCATTCAGGCGATGAACCACAACGATGTTGAAGCAGCTAAGCTTGTTATTGAAAAGGAAAATGAGATCGACAGCATGGAACGTAAACTTCGGAAGAAGCACATTTTACGTGTGAATGAAGGACGTTGTACAGGTTCTGCAGGTATTGTCTTTGTTGATATCGTAAGTAACCTTGAACGTATTGGTGACCACGCCGTCAACATTGCAGAAGCTGTTATTCAAGAGCAGTAATCAAATAAAGCCTCTGCAGTCAAAGCTGCAGAGGCTTTCAACGTATAAACAAACTTTTAAAAAAAGCGAAGGTGTCGCCGCCGATGTTTGTCAGCCTTGCATTATTTGATGATCATTCATGTAGAGATCCTTTTTATCAAGTAATATCTACATGAATGAATTCCATCACTTGTCATAAGAGAATAAAATTGAACAATGAACGTAACCAACACTACCGACGGACGCTTTCCCGAGGGCTTGCCTTCAGCTAACTTGTTCGAATATAAATCATTCGAACAAGTGGATCTTCAGGCTGCGCTTGATCCTCTGGGAGTCGCCGTCTTTCGTTTCGGTTACTCTTAAATTTTGCGGATCATCAATCATTTCCAATGTCCGTTTTAAAGCTCTGAAGCACCATTATAAAATTGATTCAGGTGAAATCTCAAAAACTGTTAATGCTTTTAACAAAGGCAGGGTGTTGATGACTGTAATGCGTCCATATCGGAAAGCGTGTCTCTTCGTGCGTGAAATGTATTAGGTTGTAACCATACTTCATGATGTTTTGTATTTACGCACAGCTCTCTTAGACACCACTAGGACACTAGGAATAGCAGCAGCCGGCCCCCTCCTTCAATGAGCAGTTTTTTCACGTGCAAGCTAATACGTTATCCGGTGACAAAGCAGACACGACAAAATCAAGCGTAAGTGCTGATTGAGTCGATGTCGCACTTGTGCGATTGGTGCAAGCGAGTAGATTTCCTGTGCTTATCATATCTAATATGTCTTATGAAATAGTGCTCGGAGCTCGGGGGCAGTAAGCTGGGCGTGGAATTTTAGATTTTGTACTTTGTCGACAGTTTGAAAGCTGCAGGGGGGGTTCAATGATGATAAATTAAAGGTTGGGTAGGTGCTTCTTGCCTTTTCCAGTGCTGCCAAGGATAATAAGAAAGAAAAGGTGGAGGTGAGTGTATGGAATGGCTTTGGTTGGTGCTCGCTGTATTGTTTTACGGAGGGGCTTGGCTCGGGTTAATCTATCCGATTGTGCCGTCCGGATTGATGTATATACTAGCTGCTTTAGCTACAGCTGGTTATTTTGGTTTCAGTGATGTCGGCATCATTTTTTATTTCGTGCACGCGGTGCTCATCATATTGTTATTTTTGATTGATCATCTTATCAGCATTTTAGGCATTCAACGCAGCGGCGGCTCGAAATATGCTGTGTGGGGGAGTCTGGCAGGAGCCTTGATCGGTCCATTTATCATTCCCGTTTTCGGGCTTTTTGTGGGTCTTGCAGTTGGTGCTGTCGCAGGTGAATTGTTTGCGGGTACGAAGGAATGGCAGAAAATCGGCAAAGTCGGTGCAGCATCGCTGATCGGTTTTGTTGTCGGAGTTATTGTGAAAAGCATATTGTTAATCACTGGACTTTTACATGTCTTTTTCTTTCTTTAAGAATAAATTTCAAATTAAATCTTGCGTGAGTATTTTTCATGTGCTATATTTTATTGTGTCGGTTTTAGTGACTGAACAGATAAGTAGCGGTATTGACAGCTTGCTTGTCTGTTGATAGGATAAACATTCGACAAAACAAACGGCGGCGTAGCTCAGCTGGCTAGAGCGTACGGTTCATACCCGTAAGGTCGGGAGTTCGAGTCTCTCCGCCGCTACCAAACATATGGCGGTTGTGGCGAAGTGGTTAACGCACCGGATTGTGGCTCCGGCATTCGTGGGTTCGAACCCCATCAACCGCCCCATGTGATTTTGGACCCTTAGCTCAGTGGTCAGAGCAGACGGCTCATAACCGTCCGGTCGTAGGTTCGAGTCCTACAGGGTCCACCAAAAAAAGTCCATATGGAGGAATACCCAAGTCCGGCTGAAGGGGACGGTCTCGAAAACCGTTAGGGGCTTCACGGCCCGCGTGGGTTCGAATCCCACTTCCTCCGCCATTACTTATATAATGATATTTCCGCTGGTGATAAGCAATGACGAGATATGAGGCATAAATAAAATAAACGCGAAATTATCAACCCTCCATGATATAAAGGAGGGTTTTTTAGTGTCTGATAAATGCAATTTATCTCTTGGGCACATGCGTTATTTTACGATGTTTAACGATACGGTTGGAAGTGCGCTGAAATTAATGATTCCTGCCGTGCTTCTACGTTTAAACCTGCACATAGGTGGGTATAGTTTCAATGGTTCATCTAGTATGGACAGTTTATTTTTGTTGAAAAGTATTCTGCACTTTGGTAGGCTCAGTTTTGCAGGTGTTTCCGCGAAAGAAGTGTGAGCGGCATTTGCATGCATAACTTCAAGACATCGCAGCTGAGACGAAACTACTCAATTTTTTAAGGAGGAGATTCACATGGCAAATCATCAACTCCCGGAACTGCCGTACGACTTTAACGCATTGGAACCTCATATCGATGAGGAAACAATGAAGATTCACCACGGCAAACACCATAACACGTACGTAACAAAGCTGAATGCAGCACTTGAAGGACATGACGAACTAGCTGCAAAATCCGTTGAAGATCTTATTAAAGATCTCGACAGCGTACCGGAGAACATCCGCACAGCTGTACGGAACAACGGTGGCGGTCATGCCAACCATAAACTGTTCTGGACGATCCTCAGCCCAAATGGCGGCGGTGAACCAACCGGCGATATCGGCGATGCGATCAAGAGCAACTGGGGCAGTTATGAAGCATTTAAAGAAGAATTCAAAAACACAGCACTTGGCCGCTTCGGCTCCGGCTGGGCTTGGCTTGTCGTAAATGAAAACGGTGGAGTGGAGATTCAGGATACGCTGAACCAGGACTCCCCGTTGATGGAAGGCAAAACGCCAATCCTCGGTGTTGATGTGTGGGAGCACGCATACTACTTGAAATATCAAAACCGTCGTCCTGACTATGTTGATGCGTTCTTTGAACTAATCAACTGGGACGAAGTTAACCAGCGCTTCAAAGCAGCAAAGTAATTAAGAAGTTTTTAATAAAACCGCTCCTTTTCTAGGGGCGGTTTTTTGTATGCCATGACTTCAGACATGTGCAGAACGGCCGGGCAGTGTGCTAAACTATGAAAGAATAAAAGTAAACGCGTAATATTTAAAAACATGAGCACTTACGGTAACGAACATAAGGAGGAGGCTATGGCACAAAAGAAACGTAAATCGCGCCTGCCGCTTCGGTTAAATCTGCTGTTTTTCATCATATTTTTATTATTTTCTGTGATTATTCTCCGGCTAGGTTATATCCAAATTGTTGAAGGGGAAAGTTTTCAGGAAGAATTAGAGCAGAGCACCCAGGCGACAGCACAAATTGATGCGCCACGCGGTTTAATGTATGATCGACACGGCAATGTCGTTGTAAATAATGAATTGGATTTGTCCTTAACATACACAAACACCCCGGGTAATGAGGAAGAACGTCTTGAAGTAGCAGAACGTTTGTCTGAATACATCGATATGGATATTGAAAGGGATGACCTCCGTGAGCGGGAAATGCAGGATTACTGGCTGCAGACCCGTGAGGAAGAACGGGAATCTCTCTTGTCGGATGAAGAAATTGAAGCGAATCAAGGTGAGGACGGAGAACTTTATGAGCTTGAGCTTGAGCGAATCACTGATGCAGAGCTAGCTGACATAGAGGAAGATGAACTAAACACTGTAGCGATCTGGCGGGAAATGCTGAGTGGCTACAATCATGAGCCGCATCGATTGAAGCGTGGTCTTGAAGAAGAAGAAGCACATGCCATCAGTGAGCAGATGGAGCAGTTCCCAAATGTAGATATTATGACAGATGCTTCTCGCAGTTACCCGTATGGTGAAAGCTTTCCAAACTTATTTGGAAGTACCGGTTCAATCCCTAGCGAGTCGCTGGATGAATATTTAGCCCGCGGCTATGAGCGTTCTGATATCATCGGTACAACATTTTTGGAATATCAATATGAAAACGCCCTGCGCGGGGAAAAAGGGGTGCGTGAAGTCAACCGCAGCGGTGGTGAAGAAACGGTAATTGAAGATCCGGGGTCGCGCGGGGATGATCTCATCCTTACCATTGATATGGCACTGCAGCAGGAAATTGAAGCGAGCATCGAGCAGGAAGTTAGTGCTTCCCCAGGGGCGTTCATTACAGATCCAGAAGCTTATGTCGTGATGATGGAGCCGTCAACTGGTGATGTTTTAGCTATGGCCGGCTATGACAATCAGCTCGGTGTCATGATGCGTTCCTATGAAATGGGTTCAACTGTTAAGGCAGCCACAGTTCTTGCTGGCTTTGATGCAGGGGTGGTGCAGCCGGGTAGTGTCATTAATGATCAGCCGATTGACCTTCCGGGTGCACCGACGTTAAGTTCTTGGCGTAATTTTGGTCCGATTAATGACTTAAAAGCTTTAGAAGTATCCTCAAACATTTATATGGCTGAAATTGCGATGCGCATTGCCGGTTATGATGGGCAGAGCTTCCCGACGGCGCAAACTGCCCGCGGGTTTCAAACATTGCGCAACTACTATGCAGAGTTTGGGCTTGGTGTGCCGACACATGTTGATCTTCCGCAGGAGACAACCGGTTTCACAAGTGAATCCACCAATCCAGGTAACTTACTGGACTTAAGCTTCGGTCAGTATGATAACTATACACCGCTTCAGCTGGCGCAGTACATTTCAACAATTGCAAATGATGGGTACCGGATGGAGCCGCGGCTTGTGAGAGAAATTCGGGAGCCAGACCCTGATGCCGGGGCATTTGGCGCTGTGAAAAAACAATTTGAGCCAAACCCATTAAACCGCATTTCGGCCACGGATAACCATATCGATCGTGTGCAGGAAGGTCTCCGGCGCGTCGTAGAAGGTCCAGAAGGCACGGCTGCAGATGACTTTGAAGGTGTGGATTATGCACCAGCAGCTAAAACAGGTACCGCAGAGATTGTTGCAGATGGTATTGAAGGGGTGAACCAGGCACTCGTTGGTTACGCACCGCACGATGATCCAGAAGTTGCATTTGCAGTAATTGTGCCGAATGTGCACGGTGAAGATAGTGGGGGTCAGTCTGGTGTGGCAAATAATATTGCCCGAAGTGCGCTTGACTCGTACTTTGAAGTGCAGGACGACCGCCCGGATCCAGATGAAGCAGATGAAGGAACAACCATGGAAGAGTACCAAGAAGGTGAAGATTTAGAAGATGTTGAAGAAGAGATGGAAGAAGGCGCAGAGGACGAGATGCTCGAAGAAGGTCCATCGATGCTGCCTGATGATTAAAAAGTTGAAGCTGCCTCAACGAGGCAGCTTCAACTTTTTTGGTTACATCAGCGGGAGATATGTTGAATAATTTCTTCTTCTTCCATTTCGCTCTCGAGTTCGAACGTACCGGTTTGAATGCTTTCAGCTGTTCCGGCTTCGTATAACCGTGATTCAAAACGACTTGCATCTTCAATGATGTTTGCGCTCTCGAGCCGGCTGGCTACTTCGTTTGAGGTCATACCATCTTCAACTGTTAAATGGTATTTGTAAATGGGGTCATTTTCTGTTTCGGTTTCGCTGTTTGCTTCTTCCTCTGCTTCATCATCACCTTCAGCTTCATCACTTTCTTGGGTGTAAGCTTCCTGGAGCATGGCGTTAATGTCTTCATCGCTCATAACTTCATAACCTTCCACTTCAAGCACCTGTCTTGCTTCATCTTGAGTTACAGCAGATTCTTCTGCTTCAGACGCCGTAAGCGAAGGTTCAAGAAAAGTTTGGGCGGCAAGCAACAGCATCGCGCTGACAAACAGGCCGGCTGCAGCCCCGCGGAGCCAGTTATGCATGAGGGTGCCTCCTTTCTAAGCGAGCCGGCTGAGAATGTTTTGGACTTCGCTTTCTGTCAGTTTCATTTCCCGGGCAATTGCCGGTATGGCGTAGCCGGACCGATACATTGCACCGGCTTCTTCAAAAAGTTCTGCTTGTCCGGTACTTTGTGCTTTTGCGTAGTCAGGCTGGGGGTCAAGTGTACCTCCGAGTAGTTCTTCCTCGAGGACTTGTACTTTCTTTTTCAATTGATACATTTCACCCATGAGTGATAAATTCATTTGTTCAAGCTGCTGTTTTTCTTCACGCTCTTTTTTGGCAGGTATAAATGATAGCAAAAATAATAAAGCTGCCACTGCAATCAGGCTGGTTATGAGCCAAAGCATGCGCTTCACCTCCTATAATTCTATTATACATACTTCATGAAGGATCGCGAAATGTTGATCAGTGTAATTTTTTTCGTAAGTTTATTTGTAATCAGACATTCAATCCTTGATCCTCTTCGATCACTTTGCTATCATTAAAAAGTATGATGAAGAACGTAAGATAGGGAGGGAAACAACATGCGTGTACAAGTGACCATGGCTTGCACGGAGTCAGGCGACCGTAACTACATCACGACTAAAAACAAGCGTAAAAACCCTGAACGCATTGAGCTTCGTAAGTTCAGCCCGCGTTTGAACCGCTATACGCTACATCGCGAAACGAAGTAATCAAAAAAGTAACCGGCCCTTTGAAAGGGCTTAGGTTGCTTTTTTTACCTTCATAGGGGATGATTAGCGGCAGAAGTGATATAAAGGGGGGGGGCATCCGGTGGCGACAAAAGAAATTTTGCGGTCTGATGTGAAGCGGCAGTTTCTCAACCTTTCTCGGACCGAATATCAGCTGCGCTCTAAGCAGGTACAGGCAGCATTGCTGGCTGATCCGGCATGGCAAAGGGCTGATATGATCGGTTTAACCGTATCCACCCCGCAGGAAATCGACACATATGGTCTGCTTGAAGCGGCCTGGGCGAGTGGCAAGCGGACCGCTGTACCAAAAGCAGACGCTGAACATAAATCATTGGCCTTTTATGAAATTAAAGATTTTGACGAACTTTCACCTGCGTTTGCCGGTATTTTAGAGCCAAAAGCTTCCCGCGAAAAGTATGTGGCAGCGCAAAGATTAGAGCTTTTGGTGGTGCCCGGGTTTGTTTTTGATGCGAAGGGGTATCGTATTGGCTTTGGCGGTGGGTTTTATGATCGATTTCTTGCTGAGCACAAAATACCGTCCTGTAGTATAGGGCTTAATTTTCAATATGTTGACCGCCTTGAGCCTGAAGTGCATGATATGCCGGTGGATCAGGTGTTCATTGAAGGGAAGGAAGAACTTTGACCGCTTTTTATATCATAGGTGTAGCCCTCCTTACGTTTGCAGCCTACAGACGGGGCTGGCTCTCATTAAGCGGCAGTATTGCTGCGATGCTGCTTGGCTCTGTTATTGCTTTCGCATTTGGCGGAGCAGGCCTGCTCTTATTAGGTGTCTTTTTCGTTCCGTCATCGCTGTTAAGTAAACTGCAGCCGGCGAGTGCGGATAAAGAAGGAAGCAAACGGACGGCAGGGCAGGTGCTTGCCAACGGGGGTGCTGCCGGCGCTGCCGCATTTGGTGCACTTTTGTTTCCTCATCCGTTCTGGCTGGCAGCTGCAGCTGGTGGACTTGCAGCGGCTTCAAGCGATACATGGGCGTCAGAAATCGGCCGGATGAAGCGGCAGATTCCTTGGCACGTCCGGGAAAGAAAACATGTTATGCCCGGACGCTCCGGTGCGGTTTCAAAGGCGGGAACACTCGGGGCTGCCTATGGTGCAGCTTTTGTTGCCATCGCTGGTTCTGCGGTAACAGAAGGCTCCGCACTACAAGCGTTTATCATCATTTTTGCCGCCGGCTTTCTTGGCCATTTTATTGATACACTCGCCGGTGCTTATGTTGAAGCTGAGTATCAATGTAAAGCGTGCGGACGTCTCGTTGATACCTCTGTTCACTGCAATCAAACAACAATGCGCGTGCGAGGCTTTGCCTTTTGCACAAACGAGGCGGTAAATACGCTCTGTACATTGAGTGGTGCAGGTTTTGCGCTTCTCGGCTTTTGGCTTTTTGACCTTGTGTAGAAAGAAGGGATCCGGATGCAGGAGTGGATGGAGGAACGTTTTTCTCGTCAGACACGGTTTGCGCCGATTGGCGTGAACGGACAGTTGAATTTATGGGAAAGCCAGGCGGTCATTATCGGTGCCGGCGCTCTTGGTACGGTAGCAGCCAACCATCTCGTACGCGGTGGTGTGGGGACTGTGACGATTGTGGACCGGGACTTCGTTGAACCGAGCAATTTACAACGGCAGCTATTGTTCGATGAGCGGGATGCTGAAGAAATGAAGCCAAAAGCAGCCGCAGCTGAAGAGAAATTAAAAGCCATCAACAGCCGTGCTGAAATTCGCGGGATCATCAGTGATGTAAATGCAGGCAATGTTGAAGACTTCATTCTAGGTGCTGATGTGGTCATTGACGGAACAGACAATTTCCAGACACGTTTTCTTGTAAACGATGCTTGCTTTAAACACAGTATCCCGTTTCTATACGGTGGTGCTGTCAGCTCACGCGGGATGATGGCGCCATTTGTGCCCGGTGAAACACTCTGTTTCCGCTGCCTGCTCGGCGGTGGACAGGACACAAGCGGAGAAACGTGTGACACGGTTGGTGTGCTGGCACCGCTTGTTGATATGACAGCGTCGCTGCAGGCTGTTGAGGCGATGAAACTTCTAAGCGGGGCCGGGCAGGCCCTGCGCCGGTCACTCGTACAATACGATATTTGGTCGTTTTCGTTCCGGGAGTTTCCCTTTCCTCAACCGCGTCCTGATTGCCCGACGTGTGCAACGTTAGAATATCCGGACTTAAATCGCTCTTTACAAAGTGAAACGGCCGCTCTCTGCGGTCGTGACAGTGTGCAGGTGCAGGCGGCGGAGGCATTTGACCTTGAAACTTGGGCAGAAAAGCTTGAACGGGCGGCTGAAGTGAAAAAAACCCCATTTCTGCTCCGGGCGGATATTGAAACTGGTGAGCGTTTAGTCGTGTTTCCTGACGGTCGTGTCATTGTGCAGGGCACAGAAGATCCGGCTCGGGCAAAGTCTCTCGTTTCACGGTATATCGGTGTATAATTCCATAGCAGCGTGGAAACCTTATCCGTAAACAACGCCGCAAAAATGAGGTGATGTGGATGCGGATGATGTTATTTTGGCTGCTTGTCATAGCCGGTTTAAGTGCTGGGTGGAAGATGCGTAAACGCTTAGTGCCGATGCTTTTAGCTTCAAAGCGGTTTCGTAAATACGGCTTACAGCTTGCATTTTCTGTCCCGGGTTTCCGCCGGCTCGCGTGGCGGATGATATAAGCGCCTGCGAGGACATTTACAGCGACTTATGTTACGTTAAGAGAAAGAAAGGCTGTTCTTCCTAAAGATGGGGAAACAGCCTTTTTCTCTAATGTATGCTTCGGCGTACGAATAAAGGTTGGTGAAAGCAGATGAAACAGTGGAGCGTTATATGTTTTGATCTTGATAATACATTGCATTGTCATGAAACGGCTTTTCGACGGGCCATTTCTCATTTATTTAACGAAAAAAAACAATTTGATCCGGTTTTTCAAAAGCGGATGGAGATTAGTGCAAATGATTGGTATGAAACGTTTAAGCATTATAGTGATGCGTTATGGCCGGCTTATGAAGACGGTGAATTATCCACAACAGAATACCGCCGTGCGCGTTACGGAAAAACACTTGAAACACATGAGCTGGATTGGACAGATGAAGAGGCAGACGCGTTTCAAAATGCATATGAAGAGGTGATTCCTTCGTTCAGCACGGCATATGAAGGAATGAAGGAGCTTTTAAAACAACTTCAAAGAGAGAATATGAAACTAGGTATTATTACAAACGGAAGAACAGAAACGCAGTGGGAAAAAATTAAATGCTTACAGCTTGCAGATTACATACCTGAAGCTCATATGTTCATTTCCGAAGAGGTGGGAGTTAAAAAACCAGCGCCGGGCATTTTTAATACAGCTTTACAAAAGCTGAATGCTCATCCTTCCGAAGCGTTATTTATCGGTGACTCCTGGGAATTAGATGTGGCAGGAGCGATGGATGCGGGCTGGGAAGCAGTGTTTTTAAATACTCGGAGTGAAAAGCCAAATACAAATCATACTCCATTTGCGATATGTGACTCGCTTCAAGAAGTTTACCGCACAGTTGTTAAGCCGGAGGAAGGATGAGTTCATGGAGATTGAGCGTCAAAATCGCCTATTTTGGGAATTTGTTTATCATTTTGTTGTGAACCGCGGCCTGCGGATCGTTTCAGCAAGTAAAGATAAAAAAAAGCTGTGGCTAGAAAACGATGATGTGAAAAATCCATTAATTATCCGGCTCTCGCGGGTTGATGTTGATTGGAGCCGCGAGCTTGAAAACGATCAAGAAACAATGGCAAAAGAATTTGTGAAAGTCCGGGCGAAGGTTCCGGTACGTAAGCCGAAAATGGTAAATGTCTATGTCACGGTTTATCCGACGATTGATGATCATGCACGTGTCCTTGCAGATGAGAATGGTCCGGCGGCACGGCTTGGCGTGCAAAACTTTTTAGTCCCCGGGTCCGGACCTGAGTGGCAGGCACCGGCAAAACCTGAGGATGTCCTCGAACATTTGTCTTTAAAAGCGGGCTGGGAGGAGCAGACGCCGGTTCGTGAAGATCTTGAGACGCAAGAGCTTTATCAGCAGGCGATGAATCAAGCTGAAGCGAAGCAGAAAGAGGAGCAGGCCGTTTTTTTATACAGCAAGCCGAAGCTAACGCTCATCCTTATGGGCTTAATCGCTGTCATGTATGGACTGCTTGAAGCCACAGGTGGTTCCCAGCATATCTTAACGCTCGTTGAATACGGCGCAAAATACAACCCGGCCATTGCAGATGGTGAATGGTGGCGCCTGATTACGTCGATGTTTCTTCACATCGGTTTTTTCCATTTCTTTATGAACTCGCTTGCTTTATTTTTTATCGGCGGACTTGTTGAGCGGATTTTTGGTACGTGGCGGTTTATGATCATTTATTTCGCTGCTGGCATCGTTGGTTCGGCAGCAAGCTTTGCTTTAAATATTCAAATTTCAGCCGGCGCTTCCGGTGCGATTTTTGGATGTTTTGGTGCACTTCTTTTTTTCGGAATGATGCATCGTAAGCTATTTTTCCGAACGATGGGTGTTAGCGTAATTGTGATTTTATTGATCAATCTCGGCTTCGGTTTTGTTGTCCCAATGGTGGATAACGGCGCACATATTGGTGGCTTGATCGGCGGCTTGCTTGCGGCGATGCTCGTTGGGATGCCAAAAAGCGGGACGAAATTTCCGCGGCTGCTTCCAGCCGGGCTGCTTGTGGCACTTTTTGTCGGTTTGTTTTGGTATGGGAACTTTGTTGAAGAGGACCGCGAAGGTGGTGTGATGCAGGCACAAATGGCCCAGGAGATGGCCCAGGAGGGGGACATAGGCCAGGCGGAAGAGACCCTTGCTCCTGTGCTCGATCAAGAGAACCCGCCGGCTGAAGCGTTATTTGTTCAAGGAAATTTAGAAGCTGAAACAGGGGATTACGAAACAGCACGCACTTATTTTGAACAGACGCTTGATCGCCGGGCAGATTTCCATGAAGCCCACTATAACCTGGCGCTTGTACTCCATGAGCTTGGTGAAGATGAAGAGGCGCTCAATCATGTAGAAGAAGCGCTTCAAATTGAGCCAGGTGAAGAACGTTATGAAGATTTAAGAGAAGAGATCAGTGGCAGCTAAGCGGCCGGCGCAGTTGATAAGGTGTATTGTCTTCTAGCACCATGAACAGGTGTAAGTGTTCATCGCTTACAGCAATGATGGGCATTGAACTCCCTTCAGGAGACTCATCAGGTGCATTTTTACGCTTGACCCGCGGTAAAAAAGCCTCGCGGTACATGGACCAGGCAGAAGTTTGCAGCTTCTCAACAGAGCATGAGAGCTCTGCTTCGTTTGTAAAAATATCGCGCCAATTGTAAAATGTGATATCTCTTGGCAGGTCAAACGCCTGCGCATACATGTGAATTTGATGCTGCACTTGTTCATTTAAAATATGATCAAGTGCTTTTTTATGCTCAGCTTCTTTTTCGTTAACTGGGTGATGAAATGCGTACGTATTTTGATGAGCAGAGCTTGCCATATAAAGTTGATCAGTGGAAAAAGCATACCGCCTGCTCTGCTCATCCGGCCGCCACTGGTGCAGTGAGAATGCATCATACCGTGAGCTTCCTTCACCTGCCACTTTCTTTTTGCGCGCAATTGTAGAATCCTCTTCACGCCAGCGTGACATCGTATCAATTAAAATACCGTCTTCAAATAAAATACTTTCTTCAAGACGGTCGGAAAATAATTCACCGCTTCCTCCTGTTGTTTCCCACGAGATTTCGTAAGCGTTTGGTGGGGAGATTTTAACAACATCAAGCCGCGTTTCAGTCGTCTCCAGCTCGGCTGCAGCTGCATCACTAACAAACAAAGGTAAGCAAAACATGAAACTTAATCCGAGCATCAAGTACTTCAAAATTGAGGACTCCTTTCTATTTTCAACCTGCAGATGTATGTATGTGCAGTTTGTGCATACATATGAGCACAGCCTGTCATAAGGAGGCGCTTATGCTGAATTTGTGTATTGTGGCTGCGGCACTTGGGGCATTGTCCGGAAGCCAGCGGACATGGCAACCGCAGACAATGATTGGGATCTTTCTTTGCATGGCGGTCATCTTTTATTATGTTGGCTATCTTGCGTCAGATTATGCAGCTTTTGGTTGGCTTCAGCTTGCCGCTCAAGTGATGTTCACCATATTTCTCGTCGTTTTAATTTTGCTGTTGTTTCTTTATGCAGGAGATGACGTTACATTGTTTCATCAAAATGGAAGTTTGATCTGGATTGCAGCTGCATCCCTCATGCTTTTAAACAGTTTTATGATTTCCGGGTTGGTTCCACACGGCTTAGCCCTTTTATTTATTTTATTATTATTTCTTGGCGGGTTATTATTTGGTTTGTATTTGCAGGAGAACTTATACCATGTTGTTAATAGGACAAGAATCAAGCATCTGCTTCCGCTTTTAATCTTTGTTGTAGGAGTTGTTCTTCAGTTGGTATAATGTAAGAGGTGATGTATGATGGAAACAATGCAGGATGTTCGGTCATTGCTTCATTCTTTTGGCTCATTTATTTATACAAAAGATCAAGCAATGGATACACAGCTTATGGCTGACGAGCTTGATGAGCTTGCCGGCTACGGAATCATTGATGAATCTACGAAGGCAAAGGCGAAAATCATTTTGCGCCGGGCTGAAAAACAGCCAAGTCCGCTTGCCTCGCGAATGGAGAGAACAGAAAACCATGACAACGGATAAAACGTATCTTGCCGGGATTGATATCGGCGGCACGTCGATCAAACTTGGTTTATTTACGACAGAGAAAGAAAATGTTGCTGTCTGGCAGATTCCTACATCAACTGCTGATGGTGGTCGGGCGATTGCCCGTGACGTGGCCGGGGCGATTGAAGAAAAATTAAATACGCTCGGCATAGAAAAAGATTCACTCGCAGGCGCAGGCGCCGGTGCACCGGGATACGTCCGGCCAGATGACGGCGTGGTCACAAAAGCTGTTAATATCGGCTGGGAAGAGTATCCGCTTGCTCAAGCATTAACAGAAGCGCTTGAGCGCCCGGTGTTTGTACAAAACGACGCGAACCTTGCTGCAGCAGGTGAAGCTTGGCGCGGCGCAGCGGCCGGGATTGATGATGTGATCTGTATCACGATTGGTACAGGGGTTGGTGCAGGTTTGTTAGTTAATGGTGAAATTATTGCCGGCAGGCGTGGAACAGCAGGTGAAATTGGTCACCTTACTGTTGAGCCGGACGGTCGTCGCTGTAACTGCGGCCGCTACGGATGTTTAGAACAGTATGCATCTGCTACAGCTGTCAAGGAAATCGCTGCCGAAGCGTTGACTCATTATCCGGATTCCACGCTGCATCAAGCTGAAGCACTCACGGCTGCGGTGATTTATCAAGAAGCCGCCGCAGGAGACGTTTTAGCTCAACAAGTCGTTGATCAAGCTGCAGCATATTTAGGGCTTGCCCTTGGCAACTTGGCGACAGCCTTAAATCCAGAGCGGATTTTAATCGGCGGCGGGGTTTCAGCGGCTGGCGATACGTTGATGGTGCCGCTGGCGGAGCAGTTTGAACGCTTTGCACTTGATGAAGCGGCAGGTGCTGTACAGTTTTCGATTGCAAAACTTGGTAATGAAGCTGGGATCAGCGGTGCAGCCTGGCTCGCGGCGAAACGCCTCGGTTTTCTTTAAATAAAAAAATGGCATCAGTTTTGCATTATTTTTTAAGTGTAGAACCATTTCACTTAAAGAAAGCGGGGTACATAATTATGAAAAATGAAATGACCATTGTAAGTGTACCAATGGACCTTGGACAGGCACGGCGCGGTGTTGATATGGGACCGAGCGCGGTTCGTTATGCCGGTGTGTTTGAGCGTCTTGAAGCCTTAGGCTACAACATTAAAGATGGCGGGGACGTAGCAGTCGCAACCGAGAAAGCGGGTATGAAACAAGAGGCCGCTTTAAAAGACTTAGAAGCGGTTGCTGAAACGAGTCAACGGATTGAACAGCAGGTAACTGAGATTCATGAAGCGGGCCGCTTTCCGCTTGTGCTCGGTGGTGACCACAGTATTTCAATCGGAACACTTGCTGCTCATGCGGCCCAGGCAGAAAATTTAGGGGTCATCTGGTATGATGCGCACGTTGATTTAAATACAGGCGAGACGTCACCTTCAGGCAACATTCACGGCATGCCGCTTGCAGTTGCGCTCGGTTACGGCGATAAAAAGTTGACCTCAATCGGGAGCGGACCTAAGCTGAAGCCGGAAAACATTGTGATTGTTGGAGCCCGTGCGCTTGATGAAGGTGAAAAAGCGTTTGTACAAGAACACAATATTTGCGTATATACGATGCACGACATTGACCGGCGCGGGATGAGTACGGTGATGGAAGAAGCAATCAATTACTTGCGCAGCCGCTGTGATCAAGTTCATCTTAGCTTGGACCTGGACGGGCTCGATCCGCAGGATGCTCCGGGCGTGGGTACACCGGTTGTCGGAGGCGTCAGTTACCGGGAAAGTCATTTAGCTATGGAAATGCTTGCAGAGGCGGAAATGATTACCTCTGCTGAATTTGTAGAAGTCAATCCGATTCTTGATGAACGAAATAAAACAGCAGAAGCCGCAGCAGCCTTGATGGGATCGTTGTTCGGTGAAAAGCTGAAATAAACAAGCTGCTTACCCGTATACATCAAGCTTGGAGCAGCAGATGAAAGGAAAGGGCGTTGGTTATGACAACTTACCGGACGGAACAAGACTATATTGGAGAGAAAAAAGTCCCGAAAGAGGCGTATTACGGGATTCAAACAGTTCGTGCTGTAGAGAACTTCCCGATTACCGGATATCCGCCGCATAAAGAAATCATCCGTGGTTTCGGTTTCGTTAAAAAAGCAGCGGCGCTTGCCAATCGCGATGTCGGCGGATTGCATCCGGATCTTGCAGAGGCGATTGTTGAAGCAAGTGAAGAAGTCCTTAACGGCGACTTTGATAGCGAGTTTATCGTCGATGCGATTCAAGGAGGGGCCGGAACTTCCTTCAACATGAACGCAAACGAGGTGATTGCTAACCGGGCGATTGAGCGTCTTGGTTATGAAAAAGGAGATTACGCGCGTTTGAGTCCAAATACGCACGTGAACATGGCCCAATCCACCAATGATACGTTTCCAACAGCCATTCATATTGCTTCAATTCGGCTCGCTCAAGGACTTGAAAAAGCATTAAAAGATATTATCGAAGCTTTCAAGGAAAAAGAGCGGGCGTTTGATGATGTGTTAAAGATGGGGCGGACCCACTTACAGGATGCAGTTCCGATTCGTCTTGGTCAGGAAATGGGTGCATACCGCCGCGTACTTGAGCGTGACTTAAAGCGGCTGCGTCGTTCATTAGATCATTTATACTCCATCAACATGGGGGCAACTGCTGTAGGCACCGGCTTGAATGCCCAACCGGAGTATATCAAAAAAGTAACCGAACATTTATGTGACATTACAGAGATGCCGTTTTATCAAGCGGATGACCTTGTTGATGCAACGCAGAATACAGATGCTTACACGGAATTGTCCAGTTCCTTGAAAGTGCTTGCGATCAACTTATCAAAAATGGCAAATGACTTGCGCATGATGAGTTCCGGACCGCGTACGGGCCTAAATGAAATTAATCTGCCGTCGCGGCAGCCGGGTTCTTCGATTATGCCGGGAAAAGTGAACCCGGTCATGTGCGAAGTGATCAACCAAATTTCTTTTCAAGTGATGGGCAACGATCAAACGGTTTCTGCAGCTTCTGAAGCAGGTCAGCTGGAGTTGAACGTGATGGGGCCTGTGCTTGTGTTCAACCTCTTGGAGTCGCTGTCTGTGCTGCAGAACGGTTTAAACGTATTCCGTGAATATGCGGTTGAAGGTATGAATGCTAATGTAGAGCACTGCCGTGAAATGGTTGAGCAGAGTGTCGGTATCATTACGGCAATCAACCCGCATGTCGGTTATGAAACAGCTTCGCGTATTGCTCGTGAAGCGATCGAAACAGGTCGGTCTGTACGCGAAATTTGTATTGAACGCTCAATTTTAACGAAAAAAGAGCTCGACGAAATTCTTGATGCAAAAGAAATGACAAAGCCGGGCATTGCCGGTGCGCACTTTATGTATCAATAGTAAAAAACTCGCTATGCGCAGGCATGGCGAGCTTCAGACTGTTGACAAAGTAAAAAACCTAAAATTTACGCGCAGCTTACTGCTCCGAGCCGCGGGCTGCCCTTAAAAACCGAACCATGAACGTGACCGGAGCGAATGACGGACGCTTACCCGAGGCTTGGCTTCAGCTAACTTGTTCGATTTGATTGCCAATCGAACAAGTGGATCTTCAGCCTGCGCTGAATCCTCTGGGAGTCGCCGTCATTTTTCGGTAACTTGTCAATTGAAAGATCATCTAGTCTTTCCGATGTATAGGGTTCGTTTGCACATTCATGAAGCATCATGATGAAACGGATTCATGTAGCTATTGCTTGATTAAAAAGATCTTTACAATTTATAACGATCAAATAACGCAAGGCTGACGAGCATCGGCGGCGACGCCTACGCAGAACAACGAGTGAGAAAATCCCGTAGCATTGATATTCTGCCGAGGAAGTTGAGGCCGTGACGGGGGCTAAGAAGACACGGTGACTTCAATCGTTAGCGCAGATCAAGTCGATGTCGCACTTGTGTCCTCCGGGTGCAAGCGGCCGCCGAAATGCGAATTCAGCTAAAGTTTGTCTATACACTAAAGCTCGTTATGCGCAAGCATAGCGAGCTTTTTAACGTGTTTAATAAAAATAGCTGATGGTGTTTAAGCAGACAATACGTCTTTAATTTCATCAATGGCAAAGCGTAAGTCTTTTTCAGAGATGATTAATGGTGGTGCAAGACGGAGCACGTTGTCGTGTGTTTCTTTGCACAAAATGCCGCGCGCCTGCAGTGCTTCACAAAACGGACGGGCCGCTTCGCTCAACTCAATCCCAATAAACAAGCCGCGTCCGCGCACTTCTTGAATCCGCGGATGCGTCACACTTTGAAGCTCCTCCATCACCCAGTCGCCGAGGTTGCGTGAACGATCCCAGAGCGCTTCGTCTTCAAGTACTTGTAAAGCTTCCAAAGATACCGCACAGGCTAGCGGATTACCGCCAAATGTAGAACCGTGGGAGCCCGGCTGAAACACATTCATCACTTCTTCATCTGCTGCAAGTACAGAGATTGGCATCACGCCGCCGCCAAGCGCTTTACCAAGAATGTACATATCCGGTGTTACATCTTCCCAGTCACACGCAAATGGCTTCCCGGAACGGCCAAGCCCGCTTTGAATTTCATCAGCGATATATAAAACATTATTTTCTTCACATACCTCTTTAGCTTTACGCAAAAATCCTTCCGGTGGGATGTTGATGCCAGCTTCTCCTTGGATCGGCTCGAATAAAAAGGCAGCTGTGTTTGGCGTGATCGCTGCTTTTAACGCTTCTACATCACCGTAAGGCACAATTTTAATGCCAGGGAGCAGTGGCTCAAAGCCTTTTTGGTATTCTTCATTTGAAGAAAGCGAAACGGCACTCATCGTCCGGCCGTGGAAGTTATCTTCACAAGCAATAATTTCTGCTTTGCCAGCTTCCACGCCTTTATGCCAATACGCCCAGCGGCGAGCTGCTTTTACAGCTGTTTCCACTGCTTCAGCGCCAGTATTCATCGGAAGTACTTTTGCCTTTCCGGTAAGTTCGGCAACTTTTTCATAAAACGGGCTGATTTGGTCATTGTGAAACGCCCGGGATGTTAACGTCAGCCGGCCGGCCTGCTCCGTTAAAGCTTGAATAATGCGCGGGTGGCGGTGTCCTTGATTCACCGCAGAGTAAGCACTAAGCATATCAAGGTATTGGTTTCCTTCAACGTCTGTCACCCAGGCCCCGTCACCGTGAGAAATGACAACAGGAAGTGGTTTATAATTTGGTGCGCCATATGCATCGTGGGTCTTCATAAGCTGTTCTGATCTTGTCATTGAAAAAACTCCCTTCATCCATATACTAACCTTTATTAGAATTGCAAAGTTTATGCCAAAACATCCGGTAAAGCTCGAGCAATTATTTTTAAAAAAAGTGAAAAATAAATTTGCGTACGAAAAATAATTTTTCAAAGAAGTGACAAATGATTTTTCATGTTCGGCGGCGTGCGGTAAAATGTTCACCAGGAGGGGAAATATGTTTACGAAAGAAGATGCGCCTGAAGTGCTTGCAACACTTGTGGATCATTTAGACACTGGTGTACACATGATCGATGCGCAGGCACAAACCGTTTATTACAATGAGAAAATGGCTGCAATTGAAGGAATGTCGCGCGAAGAAGTGATTGGAAGCTTTCTACATGATGTGTTTCATTTTGAAATGAACGACCGGAGTACGTTAATGCGCGCACTTGAAAGCGGCGAGCGCCGTAAAGGGGAACGGCAGACGTATTACAACGCCCGGCGCGAAGCAATTACAACCATCAACGATACGTTTCCAGTACTGTCAGGTGGCCGAATTATCGGCGCAGTGGAACTCGCCCGGGATGTGACAAAGGTAGAAAAACTCATTCAAAAAAACTTAGAAAATCAAAGTGGGCCGTCGTTTACATTTGATTCAATTACCGGAAGCTCAACAAAGATGCAAGAAGTGATTAATGACGCGAAACGCTCGACAAGAACAACGTCTTCCGTCTTAATTGTTGGTGAAACCGGCACAGGAAAAGAGTTGTTTGCCCAAAGCATCCACACCGGCAGTGAACGTTCGCGCAAGCCGCTCATCTCGCAAAACTGTGCGGCAATTCCGGAGCAGCTGCTTGAAAGTATGTTGTTTGGCACAAAAAGCGGCGCCTTTACCGGGTCTAAAGAGCGGCCCGGCTTGTTTGAAGAAGCGCACGGAGGCACACTTTTGTTAGATGAAATTAACTCGTTGTCCCCGGCGCTGCAGGCGAAGCTTTTGCGGGCGATTCAAGAAAAGGTGATCCGACGGGTTGGGGGAACAAAAGATATTTCAGTCGATGTGCGGATTATTGCAACGATGAACCAGGACCCAGTTGAAGCAGTAAATGAAGGGTTTCTGCGCAAAGACTTGTATTACCGTTTAAGTGTTGTTTCTTTGTTTGTGCCGCCTTTGCGTGAACGTTTATCTGATATTGATGAGCTTGTGGAAGGCTTTTTAGCAAAATATAATGCGTTGTTCCGCATGGATGTCACGTCGCTTTCTCCAGAGGTGCACTCGTTTTTTTACCAATACGACTGGCCTGGAAATGTCCGCGAGCTTGAGCACGTCATTGAAGGTGCCCTCAATTTTATGGAGGACGGCGAAAAAGTAATCCAACAGCGCCACTTACCGCCGCAGTTTCAAAAGCAGGCGTCCCTGCCTCCGAAACTTGCCTATGAACCGGAAGCTGTTGAAGCTGTGCGTCCGCTCCATGAAGTATTAGCTGATCAGGAGCAGGCGTTAATTCAACGAGCGCTGACTGAAACGAAAGGAAATGTATCTGAAGCCGCCGAGCGTCTTGAGCTGCGCCGGCAGAGCCTGCAGTACCGTCTGCAGAAATACGGCATCTCACCGCAGCAGTTCCGCCGGTAAAGCCTGCATCTTTTCATAAGCTTTGAACTATGTCATAATAAATGTACAAACGAAGCAAAGAAGCGACTGGGGGTGCCTGCCCGAGAGCAGGCTGAGAAAAAGGTGTGTTCCTTTTACCCTGCGAACCTGAACTGGCTAACACCAGCGGAGGGAAGTCGGTGCGAGCGAAGTGTGCGGCCGTCTCCTGTATGTTGGAGGCGGTTTTTTGTATAGACCGATTGTTGAATGAAAGGATGTTGTGTTGTGAAAGAATTCGAACTGTACGTCATTACAGGTGAAAATTTCCATCCGGGCCGTGCGATGGAAGATGTGATGGAAGAAGCAATGCAGGGCGGAGCGGATATTATCCAGCTGCGCGATAAGAAAAGTTCAAAACTTGAAGTACTTGAAAAAGCGCGCAAACTGCGGCAGCTGACCTATGATTACGGGGTGACGTTTATTGTAAACGACCACATTGATGTGGCACTTACAGTTGACGCAGACGGGATTCACCTCGGGCAGGATGACCTGCCGCTTGCAGACGCTCGTCAAATCGTCGGACCAGATAAATTGATCGGCATTTCCACACACGCCATCGAAGAAGCGAAAGCAGCTGAAGCAGGTGGTGCTGACTACATCGGGGCCGGGCCTGTATTTCCGACAAATACGAAAGAAGATGTGGTTGATCCGGTGGCAACAAGCTACGTGCAGGCTGTAAAAGCTGAAGTGAACATTCCATTTGTGGCGATCGGCGGTATTAAGCTGCACAACGTCGATGAGGTGCTTGAAGCAGGCGCAGAACGAATTTGCGTTGTTAGTGAAATTGTTGGTGCAGAAGACGTGAAGGGCACGACCGAGATGTTCAAAAAGCGGCTTGCTGCGGCGAAAGGAGAAGCGTAATGGAACTTTATATTAACGGACAACTTGAAACGTTAGAAAACGTCGAAACGTTGTATGATGTAGTAGCTCATTACGGTTTGACAGACCGGATGGTAGCTACAGAAGTAAACGGTACCATTGTTGAACGGGAAAAATGGGAGACAACCAAGCTAGAAGATGAAACAGCTATCGAGCTTGTTCATTTTGTAGGAGGTGGGTGAAATGCCAAAAGATCCATTAGTGATTAACGGTACGACCCTTAGCTCCCGCTTCTTTCTCGGTACCGGGAGATACCCAAACCCGTTTGTACAAAACGAAGCGATTCAAGCAAGCGAGGCAGAAGTTTTAACATTTGCGATCCGCCGCGTGAATCTCGAAGCACCGGATGATGATGCAATTTTACAGCATGTCACCCACAACAATTTTCAATTTCTGCCGAATACGTCAGGCGCAAAAACAGCAGATGAAGCGGTGCGCATTGCCCGGCTTGCGAAAGCTTCCGGCTTAAGTGACTGGATTAAAATTGAAGTAAGCGTGAATGAGCGTACGTTAATGCCGGACCCGATTGAAACGCTGAAAGCAACAGAAATTCTTGCTGAAGAAGGGTTTACTGTTCTTCCGTATACGTCGGATGACCCTGTCCTTGCCAAACGGCTTGAAGAAGCAGGGGCAGCCGCTGTAATGCCGGGGGCTGCACCAATCGGTACCGGACTTGGTGTGCTTAACCCATACCACTTGTCACTCATTATTGAAGAAGCAGAAGTGCCGATTATTATTGATGCTGGACTTGGTTCGGCAAAGGACGTAACTGAAGTGATGGAGCTTGGGGCAGACGGCGTTTTAATGAACACCCCGGTAGCAAAAGCGAAGGATCCGGCGCAGATGGCAGAAGCAATGAAGCTTGCCATTGACGCCGGCCGTAAATCCTATAAAGCGGGGCGGATTCCGAAAAAACGCTACGCGACAGCTTCGAGCACGCTTGATCACACATTGTAAAAGCAGGGAAGAAACGAGGGGTTCACATGGAAGAACACGTGACAGTGATCGGCGGTGGAATTATTGGTTTAGCAGCTGCTTATGAGTGCCGCCGCCGCGGCTTCAGCGTCACCATCATTGAGGCAGGGGAGTTCGGCGGCCAGGCATCCGGTGCAGCAGCCGGCATGCTTGCGCCTTTCTCCGAAATTGAAGAAGATCCGGATGATTTTTTCCGGCTCGCTTTTGAAAGCTTAACGTTGTATGAACCTTGGGTGAGCGCTGTACAACAAAGTTCGAATACGTCATTTGAGTACGCAAATACCGGAAGCCTGCATGTTGTGTATCACGAAGCCGACCAACTTGCGCTTGAAACCCGGCAGAAGTGGCAGGGAGACTTTGGTGTGGATGCGCGCATTTTAGATCAGTCCGCCCTGCAAAAACTTGAGCCCGAGCTCTCCAGTGAGATTATAGGAGCCATGCATTATCCAGAAGAAAGCCATGTCTACACACCGGATTATGTGAAAGCTCTTGCTAGCGCGTGTGCAAATGAAGGGGTTACGATGTATGCCAAAGCAGGGGAGCCGCGGCTGACCCGGACAACAGAGCCTTATGAAATCAAATTAAATAACGGCACCGTGATCGAAACAGAACAAATCATCGTTGCGAACGGTGCCTGGGCAAAGTCATGGGAAGAGACGCTCGGGATCCGGATTCCGGTGCATCCAATCCGCGGTCAGATTTGCAGCTATCAGCCGGACACACCGTTGTTATCCCACATCGTATTTTCACCGCAAGGATATTTTGTGCCAAAAGCAAATGGCACCCTTGTAAACGGTGCTTCTGAAGACTTGGCCGGTTTTTCAACCGAAGTGACCGAAAAAGGCATCAACCGCTTGAAAAATTGGGGCCCGCACGTGCTTCCGGCACTAGAGGAGGAACCGCCGGTACATACGTGGGCCGGGATTCGTCCGGCAACACAGGATGGCTACCCGCTGATTGGCGAAGTGCCTAATCTCCCGGGCGTTCAGCTTGCCGTAGGTCATTACCGTAACGGGATCTTGCTAAGCCCGGTAACAGCGGCAGTGCTTGCTGACCGGATCGAAGCTAAATCGGACCGGGTGCCGATGACGTTGTTTCAACCAGCGCGCTTCACGTAATTACTGTTTAGAAAGAGGGGTAGCATGACAAAACCAATCGCTTTAACGATCGCCGGCAGTGACAGCGGCGGCGGTGCCGGCATTCAAGCTGATTTAAAAACGTTTCAAGAACGTGATGTGTTCGGTACAACTGTGATTACCGCACTTACTGCTCAAAACACTGAAGGCGTGCACGGCGTGTTTCCGGAAAGTCTTCAGGCTATAGATGCCCAGCTTGAAGCTGTTTTAACGGACCTGCGGCCGGATGCAGTCAAAACGGGCATGATGTTTTCAGCTGAAATCATTGAGCGGGTCGCGTTTTATTTAAAAAAGTATCACGTCGAACGTATCGTCATTGATCCTGTCATGATCGCGAAAGGCGGTGCACCGCTTTTGCAGCAGGAAGCAGCGGATGCGTTAAAAACTGAGCTGCTCCCGCTCGCTCATACCATTACGCCGAACCTGCCGGAAGCTGAAGTGATCAGCGGTTTATCCTCAATTCAAAGCGAAGATGCAATGAAAGAAGCTGCAAGCCTGTTGCATGATTTAGGTGCAGCGCATGTTGTCGTCAAAGGCGGGCACCGAGAGACTGAAGATGCGCGCGATTTGTTTTCTGATGGACGTGAAATCACGGTACTCCCGTCTCCACGCATAGCTACAAAGCATACGCACGGTACCGGCTGCACGTTTGCTGCTTGCATTGCTGCTGAACTTGCGAAAGGTGAAACAGCGCTTGCTGCGGTACAAACGGCCAAAGCTTTCATTACCTCGGCCATTACACACGCACTCCCGCTTGGCGGCGGCATTGGTCCGACCGATCACAGCGCTTACCGGTATAACAGCTAAATTGCCAGTTTTACCCGCAGGTTTTTCACGACTGCAGAAAGTTTTCAAAAAGCTGCGGTTTCACTTTACAACAACAGAAAAATCGCGCATGATCTACATGAAGAGAACGTTAAGTTAAAGGTGCGTGAACATAGCTATGTCGTGGAACAACAAACTTGTCGTCTTACTGCCGTTATTATTGATGGTGATCTTATTTGCCGGCGGCTGGTTTTATATTCAACAGGCGGATACGATCACGAATGAAGATTTAAGTAATCACGTTCAACTTGAAGTGGAAAAAACAGAAACTTCTCCTTATGTCGTTGAAGCAGAATGGAGCTGGAGCGAAACCCCTGAAGACGGCTTAGCTGGTGATGATTATATCGGTGTAAGTTTAAAAGATGAAGAAGGGGAGCCGCTTTCAGGTGAAGTGCTGGAGCAAGCCGAACTTACGTTGGATCATGCAGGAGAAACCGTGTATGAAACAGAAGGTGAAGTACTTGATACCGGGATCATTTTTTCTTTTCCAAACGCAACAGAGGAAAATGAAGTGTATGGCAGTTCCGGTAAGATGACGGTTACAACAGAGGAAGAGACAACAGAAACTGTAATTAGTTACTTGCATACCTGGGCAGAACATGAAGGACTCGACAAACAAGATCCTAGGTTTTTTGATCCTGCTTTTTTGGGTAATGATAATATTGAGGATGCTTACTGGGTCATTGATCGGTTTGTTGAACCCGGTGATGATTTGTCCGGGCAGGATGCGGTCGATGAGGGTCAGGGGCAGACACCCATTGAAGGAGGCAGTTAAATATGGCGATTATTGATTTAACCGTTGTACCTTTAGGAAAAGAAAGTATGAGTGAAGATGTTGCAAAAATTCAGCAGGTCCTTGAGGAGCACAGCGATCAAGTCAGTTACGAATTAACGCCGATGAGCACTATCATTCAAGGGGATATGGATGATTTATTTGAGATTGTGAAAAAGCTTCATAACGTGCCCATCGATAACGGCGCACAGCGTGTATCCACAACGATCCGCATTGATGACCGCCGTGACAAATCTGAATCGATGCAGGAAAAAGTTCAGAAAGTCCATGATAAAAAATAACACTAACAGCCTCTGCGTTAACCTTAACGCAGAGGTTTTTTAGCGTGTAGACAAAGGACAAAACCAAACATTCACGGACAGCTTACTGCTCCGAACCGCTGGCTTCAGCATGAAGGGAATAAAACCGAATCATGAACGTGACCAACACTACCGACGGACGCTTTCCCGAGGGCTTGGCTTCAGCTAACTTGTTCGAATGTAGCCATTCGAACAAGTGGATCTTCAGCCTGCGCTTGATCCTCTGGGAGTCGCCGTCTTTCGTTTCGGTCACTTGTAAATTTGAAGATCAGCAAGTATTTCCAATGTGTATGGTTCGCTTGATCGTTCATGAAGCATCATGATGAAACTGATTCATGTAGATATTGCTTGGTCAAAAAGGTCACTACAATTCATGACTATCAAATAACGCAAGGCTGACAAGCGTCGGCGGCGACGCCTTCGGGAACAGTACGAGCCGAAAATCCCGCAGGCAGCGATTGTCTGCCGAGGAAGTTGAGGCCGTACCCGAGGCAAGCGTCCGCCCAAAAGCGATGTCAGCCTCCGCTTTTCTTAAAAGTTTGTCTACACGCTGACAGCCTCTGCGTAAATACGCAGAGGTTTTTAAATAAAAAGCCCCTGCGTATTCACGCAGGGGCTGCATTGGCTGGGGCGGCAGGATTCGAACCTGCGCATCGTAGAGTCAAAGTCCACTGCCTTACCGCTTGGCTACGCCCCAACGTTTGTTGACTGTACATTCATTATGACCGACTGTAAGCTGTGCTATACATACGAAAACAAATTTTTTACTTACAATGAGCGTCAAGGATTAAACCTTGACTTTTATCCTCCGACATTTTAAGATAAGGATGTAACTTCCTCATGTTACAAAACCTGCTTGCCCCAAAGCAGTTGAAGCACAGCTTGTTTATCCTCATACAAGCTTTATTTTCTCCTTACACACCCTTTATTTCATACTGCAGGAGGTGATTTTACTTTCAAACCATTGTTTCAACAAATCCACTTTATGAGTTGAAAGCAGGTGAAGCGTTGAATGTCATAGAGCAAGAAACATCGAAACTTATTGAGCGAGCGCAGCAATTAGAAGCAAGTGATATCCATCTGCATCCAAGTGAGTCACGAACAAACGTGTGGCTGCGCATGCAGGGGGAGCTCGTACCATGGATTACGATTAATCAAGGACGTGCTTCAAAATGGATTGCCCATTTAAAATATAAAGCCGGCATGGACTTAGGAGAGCGCCGGCGCCCGCAGCATGGTGCAATTCAACACCCGCTGCCTGGTAAAGAGCTGCATATTAGACTCTCTACGCTCCCTTCTGACGGTGTGGAACGCCTCGTGATCCGCCTTCTTCCGCAGCATGAACATCACCCCTTGCAAAAACTCGCCTTATTTCCTGAAGATGCAACCCGCCTTGAAACGCTTTTAAAGCGGCCGCACGGTTTAGTTTTATTCACCGGCCCTACAGGTTCCGGCAAGACAACGACAATGTATACACTTCTACACCACCTTGTAACATCAAAGCTCCGGCAGGTAATTACGATTGAAGACCCCATTGAGCAAACCCACCCGTTATTTACCCAAATGCAAGTAAATGAACATGCCGGCTTAACGTATGAATCCGGTTTGAAGTCTGCCTTACGCCACGATCCTGACGTGTTAATGCTTGGTGAGATACGCGATGTAAATACAGCAGCTATGGCAGTCCGGGCTGCCATGACAGGTCACTTAGTGTTATCCACCCTGCACACGAAAAGTGCAGCAAGAGCGGTTGAGCGTTTATGTGAGCTCGGCATTCCAAAGTCCGACGTCTTAGACGTAACTGAGGCTGTTGTGAGTCAACGCCTCGTGTCGATGAAATGCCCGTACTGCAAAGATACTTGCCACTTGTATTGTCCGAGCAGGCAGCGTCTCGGTCGCCGGGGAATTTATGAGATTTCTCATCAGCAGGATTTGTTTACCAGGCATCATTCAGACCAAATCCGCAGGCGGCTTTATAAAGCAGCAGCGCTTGGGTATATTTCGCATGCTGAAGGAGGTGCAGACGGATGAGCCGCTCGTTTCCACCGCTTGTGAAGGCGCAGTTTTTAACGAAACTCGGCCGGCTGTTAAGTGAAGGTTATACGCTGCATGATGCTTCAAGACTTATTTTTTTCGACTTAAAACCAGAAGCAAAAGGCCGGGGGGAGCGATGGCTGCAGGCGGTAAGACAAGGAACGCCTCTGCATGAGAGTTTCAGCTTACTTGAAGTGCCATCAGATGTACAGGCTTTGATTTATACAGCGGAGAAAAACGGAAAGTTATCCGACGGATTAATTGAAGCAGGACGCACCTTCACAGCGCGGGAAACGTTTAAGCGCGATGTACGGCGGATGCTCAGGTACCCGCTTGCGCTATTGTTTTTATTTGCGGTGATGGTGATGTTTATTCTGTTTTATATTTTACCGGCGTTTCAAGAGCTATTTCGTTCATTATCAGCGGATCTGCCGCCTTTAACAGTGTTTGTCATTCAAATACTTCATTTACTCCCTGTCCTAATGTTTGCTGCAGTTGTCCCCGTTGCCGGTGCGCTCGTTTGGTATTGGTATAAAGTTCACCCCCGTCCCGCCCTTGAAAAACTATGCCTCTTCTGCCGCGTTCCTGGTCTCCGACGTTTCGTGAAGCGTTATGTAACGTACCGGTTTAGTGAACAGTTTGGGCAGCTGCTTTGCGGTGGTTTTTCAACGAAAGAGGCGCTTCATATTTTGTATGTGCAAGCTCATGTGCCTTTTCTCTCTGAAGAAAGCGAGCGCTTGCAAACCGAGCTGAAAGGAGGTGAAACATTGAGTGACGCTTTAAGTGTTGTCTCGTTTCATCAGCCAGAGCTTGCAGCTGTTACTGCGCACGGGGAGCAGAGCGGCAGGCTCGGCCGGGATCTAACCCATTATTCAGCGTGGCTTCGTGAAGATATTGAACATGACTTAAGAGCTGCTTTGCAGCTGTTGCAGCCGATCATGTTTGCCGGGATCGGCCTGTTAATCTTATGTTTATTTCTTGCCGTATTTCTACCGGTATTTCAGTTAATGGGGCGGATGGATATGTAGCAGAAAACAAAAGGGGGGAAGCGATGTGGAGGCTTATGATACGATGATGCGTCAAATTCAAGTATTGGAAAAACGTTTAGAGCGCATGGAGAACGACCAGGAACAAAATGTTTTATCGCTTATGCATTGGGTGAAGCAATCGAAACAAGGAGGCTGTATAAATGAAAAAACGAAATGAAAAAGGTTTTACTTTAATCGAAATGGTGATCGTCCTCGTGATTATTTCTGTTTTACTTTTAGTTGCGGTACCGAGCATGGTCAAAAACAGTTCTGTCGCAGAATCAAAAGGCTGCGAGGCAACCGTTGATTTAGTGCAGGCACAAACTGGAGCTTATCATATTGAAATGGGCGAGCAGGTGACAGATCTTCAAGATTTAGTCGATGAAGATTTTGTGGATACGCTTGAATGTCCAGATGGCACACCGCTGAACCTTGTTGAGGGCCGCGTCGGCATTGGAGACAATGACTGAGCCCGTTTATAAAAACGGCTTCAGCTTTGTTGAGCTGATCATTGTATTATTTCTGCTTACGGTGTTTATTTTGCTGCCGGCGGTTTATGTACCGGCAGCCCTTTCAAAAGCTGAAGGTCGCGCATTTGTGCAGCAATTTGAGGCAGATCTGTATTACGCTGAACAGCTTGCGAGAACACATGAGCAGCGCGTGGTGCTGCCACTGCCGCTGCACCCGAGCGCACAGAGCTATTCAATTATAGCTGCAGACGGCGCTGGTTTACAGCGGGACATCCCGTCACAAGTACGTTTTTATGAAGGATCGATGCTCGGTTCGCGTATTGCATTTTCTTCTTCAGGTAACATTCATAACCCTGGATCGTTTTATATTGAAACAGCTGAAGGGTTTTATGAGGTGATGATTTACTTAGGTAAAGGGCGTGTCCGGATTGAACAACAATAACGGAATGACGCTTGTGGAAGTATTGATTAGTTTTTTTATTCTGTTGATTGTCACAGCAGCTGCTGTACCGGTATTTACTCAGCTGACATCAGAACGAACTGCCTTGGCGCAAGAGTATGAAGCGTGGGTGCTGCTGCGTGAGCAAAATGAGGCGTGGCGTTATGGTAACGTAAGCGAAGATCAAGCTGTATTTGTTGCGCAAGATGTACAATTTGTATGGGAGGTGAAGGGGACCGGCCGAGCGTGTATGCGTTGGACGGCTGCAAACCAAAGAAATTATCAAGCGTGTGAAGATATTGAAAGAACAAACGGGCACAACATTAATTGAATTATGTATAGCACTCAGCTTGCTCTTAGTCATCGCGCCGCTTCTCGTCTTTGGGAGTCGTGTGTTGATGGATGCCTTTGATACGCCGGGGATGGAGCGTGATGTACATGTATTTTTGCAAGAACTACGCGATGAAGCAGCGGCTTCTGAACGTATAACGACAGCGGACGGTCAAATTGTGCTTCATTCAAGCGAGCGGACCATTATGTATGAACACCGCAGTGACCGGATTATCCGCCGGGTGGATTACGCAGGCTTTGAAGTGGCACTTTTGGATGTAAAACAAATGCAAGCGCGGGAGGAAGGGAAGAACCTAAACGTCCGCGTCCTTGTACCGGAGGCGGTTGATGTTATTTTATACCCGCGCCTCGTTCCTGGGGAGGTGCAGTTTTGAATGAGCGTGGTGGTGTGATGCCGTTTCTGCTATTCTTTTTACTTACTGCGATGCTTGTGATGGCGCATCAAACGGCAATGTATCAAAGCGAGCGGGTACACATTGAGGGCGTGAAAGCAGAACGGCAGCTTGAGGCGCTGCTGATGAATGGAGAGGTGTACATTCATCAGCGGCCGATGCTTGTTCGTGCGGGCACAGAGAAAACGTTAACTTATGAACACGGTCGTGTTGACTTTGAGAGTACAGCTGTCGGCAGTGACCGCGTTCGCCTAAGATGGGAATCAACCCTTCATGACGGGCGCAGTAAAACGAGAACGTACAATGTAAAGATTCGTGAGGTGGAAGAAGAAGAAAAAGCGTATAATGAGCATAACGACGGGCAAGACTAGCAGTGTCAAAGCACAATCCGAAAAGGAGGATGCCATTTGACACCGAATCCATTGTTAAAAGAACTTGCTGCCCGCTTCACCCGCCTCCTTGAAAAAAGACCGAACCGTCAAGCGAAACGAGATAAGCGGCTGCCCCGTTCATACCGCTGGTTTGGAATGATTCCACTTGCTGTTCGCACGATGCGTCGAAAAAAGTAACGCTTTCACACTTTTGTACGTTTGTCGCCGTCCCCGGCATTTACAAAAAAAGCGTTGCTCGTATATAATAAAGTATAGCCGGACTGCGTCTGTACATACTGCGCGGCACGAGCCCCGCCGTGTGGCGGACGATCGCAACCTGCATCAAAGAGGGGGGGACAAGGCATGGATCGAATGTATCGCGTATTGGCGTTTTGGACAGGGATTTTCGCTGTACTGTTTTTCGTCGGGGACATGTATAATATGTCTTTATTCTTCTTTGCACAAACCGCGATGTTTTTACTGCTCGGTTACATGAAATTGAACGAGCGCGTCTACGTCTACATTTTCGCTGCTTACTTAACGGTCTTTTTCGTTGGATATACGTATTACACGTCATTCCTCTGGGAGCCGCCATTGTAGACCAATGCTTGAAAAATCCCTCCGGTGGTCTGCCGGGGGGATTTTTCAAAAGCTGTTTACGATAAGCCGTTTAAAAACGGGTTGCGGTCCATTTCTACACCGATCGTTGTCGTCGGGCCGTGGCCTGGAGCTACTGTAGTTTCTTCCGGCAGTTCCAACAGCTGGTGGTGAATACTGTCTAACAGCTGCTGATGATCGCCGCCGGGAAGGTCGGTACGGCCGATACCTTCTTGAAACAATGTATCGCCGGCAAATACCGTTGCGGTTTTTTCATGGTAGAAAGAAACGCTTCCCGGAGAATGACCTGGCGTTAAAAGCACCTTGAAAGAGAATGGATCAATATCAAGTAATCCGTCAGTAGTTATAAAGCTGTCCGCTTCTTTTGCGGTGATGCTTTGGCCAATGAATAGTGAAGAGCCGTTTTTTGATGGCTCCGGCAGCCAGCCTGCTTCGTCCTCGTGTAAATAAACAGGTACGTTGTACGTTTTACGGACAGCATCGACAGCTCCGATATGGTCAAAGTGGGCATGGGTTAAAAGAACTGCCTGTGGGGTTAAGCCTTCATCATCAAGAAAAGCTTGAAGTTTTTCAGCATCGCCGCCCGGGTCGAAAATAACGGCGTGCTTAGCATCATCAAAAAGCACGTAACCGTTCGTTTGCAGCGGCCCGAGGGGTAATTGTTTCCATTGCATAGAGACAGCTCCTTTATATGCGTAAGTTCACCGGTTGCTACCGGCAGACACTTCGTATTTTACAGGACAATGCCTCGTTTAAAAAGTCAACAAATTGTTGAAGTCTTTATGCTGGAAAAACAGAAGACGCAACGGCACGGATCATTTTAAAAGTAGTCGTCGTGATCAGCCTCGACAAACGTTCGAAGACGAGGTAAAATGTTAGCAGATACCGCTATGATCAATATGATCTTTCTTAAAAACCAGTGCTCGCTTGTACATATTCACAGGGCGGGGCTGCATTTGAACCAAGTGACATTCCTTTGCAGGAAGGAGGAGAATCGTATGGCTTTTGGTACAATTATGCTTGTCGTTGCAATTTTATCTGTCATTGCGGTGTTCCGCGAATTGAAGCGTCGTAATTTCCTCGCTGTCGGTTTTGCCGGAATTACAGCGTTGATTTTAGGTTGGTTTGGTGTAATGACGCTGTTTGTCAGCGGTGGCCCGTTAATTTAAACGCTAAAAAAGCTGGAAGCTTATAAGCTTCCAGCTTTTTTACGCTTGGAAATGATGCAAAATTGATTTCGGCAAATAAAATAAACCGCCATTGATCACCTGTACAGAAATCTTCGGCTGCAGCCGTTCTTCAATCGCCCTGCGTTCGTTTTGATATGTTGGGTCATCTGGTGTGTCTTGAAAAAATTGATCTAAAAGAGACAATTCCGCTTCTTTTTTAATTATTGCTTCTTCAGCCCAGCCTTTCGGTTTATGTGATAATGTTTCAGTAATGAAAAGTTCAATTCGGCGTAGCGCTGCTGTTGGTGTAATTAATGGCCGCACAGGATACGTATAGGCTGATGGCGCTAGACTGAACGACCGCTCTGTGACATTATCCATAAACCCTTCGACGCGTGCGCCACTGATCAAGTGAAGACCGATTGATAATGGGGTATCTTCACGAAGACCGTTAAACTTTGAGATTGTGACGTTGACATTCAACCAAGGTTCGAGCGGTTCCGGCTGTTTGCCTGCCGGAGCCTGATCGTATAAACACGTCCAGGCTCCCTGGCTTTTTGCATACCTGAATAGTTGGTGCAGACGTGGTGAGCCTTGATGAAGATGAGCATCAGCTTTTGCCTCGGTATCTGTCGTTAACGTTAATGTTTTCGGCTGCTTGATGCCATTTGTTTTTTCAATGTAATGCCAGTAAAACGGACGGTTCATTAACGCTTTATCTAAATCCTCGGTCAGTTGTACGGTGATTGTTTGGTGTGTACGGTCAATGACCTTTGCCCCGCATGTTGTTAGCAGCGATTCTGAAAAATTAAGCATGGCTTTATCGTCCATAAGACTGCTCCTTTGTGTCTTCACTTTGTCCTAAAATCGCATCAATCCGTCCGATCACATTTTCAAACATGCCGATTTTTTGCTGCAGCCGGGCTAAAATGTCTGCTTCAATTGTCGCCTCTGCGGCAAGGTTCAATACTTTAACGTCCTTCGTCTGTCCGTGCCGGTGGAGGCGCCCGATTCGCTGCTCAAGCCGCATTGGATTCCACGGCAGGTCGTAATTCACTAACCGGTGGCAAAACTGCAGGTTTAAGCCTTCACCGCCTGCTTCGGTCGCAATCATGACCGGGACTTTGCCTTGAAACAACTGCATCATCCAATCTTTTTTACCCCGCTTAAACCCACCGCGGTACGGAACAGATGGAATCCCGTGCTGCTTTAAAAACCATTGCAAGTACAGCTGGGTGGCTCGGTATTCAGTAAACACGAGAACTTTTTCGTCTTCTTGCTGGACGAATTCAAGCAAAGCTTCAGCTTTTGAGTTACGTGAGCATGCCTGCATTTTTTTAAATACGGCGTTTAGCCCTTCGGCCGGCAGGTCCATTTCTTTTAAAGTTAAAAATGCTGCTTCTTTGCTGCTAGCAAGCTCCCGTTTTAACAACGTGCGTGAAAACCCAGGGAGTGCGGCATGTTCTGCAAGGGTGCATAAGCTTTCGTATAAATGCTCTTCTTCTTCAGACAGGGTAACCGTTTGATTGATCACGTTACGTTTCGTCCAATTGACAGGGGTTTCATCGCGCCGGTTGCGAATCATCACTTGATGAATTAAACGCTGCACATCACCACCGCTTTCATAACGCTTCTTAAAATCTGCTTTTGTACCGAGCCAGCCCGGTTTTAATATCGTAATTAAATGATAAAGCTCTTCAATCCGGTTTTGTACAGGGGTTGCTGTTAATAAAAGACAAAACTTCTTTTGCAGCGAACGAACGAACGCAGCGTTTTTCGTTTGGTCGTTTTTTAACTTATGCGCTTCATCAATAATGAGACAATCGTAATCAATGGATTGAATGATTTCGTTATGCGGGGGCCGTTTTGCGGTATCAAGGGAGGCAATTGCTACATCCGCATGTTCCCATACAGGCGCTTTCCGCTGCACAACAGCTGGGATTGAAAATGTTTGATTAAGCTCGCGGCTCCATTGATTGACAAGTGAAGCCGGTGCAAGGATCAACGCTTTTTTCACAAGGCCGCGAATCATGTACTCTTTTAAAATCAACCCAGCTTCGATCGTTTTACCGAGACCGACTTCATCAGCAAGGATGGCTTTACCGTTCATCTCTTCAACAACGCGGCGCGCCGTTTCTAATTGATAGTCATAAGGTTGAATATGATATAAGTGTTCAGGTGCTTTAAGCCCGGTAAAAGAGGGCACGAGCTGTTCGCAGGCCGCTTGATAAGCCAATTGATATAATTCAAACGACGCCCACGGTCCTTCTTGATGCAACCGATGTTGAAAGTCTTGTTTCCAATCTTCATCAAACTGAATATCGATGAACATAAGCGGCTCCTTAAAAAAAAGATTGTCAGAAAAGCGTGATAAGTGATAAACTGATGACGTCTTTAGTATAGACAGACGCTTTAAAACTTACACATGTAAAAAGCTTTGACAATTACATATCGGCGGATGACGGCAGGGGGAGAGACTGCAGCTGATGCTGCGGCGCCGAAGGAGCAAGCGCTGTGCGCGAATCTCTCAGGCAAAAAGACTTCTGTCGGACGCACCTCTGGAGAGCGGTACGCTGAGTATTCAGCTGGTACCCACCTACGAAGACATACTTCCTGATATAAGGAAATGAAACTTTCTGGTGAGCGGACAGAGACCTTTCAATGACAATCAATGGAGGGCTCTGTCTTTTTTTTGTGCCTTGAGCCTTCACATGAAAGGAAGGATGAAAATATGAGTGAATTAAAAGAAACCCCGTTGTTCGGGCAGCATCAGCGTGACGGTGCGAAGATGGTTGATTTTGGCGGCTGGCATATGCCGGTGTCGTATGCAGGCATTAAAGAAGAGCACCGGGCGGTACGAGAAGAAGCCGGCTTGTTCGATGTCTCGCATATGGGTGAGGCGATTGTTGAAGGAAAGGATGCAGAAGCGCTCTTGCAGCGTGTGATGACAAATGACATCTCCAAACTTGCGCCGGAAAAAGCCCAATACAATTTAATGTGCACAGAAACCGGCGGCACCGTTGATGATCTGCTCGTGTATCAGCTTGCAGAGAACCGTTATTTTCTCGTCTTAAACGCTGCAAATACCGATAAAGATGTCGCCTGGATTCAGCGTCACATCCAAAGTGATGAAGACGTAGAAGTAAACGATGTTTCAAGTTCGTATGCACTCATTGCGCTGCAGGGGCCAAAAGCTGAAGCCATATTAAATGATTTAACCTCCTTTGATGTACGTGAGATTAAATTTTTCCGCTTTAAAGAAAATGTGGACTTAGCCGGGGTGCCGGCCCTCGTTTCGCGTACCGGTTATACCGGGGAAGACGGTTTTGAAATTTATTGTCCGGCAGAAGAAGCTGAAGCTTTATGGGAAGCGCTTTTAAGTTACGGTGAGCCCCTTGGTCTGCAGCGGGCAGGCCTCGGGGCGAGGGATACGCTCCGTTTTGAAGCAAGGCTCCCGCTGTATGGACAGGAAATTACAGCCAACATCTCACCACTTGAAGCAGGGCTTGGTTTTGCGGTGAAAGTGAAAAAAGAAACACCTTTTACTGGTCAAAAAGCACTCGCTGTGGAAAAAGAAGCTGGACCGGCGCGGCGGCTTGTCGGTATTGAAATGCTCGACCGGGGCATCCCGCGTTACGGTTACGACGTCTATGACAGTGAAGGAAACCACGTCGGCACAGTGACATCCGGTACCCAGTCGCCCACCCTTGAAAAAAATCTCGGTCTTGCACTTGTAGATACCTCGGTTGCAGAGAAAGGGACATCGCTCTACGTGCAAGTGCGTAAACGCCGGCTTGAAGCGGTCGTGACAGAAACGCCATTTTATAAACGAAGCTAGTGAAAGGTGCGGATCCATATGTATCGTTATTTACCGATGACTGATCAAGACCAACGTGACATGCTTGAAACTGTTGGAGCAGCGTCAATTGAGGATTTATTTCACGATGTGCCAGAAGACGTACGCTTAAAGCGGCCGCTTGACCTTCCGAAGGCTTTAACAGAACCGGAGTTAAAGCGTACGTTTATGCAGCTTGCAAAACAAAATGTCACAACGAGTGAACAACCTTCGTTTTTAGGCGCAGGCGTCTATGATCACTACATCCCGAGTGTTGTGAACCACGTGATTTCTCGTTCTGAGTTTTATACCGCCTACACCCCTTATCAGCCGGAAATGTCGCAAGGGGAGCTGCAGGCCATTTTTGAGTTTCAATCAATGATTGCAGAGCTAACCGGGATGGAACTTGCCAATTCTTCCATGTACGACGGTCATACCGCACTCGCTGAAGCAGCTGTGATGGCAAGCACCCAGTCCAAAAAAGGAAAGCATAAAATTTATCTTTCTGAAACGGTTCACCCTGAAGCGCGCGATGTGCTCACAACCCACGTGAAAGGCCCGGGCTGTGAAGTTGAACAAGTGGCAGCGCGCGGCACAGTGACAGACGTAGAAGCTTTAAGTGAGGCGTTAGATGAAGAAGCCGCATGTGTTGTTGTGCAGTATCCAAACTTTTTCGGCTCACTTGAAGATTTAAAAGCTTTGCGCCGCATTTGTGATGAACATGGAGCGATGCTCGTTGTAAAAAGCAACCCGGTCACACTCGGTGTACTCACACCACCGGGGCACTTTGGTGCAGATATTGTTGTCGGTGATACACAGCCGTTTGGGATTCCGGCGCAGTACGGCGGGCCGCATTGTGGTTACTTTGCAACGACGAAAAAGTTAATGCGCAAAGTGCCGGGCCGTTTAGTTGGTGAAACGGTGGATGAAGACGGCAAGCGCGGCTTCGTCTTGACGCTGCAGGCGCGGGAACAACATATCCGCCGCGATAAAGCAACGTCGAATATTTGCTCCAACCAAGCCCTGAATGCGCTCGCTTCTTCTGTCGCCATGACCGCTCTTGGAAAGCACGGGGTAAAAGAAATGGGTGAGCAGAGCCTGCAGAAAGCGCACTACGCTAAAAAAGCGCTTGAAGGCGCAGGTTTTACTTGTCAAAATAACGGCCCGCATTTTCATGAGTTTGTCGTGGAACTCGGCGTGCCGGCAGATGTCGTTGTAGATCGTCTCCGAGACCGCGGCATTATTGCCGGGTTTGACCTTGGCAGAGTGGATACCAACCGCCGTCAGCAAATGTTGATTTGTGTTACCGAACAGCGGACGAAAGCAGAGATTGATGAATTTACAGAAGCACTAGTGGAGGTGGCAAAATGAGACAGCCGGAAATGTCCCTCATTTTTGAAGAAAGCGAGCCGGGTCGGCGCGGAGCGGTCCTTCCGGCGTTAGATGTTGACGAAGCACCGCTTGAGGAGCTTTTGCCGCAGGATATGATCCGCGAAGCGCCGCCTGAGCTTCCAGAAGTGTCTGAACTGCAGGTGATGCGCCATTATACAGAGCTTTCCACCCGCAACTACGGAGTTGACTCCGGGTTTTATCCGCTCGGTTCGTGCACGATGAAATACAACCCGAAAATTAATGAAGATGTTGCCCGGCTTGATGGTTTCACAAACATTCACCCGTATCAGCCGGAAGCAGATGTGCAAGGCGCTATGCAGCTGATGTATGAGCTTGAAGCTTCGCTTGCTGAAATTACCGGGATGGACCATGTCACTTTGCAGTCTGCTGCAGGAGCGCAAGGGGAGTGGACCGGATTGATGCTCATCCGGGCGTATCATGAAGCGAACGGGGATACGCACCGGACGAAAGTTGTTGTACCGGATTCCGCTCACGGCACGAACCCGGCGTCCGCCGTTGTTGCCGGCTTTGATGCAGTGACGGTGAAAACGGATGAGCGCGGCCTTGTAGATTTAGATCATCTGCGTGAAGTGACCGGTGAAGATACAGCGGCGCTTATGTTGACGAATCCAAATACGCTCGGCTTGTTTGAAGAAGATATTGTGGAAATGGCAAACATTATTCACGAAGCAGGGGGTAAGCTGTATTATGACGGTGCAAACTCCAACGCTATTCTCGGCTGGACACGGCCGGGAGATATGGGCTTTGACGTTGTGCATTTAAACTTGCATAAAACGTTTACCGGCCCGCACGGCGGCGGTGGGCCGGGGAGCGGTCCCGTTGGTGTTAAAGCGGATTTAATGCCGTATTTACCGCATCCACTGCTTACGCATAATGGTGAGAAATATACGTGGGACTATGACCGTCCAAAAGCGATCGGCCGGATTAAGCCGTTTTACGGCAACTTTGGGATTAACGTGCGCGCCTACAGTTACATCCGGACGATGGGTGCAGAAGGGTTAAAACAGGTGTCAGAAAATGCGGTGTTAAACGCGAACTATTTGCTTAAGCGGCTTGCGCCTTATTATGATGCGCCGTACAGCCAGTACTGTAAACACGAGTTTGTCATTTCCGGCCGCCGGCAGAAAAAGCTCGGCGTACGCACGCTTGATATTGCGAAGCGGCTGCTTGATTTTGGGTATCATCCACCGACCATTTATTTTCCGATCAATGTGGAAGAGTGCATGATGGTGGAGCCGACTGAAACGGAAGCAAAAGAGACGCTCGATGCGTTTGCTGAAGCAATGATTGCGATTGCCCGTGAAGCTGAAGAAGAGCCGGAAACGGTGCAGGAAGCGCCGCATCATACGCCGGTGGCGCGCCTGGATGAAACAACCGCCGCCCGGAAACCAGTGCTCACATATCAAGCAAGCCTCGAAAAAGATACAGCCAAGTCTTAAGCAGAAGCCGAGCGTGCTGTCTTTGCATGTAAAATACGCTTCTAGCGTAGTTGTCTGACATGACACTCACCGCAAAATGACGTCATGACCAGCTTAGCTTCACAAAAAAAGGCGGCCCCGATTCAATGACGGGGCCGCTTATCTTGTAGACAAACTCTTGAAAAAGCGAAGGCTGACGTCGCTTTTCGGCGGACGTTTGCACCCGGAGGCACAAGTGCGACATCGGTTTGACCTGCGCTAACGCTTGAACGCACCGTGTCTTCTTAGCCCCCGTCACGGCCTCAACTTCCTCGGCAGAACGTCACTGCCTGTGGGGTTTTCGGCTCGCGCTGTTCCTGGTGGCGTCGCCGATGCTCGTCAGCCTTGCGTCATTTGCTGGTCATGAATTATAGAGATCTTTTTTGATCAAGCGATATTTACATGAATCAATTTCATCATGATGCTTCATGAACGATTAAGCGAACCATATCCATTGGAAATGATTAACCTGTAAATTGACAAGTAACCGAACTAAAAGACGCGACTCCCAGAGGGTTAAGCCAAGCCCTCGGAAAAGCGTCTGTCTGAAAGTGAGGTTACGTTCATGATTCGGTTTTTGTCCTCTTCATGCGTAGCCCCTGAAGCTCGGAGCAGTAATCTGTGCGTGAATTTTAAGTTTTGTACATTGCAGACAGTTAAAGCGGCCCCGGTTCTATGACGGGGCCGCCTTCTCATTTTTTCTGTTTAATTTTACCGTCCCAGCGCTTGAAGCCTTTTTTCAAGTGGTTCAAGTCCTCGTGACCGTGCTTTTTCTTCAATAGTCTTGCTGCCTGGCGGCTGCGCGCGCCGGACTGGCAGTAAAGATAAACAGGCTGGTCGGTGCGGATTTCATTTAAACGCTGCTTCATCTGCGATAGCGGGATGTTTCTCGCTCCTAAGATGTGACCGCCGTTATATTCACGCGGCTCGCGCACGTCAATAATTTGAGCTTTCCGGTAGTTTTCACGGAACTCACTTGGTGTGAATTCAGTTAAATATTTCGGTGTAGCCAATCGGCGGTAAAGCATGAAACCGATAAAACCGATCAACAGCCCCCAGAGAATGAGTGTAAAAATATCCATGTGGAGTGTCTCCCCCTTTGTACAAATTCGCTAAGTCCAATAGCTATTATAAAAGGAAACGCCCGGGTGATGCAAAACAAATCCGTTCACTTTCTTTTTTTTTCGTCGTCTGCTAAACTTCTTTCTGCAGTCATTGCAGAAAGGAACGTGGAAGCTATGACGAAAGAACAATGGTATTTTATTGATTCCGGAGCATGTTCACCGGCTTATAATATGGCACTTGATGAAATGTTGTTATCATGGCACAGCGAAGGGAGAATTCCGCCGGTTGTCAGGTTTTATGACTGGGACCCGGCCACGCTTTCCATCGGATATTTTCAAAAAGTAGATAAAGAAATTGATACAGAAGCCGTGTCTAAGCATAACCTTGGCTTTGTGCGCCGGCCGACAGGTGGACGGGGCGTGCTACACGACGATGAGTTAACGTATAGTGTGATTGTTAGTGAAGAACATCCAGCGATGCCAGCAACGGTGACAGAAGCGTACCGTGTCATTTCTGAAGGAATTCTGCAAGGGTTTCGTGAGCTCGGATTTCAAGCAGAGTTTGCCGTGCCGCGTACAGAAGAAGAAAAAGAAGCTTTAAAAAATCCGCGTTCAGCCGTGTGCTTTGATGCACCAAGCTGGTATGAACTTGTCGTTGAAGGACGGAAAGTTGCCGGCAGTGCACAAACGCGGCAGCGAGGCGTCATTTTACAGCACGGCTCCATTATTCTTGATGTGGATGAAGAGCAGCTGTTTGATTTATTTAAATACCCAAGTGAACGGGTGCGCCGCCGGATGCAGGATGCGTTTAAAACAAAAGCGGTCTCGCTTCGTGAGCTTGCCGGTCAAACCGTACCAATGAAAGATGTCCGCCCGGCATTTTACCACGGCTTTCAAAAAGGGCTTGATGTTGAGCTTGTGCCGTACGAATTAACGAAAGAACAAGAAGAAGAAGTCCAGGCCCTGGCTGCCTCGCGTTATGGCAGTGAAGCCTGGACGTACCGGCGGTAACACTACTTGGCTCCGGTTTCATGCTCTACAGCGGCGTCAAAGGCCCGCTGGAGGGTGCGGGTGATTTCTCCTGCCGGAACATTTGCTGTGAGGTCACCTCTTAGTGTTGTAACCGGGGTCACTTCAAACGAAGTGTTCGTCATAAAAATTTCATCACTCGCGGCAAGCTCCTCAAGGCTGAAAGCTTCCTCGCGGACAGGAATCCCGGCTTTTTCTGCTTCGTTGATCACATATTGACGGGTAATGCCGTTTAAAATAAAATGATTGGCCGGATGGGTGAAGAGCGTTCCGTTCTGAACGATAAATACGTTGGAAGAAGCACCTTCGGTAACGGTGCCGTCGCGGTGCATTATCGCTTCTTGAGCACCGGCATCCTGGGCTTCTTTCTTCTTGAAAATATTGCCGAGCAGGTTAATCGTTTTAATATCACAGCGCAGCCAGCGGATATCATCAGCCACCCAGGCGGTGATCCCTTCCTGCTGCAGTACGACCGGGACTTCTGCTTCCTGAGCAAAGCCTGTAACCACAGGGGTCAATTCTTGGCTGTAAACGTGGCTGCGTTCTTCAGCGCCGCGGGTGATCTGTACGTATATGTAGCCGTTCGTTAAATCGTTGGCATCGACGATCTCCTGCATGCGCTTGGCGAGTGTTTCTGCTTCGTAAGGCATAGGCATGTCCATTTCCTGCATGCTTCGCTTAAGTCGGTTTAAATGCGGGGTTAATGCAAAAATTTTGCCTTGATAAACGCGGACGACTTCATAAATGCCGTCACCGAAAAAATAGCCGCGATCATAAAGTGGCAACTGTACATCTTGTTCTGTCATAATACTTTCATGGAAAAGTACATAGCGCATAAGACAGCCTCCTTCATTTAGATATCTTTATGTTATAGGATGAACGGTGGTTTGTACACAAGAAAGCTCTGCAATAACCGCCAGAGGTGCGTTTTAGGTTTGTCAACAGGCAAACCGCTTATTTTTCGGTTTCAGGACAATATATAGTAGGGAATTGTGAAAACAACACACTATATATTGAATTGTTTGAAGCTGTTGTGATATGTTGAATGTAGAAGAAGTTGCTTTGATTTTGGTAAAAGATGAAGTATCATATCAATTGGATTTTTCAAATCACAAGTAGTTGAAAGACAGTGCAAGCCCGGACTTAAAAAGTTGTAGTCTGGCGTATTAAAAGCAGCCGGTACCGCCGGTTGCTGATGTTGATTTTCGAGGAGGTAAGCGTTATGGCGACGGCAATGACACAAACAGCCATTAATGTTGAAAAGCTGAATGAAGATATTGCGAAGTTCCCCCAGGTACACCCGATCACACCGAATATGAACACGACCCAAAGCGGTGTTTCCCGGCTCGTGATGCTCGACCGTTACACGTTCAAAGACACAGAGAAAAAGACGCTCACTGAAGGAGATTTTGTTGTCTTAACGGTGAAAGACGACCCGAAGTTTCCGGCCCGTGGGTACGGCTTTATTACCGCGGTTGATGTTGATGAGAACCGGGCGGATATTCGCGTTGATGACGATTTTAAAGGTGTACTGACTGACGAAACGGAAGCAGAAACCGGGATCGTCCGCCGTTCACTAGATGTTGTTGAAAAGCCGCTTGAGATTTACTATGAGCAGATCGCTAAGCGTAACGCTACAGGCCTTGCTTCGGTAGAGGCAACACCTGAACAGCGTGAAGAAGCGTTTCAACAGTTTTATAAACAGCTTGTTAACATGAACTTTGTCCCGGCCGGACGCGTATTGTACGGCGCAGGGGCAGAAACGGATGTAACGTATTTCAACTGTTACGTAATGCCATTTATGGAAGATTCTCGCGAAGGGATTTCTGAACACCGTAAGCAGGTGATGGAAATTATGAGCCGCGGTGGTGGTGTTGGGACAAATGGCAGCACCTTGCGTCCACGCAATGCACTTGCCCGCGGGGTGAACGGCAAATCTTCCGGCAGTGTTTCCTGGCTTGATGATATCGCTAAGCTTACCCACCTCGTTGAACAAGGCGGTTCACGCCGCGGTGCCCAGATGATTATGCTGGCTGACTGGCACCCAGATGTTTTAGAGTTTATTATTTCAAAAATGCAGAATCCTCGTATTCTCCGGTATTTACTTGAGCACATCGAGGATGAAGAAATTCAAGGCTTAATTCAAGAGAAACTGAAATTCACACCGCTCACAACGGTGGAAGAATCGATGTACATGAGCATTCTTAATTATAAAACAATGCCGGGCCGCGGCGGTTTTGATGACAAAGTCATTGAAGAAGCTGAAACGAAGCTGCGCGACGGCGGCACGTATGCGGTACACAACCCTGAATTTCTATCAGGTGCGAATATTTCTGTCTGTCTTACGAAAGAATTCATGGACGCTGTGGAAAACAATGAAGTTTATGAACTCCGTTTTCCGGATGTAGAAAACTACTCTTCAGAAGAAATGAAAGCTTACAACGAGCGCTGGCAGGAAATTGGCGATGTTCGCGAATGGGCGGATGAAGGTTTCGGCGTAAAAACGTACCGCAGCATTCAAGCGACAGATTTATGGCAGTTAATCAATATCTGTGCCACATACTCTGCAGAGCCGGGCATCTTCTTTATCGACAACGCCAACGAACAAACGAATGCCCAGGCGTACGGCCAGAAAGTTGTAGCGACGAATCCGTGCGGAGAACAACCCCTGGCGCCGTACAGCGTATGTAACTTAGCTGCGGTTAATTTGGCACACATGGCTGACAAAGAAGCGAAGCAAGTCGACTTTGCGCAGTTGAAAGAAACTGTAGCAACCGGGGTTCGAATGCAGGATAACGTGATTGATGCCACCCCGTATTTCTTAGAAGAAAACACAAAGCAGGCGAAAGGCGAACGCCGGATCGGTCTTGGCGTCATGGGGCTGCATGACCTGCTCATTTACGCCCAGACAAAGTACGGTTCTGAAGAAGGAAACGCCTTAGTCGATGAAATTTTTGAAACGATTGCGACAACAGCGTACCGGACGAGTATTGAACTTGCGAAAGAAAAAGGGAGCTTTCCATTTCTCGTTGGTGAAACAGAAGCAGAAACGAAGCAGCTGCGTGAAGCGTTTATCGCTACCGGCTACATGCAGAAAATGCCGCAGGACATTAAAGACGGCGTCCTTGCTTACGGCATCCGCAACTCACACTTGTTAACTGTTGCACCAACAGGAAGCACCGGTACAATGGTCGGGGTTTCCACAGGGCTTGAGCCGTATTTCTCCTTTAAATATTACCGCAGCGGCCGGCTCGGTAAGTTTATTGAAGTGAACGCAGATATTGTTCAGGAGTATTATGATGAACACCCTGAACAAGAAGGAGAACCGCTTCCTGATTGGTTTATTTCTGCGATGGATCTACCGCCGGAAGCACACGCGGATCTGCAGAATGTCATCCAGAAGTGGGTGGACAGCTCCTTGTCCAAAACGGTAAACGCACCGAAAGGGTACACCGTGGAACAAGTACAAAATGTATATGAGCGCTTGTACCGCGGCGGTGCCAAAGGTGGCACAGTGTATGTTGATGGCAGCCGTGATGCTCAGGTGCTTACGCTGTCTGCTGAAGAGCCTGAACAAGAGCAGGGCTCGCTGCTACCGGAAGAGGAGCAGGAAGAAGAACAGAAAGTAGTCGTCGTTGATACGATTCAAGACGTTCGTTCCACATCAGTTAATGTCGGCGGTGAAGTCGGGGACACATGCCCGGTATGCCGCTCAGGTCACATTGAAGATATCGGCGGATGCAACACGTGCACAAGCTGCGGTGCGCAGCTGAAGTGCGGATTGTAACGCCTGTAAGCCTCCGGAGATGATTCCGGAGGCTTTTTTTGGTGTGCTGCCCAGCGCATTGGCGAAGCGAGGCACGACCTCAGGCTGGCGAGGCACGACCTCGGCGAAGCGAGGCACGATCTCAGGGGAGCGAAGCACGACCTCGGGTGAGCGAAGCACGACCTCAGGGGAGCGAAGCACGACCTCAGGGGAGCGAAGCACGACCTCGGGTGAGCGAAGCACGATCTTAGGGGAGCGAGGCACGATCTCAGGTGAGCGAGGCACGATCTGGACTCCTGTCAATAAAGTGGACACTATATGCCACAGATTGGCACATTTATAATCGTAATCTGCTGCTGAATTTTCTCAAAAAACGGGACTCTCTCCGGGCTCTTCGCTTTCTCCCTGATCTTACGATACCGAGTGTGCTTCTTTGGTTATGGTGTACGCTGAATGTGCCTTTGTATACGCCAT
>NZ_PYAV01000017.1 GCF_003014715.1 Salsuginibacillus halophilus
GCCAGGAGCATCGCTGGGTAGCTACGTGCGGCCGGGATAAGTGCTGAAAGCATCTAAGCATGAAGCCCCCCTCGAGATGAAATTTCCCATCACGTTAAGTGAGTAAGATCCCTCGAAGATGACGAGGTTGATAGGTCGGAAGTGGACGTGTGGCGACACATGGAGCTGACCGATACTAATCGATCGAGGGCTTATCCTATAGACACATTTACGAACCAAGACGCAGATCATTGTGGAAGCAGTTGTCGGTTATCCAGTTTTGAGCGAATGACGCTCAATCAGCTTGGTGATGACGGCGAAGAGGTCACACCCGTTCCCATGCCGAACACGGAAGTTAAGTTCTTCAGCGCCGATGGTAATGAAGGGGCAACCCTTTGTGAGCGTAGGACGTCGCCAAGCAGACCAGCCCTCCGGCTATACAGCCGGAGGGCTTTTTTTTCGGCTCAACTTGTTCATCAAACAGGGGAGCCGTTGATTATCAACCTGCTTGTAGTTCTAAATATGAGCCGGGGTGTAAACATGTTAAAATAAATATAAGAATTTGCAGCCTCTTAAATCTTTGGAGAAGAGGGATGGCTTTGAGTTATAAATTTGATTCCGTAAAGTATCCTCTATGGGAAGTGCTTGAGAGACACCGGCAGAAATCGCCGCTTTCAGGTCATGTACCCGGGCATAAAAACGGAGACGTTTTTCCGGAAGCGATGCGCTCCTTTTATGAGGCGACAGGACCTTGGGATGTTACGGAAATCTCCGGGCTTGATGATTTACATGCCCCTGAAGGTGCTATTGCAGAAGCTGAACGTGCATTAAGTGAGTTGTATGGCACACAAGCTTCTTTTTTTGTGGTTGGAGGGTCAAGTGCCGGCAACTGTGCCGCGCTGTATACGCTATTTTCTCCTGGTGACCAAGTGATTGTACAAAGGGATTGTCACCGTTCTATTTTAGATGCGCTCGTTCTTTCAGGGGTTGAGCCTATATTTGTAGCTCCGGCTTTTGAAAAAGAAACAGGCTTTTCGCTTGGTTTGTTACCTGAAACATTGAAACAAGCTTTCCACGAGTGGCCGGGCGCAGCTGGTGTAATCATCACAAGTCCTTCTTATTATGGTGCAGTAGCAGATTTAAAACGAATTGTAGCTACTGCCCACGGAAACGGAAAAAAAGTGATCGTAGATGAAGCGCATGGGGCTCATCTTGCTCCGCTTACCTCTTTCCCGTGTTCAGCTGTAGAAGCTGGTGCTGACATTGTCGTGCAGTCGGCTCATAAAACGCTGCCGGCCCTCACGATGGGAGCTTATGTACATGTGATGAGTGCATCTGTAAAAAGTGAGACGTTACGAGAGTCCCTGCGTTTAATGCAGTCGAGCAGTCCATCGTACTTAATAATGGCTTCACTTGATGGTGCACGTGGGTACTTACACGAGCAGCAAATGATTGAGTTAACATTGTTTAAATTTATTAAACAGGTGCGTCATCGTTTAAACGCGATCGAGGGAACGGGCATCATTGTTCCAAAAGAAGCGTCATATGACCCATTGAAAGTCGTCTTAAGCCCTCCTGATCAAACAACAGGCTGGGCTTTTCAGCAAGCGCTTGAGGAACAAGGTTTGTATGTAGAGCTATCTGATCCGCAGCTTGTACTGTTGACACTGCCTTTAAAAATCGATAAAGACAAAGCCGATCGTATCATTTCAGCAGTTACTAAAGCTGTGAAAAATACTGAGCAGAGCGAGATGGACAAGCTGATTCCGAGTGCACCAGTATTTCCGAAAATGACTTCACTTGCTTATACTTTTGCACAAATGCGCCAAAGTAGTATAGTGGAAGTTCCACTATCGCAAGCAGATGAAGCTGTTGCTGCCGAAACGATTGTGCCTTATCCTCCAGGGATTCCAGTTATCATGCAAGGTGAAAGATGCACGATGGAGCAGTTAAAGTTTGTGCGTTCATGGAAGCAGGCAGGAGGGCATTTACAAGGGGGAACGGCACTAGACGCAGATTGTATATTGATATATCGTGAAGAAGAGAAAGGTTGAAAACAACATGGAACGTAAAGGGACATTTATTACCTTTGAAGGTGGAGAAGGTGCTGGTAAGTCGACAGCGATTACATACGTTCGCGACATGCTTGAAACGCGTGGCCACGAAGTTATACATACCCGTGAGCCTGGAGGTATCCGGATTGCAGAAGAGATTCGCAGTTTAATTTTAGAACCGGATCATACAGAGATGGATCCGCGGACTGAAGCCCTTTTGTATGCTGCAGCCAGGCGGCAGCATTTGATGGAAAAAATCATACCGGCACTGGCGCGGGGAGCGGTTGTATTGTGTGATCGCTTTATTGACAGCAGTCTCGCTTATCAAGGGTATGCCCGGGGGATCGGCATGGCAGAAGTTGAAGCGATTAACCACTTTGCGATCGCCGGCTGGATGCCGGATGTGACGCTGTATTTTGATATTTTACCGGAAGAAGGTCTCGCGCGGGTCAATCAAAATGATGCCAGGGAGTTTAACCGGCTGGACCAGGAAAGTTTAAATTTTCACCGCGCTGTGCGCGAAGGCTATCATAAGCTGCAGCAAATGTCAGCTGAACGGATTGTCACTGTCGATGCTTCACAAAGCCCGGCAGCTTTACGGGAAAATGCAGCTTCATTATTGTTTCAAAAAGCGCCAGAACTATAAGAGGAATCATCAAGCTTGGGTAAATCAACATTCAAGCGGTTCCACTTTTGTGTCGTTCGTCGTACAATAAAAGTAAGCAAGCTTCAGCCGGTTTCCGTCTGAAGTCTACGGAAGGAGTGATCCGTCATGAAAATGATCGTTGCCGTCGTGCAGGATAAAGATAGCCACCGATTGTCGAATGCGTTAGTGGATCAAGAATTTCGGGCTACAAAACTCGCAAGTACAGGCGGATTTTTACGCTCGGGGAATACAACGTTTTTAATCGGTGTAAACGATGAAGATGTAGATCGAGTCCTTGAGATTATTAAAAATAATTGCGAAAGCCGGGAGCAGCTTGTAGCACCGGTCTCTCCTATGGGCGGAAATGCAGACGCATATGTGCCTTACCCAGTTGAGGTGCAGGTGGGTGGTGCGACAGTGTTTATCCTTCCGGTTGAACGGTTTGAGCAGTTTTAAACAGAGGCGGGGTCATCATGAATTGGAATGAGCTTTTAAAACGTCAGCCGGCGGCGGTCCGGGTGCTTCAGGGGGGATTGCAGAAGGAGCGCCTCCCTCATGCATACATATTTGAAGGCGAAGCCGGGGTACCAAAAGAGGCAGCTGCCCGGCTGCTTGGGCAGGCTTTTTTATGCGAAGAGCGTACAACTGTCCATCCATGCGGCGAGTGCAGTGACTGCCGCCGTGTTTTATCCGGAAGCCACCCGGACCTTTTAACGATCGAGCCTGAAGGGGCTTCAATCAAAAAGGGCCAGGTTGAAATGCTGCAAAAAGAGTTTACGTATAAAGGGATGGAATCGGCGAAAAAAGTTTATCTCATTCATGAAGCGCACCGCATGACTGCAAGTGCCGGCAACAGCTTATTGAAATTTCTGGAGGAGCCTGAGGGAGAAACGTTGGCAATTCTGCTAACTGAAAACCTCCATTTTCTACTAGATACCATTGTATCTCGGGCGCAGGTCGTTACGTTTGCCCCGCTTCCAGAAGATGAGCGGGCAGAAGAGTTGAAAGAACAAGGTTATACAAATGGACAAGCTGCGCTATTGGCGCGCATTGCCGACCGGGCAACGGTTGAAGCACAAGAAGAGCCTGGCGCGTGGATTGTACAAGCAAAAACAGTAGTGGTACAATTGACCGAAGAGGTGCAAAAGCGCCCACAGCAAGTACTTTTAACGTTGCAGGAAAAATGGCTTCCCCATTTTCAAGACCGCAAAGAACAGCAAATAGGACTTGATTTGCTGCTTTATTGGTATCGGGATGTTTTATATACGAAGCTGAAGCGATTATCGCTGGCTTATCCGGATGAGGTGGAACGTCTGCATGAAGAAGCACTGCACACTTCAGAGGAAAAAGTCTCGCGGCAGCTGGAAGCTATATTGGATGCCAAGCGGCAGCTGGCAGCCAATGTTAACTCCCAGTTACTGATGGAGCGGCTGTTGCTTCGTTTACAGGAGGGATTTTAACCTTGCATCTCGTTGTAGGTGTCCGGTTTAAAAAAGCCGGAAAAATATATTACTTTTCTCCGGGTGAATTTACACTCGCTGAAGGAGATTGGGTCGTTGTCGAAACCTCTAGGGGCATTGAATACGGCAAAGTCGTCATTTCAGGCCGTGAAGTTGATGAAGACGATGTTGTCCTGCCTTTAAAGCAGGTCATCCGGCAGGCAACAGAAGAAGACCACCGCACAATTCGAGAAAACCGAGAGCTTGCTGCCCAGGCATACAGCACGTGTCAGGAAAAAATTCATGAACATAACCTTGAGATGAATCTTGTTGAGGCAGAGTACACTTTCGACCGGAACAAGGTACTCTTTTACTTTACAGCAGAAGGCCGGATTGATTTTCGTAATCTCGTGAAAGATTTGGCCTCTGTGTTCAAGACGCGCATTGAACTCCGACAAATCGGGGTGCGTGATGAAGCCAAAATGCTTGGCGGGATTGGCCCGTGCGGACGGACGCTTTGCTGCTCAACATTTCTCGGCGATTTTGAACCTGTCTCCATCAAAATGGCAAAAGATCAAAACCTTTCATTGAACCCAGCCAAAATCTCAGGTTTGTGCGGGCGGCTCATGTGCTGCTTGAAGTATGAGAATGACGAATATGAAGAGGCGAAAAAAGAGCTCCCGGATGTCGGCGAGCGCATTGAAACGCCGGAAGGGCCTGGGAAAGTTACTGGACTGAATATGCTTGAACGCCTCGTGCAGGTGGAGCTGTTTGATCCTTTACGTGTGGTTGAGTTTTCCCTTGAAGAGCTTCTTGATGAAGCAGGCAGTTTCACAACTTAATCTTTTAGCCCGTACAAGGTGGGACGAACCGTGGAGAAAAAGGAGCTTTTCACACAAGTCATTCATATGGAGGAGCGTATCGGCAGCCTGCACGATGAGCTTGGTCAGTTAAAAGAGCAGCTGGCGCTCTTGATTGAGGAGAACCAGGCACTAGTGCTTGAAAACCAGCATTTACGCGAACGGCTCGAGCCGGCCAAAGAACATGACGAAACAGGAAAGTCGAGCGCTGAATCAACGGCAGGCAGCCCGTTAAAAGCACGCCCGGGTGAAGGATATGACAACCTTGCGCGGCTTTATCAAGAAGGCTTTCATATTTGTAACCTTCATTACGGGAGTTTACGTTCAGAGGGTGACTGCTTGTTTTGCTTATCGTTTTTACAGCAGGCTTAAAGTATAACCGGAGTTGTCCTATGAAACGGACAGCTCCGTTTTTGTACGCGATCCGGTTTAACGCCGGGAGTCAAGGAGGAAAAAACTATGAACAAAGAAACGCCGCCGCTTGAAAAAGATGAACGTATTGATCGAATCAATGATGAACTCTCCATTATTCAAAGTTCATCTGTATTCTCTTTCTCAATTGACTCGGTGTTGTTAGCACGCTTTACGTCAGTAGCAAAAACGCGCGGCGAAATGATGGACTTGGGTACCGGTAATGGTGTGGTGCCGCTCGTTTTATCATCGCGCAGTGCCGTCTCCATTACAGGTCTTGAGATTCAACCGCGCCTTGCTGATATGGCACGGCGGAGTGTGGAACTTAATGCGTGCACATCGCAAATTAAAATTGACGAAGGTGACTTGCGAAAAGCACCAGAGGTTTACGGCCGGGGGCGTTTCGATGTTGTCACCTCCAACCCGCCGTATTTTCGGTCGTCACAAAAAGAGTTACAAAACGAAAATCCGCATTTGCGAGCGGCGAGACACGAATATTACAGCACGCTTGAAGACATCGCTCATACAGCCGGGCAGCTGCTCCGTGACCGCGGTAAGTTTTCCCTCTGTTATCGTCCGGAGCGCTTGGCTGAAGTCATCCAAACATGCGCACGCCATCGTTTGGAGCCGAAAAGGTTACAGCTCATCCATCCGGCACCGGGCAAAGAGGCAAATTTGATGCTGCTTGAGATGATGAAAAACGGTGGTGCAGGCTTAAGTGTAGAACCACCGCTTACCGTATTTGATGAAGCACGTACTTATACGAAGGAGTTTTTAGCGCAATATGGTTGAGCGTAATCATTTTGTGTACATTGTCGAATGTAGAGACGGGAGCTACTATACCGGTTATACAACCAACCCCAGCCGCCGGCTTGCCGTGCATGAATCCGGGCGCGGTGCGAAGTATACCCGCGCACGCCGGCCACTCAAGCTTGTTTATACGAAAGCTTACCGCACCAAGCAGGAAGCGATGCAGGCTGAATATATGCTGAAACAAAAAACGAAGCGACAAAAAGCACAGTTGATTGCAGAAAGTGAGGGCGTGTATGGAACGGGTAGCGAGCTTTACAAATGACAGAAGCGGTGCAATGTATCTTGTGCCAACCCCGATCGGTAACCTAGAAGATATGACGTATCGTGCGGTGCAGGTGCTGCAGAAAGCAGATATCATTTTTTGTGAGGATACACGACAGACGAAAAAGTTAACCCAGGCGTATCAAATCGACACACCGCTTGAAAGTTTGCATGAGCATAATGAAATGGAGAAAACAGAGCGGGTGATTGAAAGGCTAAAAGCTCATGAAACGGCGGCACTTGTAAGTGATGCCGGCACACCGCTTGTTTCTGACCCTGGAGCGCTCCTCGTCCGCCGCCTGCACGAAGAAGGTTTTCCGGTTATTCCACTGCCGGGGGCGAATGCGGCGGTGACAGCTTTTGCCGCATCAGGATTTGGTGGTGGTTCTTTTTATTTTCACGGATTTCTGCCGCGGAAAAAGAAAGAATTAACCGCTGTCTTACAGACGTTGGAGAAACTAGAGGCACCGCTCGTTTTTTACGAAGCTCCGCACCGGCTGAAGCAGACCTTGGCAGGAATGAAAGATGTTTGGCCGAAGCGCCGTATCGTCGTTGCCCGGGAACTAACAAAGCGTTATGAAGAGTTTTGGCGGGGGACGGTCGCAGAAGCAGCGGAGACAGCAGCAGGAGAGGTCAAGGGAGAGATCTGCTTTATCGTAGAAGGTGCTGACCCAGAAGAAGTTGCTGAAGCAGAACGGGCCGAAGCTTGGTGGAATGGCTTAACGTATGAGGCGCATGTGCAAGCGTTAGTGGATGCCGGAGAAACACCGAAAATGGCTGTGAAAAGTGCCGCCGCCGCCCGCGGGGTGCCTAAGCGAGACGTTTACAATGCTTATCATCAGTCGTAATCAAAAAAAGCAGGCTGTGTGTCACAGCCTGCTTTATGATATCGTTACAATTAAGAAGTTGTTTTATTTTGATTTACGTAGCTTTGCAGGTTCGCGATGACTTCTTCTGCACCTTCCGGGCTTAGGACAATTTTGCCCTCTGCAAGAGAGATGTTGTCATCAGAAACTTCGCCGGTAACCTGGCAAGTCATGTTAGGCTTGTACTTTTTAAGAACGATGCGGTCGTGATCAACGTAAATTTCCAACGCGTCTTTCTCCGCAATGTCCAAAGTGCGGCGCAGCTCAATTGGGATAACCACGCGGCCGAGTTCGTCAACTTTTCTTACAATACCAGTAGATTTCATGTAAAATCCTCCTCTTTTTTTCTGTGCGTTAATTTTTTATTTGTCATGTTTCGACAAAATTTTTCTGTACACTAAGAATACCAATCCTTCCAAAACAAGTCAATCTTTTTTTCATAGTTTCTTAAACTTTTTTCGACAAAAATCGTCAAATTCAAACAAACTCTGTGTCACCGCGGTTTGTGGCAATGAAAATACCAAGGAGGTGAAGATGTTGCTGGAAATTTCGCAGGAACTAAAAGATAAGCTTGAGTATATGGATGAAAAGCTGCAGGCTTCGCATGGACAGTGGCATGAGCGTATCCAAAGTGTACGTGCAACGTTTGAATCCGGCGGAGTCCGGCTTCACGCAATGAAAGCCTGGCCGGGTGAAGATATTAATAACTGGCTGAATGACCGGGGTCTTGGTGCGGTAGATGGTTCTGTCAATCAAGCCGGCGCAGAGCCGCCGCACGTCATTTATTTTTTTCAAGCACTTGCTATGATGATGAACCGGAGGCAGTACGAAAGCTCGGATATTTATATCCCGCTAATTGAGGAAGACGACGAAGAAGAATGGAAAACCGCGCGTTCGACACGGATGGCATCACTTGAGCTTGAAACGGCCCGGCGCATGATTGTCGAAGAGAAGCCAGGGCTTGTGATGATGGATGGCTCGCTTATGCACTACCGGATTGAAGCAAGTGAGTCCTGGGCGGCCCTGCGTGAAACAGCTTTAGCACAGGGAGTTTATTTAATCGGGGTCAGTGAAGAAGTCGGCACGCGTTATTTAGCGGACTGGCCGCCGATTGCACCGCACGCCGCCGGCTTAACGTATGATAAAGATATTTTGTTTGGTGTATTAAAACCTTCAGAGTGGCTGTACTTAGCAGAAGCGCAGCAGAAAGAAGAGCTTGAAACGGTGTGGATGCGGGCAAGCAGTGATCCGGCGATTACCGGGGTGGACATTTTAAAGGAACAGGCAGAACAGCTGCCGGCGATTATGGATATTGTGTATTCTTTCACGCCGCAAGAGAGCCGCGGGATTCCGCTTCCGCTCGACCTTGTTGATAAAAATGTGCGCATTACCAATCAAATGGTAGAAACCCTTGTCGAACAGTACATCTCCCCGGATTTTCGGTACCGTTTTTTTCGGGCGAAACGTGAAGATCGCATTTTTTAATCATTAAAAGGAGGCCGAGCACATGCAGATTGTCGGAGTAACGACCCAGCAGGAAGTGTATATCGCATCAAAGGACCGGAAATTCCGGATTAATGAAATTTTTCTCATTGAAGACGAAACTGTCGCTTCTCCGATGGGTGAAGTTGTCGAGACGTTTTCATATAACCGTTTCATTCCGATGGGTTTTGAGCAGGGAATGATGGATCAAGGATTGCGGCAGGCACTTGAGCAGATTGGCTACGATATCGGTGCAGATGATATTCATTTAGCCAAGCTCCGCTTGTTTGAAGAAGCGGTCCACCCGATTCAAACCGGGGCAGGTGTGCGCCCGCCGGTGTTTGACGAAGTGAAGCATTTACTGATCCGTGGTGAGGCAGACAGCGGGCTTGTGCTTGGTGAGATCCGAAGTACAGATCATATGCATCATACATTGCCGGAAGCATTTGATGGACTGCTTGAAGTTCTAGAACATGGCGAAGTCCGACCGCAGCACGGGGCGCCGCTTTTATATGATATTCAATCTATGCAGCAGTACCCACACATTGGGATTTTCGGCGGTTCAGGCTCCGGAAAATCGTTCGGGATGCGGGTCATGCTTGAAGAGTTAATGAAACTTGATATTCCAACCCTTGTGTTTGATCCGCACTTTGAAATGAGTTTCAGCGATGCAGCGCCTTCTGCCGGAGATGTAAAAGATTACAGCCAGGCGTTTACTGCTGTGCAAGTCGGTCAGGACGTTGGTGTAGATTTCACCGCCCTTTCCACCCGCGATGTTGAGCGGCTGCTCGCAGCGGCAAGCCCGCTGTCTGAATCGATGGCAAACGTCGTCCAAAGCCTGCATAAACGAAAAGACAGTCATGCCTCATTTGCCGACCGGATCAGTAATACAGCTGATGCTTTAGAGCTTGGTAAACACCGGGTGGAATCAGTGCTCACCTCGAACGGAGAAGGTTTATCAAAAGAAGAATTTGAACGGTATGATACGTACCGGAAACTGCTTGATCAATTCGGTAGTCTGCCCCCTGCCTCTGTCAAAGGTATTCAGTGGCGGCTTGGCCGTCTAGCACAGGCCGGATTGTTCCAGCACAATATACAGGCTGTGGAGAACGCTTTATATGCGGGCAAGCTCGTGGTGATTCAAGGTTCATCCTGGCTTCTCCAAGTCTTTGCAAGTTATGTGACTTCCACCTTGTATAATAAACGGCGTACATACCGGGATGCGAAGCTGAAAGGGGAAGCGGCCAACTTCTTCCCTCCATTTATCGTGGCAACTGATGAAGCGCATAACTTTGCTCCGAAAGGGATGGAAGCGCCGTCTAAACCCACATTGAAAGAAATTGCCCAGGAAGGCCGGAAGTACGGTGCCTTTTTAATCATGGCGACCCAGCGGCCGACGCTGCTCGATGAAACGATTACCGCCCAGTTGAATACAAAGTTTGTCTTCCGGACGGTGCGCGGCACAGACATTCAGACGATTAAGGAAGAAACGGATTTAACAGCAGAAGAAAGCCAGCGCCTCCCGTATTTGCGAAGCGGTGATGCGTTCGTTTCCTCTGCCTTATTCGGACGGACGATTCCAACGCGGATCCGCATGGCTCATACGACCACACCGCATGTCCAGAATCCGTTTGATGAGCTGAAAGAAATGAAGCAGGCAGAAGACGGTGCCTTCTTAGATGTGATCCGGGACTACAGCCCGCTTTCAGAATCGGATTTGATGGCGAAGCTTTCAGATATTAATGGAAGGCTCGGCACGTCCTACACAGTGAATGATTTAAAAGATGAGTTAGAGCGGCTTGAGCAGCAAGGGAAAGTGAAAAAGCAGATCAGCCCATTTGCATCGCTCTATACTGTAACTTGACATGCGCTGTACCCGAGCGGTATAGTTTTGTGTAGGAATGTACGGATTAGATTAGCATATATTTGCAGCTTCCGATGATGGGATGAGTACAAAAGGTTGTGGAGGCAAAGAGAGCCGGGATTGCTGGGAACCGGTGCTCTGCCCTTTTGGAATATGGTCTTTTGAGGAACTTCTTTTCGAGTCTAGTGTGATAAGGAAAGAACGCAGCCTGCGTTACCGGCATGCATCCAAGTGGAGACACTTGATGCCTGAAGCTTCCTTGTATTAGGAAGAAATTAGGGTGGTACCGCGTGAGTTACAGCTCTCGTCCCTTGCCGGGAGGAGGGCTTTTTTTTATGACAGCAGGCCGGGGTCTTTCCGCGGCCGAATTAAAGGAGGATACAAGCAATGAATGAACAAGAGCGTAACACATTTTATATTACAACGCCGATTTATTACCCGAGCGGTCAGCTTCATATCGGTCACGCTTACACGACAGTAGCAGGTGATGCTATGGCCCGTTACAAGCGTCTCCGCGGTTATGATGTTATGTATTTGACCGGAACGGACGAGCACGGTCAAAAAATTGAACGTAAAGCAGCTGAAAAAGGTGTACATCCGCAGGAGTTTGTCGATGAAATGGCCGACAGCATTAAACATTTATGGGCGAAGCTTGATATTTCGTATGATGACTTTATCCGGACAACAGAATCCCGGCATAAAACGGTCGTTCAAAAAATCTTTGAGCAGCTGAAAGCACAAGGTGACATCTACCTTGATGAATACGAAGGCTGGTATTCCGTACCGGATGAGACGTTTTACACAGAAGTGCAGCTTGATGAACCGATCAAAGAAAATGGCAAAATTGTCGGCGGTAAAAGTCCGGACAGCGGCCATCCGGTGGAGTGGGTGCGCGAACAGTCCTACTTTTTCCGTTTGAGTAAATATGCGGATCAACTGCTTGCATTTTACGAGGAGAACCCTGAGTTTATTCAGCCGGAGTCGCGCAAAAATGAAATGATTAATAACTTTATTAAGCCCGGGCTTGAAGACTTGGCCGTATCACGAACCGCTTTTGAGTGGGGTGTACCGGTGGAAAGTGATCCGGAGCATGTTGTTTACGTTTGGATCGACGCACTCTCTAACTATATTACAGCGCTTGGCTACAGCATGGAAGATGATGAGGCGTATCAAAAGTACTGGCCGGCGGATGTACATCTTGTTGGTAAGGAAATTGTCCGTTTCCATACGATTTACTGGCCGATTATGTTAATGGCGCTTGATCTTCCGCTTCCGAAAAAAGTATTTGGCCACGGCTGGCTTTTAATGAAAGACGGCAAAATGTCGAAGTCTAAAGGCAATGTGGTAGACCCGATCCCGCTCGTTGATCGTTACGGCCTGGACGCTGTGCGCTATTATTTGCTGCGTGAAGTACCGTTTGGCTCAGATGGCGTTTTCACGCCGGAAAGCTTCGTTGAACGCTTGAACTATGACTTAGCCAATGACCTTGGTAACTTGTTAAACCGGACGGTGGCGATGGTGAACAAGTACCGCGGCGGCGAACTGCCAGCATATTTAAAAGATGGTACGCCGTATGATGAATCGCTTGTAGAGCTTGTTGATGCAACCGTGACAAAAGTTGAAGAAGCCATGGAGCATATGGAATTTTCTGTAGCGCTTACAGCGATCTGGCAGCTGATCAGCCGGGCGAACAAGTATATCGATGAAACCCAGCCGTGGCTCCTTGCCAAGCAGGAAGAAGAGACAGAACAGCTTGGGGCCGTGTTGTATCACTTAGCAGAAACGCTCCGCCACGTTTCCATCATGCTGCAGCCGTTTATGACAAAGAGTCCGGCAGACATGTGGGCGCAGCTCGGTGTGCCAGAGCACCTGCAAACGTGGGATTCCATGCGCACATTCGGTCAGCTTCCTGAAGGTACAACTGTTGTGAAAAAAGGCAAGCCCCTCTTCCCGCGCCTTGAAATTGAAGAGGAGACAAAAGCCATTATCGAGCAGATGGGCGGCAAGGCGAAAACTGAAGAAGATGAAGCGCGCGAAAATGATCAAGCACCGGAAATCGCGATCGAAGACTTCAGTAAGGTAGACTTGCGGGTTGCTGAAGTTCTTGAAGCAGAGCCGGTGAAAAAGACGGATAAATTGTTAAAGATTCAGCTTGATCTTGGTTATGAACAACGCCAAGTTGTCTCCGGTATTGCGCAGTATTATGCGCCTGAAGATTTAAAAGGGCGCAAAGTCATCTGTATTAGTAACTTAAAGCCGGTGAAGCTGCGCGGCGAGAAATCACAGGGGATGATTCTTGCGGCGTCTGAAGGTGATGAGCTGACGCTTGCAACGATTGACCAAAACTTACCAAACGGGGCGAAAGTCAACTAGAAAGGGCGGCTCGCGATGCTTTTTGATACGCACGTACATTTAAACATTGACGCATTTGATGATGACCGGGAAGAGACCATCGCCCGTGCCCGCGAGGCCGGCGTGAAGCAGATGGTCGTTGTCGGGTTTGATCACGAAACGATCCCAAAAGCGATTGAACTTGCCGAAGCGTATGATGATATTTATGCGGCGGTCGGCTGGCACCCTGTAGATGCAGTGGACTTCACAGAAAAAGAGCTCGAGTGGCTGCGCGAACTGGCCGGCCATCCGCAAGTTGTAGCGATCGGTGAAATGGGGCTTGATTATTACTGGGATAAGTCACCAAAAAACGTGCAAAAAGCGGTGTTTAAGCAGCAGATTGAACTTGCGAAGGAAGTCAACCTCCCGATTATTGTGCATGACCGGGATGCGCATGAAGATATTGCTGATATTTTGGAGGAGACCAATGCCGAAGAAGCAGGCGGCATTATGCACTGTTTCGGTGGCGATGAAACGATTGCGCGCCGCTGTTTGGACCTTGGTTTTTACATTTCCTTTGGCGGCCCGTTAACGTTTAAAAATGCGAAGCTGCCAAAGCAGGTGGCTGACATTGTACCGCTTGAACGGCTTCTCATCGAAACAGACTGTCCGTTTCTTGCGCCGCATCCAAACCGCGGCAAACGCAATGAGCCGGCGTACGTTGCGCTCGTTGCAGAAAAGTTAGCTGAAATTAAAGACGTAAGCACTGAAGAAGTGGCTCGCATCACGACAAACAATGCTAACCAATTGTTTCATATTCATACGCAGGATTAATGTGTGAAAACGGCTGGACGGAGAGTGCTCCGCCGGCCGTTTTTGTAAGGTAGACTCATTTGAAGGAAGGCGGAGTGTAACGTGAATGAAGCAGACATGCGCCCGAAAATTCAAGAATGCATCGTCGTGGAAGGGAAAGACGATACGATTGCAGTACAACGGGCTCTAATTGCCGATACAATTGAAACGCGTGGATCAGCAGTACCTGAGGAGGTGCTGCAGCAGATTGAGCTCGCATTTGAACGACGCGGCGTCATCATTTTCACTGATCCGGATGCGCCCGGCGAACGCATTCGACGCATTGTAAGTGATGAGATCCCCGGCTGCAAGCATGCATTTCTGCCGCGCCGCGAAGCCATTCGCGCCCGGGATCTCGGGGTGGAAAACGCAAGCCCAGAAGCGATTCGCGAAGCGTTTCGCCAAGTGCACACAGAACAGCTTGAGGAAGAACTTGACGAAGCGCCGGTTGAAGCAGGCGAACTCATAGCGCACGGTCTCCTGGCTGGTCCGGATGCCAAAGACCGCCGCGAAGCGTTAGGCGAAGTGCTCGGCATCGGTTACGCGAACGGAAAACAGCTGCAGAAAAGGCTGCGCATGTTCCGGATTTCGCGCGAGGAATTTGAAAAAGCGATGGCACAAGTGAATGCAGAATGGGGTGAAGGCGAATGAAGGATGTAGCGACACCGGCGCGGACGAATGAAATCTTAGCCAAGCACGGGCTAACGTTTAAAAAAAGCCTCGGGCAGAATTTTTTAATTGATACAAACATTTTAAGAAAGATTGTCGCTGCAGCAGAGCTTGGCCCTGACGCTGGGGCAATTGAAATTGGCCCTGGCATCGGGGCGTTAACGGAACAGCTGGCTAAGGAGACAAAAAAAGTTGTTGCCTACGAAATTGATCAGCGGCTCATTCCGGTGCTTGCAGAAACGATGGCGCCGTATCCACACGTCGAAGTCATCAACGAAGATATTTTAGCAGCAGATGTTGCCGGGGGGATCAAAACGCATTTTAAAGACTGTGATGAGGTGGCTGTCGTTGGCAACCTGCCCTACTACGTCACTACGCCAATACTTATGCAGCTCCTTGAAGCGCGCCTGCCGATTAAGTGTATCGTTGCTATGATGCAAAAAGAAGTTGCTGAGCGCATGGCCGCAAAGCCGGGTACGAAGGCGTACGGTTCGTTAAGTATTGCCGCGCAGTTTTATGCAGACGCTGAAGAAGTTCTCACTGTACCAAAGACGGTGTTTATGCCGCAGCCGAATGTTGATTCTTCGGTCGTTCGTCTCAAACTTCGTGAGGCGCCGCCGGTGGATGTGATTGATGAAATGTGGTTTTTCCAAGTGGTGCGTACCTCGTTTACTCAGCGGCGCAAGACGCTGCAGAACAACCTCGTAGGTTCTCTTGTCACAAAAGAGCAGAAGCCTGCCTTTCGCGAAGCGTGCGAAGCAGCGGGTATTGATCCTTCGCGGCGCGGAGAAAGTTTATCGATGGAAGACTTCGCCCGTCTTTCTAACGAGTTATATGACCTTAAAATGTAAGAAAGTGAGGTGAGCGCATGAGGTTGACGATTCCTCTTCTTGTCGGTGTCGTACTAGGCTTTGTTATATTTGGTCCGATCGGATCCATATTTGGGGTTATACTTGCTTACATCATTTTTCGGTTAGAAGAGATGAATGATCATTTACGGCGCATCCGCGAAACTGTTGAAGAGAAAGAACAGCAATGATGTGCTTCGGTTAGACGCACAACCCGGGCTCGGCCGGCATATAGTGCCGTGAGGAAGGGGGCGTCCCGCTTGTCTGTAGAAGCCGGTGATTTAGTCGTCAGAAAATCATATGGACGCGACATTATGTTCCGCGTTACCGCAATTCGCGGCGGGGAGGCAGAACTCCTCGGTGAAGAGCTGCGGCTTGCGGCCGATGCGCCGCTTGAAGATTTAGAAAAGGTTGAAGAAGGAGAGCGCAGAAAAAGGAAAAAAGCAGCCCGGCAGAAAGAGGAAGACTGTTACCGGCTGTTTCGCCAGGAAGCTCGTAAAATCCGGGCGCAGAGCGAATACGAAGCCACTTCAGGGTATCAGTCCGAGTCGGATTTTTTTGAGCTCCCCGGCCGGGTGCTGCACATCGATGGTGATGCAAATTACTTGGAGCGTTGTGAGCGCGTATACGAGCGGGCTGGGATCCCGGTATATGGGGTGCATACAGCTGAAGAAAAAATGGCAGACGAAATGCCATCGCTTTTGGAGATGGTCCGTCCGAGTATTGTTGTCATCACTGGGCATGATGCGTATTGGCCGGCTAAAGGAGAGACGAATGACTTGAAAGCGTACCGCAACTCAAAAAACTTCGGCCGCGCCGTGCGCGCAGCGCGCAACGTCGTTCCGCAAATGGATGAGTTAATTATTTTTGCTGGTGCTTGTCAGTCGTATTTCGAACATTTGTTAAAGGCAGGAGCCAACTTTGCAAGTGCGCCTGAGCGTATTAATATTCATGCCCTTGATCCTGTTTATATCGCTGCCCGGATAAGCTTCACCCCTTTTATGGAGCGGGTGAAGCTGCATGAACTTTTGCGCAATACCCCAAGTGGTGAAGGAGGTCTCGGCGGAATTGATACAAAAGGGGTGCTCCGCCGGGGGCTGCCGGCAGCAAAAGCTGTCGGCCCGAACTACCGCCTGCACTTAAAATAAAAGGCTTTCTCGCAAAAGCGTCCTGTACAGCCTGAATCAGGCAGTTACAGGGCGCTCTTCTCGTTCTGCAGGATAGTATGTACAAATTTTTTAATTGACACATTGTTTACTTCATTGATAAAATATAAATTTTATTTGACTTTATATAATGGGCGTGGTAAACTTATATCATGTGAGGTGGTGGGTAGTATGGGAAAAACACTACATGATATTAAGCGTTCACTTGATGAAAATGTAGGTAAGCGAATTACATTGACAACCAACGGCGGTCGCCGCAAAGTGGTGGAGCGCTCGGGCATGTTAACAGAAACGTATCCGTCAGTTTTTGTCGTTCAGTTGGACCGGGACAAGCATTCGATTGAACGGGTCTCTTACAGCTACACTGATGTGCTAACAAAGACGGTGCAGCTTGCATTGTGCGATGAATCGGATAGTGTCCACGCCTAGATAAGTATCCATGCGAACAGCTTCGGTCCGTCCTGCGCGGCCGGGGCTGTTTTTTTATACTGAGCGGCTCCCTGGACTATACATACCGTGGATTTTTAGCTAAAATGGAAAAATGAATTTACGTAAGGATAAGGGGAATGACGTGTGAAGTGTTCGCTGCGGGCGCCAGCCAAAATTAATTTATCATTGGACGTTTTACATAAACGCCCGGACAACTTTCATGAAGTGGCAATGGTTATGACCCAGGTTGACCTTGCCGACCGGGTGGAATTGACGCGGAGTGAGTCTTCACAAATCCGCCTCAGTGTATCAGCCGGCTTATTGCCGGAAGACCATCGTAACCTCGCCATTCAAGCAGCCCGCCTGCTGCAGAAGCGATACGATGTAACAGCCGGTGCTTCAATTTTTATTGATAAAAAAATACCGGTAGCCGCAGGGCTTGCCGGCGGAAGTAGTGACGCCGCTGCTGTTTTAAAAGGGTTGAACGAGCTTTGGGAATTAAACATTCCGCTTGAGAAGTTGGCCGCGCTCGGTTCGGAAATCGGTTCAGACGTCTCATTTTGTGTGCACGGCGGTACAGCACTTGCTACCGGCCGTGGAGAAGTCATAGAGCCGATCGCAGCTCCGCCTGCTGCCTGGGTCGTATTAGCGAAGCCGCCTGTCGGTTTATCAACTGGTGACATTTACAAGCAGATGAAGCCAAACCCGGAAAAAGAGCCCGTGTCAAACAAGATGGTAGAAGCAATTGAAAGTGGCGATTACAAGGCAATGTGCCGCTTGTTAAGCAATGACTTAGAATCTGTGACGCTTGCGTCCTACCCAGAGGTGCGTCAAATTAAAGACCGAATGATTGAGTCCGGTGTGGATGCTGCACTGATGAGCGGCAGTGGTCCGACAGTGTTTGGTTTAGTTGAAAAAGAGTCACGTGTCCATCGGGTTTACAATGCCTTGCGTGGATTTTGTGAGGATGTTCATGCCGTCCGGCTTCTATAACAGGAACGAACAGGAACGGTTGAAGGAATCCGTATAAAAATGGTATATTCCATTTAAACATTCGGATTTCGGAGGTCATTATGAAAAAATTGAAGCGCAGCGGCCGGCTGGTGGACATGACCAACTTTATGCTTGAACATCCGCATCAGCTCGTGTCGTTAAAATATTTTTCAGAACGGTATCAATCGGCAAAGTCATCGATTAGCGAGGATTTAACGATTGTGAAAGAAATATTTGAAGAAGAAGGCATTGGTGAGCTGCTAACAGTGCCCGGGGCAAGCGGTGGTGTGAAATACATTCCGACCGTTGATGCATCTGCAGCAGAAGCATTTGTTCATGAGTTATGCACCCAGCTTCAGGATGAAAGCCGGATCTTGCCAGGCGGCTACTTATATATGATGGATATACTTGGCCGCCCGAGCACGATGAATCAAATCGGTCGCCTCTTTGCCGCCCTATTTAAAGACCGGGATGTAGATGCGATTATGACAGTGGCTACAAAGGGGATTCCGCTCGCTCATGCAATCGGTACATACCTTGATGTACCGGTGAGTATCGTCCGCCGCGATCACCGGGTCACTGAAGGTTCTGTCGTCAGCATCAATTATGTTTCTGGTTCGTCAAAACGTATGCAGACGATGTCGCTTGCCCGCCGCAGTCTCGAAGAAGGCGCTAACGTCTTGATTGTCGACGACTTTATGAAAGCAGGAGGCACAGCAAAAGGGATGGTGGACCTGTTGTCAGAGTTCCGTGCAGAAGTTGCAGGGATCGCCACGTTAGTTGAAGCCGCTGATGTGAGTGAGCGGCTTGTTGAAGATTATGTTTCAATTGCACGCTTATCAGAAGTGAACGAAAAAGACCGGCGCATCACCGTTGAGCCGGGCAATTACGTAAACCAACTGAAAGAGGTGTTAGGAGAATGAGAACGATTTATACAAGCGAAGCGCCTGAAGCGATTGGTCCATACGTTCAAGGTGTCGTTGTAAACAACATGTTTTACAGCTCTGGTCAAATCCCGCTCACAAAGGACATGGAGCTTGCAGGAGAGAGCGTTGAGGAACAGACGCACCAAGTCATGCAGAACGTTAAAGCCATCTTAGCTGAAGCCGGTTCTTCACTTGAGCAGGTTGTTAAAACGATGGTGTTTATTAAAGATATGAATGATTTTCCTGTCATTAATGAAATTTACGGCGAATATTTCAGCGAACATCAGCCGGCACGTTCCTGCGTAGAAGTGGCCCGCCTGCCAAAAGATGTATTAATTGAAGTTGAAGTTATCGCGCTTGTGAAAGAATAATATGACCGTTTCTGCAAAGGGCTGTCTGTCATCAGGCGGTCCTCTCTATGTAAGAAGAAGTGCATGATGGCATCTTATGTGCAAATTGAATGTTGTATGCTGCTGTTGATGTCCACCTGACTCCACTTCTCTTCTACTGGTGATAAAAATTTTTATATTTTAGCAGGAGAATTTTATCCGCCGTTGAATTAAGTAACTAAGAGAAGATTTTGGGAAAAGGTGGTGACATAATGGAAGTTACAGACGTTCGACTCCGCAGGGTGCAGACAGAAGGACGCATGCGGGCGATTGCTTCCATCACAGTAGATTCAGAGTTTGTTATTCACGATATTCGCGTGATTGACGGCAATAACGGGCTGTTCGTCGCAATGCCGAGCAAGCGTACACCGGACGGGGAGTTTCGTGATATTGCCCATCCGATTTCTTCGCATACCCGCGAAAAAATTCAGACAGCAGTTCTTGGTGAGTATGAACGCCAAGGTGAAAGTGAAAACTTGGAGTATGAAGAAGCAGGTGCTTCTTAAAGCGCAGTAAAAGAGTCAACGGCCGGATCGGTGCGTTGGCTTTTTTCATGTCTTGAAAGAAGGATCTTTCCTTGAAAAGGGTGCGCATTTAGGATATATTCGTAATGGACATTTTAGTCGTTGGAGGCTGGGTATGAATAACCGTTACGCGGTGGTGTTAGCTGCCGGCCAAGGAAAAAGAATGAAGTCGGACTTGTACAAGGTGCTTCACCCTGTTGCAGGCAAGCCGATGGTCGAACATGTTGTCGATCAAGTGCAGCTTGCAGGATTTGACGATATCGTTACTGTTGTCGGTCACGGGGCAGAAGCGGTTCAAAAACAATTAGAAGACCGGGTCACGTATGCATTGCAGGCAGAGCAGCTCGGCACTGGTCATGCGGTGCAGCAGGCTGCTGAAACGCTGGAAGGAAAGCACGGCGTGACGCTTGTCTTGTGTGGAGATACGCCGCTGATTTCGGCGGAAACGATGTCTTCACTTGTTGAGCATCACACGAATACAGAAGCAAAAGTTACTGTACTTACTGCACATGCAGATCAGCCGGATGGATACGGCCGTGTTGTACGTGATGTGGACACGGGGCATGTGAACCGGATTGTTGAACACAAAGATGCGTCGGAACAGGAGCGGGCACTTACAGAAATTAATACAGGCACGTACTGCTTTGACAATGAAAAACTGTTTGAAGCCCTGCAGCGTGTGACAAATGACAACGTTCAAGGTGAATACTACCTGCCGGATGTCATTGAAATTTTAAAAGGCGAAGGCGAAATTGTCACTGCTTGGCAGACGCCTGATTTCTCCGAGACCATTGGTGTGAACGACCGGGTGGCACTCTCTGCCGCTGAGCAGGCGATGAAGCGGCGCATCAATCATCACTGGATGAAAGAAGGCGTTACGATCATCGATCCGGAGAATACGTACATTTCAGCTGATGCAGCGCTGCACCCTGATACAACATTATATCCGGGAACGTTCATCAGCGGTGAAGTGACAATTGAAGGCGAGTGTGTGATCGGGCCGAATAGTGAGATTGCTGATAGTTTTATCGGAAAAGGCACAACGGTCCAGCAGTCGGTCGTTAAAAACAGCCGTCTCGGTGCGGAGGTAAGTGTCGGACCGTTTGCCCACATTCGTCCGGAAACAACGATTGGTGACCAAGCCAAAGTCGGCAATTTTGTTGAGTTAAAAAAATCAACACTTGGGGCGAACAGTAAAGCTTCGCATTTAAGCTACCTCGGGGATGCAGAGGTTGGTGAAGGCGTCAATTTAGGCTGTGGTTCAATTACAGTAAATTACGACGGTAGTGAAAAGTATGTTACGACGATTGAAGACGGCGCGTTTATTGGCTGCAACGTAAATATGATTGCACCGGTAACGGTGGGAGAGAAAGCTTATGTTGCTGCAGGTTCAACCGTGACAGACGATGTGCCGGGCGAAGCGTTATCGATTGCCCGCTGCCGGCAGACAAACAAAGAAAACTACGTCAAGTAAACTAAAGAGCTCAATATAATTTACGGAGGGAAATTGCTCATGGCAACATACAATGATCCATATTTGAAAATATTCACCTTGAACTCCAATCCGGAGCTGGCGCAGGAAGTAACCGACCATGTTGGGGTTGAGATGGGTAAAAGCTCAGTGAAGCGTTTCAGTGATGGGGAAATTCAGGTCAACATTGAAGAAAGCATCCGTGGATGTGATGTATTTCTCGTACAATCGACCTCCGAACCAGCTAATGAGCATTTGATGGAGCTCTTAATCATGGTGGATGCTTGTAAACGTGCATCGGCAAAAACCATTAACATTGTTATGCCTTACTACGGTTATGCCCGCCAAGATCGTAAAGCCCGATCCCGCGAGCCGATCACCGCAAAGCTTGTGGCGAACCTGCTCGAAACCGCAGGGGCGACCCGGATTTTAACTGCTGATCTGCACGCGACCCAGATTCAAGGCTTTTTCGATATTCCTGTGGACCAGTTGCAGGGCACACCGATCCTCTCTGATTACTTTAAAGATAAAGGGCTTGAAGATATTGTCGTTGTTTCCCCGGACCACGGCGGGGTGATCCGGGCGCGCAGCATGGCTGATCGTCTCGGTGCGCCAATTGCAATTATTGATAAGCGCCGTCCGCAGCCGAACCAGGCAGAAGTGATGAACATTGTTGGCAATATTGAAGGTAAAACAGCGATCATTATTGACGATATCATCGATACAGCAGGTACGATGAGTCTTGCTGCAGATGCGCTTGTAGAGCAGGGTGCAAAAGATGTGTATGCCTGCTGTACACACCCGGTGCTTTCCGGTCCTGCCATTGAGCGCATTGATAACTCGATGATTAAAGAACTCGTCGTTTTAAACACCCTTAAGCTTCCGGAAGAAAAGCAGGTTGAAAAGCTGACACAGTTGTCGGTTGGACCACTGATTGCTGAAGCGATTATTCGTGTTCATGAACACACATCCGTCAGCACGCTGTTTGACTAAGGCGAAGCGAACATAGCCGCAGTGCGTTGTCGCTGCGGCTGTTACCGGAACAAATAGAAAAATCCCCCTTAATTCTTGCATTGTTCCTTGAAAAGTGGTAGAATTTCGATTTAAGTGGGGAATTACGGGCAAAACCCAGTTACAAATCATATAATGAGGTGAAAATATGGCTCAAGCAACACCACTCGAGGCAAATTTCCGCAATAGCGAAGACCGCGCGGAAAAGAAACGCCTTCGTCGCGAAGGCTTTGTACCAGGCGTACTTTACGGTAAGACAACAGAAAGCAAAGCAGTATCTGTACCAAACGTTGCTTTCATTAAAACGATGCGTGAAGCAGGTCGTAACGGAATCGTAGAACTTAACTTTGACAATGGTGCGAAGCACAAAGTCATCGTTAACGATGTACAAACTGATTCCTTGAAGGACACTTACGAGCACATTGACTTTTTCGAAGTGGACTTGACGCAGGATATGGACGCAGACGTTACGGTGAACCTCGTCGGCGAAGCTCCTGGAGAGAAAGAAGGCGGCGTTGTATCCCACTTGCAGTTTACGTTGTCCGTACGCGCACTGCCTGAAGAAATCCCAGAGCAGATCGAAGTTGACATTTCTGAGCTTAACATCGGCGACTCAATCTTTGTTAGCGACTTGAAGTCGGACAAGACGTTCGAATTCAACGCTGATCCGGAAGAAGCAGTCGTAACTGTTGTTCCTGCTGATGTACCAGTTGAAGAAGAACTGGATACAGATGCAGCTGCTGAACCTGAGCTTGTTGGTGACGACAGCGCAGAAGAAACGACAGAAGACAACGAATAATTTTGCTTTTAAAAAGGTATAGCCCCCTTAGGGGTTATACCTTTTTTCACCATAGGCTCGGTTAAATGAAGGAGTTGAGGGCGATGATTCAATGGCTGAAGCGCAAGTTTTCAAGCGCCCCGGAAACAGTGTCGGATGAAGGGGTGACAAAGGTGAAGATTATTGCAGGGCTTGGAAATCCAGGACCAAAATACGAAAGAACACGTCATAACGTCGGTTTTGACGCTGTGGATGTACTGGCCGACCGGTTAAAAGTAAACTTAAAAGAAGATAAGAAGTCGAAAGCCTGGATTGCTGAATATCGTAACGGAACAGAAAAAATTGTTTTAATGCAGCCGACAACAATGATGAATCTTTCCGGAGAAGCAGTACGCCCGATGATGGACTACTACAATGTAGCAGCAGAAGACGTTTTAATTATGTATGATGACCTTGACTTAACCCCCGGTCGGATCCGTCTTCGTCAAAGTGGCGGCCACGGCGGTCATAACGGAATGAAATCATTGATTAAACATATGAACACACAAAAGTTCAACCGGATCCGCATCGGGGTCGGCCGCCCGGCGAACGGCGAAGCAGTGACGAGCCATGTGCTGGGGACGTTTGCCCCAAAAGAGCGCGTACTAGTTGATGAAGCGGTGCAAGAAGCCGCCGCTGCCTGTGAAGCGTGGCTTGAAAACTCATTTCCAGAAGTTATGAACCTTTATAATAAAAAAGGCTGAAACGGGTGATACTACACATAAATCTGTTGTAGTAAAGGAGCCGGATGATGAGTATTCATTACTACTGCCGCCATTGTAAAAGCCGTGTAGGAGCATTAGAAGGCCGCGAACATACAGCAGCGGATCTTGGCTTGTCCAGCTTAAATGCACAAGAGATGAATGAAGCGGTGCATGAAGGTTCCGATGGGCGTCTTCACATCCAAACGATTTGCAGCCACTGCTATGAAGCACAGCGGCAAAACCCTGCCCTGCACGAATTGGATTACTGGGTCCATTAAGTTGTCCAATGAAGAGAAGAGGGGTTGTGAACCCGGTACTTTGATGCCGGGCTCACAGATTGTCCCAGAGATCTAGCATCATAAAACCATGTGTGATGGGACCGAAGAAAATGGTGGTCTGCCGGGAGAATCACCTGCCGAAATACGAAGTCTACCATCGTTGTTGCTTTTAAAGCTTCAATGTGTAGAAGATACATGATTGTTTGTTGAAAAGTGGATATTTGCCGCATTCCTTCGTTAGAAAACCTAACAGGAGAAACAATTCGGAGGCTTTGGTTTCAGCAGCCAAGGCGTTTTTCTATTGTTTGATAGAAGGAATGTGACGGTGAGCGGGGAGGAGGACTAACGAAGTGAAAGGGATACAGGAACGCTTGATGGAAAATGGAGATCTCCGGCAGGTGCAGACCCGCTTGGAGGAAGGGGAGCAGGGACAGCTGATTACCGGCTTAAGCGGCTCGGCCAAAACGTTGTTTGTCGCTGATATGACTGAAACCGAACAACGGCCGAGTGTGCTCGTGGCGCACAACTTATATCAAGCGCAGAAATGGTATGAAGATTTGGTTGATGTATACGGAGATCGGGTGCTGCTTTATCCGGTCAATGAACTTATTTCCTCGGAAATCGCGGTGGCAAGTCCGGAGATGCGGAGCCAGCGCATTGACGTGTTGAACCGCCTCGTCTACGGAGAGGCGGATATTATTATTGTACCAGTGGCTGGTTTGCGCCGTTTGCTTCCACCAAAAGAGCTTTGGCAGGCGTGCCAGTTTGAGTGGCATGTAGGTGATCAGCTCGATCTTGAGAATCTACTTGTTCAGCTCATCGCGCTTGGTTACAGCCGGACGGATATGGTCACAGCACCAGGTGAGGTAAGTGTGCGCGGTGGCATTGTTGATATTTATCCATTAACCGAAGAACACCCGGTCCGGATTGAGTTATTCGATGATGAGATCGACTCGCTCCGTTACTTTCAAGCCGATGATCAGCGTTCGCTCAACGAAATTGATGAAATTCGGTTTGGGCCGGCAGATGAAACGATTTTATTTGCGGAGCACGCCGAGCGCGGCCGTAAAAATTTAGAAACAGCCATTCCAGAAACGCTTCAGCATATGAAAGATGATGAACAAAAACAAAAGGCGAAAGAGCATCTTGAGTACGAACAGACCCAGCTTTCAGAGGGGAGTCGTTTTCAAGGAATTTATAAATATTTAACGTATTTATACGAAGCTCCGGCCACGTTGTTTGACTATTTTTCTGAACATATGATCATGTTTGTTGATGAAATCAGCCGGGTGCAGGAAACGGCAGAACGGCTTGATCATGAAGAGGCGGAGTGGCAGACGACCTTGTTAGAACAAGGAGAAATTCCGCGAGGCATTTCTTTGTCAGTGCCGTATCATGATTTGTTCAGTACACAAAAACTGCAAACGGTTTACTTCTCCTTGTTTCTCCGTACGCTGCAGTCAATTCAGCCAAGCAGTATTGTGAATTTGCAGTGTAAAGCGATGCAGCAGTTTCATGGGCAGATGCCGGTACTGCAAAGTGAAATGGAGCGCTGGATGAAGGGGAGCTTCCGGGTGGTCTTTGTTGCTGCAAGCGAAGAGCGGGCGAAGCGCCTGCAAAATGTGCTTCACGATTACGGCATGGAAGCCCCGTTAGTTGAACGTGGTACGCAGCTTGCCGAAGGCCAGGCCTATATTATGCTCGGTGCACTCAACCAAGGTTTTGAACTCCCTATGAACCGGCTGGCCGTCGTAACTGAAGAAGAGACATTTAAAAAGAAAATGAATCGACAGAAGCGGCGTGCGAAGATGTCGAATGCCGAACGGATCCAAAGTTATTCAGAGTTAAAGGTGGGCGATCTCGTCGTCCACGTGAATCACGGTATCGGCAAATACCTTGGAATTGAAACGCTTGAGGTGAAAGGCGTCTATCAAGACTATCTACAAATCTCATATGCCGGCAATGACAAACTTTACGTGCCGGTCGAGCAGATTGATCAAGTGCAAAAATACATCGGCTCCGAAGAAAAAGATCCAAAGATTTATGCCCTTGGCGGCAGTGACTGGAAGAAAGTTAAGCGCCGGGTAGAATCATCGGTGCAGGATATCGCAGATGATTTGATCAAACTGTACGCTGAGCGCGAAGCAACCCAAGGTTATGCGTTCAGTCCGGATGATGAAGAGCAGAAAGCGTTTGAAGCTTCGTTTCCGTACCAGGAAACAGAAGATCAGTTAAAAGCGATTCAAGAAATTAAAACGGATATGGAAAAAGAACGGCCAATGGACCGGCTCCTTTGTGGTGATGTTGGTTACGGTAAAACCGAAGTTGCGATCCGGGCGGCTTTTAAAGCGATCATGGAAGGTAAGCAGGTAGCGATATTAGTACCGACAACGATCCTTGCCCAGCAGCACTTTGACACCATCAGCGAGCGGTTTGCTGATTATCCGATCAACATCGGGATGTTAAGCCGGTTTCGTACGAAAAAGCAGCAGAATGAAACGCTGCGTTCTTTAAAAACCGGCGGAGTGGACCTTGTGATCGGCACCCACCGGCTGTTGAGCAAAGACGTTCAACACCGTGAGCTTGGCCTGCTCATCGTAGATGAAGAGCAGCGCTTTGGCGTGACGCATAAAGAAAAAATTAAGCAGATGAAAGCAAACATTGATGTTCTTACGCTTACAGCAACACCAATCCCGCGGACGCTGCACATGTCTATGCTTGGCGTGCGGGACTTATCTGTTATTGAGACACCGCCGGAAAACAGGTTTCCGGTGCAGACGTATGTGATGGAGTATAATGGTGCGCTTTTAAAAGAAGCGATCGAACGGGAGTTAAGCCGCGGCGGCCAGGTGTATTTGTTGTACAACCGTGTGCATGACATTTCCAGAATGGCAAGTCAGGTGAGTGCGCTCGTCCCGGATGCGAATGTAACTTACGCTCACGGGCAGATGAACGAGCAGGAGCTCGAAGCAACGATGATCGACTTTCTAGAAGGGCACCAGGATGTTTTAGTAACGACAACAATTATTGAAACAGGTGTCGATATTCCAAATGTGAATACGTTAATCATTTATAATGCAGATAAAATGGGGTTGTCCCAGCTTTATCAAATCCGCGGCCGTGTTGGACGTTCCAACCGGGTCGCATATGCTTATTTCACATACGAGCGGGATAAAGTGCTTACAGAAGTGGCAGAAGAGCGGCTGCAGGCGATTAAAGAATTCACTGAACTCGGGTCAGGCTTTAAAATTGCGATGCGCGACTTATCGATCCGCGGTGCTGGCGACCTGCTAGGGGCAAAACAGCACGGCTATATTGACTCGGTCGGTTTTGACCTTTACTCGCAGATGTTAAAAGAAGCGATTGAAGAGAAGCAGGGAAAAACACCGGCTTCAAAACAGCCTGAAGCTGAAATTGAAATGAACGTTGAAGCTTATATCCCTGAATCCTACATTGCCGACTCCAAACAGAAGATTGAGATGTATAAGCGGGTTAAAGGTCTGCAGACGTTTGAAGACCTTACAGATTTAAAAGACGAGTTGATAGACCGTTTCGGTGAGTACCCTGTTGAAGTGAAACATTTGCTCACGTTTGCTGAAATTCGTTTATTGGCTGAAGCTGAAGGGATTGACTCGATTAAAGAAGAAAAAGATAAAGTTACGGTGCTCTGTTCCGAAGAAGCAAGTGGGGAAATTGACGGCGCCCGGCTCTTCTCCCTTGTCAATGACCTCGGCCGGCAGGTGGCGCTCGGTACAGACGGTTCGAAGATTAAAGTCGTTATTCATGCGAAACAGATGAACAGCGGTACACTGCTTGATGTGCTGCACCGGTTATTAAGCGGTCTTCCGGGAGTGAAAGCAGCGGCTGCGGAAGCATAAGCCTAACGAAGATATGTTTTTACAACCTTGGTGCATACTTCTCTTGAAGCAGCGGATACTAACGGTAGCGAAAATAGTGAAAGCTAAATCACATCAAGAATGACAACAAGAGAAAGTGAGGCCGAAGATATGAAAGCTACCGGGATTGTTCGCCGTATTGATGACTTAGGGCGCGTCGTCATTCCGAAAGAAATCCGGCGTACCTTACGCATTCGTGAAGGAGATCCATTAGAAATTTTCGTCGACCGTGACGGGGAAGTGATTTTAAAAAAGTACTCGCCGATTTCCGAGTTAGGAGATTTTGCCAAAGAGTATGCCGATGCTCTGTATGAAAGCATGCATCAGCCGGTATTGATCGCTGACCGAGATACGTTCATCGCCGTCTCCGGCGGTACGAAAAAGGAGTATAAGCATAAAAGCATCGGTACTTCGATTGAAGATATTATTCAAAACCGTACCACCTCTGTTAAAGCAAAGCGCGGGGAGTATAACCTTGTCAGTGATCATAAAGAGGAAATGGAAGGTTACGGTGCTGCACCAATTATCGCAAACGGTGATGCGATTGGTGCCGTTGTATTAATGGCCAAAGAAGACCCGCTGAACGAAACCCTCGCTGAAAAAATGCTTGAAACTGCAGCTAGTTTCCTGGCGAAACAAATGGAACAATAAGGCCGTCAGCCTGTTACGTTATGACATCGTAGCGGGCTGGCGCTTCTTTTATTTAATTAGACTGTGCTTTATCAACAAAACCTTACATACTCACCAACGCGTTTCATTCAGGTTGTGTGATATAATGGAAATACATATGAACTTGAAATGAAGGAGTATCCATGATGACGAATGAAAACGAGAGCCCCTTGCCGGTCATTACTGTCGCCGGCGCAGGTCCGGGGGAATTAGAACAGATGCCGCTTGGTGTTTACCGGGCTGTGCAGCAGGCAGAGACCGTCATCGCTCGTACGCATAAACATCCGGCGATTCAATCCTTACAGCATGAAGGTTTTAATATCGAAAGCTTTGATCATATTTATGAGTCTTATGATCACTTTGAGCAAGTATATGCCGAAATTGTTGAGGCGCTAGAGCGCCGGGCGGCTGATGGACCGGTATGTTATCTTGTGCCTGGTCACCCGTACGTTGCTGAACAAACGGTGCATATGCTGAAGCTCCGGGCGGACGCCGGTGCGCTTACTGTGATCAGTGCTGGTGGTCAAAGTTTTCTCGACCCGATGTTTACAGCAGCTGGCATCGACCCGAACGATGGTTGTCAGTTGAAAGATGCCACGACATTTTATCAAACCAATTGGTCCCTGACAGAGCACTTAATCTTATCGCAAGTTTATGATAGTTTTATTGCTTCTGACGTAAAGCTGACACTACTGGAACGTCTGCCTTCTTCCCATAAAGTAACTGTCGTAACCGCAGCCGGCACCCGTGAAGAAGTGGTAGAAACTGTACCGCTTGAAGAGCTTGACCGGGCAGTGCAGTTGAGCAATTTAACAGCAGTGTACGTACCGCCGGCAGCGGATGAAACGTTACGTTTTCGTGATTTCTCCAAGCTGCGTGAAGTTATTCAAACGCTGCGCGGCCCTGACGGCTGCCCGTGGGACCAAAAGCAGACACATGCTTCATTAAAACGTTATCTGCTTGAGGAAACATACGAGGTACTCGAAGCGATTGATGAAGAAGATGACGACGCCCTTATCGAAGAGCTTGGTGATATTCTTTTACAAGTCATGCTGCACGCCCAAATTGGGGAAGATGAAGGTTTCTTCGCAGTGGAGGATGTCATCGAAACACTGAATGAAAAAATGATCCGGCGCCACCCGCACGTCTTTGGTAAAGGGGCAGCCGGGGATGCGGATGAAGTAGTCACTGCCTGGGATGCAATTAAAGCTGAAGAAAAAGCAGCGAAAAACGAGGTGTCGGAATCACTGCTTGCAGATGTACCACAAACGCTGCCGGCACTGCTTATGGCTGAAGAACTGCAGAAAAAAGCGGCCCGTGTTGGCTTTGACTGGGGTGAAGCCGGGCCAATCTGGGAAAAGCTTGAAGAAGAGCTGTCGGAATGGAAAGTTGAACTTGAAAGCGGGACGAAGGAACGGGCGTCAAAAGAACTCGGCGATGTGTTGTTTGTCCTCTGCAACCTTGCCCGCTTTTACAAGTTAAATTCGGAGGAGGCGTTAACTTCGACAAATCAGAAATTCACCCGGCGTTTTCAATATATTGAGCAGGCCCTTTATGCATCCGGTAAAGCGCCTGAAGATGCTTCACTTGAAGAAATGGATGGGTTATGGAATGAAGCAAAACAGGAGGGATAAAAATGCGGATCGATAAGTTTTTAAAAGTATCACGATTAATTAAGCGTCGTACGTTAGCGAAAGAAGTAGCTTCACAAGGCAGAATCACGGTTAACGGTAATAAAGCAAAAGCCGGAACTGAATTATCACCAGGGGATGAGGTGACCATTTATTTCGGCACAAAGACATTGAAAATCAAAGTTGAAGAACTGCACGACACGACGAAAAAGGATGCTGCCTCGTCAATGTACACCGTCCTTGAAGAGTCCGGCCCGGCAGAAACCTCATCGTAAGCAAGTTCTAATACCTTGTCCTCTATCATAAGCTAAGAGCATAAGCTTAAAAGTGAAAGGCGGGACAAGGGATGGAACGAGTAGATGATGTGCAGCGTGCGCACGATGTGATATTAAAAGGGCGGCGGTCACTGGATGTTACAGGTGTGGAGGAAGTCGAACATTTTGACAGCCAGGAGTTTTTGCTGCAGACAGTGATGGGGTACTTGTCTGTGCGGGGCCATGATCTTTACATGAAAAACGTGAATGTCGAAGATGGCCTCGTTTCGATTGAAGGAAAAGTGGAAGATCTCGTTTATCTTGATGCCCCGGCAGGGAATAAAAAACCTTGGTTCAAATCGTTGTTTAAATGACGCTTGAAATCCAGTTTCAAACGATGCTGGTGATGGCAGCAGCCGGTGTGATGGTCGGGGCAGGGATTGATATTTACCAACGGCTGACACCGCATGAACGGCGGTTTCGCTGGCACCGGCTCGTTTTGGACATGTTGTTTTGGATAGTACAAGGATTATTTGTATTTTATATCCTGCTTCAAGTAAATGACGGAGAAATGCGGGTTTATGTGATCGGCGCGCTGCTTTTAGGCTGGGTGTTGTATCAAAAGGTGCTGCAATCCACTGTATTGAGGTGGCTGGAGTTTGGCATTCGGCTGTTTAACGGCTGCCTCCGCCTGATTCACAATACCCTTAACTTGCTATTGTGGCGCCCGCTCCAGTTCATATTGCAAGTAATTATCGACTTCGTTATGATAGTAGTAAGAACGGTTGCACGTATTAGTACATGGATCGGTCGTCTGCTGTGGCGTCCTTTCGGTAAAATGTTTAAAAAATTCACGCAAAACCATCCCCGCTTTTACAGCCGGTTGAAAAGACTTGCTGCATTACCGGTTGATGGATGGAGGCGGCTGCAGCATTGGTTGAAACAAGGGAGGGATTAAACGTTGGCTGACCGGCAGAAAAAGTCTCAAGTAACAAAGCTTCATCCTGAACAACAGCAAACATATGAAAACCAGGAAGCGCTGTTAGAAAAGCGTCGGCGTGGGTTGAAACGGCGTTTAACGGTGTTCGGTATTTTGGCAGCGGTGATCCTGGTTAGCCTTGGGGCTATTTTAATTTCACAAATGACGATGCTGCAGGCAAAAGAAACCGAAAAAGAAGAGCTGCAGCAAGAACTACAGCAGCTGAATCAAGAAGAAGCTTCATTAAAGCAGGATATTGAAAACTATAACGATCTCGATTTTATCGCAGAAATTGCGCGCGAAGAATATTATTATACGAAACCGGGGGAAACGATTTACAAAGTACCGCCTCGCACGCAGGATAATAACGATTGACACTTTTTTACCAAGTCACTTATAATATGTTTGACTTTTTCGTAGGTCGTACGTATTAAGAACAAGGAGGAGCATTGCGTTCATGGCCATTGAAGCTGGAAGTAAGCTGGAAGGTAAAGTCACCGGGATTGCAAAGTTTGGGGCATTTGTTGAATTAGAAGGTGGAAAGACCGGACTTGTTCACATTAGTGAAGTTGCTGATCAGTACGTAAATGATGTGAATGACTATTTAAGCGTCGGCGATACGGTGACAGTAAAGGTAATGAAAGTTGAAGACGATGGTAAGATTGCTTTATCGATCCGCAAGGCTGAAGCACCAAAGCAGGAGCAGCAGAAATCGGATCACCGGAAAAAAGGAAAACCTTCCGGCGGTGAGAAGCAGCGGGGTCAGTCTTTTGAAGAGAAAATGAATCAATTCCTTAAAGACAGCGATGAGCGTTTATCAACCCTTCGGAAACAGTCCGAAGGCAAGCGCGGCTCCAAGCGGTAATTACGGTCGTTAAGTGACATAAAAGAGCGCCCGTCCGTTTCGGCGCTCTTTTACTGGGTGCTTCTTTAAAAAAAGTTTGTTCTTGCATTGACATACACATTGACCTTGGATATAATAAAATATGTCGCAAACAGACGACACCATATGGCGGCGTAGCTCAGCTGGCTAGAGCGTACGGTTCATACCCGTAAGGTCGGGAGTTCGACTCTCTCCGCCGCTACCATACATAATGCGAAAGAGTGGTCCGGTTACGGGCTGCTCTTTTTTTGTATTAACACCTATTTAAGCCAAGCCGGTACCGCTCATCTTTTGTCTGATTAATCCTCCCTCCTGCGTTTCATCCCTTCCGGATCCTTTTAATGAATCAACAAAAAATAAAAGGCTCGCAAACCCCGTCGAAGACTTTTTTTATTTCGTTTAGGAATTATGACAAAAATTTCTAAAATTAAGACGTATAATCACCTGTACAAGCTTGAAACAGGTGGTGGCGAATATGTTGCAGAAAGAAGCGGAGAAACAAACAAATGTCGTCCAGGAGGCTGTCCGTCAAGTGTGGCAGCAGGTAGAAGGAATGATGGAAAAGGCTAGAAATGGTGCATCCAAGCTGTGCTGGGAATGGGGGCTGCTCTTGTTTGCAGCCGGGGTACTGCTTGGACGTGCTGCGATCTTAACGGAACTTTATCCATTTGCACTCCCGTTTTTTGCTGTTGTATTTGCACTTAAGCGAGAGCGTACAATCCTTGCAGCTCTTGCCGTCAGTATTGGCGCATATTGGGGCATGGTTACAGAACTACCGTTTCTTTTGTTCAGCATGCTTGCGTTTATTGTGCTTTATACGTGGCTGCGCCGGCTTGGCATGCAGTTAATTGTAGCTTTGCCGGTATCAGTGTTTACAGCTGCAGTCGGATCGCGCCTGGCTGTGTATTATGTATCTTACGGTAACTTCACCTCTTATGATTGGGTGATGACCGGGGTGGAAGCTTCGCTTGCGCTTATGCTAACGATGATCTTTCTCCATAGTCTACCGCTGTTAACGGATCAAAAACAAAGACCTCTTACAAACGAAGAGATTATTTGCTTCATTATTCTGCTTGCCTCAATATTGACTGGAGCCATCGGCTGGGTTATGTACGGACTTGCAGCTGAGCACGTTCTGGCTCGTTACCTTGTTTTATTATTTGCTTTTGCCGGTGGAGCGGCAATCGGTTCAACTGTTGGTGTCGTAACAGGGCTTGTCTTAAGCCTGGCCGCTATGGCGAATTTATATCAAATGAGTCTGCTTGCGTTTGCCGGTCTTCTAGGTGGTTTATTAAAAGACGGGCGTAAAATTGGTGTCAGCTTTGGTCTTTTAGCCGGGACGATGCTAATCGCCTTATACGGAGAAGGGATGTACGCTCCTGAAGTAACCATGATGGAGTCAGCTGCGGCAGTGGCATTATTTTTACTGACCCCTAAAGCCGTGAACGGGTATATATCCCAGTATATTCCGGGGACTGAATCTTATGCGAAATATCAAAAACAGTACGTGGACAGAGTGCGGGGTGTAACAGCCTCGCGGGTGGAGCAGTTTTCCCGGCTGTTTCATACGCTTGCTTCAAGTTTTTCATCATCAATTGTGCAGGAAAATAAAGACGCTGATGATACGGATCGTTTCTTGAGTGAAGTGACTGCGCGGACGTGTCAGTCGTGTTTTCGAAAAGAGACGTGCTGGGTGGATGAATTTGATAAAACGTATGATTGTTTAAGTTCATTAAAGCAAGGGTTAGAAACGAATGGCGAAGTCTCACCGCAGGGACGGGGGCGGCTGCGTAAGTTTTGCTATTATCCTGAGCGGGTGAGCGATGTCTTAACAGAAGAATGGGGAAAGTGGCAGCTTGAATATCGGTTAAACAAGCAGGTGGAAGAAAGCCGCCGCCTCGTTGCTGATCAGCTTAATGGCGTCTCGCAGGTGATGGATGACTTTGCCAAAGAAATTGAACAAGAAAAGGAACACCATTATAAACAGGAAGAAGAAATTGAGCGAACCCTTGCCCATGCCGGGCTGCCTGTACGTGATATGGATATTTACAGCTTAACGCCGCGATGTGTTGATATCGAAATGGAAGTTGGAGCTCAGACAGGCCACGGTGAAGCAGAGAAATTAATTGCGCCTATGCTTTCGGACATTTTACGGGATCATATTATTGTTGAACAGCAAAAGCCACGAGGCATGGATGGCTATCAACGCGTTCGTTTTGGTTCAGCCCGGTCTTATAAAGTTGAAAGTGGCGTTGCTCATGTGGCGAAAGGCGGTGCCTGGGTATCAGGTGACAATCATTCAGCCATGGAGGTCGGCTCCGGCAAGTTTGCGGTTGCAATCAGCGATGGTATGGGCAACGGACGGCGTGCGCATGAGGAGAGCCGGGCGACCCTTGAACTTTTACAAAACATTTTGCAGTCTGGAATGGATGAAAATGTTGCCATTAAGTCAATCAATTCGGTGCTATCGCTGCGTACGACTGAAGAAATGTTTTCGACCCTTGATTTAGCGATGGTCGATTTGCAAACAGCAGAAACGGTATTTGTTAAAGTTGGCTCTATGCCTGCCTATATTAAGCGCGGGGATAAAGTGTTAAAAATTGAAGCAAGCAACCTCCCGATGGGTATGCTTGATGACATGAATGTTGATATGCTGCACCGCAACCTGCAGGACGGCGATGTCATTGTGTTAATGAGTGACGGCCTGCTTGATAACGCTGTGCATATTGAAAACCGTGAAGTATGGATGAAACGGATGATCCGCGATGTTGTTCCGGCAGATCCACAGCATATGGCTGATTTACTGCTCGAAAAAGTTGTGCGGGCAAGTGATGGTAACATTCAAGATGATATGACCGTTGCTGTGGCAGAAGTGAAACGCAACATGCCGGAGTGGCAGCCGATTCCCGTGTTAAAACGCAATGCTTAGACAGAAGGGGTATATCAGCACACAGTATGGTTAAAAATGGTTGATACGAAGAATGGAGGGATCAACCATGAACGCAGGAACACTGCGCCAGGTGCTATTAATTACAGATGGATGCTCCAACCAGGGAGAGGATCCGGCAGCGGTTGCCGCGCTTGCCCGTGAGGAACAGGTGACGGTCAATGTGATCGGTGTTATCGAGCAGGATGCGATCAGCAGTAACGGTGAAAAAGAAATCGAGGCGATTGCAGCTTCTGGTGGTGGCGTAAGTCAAATTGTGTATACAAAGCAGCTCGCCCAAACCGTACAGATGGTGACTCGTCAGGCGATGACGCAAACGCTGCAGGGGGTTGTAAATAAAGAGCTGCAGCAAATTCTTGGTGAGGACACAGCTTGGGAGGATCTCTCGCCAGAGCGGCGCGGAGAGGTCATGGAAGTTGTCGATGAACTTGGTGAACAGGCGGACGTTGAAGTGCTAGTGCTTGTCGATACAAGTGCAAGTATGCGTACAAAGCTCCCACGGGTTGAAGAAGCTTTAACCGATTTATCGGTGAGCCTGCAGTCGCGCAGTGGGCGTCATGAGATTGCTGTGCACATATTTCCGGCAAAACGAAAAGCTGCAGAGCCGTTATTAAACTGGACGTCTGAACTCAATCGGCTGCCGGCGACGTTTCAACGTATGAGCTCCGGCGGTGTGACCCCGACAGGACCGGCATTAAACGAGGCACTTGCAGCGTTTCGCAGCCGGCGTTCGAAGCGCCGGTATCTCGGGCGGGGTGGTGGCGAAGTTGAAGAACGCATCGATTAATCTCACCCCTGGCGATGTCGTCCGCGGGAAGTGGCATCAAGGGGTTTACCGGGTCATGCGACGCCTGGGCGAAGGTGCAACAGGTGTTGTATACCTTGTTGAGAGTGCAGAGGGTCCAGTCGCAATGAAAATTGGCAATGCTGCAGCTTCGATCACATCAGAAGTGAACGTGCTGCAGCACTTCTCAAAGGCGCCGGGAGATCAGCTCGGACCGGCGCTTTATGTATCAGATGATGTCAATATTCAAGGTGAAACGTACGCTTTTTATACGATGGAATATATGGACGGCGCTCCGGTGCTTTCTTTCCTTGAAGCGCGAGGGAGGGAGTGGGCGCCGATTTTTCTCGTACAGCTTTTAGGGGATTTAGACCGGCTGCATCAAGCCGGCTGGGTGTTTGGAGATTTAAAGCCGGATAATTTAATGATTACTGAGCGTCCGCCGCGCATCCGCTGGTTTGATGTCGGGGGTACGACATTGCAGGGACGTGCGGTCAAAGAGTTTACCGAGTTTTATGACCGGGGAACGTGGGGGCTTGGTGACCGAAAAGCTGAACCTGCCTACGATTTGTTTGCTGCAGCCATGGTTTTTATTCATATGATCAATGGTGAGCGGTTTACGCATAGAGACGGCGTCGAACTCCTTGAGCGAAAGATTTTTTCACATCCCAGGCTGCGTGTATATCAGCCGGCGTTAAAACGTGCGCTGCACGGAAAATACCGCGATGCCCAAATGATGCGCAAAGATATGATGGCGCTGTATGCAAAAGCAACATCAAAGGAGGCACCGTCTCGCAAAACAACGACCCATACACCGCGCAAACAGCGTCGTAAGAAAGGAGGGAAGTTGGTGGATGCAGCGCTCGGCGGCTCTTTTCTCCTGCTCGCATCTGTTCTATACTGGATTGGACAAGTAATGTAACAGCGGCCCTGGGGGGTGAAGCAGTGGGACGTGCCGAGCAAGCAGTTGAAGTTTGTTTAATGGCCGGTGAGCAGATGATTAAATATGGTGCAGAAACCTACCGCGTAGAAGATACAATGCGGCGGATGGCTGAAGCATCAGGCATGAAGCATGTGCACAGTTTCGTTACGACAACCGGCATTTTTCTTTCAGTACAAACAAAAGATGAAGTTGATGTTATGCAGATGACGCGCGTGAATGAACGGTATCAAGATTTGCGGAAAGTGACAGAAGTAAATCAAGTTTCGAGGGAGTACGTTTTTGGGGAACTTGATTTGGAAGATGTGAAAAAACGCTTGCAGGAAATTTCCAAGGCGCCAATGAGTTATCCGATGTGGCTCATCGTTCTTGCTTCAGGTACTGGTGGTGCAGCCTTTTCTTATTTGATCGGTCAGTCTGTTATCGATATGGGGCCGGCTTTTCTCGGAGGGATCGTAACGATGCTGAGCCTCGTGATCTTTCAACGGCATATTGGCGGGAAGTTTTTTTCAGAGTTTCTTGCCGCTTTTTTTGGTGGTGTCACAGCCTTGGTCCTCGTACAACTTGGTTTTGGCAGTAACATCGACCAAGTTATTATCGGTACAATGATCCCGCTTGTCCCGGGGATTCCGCTTACCAATTCTGTTCGTGACCTCATGAGTGGTGATTTGGTGGCTGGTGTGTCACGAGGGGCGGAGGCGGCAATCACTTCACTCTCAATTGCAGGCGGCGTGGCCCTTGCACTCTCTATATTTTTGACATAAAGGAAGGCACTGCGCTATGTGGCTTGAACTTTTACTTTGCTTTATTGCAACTGCCGCCTTTGGCATTATTTTTAACGTTCCGCTGCGCCTCGTCTGGATCGGCGGTTTAATCGGCATCATTGCCTGGTTTGTTTATGCTTATATGCCGACACTGCAAGTCTCGCCGGTATTCTCGGCGGCGATTGCTGCGTTTACAGCTGCTTTTTTTGGGCATTTACTTGCCCGGCGGCTGCGCGTGCCTGTCACGACTTTTGCGATCCCCGGAATTATTCCGCTTGTGCCCGGCGGGCGGGCGTATAATACGATGTTATCGTTTGTTGAGGAAGATTATCTCGGTGGGCTGGAGCTCGGGGCGGAGACATTGCTGCAGGCAGGGGCAATTGCAGCCGGCCTCGTCTTTGCGCTCTCGTTGTTTTCGATGCGGAAAGGGGTGGCAGAACGTTATGAAACGAAGCGTTCGTGAACATATTCATAAGCATCATCTCTTTGAATCAGGGGACAATGTGTTAGTAGCGGTGTCCGGTGGTGTGGATTCGATGGTGCTGTTGCACTGGCTTCATCATTTCTGCGCAAATATTTCTGTCACTGCTGCTCACGTTGATCATAACCTGCGCCCGGAAAGCGTAAATGACAGCCGGCTAGTCCAAAAATTTTGCGCGGCAGAAGGGATCCCGTTTGTAAACGAGACTTTAAAAGCTGCTGATTATACAGCAGGTGCCAACATCCAGGCCGAAGCCCGTCGCCTCCGCTATAATGCTTTAGAGACAGCAGCGTCTCTGCACGGGTGCAGAAAAATTGCGACCGCGCATCATGCAGATGATCAACTAGAAACGATCTGGATGGCGTTTGCCCGTGGCACTTGGGGGGAAGGTAATTGGGGAATCCCGCCGAAACGAAGAGCGGACCATGCTGACATTGAGGTTGTACGCCCGTTTCTGCCGGTAGAAAAATCCGAAATCAAGGCATATGCTGCAAATTATCAGATTGCATATGCAGAAGATGAGAGCAATGCATCAGATAAGTATACCCGCAACCGGTTTCGTCGTATGCTTCCGTTGTTGAAAGCAGAAAATCCGTCTATGCTGGATCAGCTCCAGCCCCAGCTGGATCGACTCAATGATGAGCGGGACTGGATGAAACAAGAAGCAGAAGCAGCGCTCTCAAAAGTCGCCGTTTTTCAAAACGATCACGTCGAGCTCTCCTGTAGTGCCCTTATAGAAAGACATGCGGCTTTACAGCAGCACATGGTTAAAATCATTTTAGGCGCTCTTTATGAAAGTTCTTCAGCCACACCATCTGCTATACATATTGATGCCTGCCTGCGTCTTGCTACTGCAGATCACCCTTCCGCCCGAATTGACCTGCCTGGTGGCTTGCAGGCAGAGCGGATGTACGACCGGCTCTTCTTTAGACCCGCTCCGCAGTCACTGCCAGATGCCGGCTGTTGTCAGCAAATCAATATTCCGGGGACAGTTAATGTCGAAACCGGTGTGCTGCATGCCTGGGATACCGATGAGCTTCCTGCAGCTCTGCAAGATCCCGGACAGCTTGTGTTGTCAGCGGCTGAAATTGAGTTTCCGCTCCACGTACGTACGCGCCGCAGACAAGACGTAATGCAGCCGGCCGGCATGCACGGAACGAAAAAGTTAAAGCGTATTTTAATAGATGCGAAAGTACCTGCGCTCTGGCGCAATACGTGGCCAGTGATTGTCGACAACAGCGGATGGGTCGTTTGGGTCCCCGGGGTGAAAAAAGGCTCGGCAGCCTGGACGGAACGTCTGCCGAAGGAAGCACCGTATGTTGTGCTTAATTTTACGTCAGCGCCCTCATTTCAGGAACGATTTGAGCAAATGGTGAAAATACACAGCAAATGATGCGTTGATCTTCCTACCGTGTTATGATAGTAGGCGGTTGATTATAATGATCTGCACTAGCATAAAGAATTCAATTTTTATTGGAGGTTTCTTGCAGGATGAATGATGAAATTGAAAAGGTCTTAATTTCCGAAGAAGAAATTCAACAGAAAGTAGCAGAGCTCGGTGAACAGCTGTCTGAAGAGTACAAAGACCGCTTTCCACTCGTGATCGGTGTGTTGAAAGGCGCCCTGCCATTTATGGCGGATTTAACGAAGCGGATGAATACGCATATTGAACTTGATTTTATGGATGTCTCAAGCTATGGAAACTCAACAGTATCTTCCGGTGAAGTGAAAATTGAAAAAGATCTTGATACATCTGTTGATGGACGTGACGTATTGATCCTTGAAGATATTATTGACAGCGGGTTAACGTTGAGTTACTTGGTCAGCTTGTTCCGTCATCGGAATGCGCGCTCGGTCAAGATTGTTACACTGCTGGACAAGCCGGAGGGGCGCAACGTTGACCTTGTACCGGATGTTGCCGGATTTACGGTGCCGGATGAGTTCGTTGTCGGTTATGGTTTAGATTACGCAGAACGGTATCGAAACCTCCCCTACATCGGTATTTTGAAGCCCGAAATTTATAAGGGTTCATGATTGTAGCGGAAAAATAATATATGGTACGATTGTCTAAGCTTTGAAGCTCGTGGGAGGAGGTCAGGCATGAATCGGATTTTCCGAAATACCGTTTTTTACTTACTTATATTTTTGGTCATTATCGGTGTCGTAAGCTTTTTCAGCGGCGACCAGACCGATGCTGATCCGATAACGTCAGATGAATTTTTAACAGCACTTGAACAGAATGAAGTGCAGGAAATGACTGTAAAACCTGAACGTGAGGTGTATTTGATCGAAGGTCAAATGGCCCAGGCGGCAGAAGATGAAACCTTCAAAACGCATGTGCTCATTTCCGAAGATACAACCGATGCTTTAATGACAGCATCCGGTCCAGATGGACAGCCGCTTCAGTTTGATACAGAGCCGGCGGATGAAACCGGAGGCTGGGTAACGTTCTTTACGTCGGTGATTCCGTTTATTATTATCTTCATTCTCTTCTTCTTCCTGCTTAGTCAAGCCCAAGGCGGCGGCGGCGGAAAGATGATGAACTTCGGCAAAAGTAAAGCGAAGATGGTGCCGGATGATAAAAAACAAGTTCGCTTTAAAGACGTTGCCGGTGCTGAGGAAGAAAAGCAGGAGCTCGTAGAAGTTGTTGAGTTCTTGAAGGATCCGCGCAAATTTGCAAACATTGGCGCCCGCATTCCAAAAGGTGTGCTGCTTGTCGGCCCGCCGGGAACTGGTAAGACCTTGCTCGGCCGTGCGGTTGCAGGCGAAGCTGGCGTCCCATTCTTCTCTATCAGCGGTTCTGACTTTGTGGAAATGTTTGTCGGTGTCGGGGCATCCCGTGTCCGTGACTTGTTTGAAAACGCAAAGAAAAACGCACCTTGTATCATCTTTATTGATGAGATCGATGCAGTTGGGCGTCAGCGTGGTGCCGGCCTTGGCGGCGGCCACGACGAACGTGAACAAACATTGAACCAGCTGCTTGTTGAGATGGACGGTTTTGGGGCAAATGAAGGGATCATCATTATTGCTGCAACGAACCGTGCCGATGTGCTTGACCCGGCGTTGCTCCGTCCAGGCCGCTTTGACCGCCAGATCACTGTTGGTCTGCCGGATGTGAACGGCCGTGAGGAAGTTCTCGGTGTTCATGTGAAAAACAAGCCGATCAGTGAAAATGTTGACTTAAAAGCTGTTGCACAGCGTACACCTGGCTTCTCAGGTGCAGACCTTGAGAACTTGTTGAACGAGGCAGCCCTTGTTGCCGCACGTGCTGACAGCGATGAAATTCAGATGGTGCACGTAGAAGAAGCGATCGACCGCGTTGTTGCCGGTCCGGCGAAGAAGAGCCGTGTCATTTCTGAAAAAGAGAAAAATATTGTGGCTCATCATGAGGCTGGTCATACAGTTGTCGGCGTTAAGCTGCAAAATGCAGATATGGTACACAAAGTTACGATCGTACCGCGTGGACAGGCCGGCGGTTATGCAGTAATGCTTCCAAAAGAAGACCGCTACTTTATGACAAAGCCGGAGCTGCTTGATAAGATTGTTGGTCTCCTCGGTGGACGCGTTGCCGAAGAAGTCATGTTTGATGAAGTGAGCACAGGCGCTCACAATGACTTCCAGCGTGCGACGGCGATTGCCCGTAAAATGGTGACAGAATACGGCATGAGTGAAAAACTAGGCCCGCTCCAGTTCGGTTCGAACTCTGGAGGCCAAGTCTTCCTCGGCCGCGACATTCAAAACGATCAAAACTACAGTGATGCAATTGCGCATGAAATTGATCTTGAAGTTCAGCGCTTAATCACCGAAAGTTACGATCGATGCAAGCAGATTCTTACCGAGCATAAAGATAAGCTTGAGCTTGTTGCAGAAAAACTGCTTGAACTTGAAACGCTCGATGCTGAACAAATCCGCTCTCTTGTTGATGATGGAAAGCTCCCGGAAGGGCACCATTCAAACGAGAACCAGCAGGATGCCATCGACGCAAGCGGCGTGAACAAAGATGAAAACAGCAGTACTTCGGATGGAAATAGTGATGATATGCGCGTAAACATCCAATCCAAACCAGAAGATGCTGAAACGCCGGAAGTTGAGACGGATGAAAATACGTCTTCAGAAGATACCGAGCACACAGACAGTGAAAATAACGACCAAGATGATGATGACAACGGCCGTCGTTCGTAAGTGAACCAACGGCCTGCGCCATTCAGGTAAATGGAAATCTTGGCGGAAACGTCTCAATTAGGAGGGGTGCCAAACCGGCATCCCTCTTTTTTCTGAATCAATGCGTACGCAAAATATATGAGTAAAATGGTGATAGCTATGGTACTGGTCATTGATGTAGGTAATACAAATATCGTTCTCGGGGTTTATCGCGAAGATGAGCTTGTGTATCACTGGCGGTTAACAACGGATCAAGAAAAAACAGAAGACGAATACGGTATGACCGTGAAAGCGCTGCTTGAAAATGCTGGTTTAGCACTTTTGCATATCGACGGAGCCATCATTTCTTCAGTTGTACCGCCAATTATGTTCTCTTTGGAGCATATGTGTCGCAAATACCTTGGATTAGAGCCGATGGTCATCGGCCCGGGGATGAAAACTGGTTTAAACATCCGCTATGACAGCCCGCGCGACGTTGGTGCCGACCGGATCGTCAACGCCGTGGCTGCCCTTGACGATTATGAACCACCACTTGTGATCGTAGATTTTGGAACAGCGACGACTTTTTGTTATATTGATGAGCACGGTCAGTATATCGGAGGTGCAATCGCTCCCGGGATTGCGATTTCCACAGAAGCGCTATACAGCGAAGCTTCAAAGCTGCCCCGCATTGAAATTGCTGCTCCGTATACAATTGTCGGTAAAAATACGGTTCACGCGATGCAGTCCGGGATATATTACGGGTATGTCGGTCAAGTTGATGGGATTGTAAGCCGTATGAAAAAACAAGCACCTGCGCCGGCGACTTCAATTGCAACCGGCGGCCTGGCCCGTTTGATTGGCGAAGAAGCAGAAACCATTGATATTGTAGACCCATCATTAACATTGAAAGGCTTAAAAATTATTTACGATAAAAACGTGAGCGGTGATTAACGCCGTTAGACGTCCAAACAAAATTAAAGGAGGTGAAGCTGCTGAATGGACAACAGCTTAAAGAGAGCCAGTTGCAGTCAGCAGCAATGATTCATGTCAGACTATCTTGTGAAAGCCCTTGGGTATAACGATCACGTACGTGCCTATGCGATTCGAACAACAGAAATGGTCAACGAAGCAGTTACCCGCCACCATGCATGGCCAACCGCCGCTGCCGCTCTCGGCCGGGCGATGACAGCCGGTTCAATGATGGGTTCGATGCTTAAAGGTGAAGAGAAATTAACAGTTAAAGTCGAAGGCGGAGGGCCGATGGGACCGATTGTCGTTGACAGCGAATCCGACGGCAGCACCCGCGGCTACGCGCACAATATGCAGGTTCATTTCGACTTAAATGACCAAAGTAAATTAGATGTAGCACAAGCCGTTGGAACAGAAGGTTTCTTATCTGTCGTGAAAGATATCGGAATGAAAGACAACTTTACCGGAAGTGTTCCGCTCGTTTCTGGTGAGCTTGGGGATGATTTCACGTATTATTTTGTAACTTCCGAACAAGTGCCGTCTTCTGTCGGGCTCGGAGTTCTCGTTAACCCGGATAACACGGTGCAGGCAAGCGGCGGGTTTATTCTGCAAATTATGCCAAATGCCCCGGAAGAAGTGGTGGATGAAGTTGAGCAGCAAATTCAAGCGATGCCGCCGATTTCAAAACTCATTGAGCGCGGCAAAACGCCAGAAGAAATCTTGAGCATCATGTTAAAAGATGAACACAAAATTATTGAAACTTCACCTGTTTCCTTTTCCTGTAAGTGTTCGCGCGAGCGCATTGAGCAAGCACTTATCAGCCTCGGCAGTGCAGAGCTGATTGATATGAAAGACGTAGACCACGGCGCCGAAACCCAGTGCCATTTCTGCAATGAGATTTACAACTTTACTGAAGAAGATCTTGCTGGGCTGGCTGAAAAAGCAAAGACGATCGAGGAAGCAAACTAGGAGTGACCTTTGATGAGCCGACAACAAACACTTGCCTCTTACCCGAATATAGAAGGGGAACGCCGGGCCTACACTGCAAGCTTAGATATCGAGCCTGGCATTTGGTTTGAAAAATATAAAGAGTTTTCGCAAGGGCGCCGTTACCACATGGTGCTTGAAAGCGGGCGTAGCGGGCGTTATAGCATGATGGGGGTTGATCCATTTGCTGTACTTAAAGGCAAGGACGATCAATTAACGGTCGAAACCGCTGCAGGAGAGGAAATTTTGTACGGCGAACTGCTTGATGCAATGAAAACGTGGATGAAGCCGTTTCAAACCAAAACCTGCGCGGATCTCCCGGATTTTCAAGGCGGTGCACTTGGTTATTTAAGTTATGATTACGTACGTCAAGTTGAGCGTCTTCCGCAGAAAGCAGAAGATGATTTAAACACGTATGATTTATATTTTCTCGTATTTGAAGACGTCTTTGTTTATGATCATGAACAACAAATTCTTTATCTGATCGCCCAGGAAACAGCCGATGAAAGAGGCGAAGCTGCCGCTGCCACACGTTTAGCTGCACACAAGTCCGCCTGGATGGGCGAAGCAGCGCCAGGCGCTTGGACCAAGGTAAAAGAACGGGTTGATACTTGGGAGCCGTCGTTTAGTAAAGCAGGTTTCGCTGAGGCGGTTGAGCGCGTAAAGCACTACATTAGCCAAGGTGATGTGTTTCAAGTGAATTTAAGTGTTCGTCAGTCCAAGCCGTTAAACACTCCGCCGCTTCATATCTATGAAAAACTGCGCATGCTGAATCCGTCCCCTTACATGGGTTATATGCAGACGCCAGAAATGCAGCTAGTAAGCGCCTCGCCGGAACTGCTTGTTAAAAAGAGGGGTCGTGAAGCCTCCACCCGGCCGATTGCAGGCACCCGGCCGCGCGGTGATTCTTCGGAGGCAGACGCAGCTTATGTTGATGAAATGCTCGGTAACGAAAAAGAGCGGGCCGAGCACGTGATGCTTGTCGACTTAGAACGCAACGACTTAGGTCGGGTGTGCGCTTACGGTTCGGTTGAAGTGGATGAATTGATGGTCGTTGAAAAATACTCCCACGTCATGCACATTGTTTCTAATGTCAAAGGGTTGCTTCGCCCTGATGTAGACGCGTATGATATGATCAAAGCAACGTTTCCGGGTGGTACAATCACCGGAGCTCCAAAAGTAAGGACAATGGAAATCATTGAAGAGTTAGAGCCTGTGCGCCGTGGTGTCTATACCGGGTCGATGGGATGGATCGGTTTTAACGGGGATATGGAGCTGTCGATCTCTATTCGAACCATGGTAGCTGCAGAAGGCCAGGCGTATGTTCAGGCAGGGGCAGGGATCGTTATTGATTCCAAACCGGAAGCAGAATATGAGGAATCGCTCAAAAAAGCAATAGCGCTTTGGCGGGCAAAAGAGATGAGTGAAGAAGAGCTGACCCCGAAACGAGAGGAGATCGAGCAATGATTGTAATGATTGATAACTACGACTCGTTTACGTATAACCTCGTTCAGTATTTAGGAGAGATGGGCGAAGAACTGCGGGTGTACCGTAATGATGAAATCACCGTTGAAGAAATTGAAGCCTTAAACCCTGAAGTATTAATGATTTCACCGGGACCGTGCTCGCCGGATGAAGCAGGGATCAGCATGGAGGCGATCTCGCATTTTGCCGGCCGCCTGCCGATTTTTGGCGTTTGTCTAGGTCATCAATGCATGGCGCAAGTGTTTGGAGGCGATGTGGTTCGCGCGGATCGGTTGATGCACGGGAAAACGTCGCTTATTCATCACGACGGCCGTACGGTTTATCAAGGTTTGCATCAGCCGATGACAGCTACCCGATATCATTCGTTAATCGTTAAACGCGAGACGCTGCCTGCTTCGTTTGAAGTAACGTCTTGGACTGAAGAGGGTGAGCTCATGGGCATCCGACACACCGAATATGCCATGGAAGGGGTTCAGTTCCACCCGGAATCGATAATGACGGGAGAGGGAAAACTGCTGCTGCGCAACTTTATGGATCACTACAACCTATGGACGAAGGTGTAGCCGGTGCAGCTTTATTTTAACGGACGCATTCTTCCGGCAGAAGAAGTGAAGCTTTCGCCGTTTGAGCACGGATTTATGTATGGGCTCGGTGCATTTGAGACGATTCGGCTGTATAACGGTCATCCGTTTCTGCTTGCGGACCATCACCGCCGGCTAAGTCATGCGCTTGAAGTTATGAACATTGCATGGACGGTTACAGTCGAGGAGATGAAGGACCAAATTGCTGAAACCGCCGCCGCTAACGAAACTGCAAATGCATCGATCCGTTACAATGTCTCTGCAGGTGAAGGGCCGGCCGGGCTGACGACAGCCGTGTATGATAAGCCGACAACTTTGATTTACACGAAGCCTTTGAATCCGCAGGCAATGCCGCAAGAGAAGTACGGGCAGCTGTTATCGCTTAGACGGAACACCCCGGAGAGCAAGGAGCGTATCAAGTCGCACCACTATTTAAACAGCATTCTTGGCAGGCGTGAAGTTGGTCAGGCGCAGGATCGTGAAGGCATCTTTTTAACCGAAAACGGGTATATCTCTGAAGGTGTCGTTTCAAATATTTTTTGGATGTACGGCACGACGCTTTATACGCCGACGCTTGAAACTGGCATTCTAGATGGTGTGACCCGCCGTTTTGTCATGAAGCTTGCGAAAGAAGCAGGTTTTTCCGTTAAAACCGGCTTTTACGAATGGCAGGAGCTTGAGCAGGCAGATGAAGCATTTATGACCAACAGTATTCAAGAAATTGTACCGCTTGCCGCTGTAGGTGCTGCCACATTTACAAACCGCCGGACAAAGGAAATCCGCCGGCTGTATCAAACATTTCGGGATCAGCTCTGGTCCCGGGATGAAATGCAGCTAACGGGCCCTTTCGGTGACTGGGGATGATCAGCATGAAACATAAAACGAAAGTGATGGGTATTTTAAACGCTACCCCGGATTCATTTTCCGACGGGGGTGCTTACAACCAAATTGATGAGGCTGTTCGCCGGGCACAGGAGATGGAAGCTGAAGGAGCGGATATGATTGATATCGGCGGAGAATCCACCCGCCCAGGTGCCGAAGAAGTATCAAAGGATGTGGAGCAGGCCCGGGTGCTTCCGGTCATTGAAGCAGTTTCTGCTGCTGTAAACGTGCCGGTTTCTATTGATACGTATAAAGCCGACACAGCTGAGCGTGCTGTTGCAGCAGGGGCATCCATGATTAATGACGTGTGGGGTGCACGACGTGAACCAGCAATCGCTGATGTCGCTTTTCGTTATCAAGTACCATTGATCGTGATGCACAACCAGAGCGAAGCGGTGTATGAAAACAATATCGTGGCAAGCGTCATCTCCGGGCTGCGCGAATCAATTGCAATCTGTCGAGAGCGTGGCGTTCCGAGTGAACACATTATTTTAGACCCGGGGATTGGCTTTGGGAAAACGTACGAACATAATCTGGAAATTATGCGGCGTCTCGGGGAAATCACCGCACTCGGTTATGAAGTACTGCTTGGCACATCGCGAAAATCGCTCATTGCAAAAACGCTTGACCTTCCTGTGGACGAGCGTGTTGAAGGTACAGCTGCTACTATATGTCTCGGGATTGAGCGCGGGTGCGGGATTGTCCGGGTTCATGATGTACAGGAAATGGTTCGTACTGCACGGATGATGGATGCAATGCTAGGAACAGAGGAGGCGACTACCATTGGATAAAATTTTCATGAATAAAATGGAGTTTTATGGTTATCACGGAGCGTTTGCTGAAGAAAATAAACTTGGCCAGCGCTTTTATGTCGATGTAGAACTTGAAGCAGACTTATCCAAAGCAGCAGCGTCCGACGATTTAGCAGAAAGTGTAGATTATGCCGAAGTGTATGAAACCGTAAAATCAGTCGTAGAAGGCCCGCCTTTCAACTTAGTCGAGGCGATTGTACAGGCTGTGCTCAATAAAATTTTTCAAGCATTTTCGATTGTCGAACGAGCAACTGTGAAAGTCATTAAACCTGACCCGCCGATCCCGGGGCATTACGATTCAGTCGCGGTTGAAATGACGAGGGAGCGCGGATGAATGATGGACAATGAAGTTTTTATCGCTCTCGGTTCAAACATAGGGAACCGGGAGCATTATTTGGAAGAAGCGCTTCGTTTATTAACGCTAGATGAAGGGCTTAGCCTTACCGGGACCTCTTCGGTCTATGAAACTGCACCGGTGGGGTTAGTCGATCAGCCGCCTTTTTTAAATATGGCAGCATCATTAACAACGACTTATACATCAGAAGAAGTTTTAAAAACCACCCAGCGCATTGAGCAGCAGCTTGATCGTACCCATGAAAAACGCTGGGGTCCGCGCACAATCGACCTTGACATTCTCATGTACAACCAAGAAAATATTCAACGTAGCCACTTATCGATTCCGCACCCTAGACTAACAGAACGTGCCTTTGTACTGGTACCGCTGGTTGAAGTAGCTGCTGCCGTCAAGGTGCCTGGTGCTGGTAAAACGGTCGCAGAGCTGTTGTCCTGCTTAGGTGAAGACGAGAAGGAAGGGGTGCGTTTATGGAAGAAGTTAAATGGGCCGGCCGGGTTCGGGCGTTTCGAAAGCTGAAAGGATACACTCAAGAGGATTTGGCCGGTCAAATCGGGGTATCTGTTTCTCTACTTGGAAGCATTGAACGCGGCATGCGCGAACTTGATGAAACGACGCTACAAAAAATTATTGAAGTGCTTGGGATTACAAAAGAAGAGCTCCGCTCAAAATAGAGCGCTGGAGGTGCAGAACATATGTTAAACATCGGCGGAATCGAAATGAAAAATCGGGTGGTGCTTGCGCCGATGGCAGGGGTGTGCAACCCTGCATTCCGGTTAATTGCCAAAGAGTTCGGTACAGGCTTGGTTTGTGCAGAAATGGTGAGTGACAAAGCCATATTACACGAGAACGAAAAATCACTGCAGATGCTGTATGTGGATGAACGTGAAAAACCGCTCAGCCTGCAAATTTTTGGCGGTACTGAAGAGACGATGGTTGAAGCAGCGCAAGTTGTTGACCAGCAGACGAACGCAGATATTATTGATATTAATATGGGCTGTCCGGTACCAAAGATTACAAAATGTGATGCTGGTGCACGCTGGCTGTTAGATCCGGATAAAATTTACCGCATGGTGTCAGTTGCGGCTAAAAGTGTAGACAAGCCGGTTACAGTAAAAATGCGGATGGGCTGGGATGATGACCATATTTATGCACTTGAAAATGCCCAGGCGATTCAAGAAGCCGGCGGGCAGGCAGTAGCAGTCCACGGACGGACGCGTCTGCAGATGTATGAAGGAACAGCAGATTGGGATATTTTGAAACAGGTGAAAGATTCCGTTAACATTCCAGTGATCGGTAACGGCGATGTTAAAACGCCGCAGGACGCACAGCGTATGCTTGATGAAACTGGCGTAGACGGTGTCATGATCGGCCGTGCAGCTTTAGGAAACCCGTGGATGCTGTATAACACAATTCATTACTTAGAAACGGGCGAATTAAAAGGTGAACCGACCGTCCGTGAAAAGATGGATGTCTGCATGGTGCATATGGATCGTTTGATCAACTTAAAAGGTGAAAATGTCGCCGTCCGGGAAATGCGCAAACATGCTGCATGGTATTTAAAAGGTGTACGCAAAAGCTCAAGCCTCCGGGATGAAATCAATCAGTTGAACACTCGTAACGAAGTCGAGCATGCCGTGTACAACTTTGTGGAAGAAGTCGAAGCAAGAGAGGCTGAAAATCAGCCGGTCGGCTAAGAAATAGAAAGAATGAGAAGAGCGTCTACCGCTCGCCTGTAACCGGCGCCGGCGGGTTGTTTCAGCCTGCTTGTGTTCATTGAGGCGTTTTATGTGGCGCTCTTCTTTTTGCGTAAACCTAACACGCTCTTAAAGGAGATGAACGAATATGGCGCAGGAAAATGAATTGAATGACCAAATGGCGGTACGTCTTGAAAAGATGCAGCGTATGCAGTCTGAAGGGCAGGACCCTTTCGGCGAGCGCTACGAACGAACCCATACCGCAGAAGAAATGAAAGCAGCATTTGATGAATATACAAAAGAAGAACTTGAAGAAAAGCAGGCAAAAGCTGCAATCGCCGGGCGGATTATGACAAAGCGCGGAAAAGGTAAAGCAGGCTTTGCTCACATACAAGATTTGTCTGGACAGATTCAAATTTACGTTCGTAAAGATGAAGTCGGTGAAGAACAATATGAAATCTTTAAGAGCGCAGATATTGGCGACATTGTTGGTGTAGGTGGTGAAGCCTTTAAAACCAATGTAGGTGAGATGTCGGTCAAGGCTGAAAACTTTCAAATGCTTTCTAAAGCGCTGCGTCCACTGCCGGATAAGCACCACGGTTTAAAAGATGTTGAACAGCGCTACCGCCAGCGCTACCTCGATTTAATTATGAACCCTGAAGTGCGCGATACATTTGTACTCCGGAGTAAAATCTTGCAGTCGATGCGCCGTTACCTTGATCAAGCTGGTTACCTAGAGGTTGAAACACCGACGATGCATACGATTCCAGGCGGTGCATCAGCGCGGCCGTTTGTAACCCATCATAATGCACTTGATATGGAGCTTTATATGCGGATTGCGATCGAACTGCACTTAAAACGCTTAATCGTCGGCGGTATGGAAAAAGTGTATGAAATCGGTCGTGTCTTCCGTAATGAAGGAATTTCCACCCGTCATAATCCTGAATTTACAATGATTGAGTTGTATGAAGCATTTGCGGATTACGGGGATATGATGACCCTTACCGAAAACGTCATCTCTCATATCGCAAATGAAGTGCTTGGTGAAACAACACTTATGTATGAGGAGACAGAGGTTGATCTTTCTTCCGGCTGGAGACGTGTACACATGGTTGATGCTGTTAAAGAAGCGTCAGGCGTTGATTTTTGGCAGGAAATGAGCGATGAAAAGGCTCGTGAACTTGCAAAAGAGCACGGCGTGAAGGTAGAAGAAACGATGAGCTTCGGCCACGTTGTTAACGAATTCTTTGAGCATTATGTTGAGGAAACATTGATGCAGCCTACTTTCGTGTATGGTCATCCGGTTGCGATTTCCCCACTTGCAAAGAAAAACGACGACGATCCGCGATTTACTGACCGATTCGAACTCTTTATCGTTGGACGTGAACATGCGAACGCTTTTAGTGAGCTCAATGACCCGGTGGATCAGCGGCAGCGATTCGAAGGACAGATGGCCGAGCGTGAGCACGGTGATGAAGAAGCGCACCGTATGGATGAAGACTTTCTTGAATCCCTTGAATACGGCATGCCGCCAACAGGCGGTTTAGGCATCGGAATTGACCGGCTCGTGATGCTGCTTACAAATGCAGCATCGATCCGCGACGTTCTATTATTTCCACAGATGCGCTCGCGCGAACAAGGCGAAGATTAATTTACACAATAAACCGCAGCTGCTTTTTATAAGCCGCTGCGGTTTATTTATCATATTGATGAAGAAAGCGTAACAGCGGTCAACAACATGAATGTTAAAAATCCATTTGACGAAACCCGGATTGTTTTGCTACATTAGTTCGCGGTGCTTCGTGAGGTGCAAATTCAATTTTTTAAAATGAATATAAAAAAATTCATTTTAACCCTTGCACGCGTTAAGCTGTGATGATATATTACTTTATGTCGCTGATCACGGCGACGCCAACACATCAAATAAACAACAAAAGAAAAAATAACTTAAAAAAGTTGTTGACTTCTTCTTGGTTATTTGATAAATTATAAAAGTCGCTGAAAACGAGCGAGCAAAACATTTGCCCTTTGAAAACTGAATGAAAGCAAGTGCGCCCGTCAATTTAATTGACGTTAAACGAAACACATCAAATCCCTTCGATTTGATTGATGCCAAGCATCACTTTATCGGAGAGTTTGATCCTGGCTCAGGACGAACGCTGGCGGTGTGCCTAATACATGCAAGTCGAGCGCGTGAAACCAGTTGATTCCCTTCGGGGATGACGCTGGTGGATCGAGCGGCGGACGGGTGAGTAACACGTGGGCAACCTGCCCTGCAGATCGGGATAACCCCGGGAAACCGGGGCTAATA
>NZ_PYAV01000018.1 GCF_003014715.1 Salsuginibacillus halophilus
ATTTCAAATTTATTTTCGGACACGTTGGTAGCGTTTGATTTCTGTTATTTGAAGCTTCAAACCACCGTTACATTAGGGTTTGTTGGAGTTGCCTGCGTGGATGAACGATTGTTGAAGTTGTTAGTTGCGTGATCATTTGTGTGGTCATGGTTGTGATCACCAAACCACCCTTCCATTTGTTACAGAATTTGTAGTATCATGAAGGAAAGTTAACAGGGGGACAATATAATGGAAGAAAAAACACCGTTTTATAAGAAGAAGTGGTTCGTAATCCCGGCTACAGTCATTTTAGTAAGCGGGTTGGTTAACGCTGTGAGCGGCGATGATGAGGCGGAGGAGGAAGAAGCCGAGGAAGCTGCGGCGGAAGAAGAGACTGAAGAAGCTGTAGAGGAAGAAGACGAAGAGGAACAGGAAGAAGCTGAACAAGAAGAAGAGGAGCAGGAAGAAGTTGAAGAAACGTTTATGACGCTTGATGAATTCCGCGATAATTGGAATGGTCTCATTAACGGTTTAGAAGAAGACGGCTTGGAGCATTTTGAGATTAGTGAATTTGACGAAGCTCCGAGTACGGACGGTGAAGGTTTTGGATACCGTTTAAGTAACGGCCTTACGATTATGGGCTTCACAGTAGATGGATACATTGAAGAAGTCTACATTGAAAGCGAAATGGAAGCTTTTGAACAAGATCGCTTTGAAGATGTGATGGCATATGGCGTTCTGATCGGCGCTACTAGCCCAGATTTGCCTGAGGAAGAACGTGGCGAGTTGTTGAACGAAGAATTAGGCTTGGATGAGGAATTGAGTTTCGTTGCAGAAACACAAGAAGCTTATGTAAATGAAGTGAGGTATTCTTTGGGCTATTTTGATTCACATGAAATTGTAGTCTTGCGAGCTACGCAGGAATAACGGTAATTAGAGAGGAGCTGCGTGCTCCTCTTTTTTTGTGCAAAAATTTCTCGGAAAAATTTATAAAAACTGTTTACACTCACCGATAACGGTGGTATATTATAAATACACCAACCGATAACGGTTGCAAAAACAAGGAGGAATTGAAATGAAAAAGTTTGAAGAGCTTAATGAAAACAACAGCACAATTGTAGAGGTTAACGGTGTCGAGTACCGCACCGTGCAAGATCCTTACGTTGGAGATGACGGAGACGAGTATCACGCTACCGCTTTAGACATTAACAACAACGAATATTTGATAACTTGGGAAGTAGTCCATCCGGAAACAACAGACGAATCAGAGGCGTGTGATTGGAAAAACCCGGATGAGGTTAGAGCTCTGTAATGCGCAAGGATTTAACTGGGCGCAAGTTCGGCAGCTTATCAGTTGTTGAACTTGCACAACCCGACGAAAACAACGATCGTAAATGGATTTGCAAATGCGATTGCGGCAATATCACTCATGTATATGGGTATTCTTTGAATCACGGTCATTACAAAAGCTGTGGATGTCAACATGCCGCTAAAAGAGACGCCGGGCTTAAGCAACACATTAACGCTGACACAACCTTTGGTACACGTAAATCTGCGCTAACATCAAAACTCCACAAGAAAAACAAGAGTGGGCATAAAGGTGTGCGTTGGGTTGAGGCGAGAAGAAAGTGGCAAGCTAACATTGGTTACCAAGGTAGGCAAATTAACCTCGGATACTTTAATGACAAAGAATCTGCGATCATTGCCCGAAAAGCAGCGGAAGAAAAATACCATAAACCACACTTAGAGGATGATGTTTAATGCTTGAAGAAGTGAGACGTCTGTTTGAAAGCGAAGTCACAACTTATAAAATCAGCAAAGAATCCGGCGTGCCGGAAAACACGGTGCGCCGCTTACGCAGCGGAGAAGCTAAGCTGGAAAATGCGACATACAAAAATATTGAAGCTTTGCACAACTACTATTATAAAGGAGCGGATAGCATGAATATGACAATCGAAAAGAAGAAAAATGGCAGTCACGTTACAGGGGAAGATCAGTTATGGGAATACGGATTGCAGGAAAGCTATAATAAAAAAATGGCCGTCAGCGATGTGCAGGATATTATGAGGGGATATGAAACGACGTGGGAAGCTGACCACGAAGAAAAGGAGCATATCGAAGCGTTAGAGCCGGGTCAATATGATGTGGATGAGGGCGACTTTACCTACTACATTAAAATAGCAGGGGAGTAATCCCCTGCGCTTATTTCACCAACGCCTGCCGACTGGCGATGATAAACGTGAGCCACGTCAATTCGCTGTTGCTCAATTCGTGATTCTTCACCGCTTCGTGCCAGCGCCCTTCGTCAAGCAAGCCTTCATCCTCCATGTCTTTTACCTTCTCAGCCATCTGCTCCCACTGCCAATTTTCAAGCTTCATTTCATCATCCTCCTCTTCGTTTTCTGATTCACTGGATTTGCGTGTCAGCCCAGCGGCTTCCACGATACCGCGCGCATGCCCACGCGCAATGTCCGTAATCACCTGCTCCTGCTTCAAAAGCTCCGCGTCATTCGCGTTGTCTAAAAACAGCGATTCAGTTAAAACGCTATACATACTTTGATACGTGTTACGCAACACAGAAAAGTTAGCCTGCTTCAGCCCGCGATCGGTGATGCGGTCGTGTTGCTCAATGTGCGATTTAATTTGCCGGTGCAGCGCTTCTCGCAATTCAGCAGATGCGCTGGAGTTGTTGTGCATAAACGTTTCGATACCATTCGCCGAGCCGTTGAATGCGTTCAAATGTACGCTGACAAAGAAGTCAGCGCCCCAGTCACGCGCCATTCGCGCACGGTCTGAAAGTTGAATGAATCGGTCATTCGAGCGTGTCAACCGAACCTCTACGCCTTCATACTCACTTTCGAGGATTCCTTTAGCTTGCTGGCTGATATCAAGTACAAGTGCTTTTTCCGTCATATCATAAGCAGATACGCCTAGATCATGTCCACCATGTCCGGGGTCTATCATTACTTTAACCATTAGTGACCCTCCTCAAGCTGCTTGATGTGCTTCTTTTCATCGGCAGACTCTTTGCTTTTCTTGCCTAACTCAAACAGTCCGGTCGCTGATAAGCCTGCAATTCCACCAGACCACCCGGAATGTAGCAGACTAACGCCAAACACCGGAGCAGCTGCAAGACCTAATAAAATACCGACCACCAGTGCGGCGATCGGAAGAAAGCTCTTCGGGATAACACCGCTCTTTTTCACGGCTTCAACAACCGCTGTTGCAATCGGCGCCACGGCTGTTGCTGTTGCTAAAATTTCGGTCATATCAAACCCTCCTAATTATAGTAAGCGAACAGAATTGGCAATAAAAAAATCACAACAGGTACGATTACGCCGACCGTTGCGATTTTCTGCTTTTTTTCACTATCTTCTCGTTTACGTTGACCTCTTTTGTATTCGCTAAAATCTTGCTTTAATTCTTCTGCTGCTTCAGTTGCTTTCTGTGCAAGCTCCTGAGCTTCCCGACTACGTTCGTTTGCTTCTTGTATGCGGGGAAGGCTTTCTTCAATTTGGGTCAGTCGGTGGTTAATGCCGACGAGTGATTCAGATATCTTCCTCATCTCGTCGTATATTTCTTTGTAACCGACCGTGACGCCCTCTCGCTCCATTTTTAGCCCCCTTAAAGTGTGGAGTCAGCCTTGTGCGTCGCACGCTTGACCTTATCTATAAATGTCGGTGTTTTACGCCCAAAAGTGGCTTCAATTGAGCGGCCGGATCGATCGTACACCTCACGCACTTCTGTCACGCGCGCGTTGAGTGTCACGCCCCAGCGCTTAGACTGCACCGTTACTTTGTCGCCTAAATTCCAAGCTTCTTCATATATAAATGGAGACTTCTCGAGGATTTCAGCTTCGAATGTTGTCTCGCTCGACATCTCGTTAAGCTCATCCTGCCCACGCGCTTCAAGCCGCTCGATCTGCTCCTCTTCGGGAATCTCCTCTTCCTCATCGTCTTCATCATCAACATCGCGTGCGTCTACAAATGATTCAAAGCGCTTAATCCCTTCGCTCTCCTCGCCCACCTCATGGACAAGGCGGTCTGTGCCCTCGCCCTGCCCGCCTACGTAAGTGTCGCTAACATAATCAAGCAGGGAATCAATGAAGGTTTGCTCCGATATGCTTTGATATTCCGGCGAAAAGATGACCGGCGGGTTGTCGCTCTGGTCGGCAGTCACGTCTTTGCCCTCTATCACGTCAAATACTAGGCTAGGCTGATCGTAATCAACGTAGATGTGCCAACCGATATCGGCGCGTTTGGCGATTGTCTCAAGCTCTTCGTGCAGCTCCTTATAACGTGATTCGAAGCTGACGTGGTCGCCGCGTTCCTCATCTTCTGCAATCGCAAGCTGTTCCACCTTCCGGTTTGTCTTGTCCGGGTCGGTGAGGTTGTTTTCGACATAGTGTTTAAGCACCGTCTCGCCTTGTCCACTCCTGCGGTCATAAGCCGTGTGATCCGGCGGTAAAGTAACACGCTGCTTTGTTATGCCGTCCAGCGTAACACCTTGTATCTGCCAGTTTTCCGTTTCTGCGCCGTTTTCGTCTACGCTGATTTCGCAATGGCGGATGATGCCCGCCTTCTCCGTGTTGCCGTGCAGGATGATGATGTTGTGCTTCTCTAGCTTGTCTGCATTCTGCGCCGCGCGGTTCACAAGCAAGTCAAACTCGCCGGTGCCCTGCCATGAGCGCGTGATCTCGAATGTGTCGTAGCTGTCGATCTCGCCAAGCAGCTCTAAATCCGGTGACAAAATACGGATGGGGTACATGCGCCACCTCCTTTCGGCATAAAAAATACACCCTCATTTGAGCGTGTTAGTTACTGCGCATTATTGTCCTGCTGCATAAAAAAATAGACCGCTAGTCGCCGTCTTGTTCATGATCCATTATCTCTTCTTTTTCTTCTTCTGTAATATATCCTAACTCAACCGCACGTTCTAACGTATCCTCGTCAGCACTACCACGCTTCCATTGGCGTTCAAAAAGTCGGTACTCTGCGCTCATTAACCATCGACCTCCATCATTAGTTTCATGATTAAATCGTCTTGATCTGCTTGCGATAACTCTAAATCTTCGTTTTCTTTTTCTAATCGGTTTATTTTTTCTTTAACTGTTTCAGGTAATTCATTTTCGTTTTCAACGTCACCTATTAATTTTCGATACTCTTGTTTAACTTCTTTCATTTTTTCATTAGAAATCGGTTCTTCTGGAATATCTTCTACACTTAATACTTTTTTTATTGCATCTTTTGCTTCTTCTTCAAAAGCAGGATTCCAATTAATTACATGCCCTGAATTAGACAAACGTTTAATCATTTATATCACCCTTTCTTTACAATAAAACCACTAATGTTGACAGATATAACGCCTGTCTCAGATTCTAATTCATCTCCTCCAACAAAAACAGCATCAAATGGAACTGCGTGGTTTTGTGCACTGCTATCAGCTTCAGGTTGAAAAGGTACTCCATTTATTAAAAAAGAGTCTCCTGAAACGCTACTGCCCTCTGCTAAGAGGAGTACCGTTACCTTCCAAACTTCGTCTTCAGGGACAGTTACGCTTTCATCATTAATTTGAATACTAATAGGCTCATTTTCGATTGTTACATTCGACATTTAATTACCTCCTATCCCATTACAAATTTAATTGCCAAAGCATCTGATTTAGCATCTAAATCAGGCAATTCGCTCTCTGGCACTTTACCGTCTGAATTTAATGAAGCGTATCCATCCGGTTGCCCTTTTTCTGCCTTATGCGCAGTAAGATCTTCGTCTACCGCGTCCAAATCTTCCTGCGAAACATACGTTTGACCTTCCAACTCAGCCATGTAATCATCGAAAACCTGCTGCCATTCAGCAAGCTTGTTATCCAGTTCCTCTTGAAAGTCATCACGTGATTGCTCGTAATCTTCTTTAATGCTTTCAATCTCCTGCTTAATGTCCGAAAAGAAGCTCTCCCACTCGTCTACAAACTGGTCAGTTGGCACGGTTAGCATAGAGTTAACTAACCCACACAGGTCTTCGTCCAGTCGCTCATCCGTAACGTCGTCAGAATCAAGACTAGATGTGTCAGCATGCACGTAAATCTGCGCAAGTGACAGCTCGTGCACGAAGTTATCACGCGTAAGTTCCGGCGGCTCCGGCTCCTCAGCGGGATCACCTTCAAGCACAAACAGCTTGATATAGCGCGCGGAATTGCGTGTGTCTAATCGGAGTACGACGCGGTCAATGCGGTCAGTGTCGCTTTCGGGAAGCGAGTGTTCCAGGGTCTTTTCATCCGTCAATTCGTAAAGGTGGCCGTCAACGATCGCCTTTCCTGCTTCTACGTAAGATTCAAGTGAATCGTCACTTACGCTAACCTCAAGCGTCGGCTCTTCATCTGTGTGCACCAAACCGCTGCTTAACACTGTACCAAAGTAGTCAGCAAAGTCAGCTGCTTGATACTTGCGCTCATCATCGCTAGCGCTGTTAAAAAACTTGTATATTTCCGGCATAATCACACCCCCACATACCTTTTGTTGTAGTACATATCAACGATTGCACCTTGAATATCGTCATCTGCTGTGTACTCAATTTCGTTTTCTCCCACTTCTAACTGGAAAAAGGTGCTTTGCAAGTCAATCCAGTTAAACACATTGCGCTGCGTGCCGTCCGATTCTTCGATGACCACCGATTTATCACCCGGCGTGGTGTCAATCTTGAGCACCTCGCTAGACTGCAGCGTCTGCTTGACCTTGATATATTCGCCTGTTGTCACATTCTCAATCCTCGGGTTTTCCGCAGGGCCGTTAAACTCGATTTGAAGCGGGCACGGTGCGTCGCCGTCGTTGTCGATGATGCGTGCATCGCGCTGTATGCCCATTTCAAATGAGCCCTCGAATGGAAATTTAAATAGCGGCTCGAACGTCGGTGAAGTTTCGATTTCCGGCGTGCGCCAGTAAGGGTTGGGTGCGATAAGATCGACTGTGCACCTCTGATGTCCTGTACTCGATTCCTTAGATGGAAATTGAGGTACACCCGTAGCTACACAATCAATCAGCCACTCACCGTCTGATGTTTCATAACTTAGAGTTCCAGCTTTTAATTTAGGGTTAAACACACGCGCCAATTTGCGCCTGTGCTCCGCCGTGTCTGTGCTTTTGATTTCCACTTCGAGTTCAAGTTCACGCTCTTCAAAAGCAACGTCAACAAGCTGCCCGCCATCAAAAAAAGGGGGTTTCTGCATCTGCACATCCGCATCAGCACCCCCGCGTCCGTTAAATTCTACAACGCGGAAAGTGCTGTCACGGTTCATTGTGATTGATTCACCGTTTGCGTTTGTGTAAGTTATCATGCTCTCCCCCATTCCTTCGCCATGTTTCGGCTGGCTTTGCGTTGCTCTCTTGCAAGCTCCTTGTACGACTTCTCACGCGGTGAATTAATCGTTAAGTTTTGGATATAATCGCCGCCGCCCTGTTGTTGCTGTGTGCTGGCGCCACTTGCTGAAGATCCCGGCACCGCGTTAACCGCCGGAGCCGCCATTTGAGACATTTTCTGCGCACGCGCCGCCATATCTACGGCTAGCGTGTCATTCATCGCCTTTTCGACTTCGCCTTTTGCGCCTTTAATGCTGTCGCCGATCGGCCCGCCAAAATCAAGTTTGTCGATGTCTTTCATAGGCCCTTCTTTTGCTGGGCTGAAAGGGAGCCTGTCGCGCGCTGCGTCCATCACACCACCAATAGCATCAGTTACATCTCCGATTGCCCCAGAAATGCCTTCTGCGATGTTCGACACAATGCTTTTACCTGCTTCCAAGAAGTCGCCTGCTACATCAGTAACCGCACCTAAGGCTTCCTCCATTCCACCTGTCACACTGCTAACCACTTCTGAAAAAGCCTCGGACACAGCGGTAACTACGCTGTCAAAGTTTTCTTGTACGCTGGACAAAATGCTTGAAGCTATCTCGCTAACAGTAGATAATATGCTGTCCCAACGCTCCTGTGTGGTGGTTACGACATTAGAAAAGATGTCACTAATTGTGCTTAGAATGTTATTAAACACGTCGCTGATTGTTGAAAGTACATTGTTAACAATCTCGGTGATGGTGGTTAATATGCTGTTCCAACGTTCTTGCGTATTGCTTACAAGCTGGCTAAGAACCTCTAGTACAGTGCTTAGAATGTTGCTCCATGTATCGGTTACGAAGTTGAATATATTGCTCACAACATCGCTTATAGCGCTGTACATCGAGTTAAAGTTATCGACCGCTTGGTTGTACAAATCAACAAAGAAGTCTACAACCGCTGATACAAGGTTTGATACAGTATCTGTCACGGTTGATATCAAGTCTTCAAACCAGTCGATGATGGCGTTAACCATGTCGGGTATGATCGAGTTGCCAACCACCGTGTTGTACAAATCAACGAAGAAATCCACAATTGTGCTTACAAAACCTTCGACCAACCCAACAACTGCTTCCCAAATGTTTTCAAAGAAGCTTTTAGCAGCTTCGTTCATATTTTGAAAAGCGTCCATTGCTGCTGAAAAGTCACCTTCAATCGCATAACCTACAGCCGTTACCATACTGACCACAAAGTCGGTCAAATCAATAATCGCATTAATTAATGGCCCGAGTGCTGATACAACACCGTTAAATATGCTGATCGCTATACCGAAAGAAGTGACCAAGATACCGCCGACAACATTTGCCAGTGCCTCTAAAAGAGGTCTTGCGCTCTCCCACAAGCTCATCAGTGATTCCCAAATTGGGCCGACTGATTCAACGAGGTTTGTGAAAGCGTCACGGATGTTGGACATGAGGTTGCTTACAAGCTCTACGATGCCTGGGCCGTACTCATTCCAAAGCTCAACCAACCTAGTCAGCATGTTACTAACCGTTTCCATAACCCCTGTCATCACGGATGTTACAACCTCTAAGATGTTTTCAAATATCGAGCGCCCGCGCTCAAGTATCGCTTCGCCGTTTTCCTCCCAAAAGCTTCGTATTGCACTAACAACAGACATAAAAATATCGCGCACTTGGTCTAAGACCCCATGCACGATTGATCGGAATTCTTCTGATGTTTGATAAGCTGTGACAAAGGCAGCGGTTATGCCAGCGACAGCCGCCACCACAATAGCAACCGGGCCGGCAAATGTCTTAAAGGCTGCAACTAGTGATCCAAGCGCAGGTATCATAGCGCCAACGGCAGCGGTTGCGGCTCCGAACGCAACAAGCAAAGGCCCGATTGCGGCCGCGAGTGCAGTAATGCCTGTAATAACAGCTTGTGTCTGCGGACTTAGACCGTCAAACCACTGTATCACGCCAGCTGCCGCCTCACTCATGCCGCGCAAGGCTGGAATAACAGTGTTTTCAATCGCCGGAATTAAGCTCCCTTCCAAAACAGGAACCATTTCTTCCGCAATGATATTACCTACACCTTTAATCTCCGTCCAAAGCTCGTCCAACGCCTCACGGAAGCTGTTAAGGTTCTCCAAAGCTTCGCCGGATAGCACGCGGCCGCTCTCGTGTGCCTGCTCCCTTACATTTTCAAACTCTTCCTCGCTCATAGCTAGTATGGGAGCCAATTCCTCGTATGAGCCACGCAAGAGGTCGTTACCGAGTTGCGCCCTCATAGTGTCATCTTCAACGCCTCTCAGCGCGTCCATGACCGTTTCCATTTGTTCATCCGCGTTCATGTTTTCTAGCTCATCATATGATATATTAAGTTCATCCAAAGCCTGTCTGCCCGCGTTTGTTTCGGATTCCATCTGTGGCATTTGACGAGTGAGGCGTTGTGAAGCGTTTGTTACTGCGTCGGTGTTAACCCCTGCTCGGTCAGCGACTGCCTGCCATTCTTGTATAGCATCAGTGCTGTGTCCTGTAGCAACCGAAAGGTCAAGTACGCTGTCAGCATAGTTTGCTGTTGAAGTTACCAAAGCCGCAATTGTACCTGTTCCTGCCACAATCGGGCCCGTCACAAGCTTTGATAATGCCACACCAGCATCTTTTGCAGATGATGCCGTTTGCTCAACCGCACCTTCTAGCTCCTGCAAACCCTGCTCCGCTTCACTACCATCAAATATAGATTCAATTGTTATCCGTCCGTCAGCCATCTTGTCCACCTCCTTTGCGCGGCGCTAACATCGCCGCTAGGTGGTCTGCTTTAGCGTCGATATCTTCCACGCTGTCTTCACCTTCTAAACGGTAAATGCGCTTGAGCTTCATGATCCTGTCACGCTCTTCTTTGTTGTGCTTGCTCGGCTTTGGTATCTTCTGCTGGCGTATTCCAACCACTTGCTTAAACTTTGATTCGTCGCTCAAATTGGTGAGGAGCGACTTAAATTTTTGCCAGTGCAATTTTCCTTGCACGTCGAAAAGGTCGATGTTGTAGTCATACAAAAAAGACGCAAAGATGTACTCTGCGTCCTTCTCTAAATCGTATGGAGCTTTTTCAATGTTTGAGCGCTGCGGCCGTTCAATCTCGCCTTCATCGCTCAACTGCGAAGTGTCTAAGATATAATGTTTATAAATGCTTTCTACGATGGCCACTTTCGCTTGGATATCAAGCCCGGCTAGTTCTTCTTTGTTAACCACAAACATCTCAACAAACGTGTTGACCTTCTCAGCCTCTGTGAAAGTGGTGTCCTGCCACAGCTCCATGGCGCGCAAGACTTGGTCGTAAGCAAGGTTAAGCTTTAACTCCCTACCACCGACAACCAGCGCGTCATCAAATCGGTCTGTAAGCTTCATTTACACTCACGTCTTTGTGTAATAGTCTCGTTTGTCGCTAACCTGCATTCGATCCTGCACCCAACTTGTAAGCGCGTTGACCACATTCATCATCTGAATCATCGACTTGCCGGAAGCGCTGTAAATTGCATCAAATGTACCTTCACCAAAAAACAATTCAAGCACACGCTTGACTGCCGTCCACCGTTTTTCTTCAAGTTGCTCTTTTTCTGCTGCTGTCATGTCGTCCACATTCTTCTTAGCCGTTACCTCATCATGGAAGCTGTTTAGTTGTTGCTCGTACTTTTTCAACGATTCATCGTCGTAATAAACCTTATATACGTTATCGCCGATTTCAAATTCATCAAATGGCTGTTCCAGCTGTACTGTAATGCGTGCCATGCAATACCTCCTTTAAATTAAAGAGGGCCGAAGCCCTCCGTTATTCTTCTTCGCCTTCTTCTGTAACTTCCGGCTTACCGTTAAAGTGGATAGCAACTTCAATTTCTCCTTTCTCGTTCGCGTCGCCGCCGGGGCCGGAAATCTCTGCGATAGTCACCGGGCCTTCAAGCACAACACCGTTTGGCAGCGTCCACTTGAAGGTGGTCTCACGCCCCTTACCAATCTCCAACCACTTCTCAAAGATAAAATCCTGCGCAGCGTCGCCGTAATAGCGGTGCCCACTGAATGACAGCGTCATCTGCGCCCCCATCACCGTGGTAGAGGCGTAACCGTCACCATCAAAATACTGTGTTTGATCGTTTTCTTCGTTTAACTCAGGGTCAAGGCTGTTAAAACCCTTCGCCAACCGTTCATAAGTCTCTTCTTCCTCGCCCGGTGTAACATCAATTTCGAATTTGTGCTTTGACTGCACCAACAATCCTTCGTCCTGCATGTTAATCCTCCTCGATTAGTAATTCCGCTTCAAACAAGGCGGTGTGTAAGTCACCGTCGCTTGTTCGCTCCACGAATTGCGGTGTGTTATACAACTCGCATTTGACCATATAAAAAGAGCCATCACTGCTTGTGATCGCTCCGTTTCTTAAACCATCTAATGTGTTTGCGATGTCCAGAATCGTCTCATAAGACGTACGGTTCAGCTTATGATTGACCAAAATTTGAAACTGGAACCGCATAACCTTTCCCCGATCGGCGTAACGCCCCTCGATATTGCCGGGCGTTGGTCTAATAGCGATATCATCGCCATCCCCCTGCTGACCCACGCTGAGTAGGTCAACGAACAAGTCTGCGTTTTCTTCGATATACCTTTTAGCCTGCAGCAAAAAATCCATTACATCTGCCGCCCAACGTGGCTTTTGAGGATACTCAGCCAGTGGTTGAAGTTAGCTGCACGCGCTGCTTCAAACCACAAACCCTGCGCGTTAGGGTTGCTGTCACCGCTGAAGTTGTAGTGCGGATTGTAGTACAGCCGCGCGGCGTAAGGTGTTGACCAAACGATAACGCCACTGCCGATCTGTGAATTTTGCAATGCGCTGTCACGCAAATAGCCTTGATCCATCGGCACGTATTGATTGCTTGCTTTTATAACCTCACTGTCCAGCACTTCCTGCCCGCCAGACAAGGCACTTTGCAACTTTCTGTGCGCTCCTTGCATATCAACGCTCACTCGCATTTATACCAACTCCACTTCTATATGGTGCGGCTTTGGGCCGAAGGCATATTGTTTGTTGACTTTGTGCACCTCGTGGCTTTTACCATCAAACTTAACCGTGTCCTTGGCCTTGATGTCGGGGAAAGCACTGGAATTCGCGCGATCAACAAACAGTACATTCTCGGCTTCAATACGATCCGCATTGCTATTACGCCTCAAGGCGGATGCAGGCTGTACAAGTACGCGTTCAATCGTAACAGGTTCGCTGGATTCCGGTTCATCCCATCCCCCGCCTTCCTCGTAAGGTTCGTGCGTAACAGTGTGGATCAGCAAGTTCTTAGGAATCGGTTTAACCACCGTTAATCACCCCTTGGTACAACATGCCTGTCGGCGCTAAAAGGGAGAAAACTTTCGGGCTTACACGCGCCGCCTGCTCGTTTTCTGCCGCTCCGCCTTTGGAATATTGAAACGACCCGATAGCAAAGTTGGAGTAATCTTCGCCAGCGTCTAACTGCTCAGGTCCTCCGTTTACTACGTAAAATTCCACCTGCGCCGCCGTCGCCTTCTTAACCTGCTTTTGGATGAATGAAGCAAACTCCTCAAACTCACGATTGTTTAACACGTAGTTTGTAACCTCGTCAATCAGCTCTGAAGCACGCTCAATGTAGCGCTCTAAATCATCGCCTGCATCAACGCCTTTGTACTCGTCGTTGTAATATGCGGTGTCGATGTAACCCATCTAATCACCTTTTTTCAACTTAGTGTTCTCCGCCTTGAGCGATTTGTTTTCCTTCTGAAGCTCTGCATTCTGCTCTTCCAGCTTATCCACCTTGGATTTAACCTTGTTATACTCCGCAATTGATACCGACTTACCACCAGTCGCCTGCGTAATCACCTTGCCGTTGCTGTCAATCTCGTCATAGCCACTCTTCAAATAGCTGTTTTTCCCTTGGTCAGATACATTCACAATACGGTTGCCACGTCGCATTTTTGGCATGTTATACCTCCTTAATATAGAGGAGAGGCCTTAGCCCCTCCTTACTCTGCCGGTTCCGCGTCTACGTTAAATTTGATCCCAGGCACCTTACGCTCGATAGCAAACACATCCCAGTAACTACGCTCGTAATACAAATACTTGCCACCAGTGTGTGCAGCCGGTTCATCGAGGCTGACAAACTCGTACTTCATCGGGCTGATAATAGACTGCGGATGTACAAGGATCATGTTGATCTGTACAGCGCTCGCATCAGCTTCTGCACCACGCGAGAAGTCATATACCGTCTTCATGCGGCTAGGCGGAACACGCACAATCTGCACTTCATCCAAGCTCCGCATACCGCGGTTTACACTGCCGCTGTTTTCATCCACACGGATGTAGCGGGAAAGCTCCTCAGCACGTTTAAGTGTCTTGTAGTACGCTGGAGTTACATAGAGGATGCGGCCTTCCTCTGGCACCTCGTCATCATCCATCTGTTGCATATACTCATCAAACAACTCAAGCGCGTTCGATTCTGTGACTTCCGTTTCGTCCGGCTCGCCGCCGTAATCTTGGAATTCAGCGTATAGCTTAGAAGCCATGTACTTATCCATTTCCGGAATCTTCTGTTCGTCGTTAAAAACCCGCGTAATGTTAGCGATGGTCACAGCCATGTTCGACTCATCCACATCCTGCGGATCAATGAGTGTGCGAAATTCCCGGTCGTGCTCAAGCACTTTCGGTTCAAAATCATTTTCGACTTGGCGAGTGAATGAACCGATTTCGTCACGGGTAACGTCCACCATACCGGTTACATCGATTCTCGGAATGTTTACCGTCTTTGCGCCACTCCATTGAATCTGTTGGTTGTTTGGGGTGTTGTACAGCGCGTTAAACCGTAGCGACCGCGCAAACCGTTGTTGCAACCCCTGTAGATAAAGCTCTGCATAGTTAATTGGTTCTGGCATAATACATCCTCCTCAAATTTTAGTCAGCTGGCTTAAAGGCTTCCAACCAACTGTCTTGTGCGCTTTCTCCTGCTTTTACATTCGTGTCTTGTCCAAACTGTGGCTTTGGCTGATCCTGCTGCTCCGCAAACAAGTACGGATCGCTCTCGCGAATTTTGCTTAGCTGATCGTCTAAGCCTTTGAGCACATCGCCGTCCTGCTTGATTGTGTCCATGTCTAAAAGTGCCTTGACCGCTTTCGGATTCTTCGCTTCTGCCTCAGTAAGCGACTTTTCAAGCGCGTGGTCAAACTTCGTCTGCTGTAACTGTTGTTCGTACTCCTGCTTGGTCTGCTCGTTCTGATCCTGCAACTCCTTGATCTTGTTCTGCAGCTCTTCGTTGCCTTCTGCCTGCTTGTTGAGCTCTTTCAACTGCTTATCACGGTCATCCATCGCCTGCTTGTACTCGTCTAACTGCTGTTGAAGCTCCTCGGCGTTGCCAGCCTCCTCTTTGATCGAGTTAACTGTTTTGCCGTGCTCCTCCATGATCTTTTCAATTGCCTCATTCTCAAGTCCAAGCTCTTTCAAAAACTCTCGTTTCATGCTATCTCTCCTTACATTGGTTTTACGTGTTATGAGCACGAAGGATAGCCATTTAACGCATGGCTACGTAAAAAGCCCTGCACTGGTCTGTGCAAGGCTTAATGTATCTGCTCACGTTCACGGCGCCGTGTGCGCCCTGTGTCGTCTGCAAACTTCCTCATGTTCGACTGTTGCAGGCGCATGCGTTCGTTAGCCTGCTTCACGCCTTCCTCATCGCCCAAAGCCTCCATCGTGCGCTTCTCACTTTTGGCTTGGCGTATCTTGCGTTCAATGTTTCGCTGCTTCTGACTGTTCTTATACGCGCGGTCGTTCTCCGTCTTGTTAACCGGCTCATTCTGCTGCTTAGATTGACCGGGGAAGTACGGATACTTAACGTGTCGGCAGTTAATACCGAAAAGACCGTCCTTCTCGCCCATAGACGTACTGGATAACGGCGGGTAGTTGTCGCTATCACCACCACGGCTGTACACCTTACCTTGATGAGGCTCGCACTTAGGGCGCGCGCCAACGTGACTGCTGACCTCAACCAAGTCCACGCCCCATTCGTCGAAGCGCTTTTCTTGAATATCATTGGTCACGCGGTTAGACATGGTGCGCATAACCGTGCGTACATAGCCTTCCGGCGACATTTCAGCGCCATCTGACCGGATCAAAGCAGGCATACCTTTGTGGCTCCACTCCCTCACTGTGTCACGAAGCGCCTGCTCCGGCGACTTCACACCTGCACGCACATCCGCGGACGCGCGCGTAAGCATGTTGCGGTACGTTTCCTCTGACTGGTCAAGGAGCGTGTTGTTTACACTACGCAGTGTATCGTTCGCCTGCGCTTGATAGCCGTCAAGTATCTCCTGCACCGCCTCATCTTCTGCCAACGGCACCGGCTCGCTTAGGTCTTTGCCATCCTCAAGCGCCTTTCTAAGCGCTTCCTCGTTCGGCTCAACGCCTTCTTTGCTAGCCTTGTCCAAAGCTTCCTGTATTGCATCCCTGTTACCGCCGGTCAGCCGTGCTAGCTCATCCGCGTTACGCTCTTTGATCGCGTTCAGTTTATTAAGCTGCCGCGCCTCCCAGCGTGAAGGGTCAGACTGCAGCAGGTCGTTGTCTTTGCCGAGCTCTTTCGCCATGTTTTCTATCATACTTGTCTGTAGCACGTTGTACACCTGTATAAGCGGTTGTGACAGCTGTTCCAAACGTTCACGTTCAATCATCGCCATCACCGTACATATCATCAATGTCCGGCGTCTGTGTCGCCTGCTCCTGCTGTATCTCCTGCAGCATCTCGTCCGCTTGCTCTTCAGTTACATCAAGCACACGCATCATCGTGTACTTCTTGCTTGTTATGCCGGCGTTACGCAGCTTTAAATAATACTCTGCGTCAGCATCCCGGTCTTCCGCCACGGAATCATCAAAGTCAATCGTTACTTCATAGTCAGCCGGCGCCGAGAAGAAGCCGTACAGCTCCGCAACCTCGCCAATCGACTGCACCAATTCAATCAGCGCCTCTTCAATGATTGTCTCGTGGCTCCGCTTGGTGCGGAAAGTCTTGCTGTTCTCGCTTACAACCTCGGTAGCTGTCTTAACACCCTGCATGTCGAAGGTGAATGTACCTGCGCTGAATCCTGTCTGCATGGCCAGTGTGTCAAGCAGGGCTTTGATGGCTGAAACGTGCTCTTCAACGCGGATTTCCACACTTATGTCTTCGATATTAGAGCTGTCTTGGTCGAAGTTAAACGCTTGGAATACCTCGTCGTTGTCGTCAAAATAGCGCTTCATCTGCCCGCTTTGTGGGTCTGGCACAGCCTTAACAGCCGTTTGCGGCACCATAATCCGCTTCTTACCGAGGCGGAATTCACGCTCGAAGCTGTCGAAAGCAACATCTAACGCCTTAATGGTGTCCAAAGCATTGGCGTAAATAGAAACGCCCAACGGGCTCTGCGTGTCGAAGTTGTTTGCCGTGTTTGGCTTGATATAGACAAACAGCGGACGCTTCAACCCTTCGATCGTCACCCTTTCCTCTAGTGCGGGATAGAGTGTGGCAAGGCTGATCTTGATCCCCAGCTCGTTTTTTGTGTCCGACTCGTACAACTCATTCGTAACAACGTAAGTGCTGTCTTCCCACGTATGCCATTCAAGCAGCGTGTAATACTTATCGCCTTTGCGCGTTTCGTTGACAAACACACCCTCACGCACTTCATGCGCCGTCGTGGATACAGGAATAAAGCAATCTGCCGTAACATAGCCAAGCCGTACGCCGTGTTCATCTGCATACACCTTAACCGCCATGCCACCTAGCGCAAAGCTGTATTCAAGGTAGCGCTGAAACTGCTTATGGAATCGGTTGCGTTTGAGCACCTCGTGCACGTTGTCTCTCATTCCCTCATGCGACACGTTAACAACGCACTTCTCGTTAAAAACAAGCTGCGCCATCTCCGCGGCAATGTGCTTAGGCATACCGAGCGTATTCATACGCCGCTTCTTCGGCCCATCGACTGTGTGGTATCTTAAATCGTGCCACGCGCTGTAATAACCGCGGTACAAAGCAAACCATTTATCAATCAGCTGATAGTGCTCGTCTGACGCCGCAATGTCTTTCTTCTGCGTTACATCCTTAACGCCGCGTATTAGCCCCATCCGGTACATCACCTCCTTTATCTTGCTGACCATCGCCTTAAACACCCTGTCACCCCCCCTTACAACTTGAGCTGAATCTTCTGCAAGTTGTCTTGCACGAAGTATTGGAACGCGTCGGCCGTGTGGTCATCGCGCTTAACCACTTTCGGATCATCGCTCAACAGCGTGTCTGCATCCCACTGATAGCGCTTGTGCTCCTCGTAAAATACTTGGTTGTTGTCGTTATTAAGCATAAAAAAACGACCTTGCGCCAGCAGGTCTTGTACGTTTTCAATCATCGTTACTTTTTTCTTCTTGGCGACTGGGTGCAACCTTACGCCGTAATCTTTAAAATACTGGTTACGCATACCGCCCTCAGCTGAATCAATCGTGCGGTTGTCTACATTGCGGTTGTACGTCTGCCTCAACCGCTCCTCAAATGCTGCTAAATCCGCCGCAAAGTCGCTCGGCGCTTTCTTCTCCTGCTTGTGCTCAGGTGAGTAGTAGTAAGTGTCCAACAGGATCACGTTAAGCCGCTTCGTCAACCCCAGACCGAGAAACGTGGTGGCTGACACTTGGTGTCCGGTGTCGATGGCTACATCAATCAGCATAATGTCATCATTGGCTGGCACCTCGTCAATCCAGCGGAAGTGCGCCATGTTGTACACCATGTCACCTAATCCGATAACCTCACCTTTGTACATCCACCGCCAGTAGTCGTGGTCGTTGGCTTTGTACTTATCAATCTTGCGTATCAGCTGATTGGAGAGGAAACCTTTCTTATCCTCCAAGTACGTACTGTGGTGCAGAAAGAAGTCATCATCATTGTGCTTGCCATCACGCCATTCATTCACCCACTCATACGGATTGCGCGGCGGGTTGTAGGAGTAATACACCTTAACCTGCTTATCGCCTAAATCCTCACGGATAAATGTATCCTCCACCGTGTCGATATCTTCAATACCTGCAAACTCCGCCAGCTCCTCAAACCAAAGCGCCATAACATAGCCCACCGCAATTTTAGCTGACTTGAGTTTGAGCGGATCGTCCACACCGTAGAAGTAGAAGGCTGTGCCTGTGCGCCTGTGCTCGATAATGAGCGGCGACTTACCAAACCTAAATTCACTTTCAACACCCAGCATGTAAATTGCCCACTTGATCTGCTCGTACACCGAACCGGATAAATACTTTCCGACCTTCCGCAGACAAACAACGTTGCCCTGCTCATCGTCTAAGAAGTCAGTCACCAGCTTGAGCGATATCACAGATGACTTCATGGATGAGCGCCCGCCGCTTAGGATGGCAGCAGGTTTGTCTGTCAGCCAAAACGAGTAGAAGTTAGGGTTAACCATGTCCATGATGTCAACTGTCTTCATCCTGCATCGCCTTTCGCATCGCTTCTTTATCCTGGACGATCAGCACACGCTCGCCGCCTTCTTCCTCTCGCTCGTAAAGGCCTTCGATGGCATTAAGCTCCTTGATCGCGTTCAGCATAGCGTTGCTGTTTGCCTGCCGTACGCCTGCTGCTTCGATACTGTACTTCGACTGATCCTTGAGCCATATGAGATCATTGACGGCTTCCTCGCGCGTCCACAGGGCTTTCTGGCGGTGTTCCTGCATCAGTTCCTCGTACCTTGTAGAAACCTTTGCGTTCTTCAACACTTTGTTTGCGGCTGTATCCATTCTTTCAGCAGACATATTAGTGGAGTAACCCGCCTGCTTGTAAGCTTCTCTTTGACTAAGCCCACTAACTAACCCCTGCACAAACTTTTCTTGCTTTGCTGTCAGATCACTCATGTCACATAGCACCTACCTCCAATAAAAAAGCACCCTGTAATAGGGCGCTCTGAACTTTACCTCGCGGATAATATCATTTTTATTTCATCTTCACTCAAGTCTCTCTTTTGTTTTAGCTCATCCTTCCACTTGTTCACCATATTATAATAAGAGCTAACCATTGGCATATGGCTGTTGTATCCTCTGAATCTATCTTCAGACTGCAACTCTGTAAACCTACCCAGTGTTTCAACAAAAAACTTAGTATAAACCATGTGTTCGGTTTCGTGGTTACCATCAAAACCAAGGAAATTAATATCTCTCTCACTCAAATTCGTTTCCGTCAATGAATCATATGAACTTTTGAGCACGCTGTACAAGTCTAAAGTGTCAATCACCAAACGGCTACTTTCTTCAGGAAAATCGTCTTCTAGATCAAAGTACTCCTCATAGTGAACCTCGTACCCTTGCTCGAGAATTTCAATTTTTTCTTGATAATTAGACGAGTTTTCGCCATCTAACCGAGACAAAATTTCATACTGATTCTTTAAAAAAAGACGGTCTTTCTTGCTAAATTCCATTCCAATCCCTCCTTACCGCCACAATTCGCCAAAAACTTGAAAAATACCTTCAACTTTTTAACTTTTATTTAAATTCTTCACATATACGCACCCCGCGCCATACACGCACAGGATTTTCTTATCATTCACACGCTTACCATACACGCAGCGCAGACACCATTCCGGTTTAATCTTCATCGCTACCCTCCTAAAAAGCGCCCACGTATGTGAGCGCCGAGCTATGTAACCCCGCTGGGCGGGGCAAAGGAGGAATCCATGTGAGGTGTACCAATACCTCTGCATTCATTGTATAACACCGCTATCACACCTCGCATTTTTCTTCAAAACGTTCAAAACGCTCATTTCCCTCATTCTCCTTCAACACCGTGATGATGCGCTCTTTGATGCTGTTTACCTTGCCCTCGCTGATACGTAAATGCTGCGCTATGGCAACTTGGCTCATGCCATCCATCATGCAGAACATGATTGTGCGCTCTAAATCATTCTCGATGAGGTTCACGCCGTTCTCCACAAACGTAATCTTGCGCTTTAATTTATCCAACTGCCTGTGCCTCTTGTCACGCTTGCCTGCCACTTCCTTGCCGATCTTATCCTTGTTTGCGCCCTGTGGCTTTGGCATTGTGGATTCGATACCATATTGACCTGTTAGGTTGGTGTCAACTTCTTCAAGCGTCTGCTCTAACCTAGCAACTTCACTCGGCATCCAGTAATAATCACGCAACGCCTGCTCGATGTCATTTCTATTCATTCAATCCACCCTTTCAAAGCCTTCTAACTCGCCGATCGAATCCGGTATCGCTGTTTCCGTGTCTACGCCGTCAATGTCCTCAAGCACCACCCACATGCCTTCATCCTTCGTCACCTCGTACACCCTGCCGCCACGCTTGTATAACTCGCCCAGCATCTAACCCCTCCCCGGCATATCATCCGCATACCGATTGATTGACTGTAATAAACTAGCTTGTGTCTGTATGCTCTCCAATGAAGCCAGCGCGGAGCGGTGCATCTCTAGCGCCGCATCCCGCTCAAACTTCAAATCTGCTACCGTGCCTCTGGCAATATCCGGTATCAAGGTAGCCTGTACGCCGTCATGTCGTAGTTTGGTAATCTCTTTGTACAGTGCCTCTCTATACGCCCGCTCGCTTTCCGCTCTTTCTTTGCTTAGCCGGAATACCTCTTTTGACGCCTTGTCTATGCGCTGACTGATGCTGTACATTTCCTTCGCTAACTCGGTCGCCTCCACAGTATTCCTCCTTTATGACTTTGCGCTGCCATTCGATCTGCTCTTTATTCATTACTCCGCCCCTCCATCAGTCGCTTAAAGTCGCTTGCCTTCATGACAACGAGCCAATCCTTCCGATCAGCCTTCAACGCCAGCGCATCCGGTTGCTCCCTCTCATCTTCCAGCAAATCATAAAGCGTCTTCCAGCCTTCCTTCCGCGCTTTGACCTCCCACTCCAGCCCCAACGCTTTCACATCGTTGCTGTACTCACCGCCGACCGCACCGCTTAACGGTGTCTTTGTGCCGCCCATCAGCTTTGCAAACTCCAATTCTCTGCGACTCCCTTTTTCTTTGCTGGCTTTGCCCATTCTTTACCACTGCTCCCAAATATCTTTCTCTTGCTTGCGCATAACCAATGCCATAACCAAGTGTCCAGATCCCAACAAGAATCCGATCACCCCACCCACAACAACAAAAACAGTCGTATCAACCGAACCCTCTGTCGCCAAATCAACCAAGAAACCCACAATCCAACCTATCGAGCCAAAGACCATTGTCAAAAAAGCCATCGAAACCAAAGCCAAAACCCATAATTTTTTAAACATGCGATTCCTCCTAAAATGTCTTCTCATCACCGCAAGCCTTGCACACTCTTATTAACCGTCTGCTATCTATCTTGTGCGTGAACCGGGCAGCGCCACACGCACACCGCCCGGCTGGCACATTTTCCGTTTCCTCTTTTCCGTGCAGCTTCTCTCTTTGTTCCTGCAGGGCTTTTGCCCATTTCTTCGTTGTCATCTAGTATCCGGTGGCTTGGCGCTCGTGGTTGACTTTGTTTTTCTCCCAGTAAGCTTCTCGTATTTCAGTTGGACAGAATCCTAAGGTCATACCCAGCGAAAAAAATACGCGCAACAACGCTACATACCAAAACTCATTGCGATTAGAAGTAAATGTACTAATGTATTTATAAACTAAATTAAATTGTTCGCTAGGCGATTGACACTGATAGTTTTTTGCCATATCGGAGCTTACATAAGATACTGTCTCGTCAATTTCTAAACCAAGGGATAAGATGAAGTGTAGGCAGTCAACGTATTCTTCAAGGATTGGGTTTCTTCTTTTCATTGGGTGAACATTACCGTCACATTCCAGCTCATGATCTATATCAAAATTACCTTTGCATTTCACACAGTAATAAAACTCGGCGTTTTCTTCGCTACAACTGCTTTCAACGTAATTTCTTGGTTTTGAGTTCCCGCTCCAAAACTTAAACCCGCGCCACTCGTTTGCCAGCTCACCTAATTCAACCTGTAAAGCCAGCACTTTCTTCTCAAACAACGACTCATCCTGCAACCCTTTCTCATGCACAATCTTCTCGTCTAACTCCCTCTGCTTATCAAACATAGCTTGTAAATTCATCGCTTACGCCCCTTCCGATTTTGTACGCCTCGTTTACTGTCGCCCTGCTCAAGCACGTAACGTTGTCCCTTGATCCGCAACACTGTAGGTACACCCTTCTTGCTTTTTTCTACAATCGTGCGCGGTCGGTACGGATCGCCTTTCTCATAGCGTTTCATACCTTGATCCTCCTGTTATTGCGCCTTAACTTCTCTCGCCCTTGCGCCCTGCCTTCTTCCGGTGTGGTCGTTGCAGCCTTTTCCTTTGACCACCCTAACCGAACGCGCTTGCTCAATAAATAAGGGCTTACACCATTTTCTTGGCACTTAACGTAAATGTCGTCGCTGAATTTCCGGTTAGCTTCCCTCGAGACTTCTCGCATTTCCTCGTCATCTATCAGCAGCTTAGTTGCGGCCGTTTCTTCATCCCATCCACGGTAAATGCGTGAATCAAAAGTGAGTTTCGATATTCCGTTTGCTTCCGCCCTCTCGATCTGATCTTTGCGGCTCCTCATTTTCCGTGGTGGTGTGCTTACTGCTCTGTCTATATCCCAGCCGTACTGATACACGCGCTGCCTTAATGTGGTGTACTTAACGCCGTTCCTCTCCGCTTCCTCAAAGTCTTCTGGCGTAATGTAAATGTAGCGCTTCATTGCAATTGCTCCTCTTTCTTTTTCCGTACCTTCTGCTTAAACGCCGCGTCCTCGACACTCCAGCCGCTCCGCAGTCTGTTGTAAAATGTCTGGTATCCTACTGCAGCTTTGCTCTTAACCTCATCCCACCCGCTCGGCTTGTGCAGATAATCGGTTAAAGCTGCATCTTCCTCGCGCCAACCTGCGTACACGCGCTGTGCGTATGTCGTGTAATTGACCACCGCTACGTCTTTCCATCTATCCCAATTGGCCGATTCACGCATCAGCGGCATGGTGCAAGCTTCGTCTGGCGGCATCTTCATGTCATAGACGCGCTTTTCTAGTGTTCTGTACTTGATACCGTTGCGCTCGGCTTCTGCGATGTGGCGTGGCTTAATCTTGCTCATCGCTGTACACCTCCCAGAAGTAAGCAGCTCCGATTACAAAACTGGCTAAACCCGCACTCCAATTATTAAATAAATCATCCAGTGATTCATCTTCATTGGCTTCTTTTAACGCCTCGACGTAAATCAATCCGTCCGCCATTTCCTCTGCAAGATGCCTTGCCCACTCTGCTTTACTTAAATCAGCATCATCTGCGCTGACACCGTACTTTTCTAAACCTTTTTCCTGCTGTTCTTCAAGGATGTATATTGCAGCACTGACTGCATCGTAAGTCTCTCCGTTAGCACGTTGCTTCAACTTTTCCTTTGCCTGCTCAATAATCATGCAACCCCTCCTTGTTATTGGCGCAGTCAGCACGGCAACACCGCGCCAACTGCATTGCTCCTTACTCACCCACCCACATATCAATCTCATCTATCCGACCCTGCCACCTGTCTCTTTCTTCGCACTCTGTATCTAGCTTGATGCGTTGATTCGCCCTTGCTCTTTGCGTCGTGTCCTCTACACTCATGCCAGCCAGCTTGTCCGAAGCCTTCTGCACCTTCTTTTGCGACTTCTCAAGCTCTTTCACGCAGGTTTTACGCGCAATGCTTAGTATCAACCGTCTTTGTTTGTCCATTCGATCACCTCTTAGAACGGCAAGTCGTCCGTCCCTATATCAATCGGATTGCCGTTATTCTTCAGCGGATCGTCATCCTGCTCCGCCTCACTCTTCTGACCGCCTTTTGTATCTAAAAACTGCACATTCTCCGCTACAACCTCGATTGCCGTAACATTCTGCCCCTCTTTATTCTCGTAGCGCCGTGACTGCAGCCTGCCGACAATTGCCACTTGGCTTCCTTTTCCAACGTACTGCGCTACGTTTTCCGCTAACTTGCGCCACGCTACGCAGTTGAAGAAGTCGACTTCGTTTTCTCCCTGCTGATTTTTAAACGGCCGATTCACTGCAATTCCAAAGTTTGCAACCCCCACACCGTTGGCTGTGAACCTAAGCTCTGCATCCCTTGTTAAGCGACCTACCAGCGTAATGTTGTTAATCATTATAAAACCGCCTTTCGTTTAATCTGCTTCATGGCCGTGCTAAAGCTGTGTTCAAATCCTTCTGTGCCGTGCCTTAAATCCTTCCAAAACACCTTGTTACCTGCGCTGAAAACCTTCCCGATCAGCTTGCCGTTTTCTCTGATTTCCTGCTCCATAATTGTTCCCCTTCCTTGTTCGCATTTAGTTGACGTATATTTAAAATGGTGATTTGTGTGCCTAAATACTCGTTGGATCAATAAAGTAAGTCTTGACCTTTCCGTTTAATTCGTGCCACCGCTTATCATCGCGCTTATCGAACACCAAACTGTCATGCTCTAAGTTTACGTGCACCTTACCGCTAACCCTGTTCAATTCATCCTCTGCATCGTTGTAAGTCGGCTCGATCATGCCTGTACCTGCGATTCTATTATCTAGTTCAGACCGCATTTTATCGCTCCTCCGCTAGTTTTTTCGCGTACTCCCACTCCGCTTCTTCCAGCTTGTCACGTTCATCCTTAAAGTGATCCGCACCGTAGCGCCGCACATAGTCCTCTTTGATTGCTCGCAATACCTCCGGCTTGTGGTGCGCCTTCTGGTGGCATGTTGTGCAAAGCGGGCAGCCATTCTCAAATACGCCGCGGCCACTTCTTGATCTAAGGTGTACGTGGTGTATCTCCGTGGCAGGCGACATGCACAAGTAGCATTGGTAATTGTAATGTTGGTATATCTCGTCTCTTACGCTTTTCGGAAAATCCCCGCGGTGCTTTTTACTCGCCTTTTTCCTGTGTTTTGGCTTAGGCGCTGGTCGTAGCACGTTATCCCTCCAGTTGTTTGCGGTTTAACTCCCCTTGTACATTAGCCTTGTGTTGCTCCGTTTCGATGGGAGAAGGATCTGCTTGCTTTTCTAACTCCCAAATCTTTTCTTGCTGCTTCCCGATCTGATATGCAAGCTTTACAAGCTCTTTGCGTTGCCGATCGTCCTGCTCTAGCAAAGTATCTCGCTCTTCTTCAAGCTGACGGTTGCGGCGATGGGCGGCTTCCGTTTCTTTATCTTTTTGCTCGAAGTACCTAATCGCAATGTGAATTGTAGATTCTTTGTTTTTCACATCTCTTTTAAGCTCCTCTAGTCGCCTTTCTAACCTGTCGCTCCGATTTTGTGCAGTTTGTTTTTCTCTTTCCAAACGCTCAACTTCTGATTCCAAATAATCTTTTTGTTTTGCCATCTCCGTTTTACCTAGCATTGTGTTCCTCCTTTACCGCTTCGATGTGGCGTTTTTCCTTCGCATACTGCTCTATTCCTTTCGCTATCGTCCACCTGTCAAAGTCAAGCCGCAGGGCGTCGTATGTTGCACGCCCTTGACTTAAATGCAGTTCGGCGCAGACTTCGTGCTTGCTCATGGAACCACCCCTTACATGTTTTTGATGCGCTTGGTAAAGAAGTCAAAGTAAAGCGGGATTTCTCCGGTAGCTCCCCAGCGGTTTTTGAGCACTTGGCAATACATATCGTGCTGTACTGCTTGGGCTTCGTCTTCTTGTAAGTGTGGATCGGAAGCAGGACGGTAAAGACCAAGCAGATAGTCCGAACTTTCTTCAATCGCCCCTGTTTCCTTCGCGCTTTCCATGGTCATTTTGCCGCTGCCGCCGCCTCCTGTCGCACGGTTGACCTGCGTTAGTACAACCACATGCACGTTTTGGCGCTTTGCAATAGCTTTAAACTCCCTTGCCGCTTCCGATGCAGCTTCATATCTATTAATTGAGTTATTGAGTTTCAAATATTGAAAGTAATCAACAAACACTACGTCAACCGGATCGTCGTAAACACTCTCGTTTGCTGTAACGATGAAGTTTTCAATGTCTTCAACACTCTGCGCGTCCTCGTCTGCGATCCTGCATTTTTCGTCTAACGCTTCGATCAACTCAACTAGATTATCGTGGTAGCTTCCGTCACGCGCCTGCGATTCGACTTCACCGCTTGTCATGTCCATGTGGATCTGCACCAGTTGGGGGATGATCGCCTCTTTTGCAAGCTCTAAGCTGTTAAAGTTGACGTTTAAGCCCTGCTTCATCACGCAGTCATACAGCCAGTTCAAAATAAACGTTGTCTTAGCACTCCCCGATTTACCCATGACAAACGTGACTTCCTTCTTCTTCAAGCCTTTCAGCAGTACGTCAATTTCGCGCAACCCGAATTTGATCTTCTTTTCGTCTGACTGCACCGCATTCACGTAAGCTGCATAAGATTCTGTTGCGGTGTGCAGCTTGGTGTCATGATCTAACGTAGCACTGCCTTTCATGAAGTCGTTTACAATATCTAAAGGCTTGTTCCAACGCTTTGCCAGTTCCTCTGCCATTTCGTATCGGAGCATGGAATTTTGCGTGCGGTCTGCCCAAATCTTCGCAACCTCGTATTCGTCAGTGATCTCTAAGCAGTTGTCTAAATCCTCGAATAAGAGGTATTTTTCAAACGGTGTCATGTTTACGTCATCCCAGCCGTAGGATGAAATGAGTAAGTCGTTTACGTCCTTAATGCCATCCGGCAGGCTGATGATACTGATACTCTGCTTTGCGTACTTGCGCAGGGTTTGTACATTTTTCCGCACCTGCTGGCGCCCCGATTTATCGTTGTCTGGTATTAAAAATATCTTCACATCGCTTGGAATGTGCCTTGCGATGAGTTGTGCCTGCTCTTTCGTAATCTGCGCCGAGCAGTAGGCAGCGGTTTTGCCTACACCCATTTCGTGCATCGCCATCACGTCAAAGTAACCTTCAACAAGGTACAGCACATCTTTTGTCTTTCGTGCTAAGTCAAAGCCGAATAGAAGCTCTGACTTCTTGAATAGATCATCTTCTGCGCTGTTTTTATATTTCGGGTCGCTATCAAGGTAACGGTGAACCTTCCCTACAAGTTCGCCGTACTCGTTTTTGAAAGGAAGCACAAGCGCATGGCCTTGATCGTCGTAACCAACATGGAACGTCTGAGCTGTGGTCTGCTCGGTAAACCCACGCTCTTTTAAAAATTCAGCAGCTTCACGATGTTTGGCGTAGTAACCGCTGAACTCTTTGCGTTTCTCCTGCTTCTTTTCTTGCCTAGCGCGGATCGCGTCCATGTCGATATGGTGAAGTTCTAAGCCGTAGCGCTCTGATATTTCCGACATGGCTTCTAAAGGCGAACCGTAACCACGGCGTTTCATCACGTAATCTGTAATGTCGCCAGTTTCCCCGCAACCAAAGCAGTAGAAGCGATTATCACGGTAGACGGTGAAGCTAGGTGTGCTGTCGTCATGAAAAGGACAGCAACCCTTCATAGCTTTACCGCTTCGTTTCAGCTGTACATCTTCTGCTACGATCTCGGCAAGGTTAAGCTTGTTGTTAATGAGTGTGAAGTTCGCGTTTGCCTGCATCCCACTTCTCAACCTCCTGCCTGTGTATCTCGTACATGTCTTGAATGTGGTGATAGACGTAATACTGATAACCTTCATTCAACATGCCGCGATACTTTTCAATTTCTTTGGCTTTGTGCGCCTGCCAGTCAAAAGGTTGTACCTTCTTAGGGTATTGGTCGTCTTTTTTCTTTTCGTTGCTCTGTGCCTCCACATCTTCCAATGTGCGGATATTGTTGTTGTACCAATTCTTAATGATGGCTCTAGCGTATGGCCATGGCTTGTTGTTTAAAGCAGCTCGTTTAATTGCTTCCGACACCAACTCACCCATATCATCAATCCACGCTTCGATATCTTGGGATACAGCTGGATTAATCACGCCAATGTTTTGTTGGTAGGCTTGGATGGCGTTAGCAAAATCATCATCGTTTCCCTTGTTGTAGTTAAGTGATTCTTCTTCAAATGATTCTAGTTCAAGTGATTCTAGTTCGGGTTCACCTGTTGAACCACCCTGGTTCACCTGTTGAACCACCCCTAGTTCATCTGTTGAGGTAGGTGGTTCACTCATTGAGGTAGGTGGTTCACCTGTTGAACCATACCTTTTATCTAAAGAACAAAGCACATAGACGTTGCTGTAATTGAATCCATCACCTGTTTGTCTGCGTTTGATCTCAAGCAGACCCTTGTCATGTAGTGACTTAGTGCTTTTGCGTACCGTGTTTTTGCTTGACCCTGTTTTATCTGCTAACGTTTTGACAGAAGGGAAGGACGACTTCGTTTTTTGGTCGGCGTAGCTAGAAAGCACGCAGTAAAGCAGCTTTTCGTGTGTGGTTAAACCTTCATCCCTCAACACAACATCATGTACAATCGCAAAAGTATAACCAGCTCTGTTATCTACTAAGGTTTCTTGCTGCACTTTTTCACCTCATTTTTAACCTTCCCCTGTACCCACGATCAATTATTTGTGATATAATGCAGGTACAGAAGTTACATATTGTTTTCTCAACGACTAACTGTTTGCGGCAGTTGGTCTTTTTTATTGCCATTTACCTGTTTATCTAGCCAATCAACGCCTTTTGCGGTCACGTAAGTTTGAGGCTTGTTGAATCGACCATTCTTTATTGGCGTTTGTTTTACTGAAAAGTATCCTGCGTCTATGAACCTTTGGTAAGGAGTGTTGTTCTTCTTGAGCACCCCTTGAGCCCTCAGTTCCTTGAATAAATTGTTCCTTCCCCAACCTAAAGATTGAGCAATATCCCCCATAGTTTGAAGGTTCTCACCACTAATGAAGCGGTCGTGAGCTTCAACTTTTGGTTTGTTTCGCTCCATTTCTTCTGCTTGATCCGCAGCTAACCTTAGAGCTTCTGCATAAGTTTGAGGCGTTTTCACTTGGTAACCGCCTGTTTTCCTTATGCTTGGTAGAACCTCGGATGTTACCCACTTCCGAAACCCTTTGGCTTCTGGTTTCCGGCTATCCAATATCACATCGTAAAGGCCGTCTTCGTTAACAAATGTTGCAAATTGCTCTCTGCCTATGGAGTCTTCGATGGGGTGATTTGAAATCACGTCATCTTCTATCCTCCGTTTAACAGCTGAAGCTTGACCTAAATCAAGAACCTCGCAAAGATCAACCAGAGCAAAATAAGGTTCCCCTCCTTGATTTACGACGCGAACACTCCCAAATCTGCTGTGTTCAAAGATTTCGAGATTCATAAAATCCTCCTTTAAATACCTCTCAATTGCCTCTCCTTTGCACGATTTAACGTGCATCTCACCTCCCTTCTGCTGCCGGTCGTTTAACCTGCATTAAGTCTTGAATTTCGCAATCAAGCGCATCGCAAAGCTTGGCAAGAACGCGGAAGTCAACACGTTGAACATCCCCATTCATCATGCTGTTGATTGCATGGCGGGAAAGGCCGGACTCCAGTTCAAGCTCCCTCGGCGTCACGCCCTTTTTTGCCATCGTTTCAAGAAGGCTGATCTCGACTTTCGACAAAGCTATTCACCTCCTTACAAATTCATTATAAACACATTTTCATTCTTTGTAAACACAATTGTATTCATTTTAACTTTCGGTTTGACATATAATACACGATTGTGTACTATATAAATTAAGATGGTTATAATAAACACGTTAATAGAGCAAAGGAGAGAGTGTTATGAGAGTTGTAAAAAATAATCTGCGCGTTTTAATGGCTAAACATAAAATGGATATTCAAGATGTACACGAAAAAACCGGACTAAGCAGAACGACAATTTCAAAGTTGTATCACGAAGAATCACAAAAGCTGGGCATCGACACGATCGCTAAGCTTTGCGACCTGTTCGAGTGTCAGATCCAAGACCTCTTGTACCTGGAGGAAGCGGACGAACAATAACACCAAGGATGGTGCTAAAATGCTAATACTTAAAACGCGGGAGGTGACCGGATCATAACGGAAGCCTCCTTTTTACATATATTTGTAGTACACATGTTCGGTGTGAACGCTTGAGAAAAGACAGCCTGTTGCGCTGCCGTGTGGTTGTACTGTTGTTATTGCATAAACCTGCGTTTCTAAAAACCAGACGGTCATTTTTTATAAAACGTCTTACATCGTCTTACAACTTAAGGGTAAAAATATGCGCGCCACACTTTGTGCAGCGCGATTATATGGTTTTCTAGCTGTGATCTAATTTCAAGCTATATTTATCCAGCGCGTGATCCAACACAAACTCCGTGTACGGCTCTGATGTTGCTTTCAACGCCTTGTGCACTTCTTCCTCAAAGCCACGTATGCGACCAATCAAGTTTCCGCGCGCAAACATTGCGCCTGTGTTTTCGTACTTCATGGCTAGACGGTCAGCTTCTTTTGCGCGGTAGAGCAGATATTGCAGGTCGTCTTGGCGCAGGGGTTGTCCGCTATTTATCTTTTCTTCAATGTGATCCGTCCACATGTTATTACCTCCCAGCCGCCCGGAGGCGGCGTTTTTGTCTATCTGGCACCTGCCCCAAATTCAATAGCTTTCGTTGCACAATCGGCGCAGGAATACCTGTTTAACTCCCCTGTCACTTGAACTAAACTTACGCAATCATCAGATTCAAAAGGGATGCCACACAATTCACATTTAGTTGTGTCACCGCCTCTGTGTTTTCTAAATCTAGCGTAATGAACAAAGTCTTTGCGGACATTTTCTATATGAAGAACTTCGCGCCGGACAAACTCGACTGGAACACCGTTTTCGAGGTCAACATCACTCATTCTAGTACCTCCCAGCCGGGCGCTGCCCGGCGTTGTTTTTTATTGCGCTTTAGGGTCGTTATGAGTATCAACTATTTCAAAATCACTTCTATTTAAAAATACTATACAATCTTCTGTGTAAACCTTAATTCGCTTCCCAACTACGGTTTCGACTTCTTCCGCATCGTACATTTCACCGTTTTTTATGCCTAACCAACTATCGTTTCGTATCGCTTTAACTTTCAAAATTTTCACTCCTTTTCGTTTTCGCTCTAATACATACCAAGGTCGAACCGTTCATTATTTATCAGAAACGTATTCATAAAATCCTACTTCTTTTCTTAGATCCTGTTCATCTAATGTATTAAAATGGTCTTTTGGAAGTTCAACTCCCTCCGTTTCATTAATTAAACGAACTAATGCCTTCTCTAAATATTCTCTAGGGCATTGTGGATTTTCCCAATAATTTAACCCTTCTTTTACCCAATCCATATCTATCTCTCCTTTTTTGCTTCTCAGCGCTCCAATGCGCAGTTAACTACTTCGCTCAATCACACTTGCTACAGTTTCAGCAATCAATTCAGCAGCATCGTCAACTTCTATACTGCCTCTGGCAGTCGCACAAACGTAATTGATATAAGTGTCGATTCCATTATCGTTTAGAAGATCCATGAGCCACGGAGGTTTAAGAAGCTCATGGAAATGGTTTTCATCATCAAGCAGAACGTCTATATGAACGCCGGATTTTTCTAGTTCTGCGTGCCTGTTGTGTAAAGTGCGTGCAGCTTCCAAGCAAACTTTGATATAGTCTTTGTTCATGCTCATTACCTCCTATAAGGAAACTCTTATTGTCTCTGCCACAATCGGAATAAAGGGCAAGGCGCATAACGCAATGCGCCACCCTAATTCCTTCCTATCGACTTTGCCGTTTTCGCGTGGTATCATTTTGGTGATCCTTCCTTCCAAGGATTGTTGTCACCGGTGTGCGCCGGTGGCTTAATTATTTTGCAGGGCATTAATTAGTTGGCTGCACTGTCCTTGTGTTAGCGTATCCCACGTTGCATTAAGTCCGAAGTGTGACAACATTCCCTGCCACGTCTGATCCGGCGTGCTTCCGTTGGCTTGGGCACGTTTATTGACCAAGTCGTTAAGCATTTTCTTCTGATTGTCGGTAGCTTTTTTAGGTTGTTGCTGCGTGTCTGGGTCGTCGTCATCGGTTGGGATACCGAAGTATTTAAGCAAGAAGTAACGTTCTGAATACGTCAACGCCGATCCAAAGGCTTTAGATACGTCTGCTTGCTGACCGAAGAGCATCCACTTCTTTTCAATGCGATCATCCGGCTTGTCTGCATTCACCCACGTATAAACCATTTCACCGTGCACAACCGGACTTTTTCCGGTGGTGTCGTGTTGCACCTGCTTCACTTCCGGCTCTAACAAAACCCCTAGCTCGTCCATTTTCCCCTTGATTTTACTAAGCACCTGCGATCCGCTAACGTACTCGTACTGGTGACCCTTTGTGTCTTTTGTGAATGTGTCAATTGATTTTCGGATTTCTACCAACTTCTGATGGATGTTCATTTCTTCACTCATTTTCTACCTCCGCTGTCGTGACTTCTACATACGTCGTGTCACCTGTGTAGCACCCTTTGTCGCAGTAGTAATGACCTTCCCACATGTCGTAAGCCGCCGTGTCGCCGTGTTCGATTTCCACACCGCATGACTGGCAGTGTGCTGCGATGATGGTCGGTGGTTCGGGTGGTGATTCCATGCGCCGATCCATGCGGTTAACCTTCATCATGTTGCGTTCCATTGTGCGCATCCCTTTCAGCCTCCAATCTTTTTATCAAATTCTCCACCTCGAATATTGTGCTTTCACATTCTTTTGTGTGTTGCTCCAAGTCATCCAGTTGCTCCTGTAGCCGCTCCATGTCACGCTGATTCGACTTAAGCTGACCACTTAAATACTTGTGCTCTTTCTGTAACGCTTTGATTGCACGTTCCATCATCAAACCTCCTGCTTGTATCCGTGCTGCTCCCAAACGCCGTCTTTCAGCGCCCAGTACCATCCATACTTTCTGCCGCTGCCTTCTTCTACGTGCTTTGCGAAGCTGTGTGCGCGGTCGTGTGCTTCTTCTTTGGTCTGGTGGATGAATACGTTGCGGATTTCTTCTTCGAACGCCTTCATTTCTGCTGTGCTCAAGTGGATTCCTCCTTTTTTGGGGTTAAACGGTTTGCTTCTGCCCTTCAAGCCACTGCATGAAGTCGACTCGATAGACCTTGTGCTTGCCACCTACTTTAAAACTTGGGAAACTAGGGTCAGCGAATAAGTTACGCCCAGCGTAATCACCAACACCTAAGATTTCTTCAACATCCTTTTTGCTTAACACCAACGGAAGTTCAGTTGCCTGCATGTTTCTCGACCTCCTTAGCAGGATTAAATTAATTAACCTAGAAGTTAAACAAAAGCTTGATTTTAACTATTAGTTAATTCTTTTTCAAAAAAATAAGCTGGTTCTACAACAAGGCTTTCCGCAAGTGTGCTAATGTCCTCGGCGTAAAAAGGTGATTTACCCGCTTCTTTACTAGCGTAAGACTGGCGTGTAATCCCCAATTTTCGAGCAATAACCGCCTGCGGTATTCCGCGTTGTTGTCGTACTTCTTTAACTGTTTCATGCAGAGGTTTTTGCAATCGGATCACCTCCTTTTGTTTAACTATTAGTTAATTTCTAACCTTAGTATAATTAACATATAGTTTAATGTCAACAATTTTTAACCATATAGTTAAATTAAATTTACTATCCGTTAATTTGTGGTACCATAATTAACAACAATACGTTAGGAGCTATTACTATGGATGAGGGATTAGGTAAGGCTTTAGTTAAAGCGCGTAAAAAAGCTGGATACTCTCAAATAGATGCCGCAGCAAAAGTTGGAGTGTCAAATGGTTTTCTTTCTATGGTAGAAAGAGGCGAACGAGACCCCAGCACCGACACTTTAAAAGCTCTGGCGGAGCTGTACGGTCGTTCTGTTGATGAAATGCTTGGCGTGGAAGGAAGTCAGCCAAGTTTAATGTTTGAGGACGGCGGACAGGATTTGACGGAAGACGAGATCGAACACCTACAAGATGAACTTCAGCGTTTCCGAGAACTCAAAAAGAAGTTCCAAAAAGATTAACCCACTCCAGGGTTATTTCTTATATCACAAAATAGAACATACGTTCCGGTGGTGATCTTTTGTTTGAAACGCATTTAGAAACTTGGTTAATGAAGGAATACGAAAATCGAGGGATTTATGATGTTGAAGATTTATCGATCAGCAGGCTTAGTGAAGCTTTTGGAATTATGGTTGATTCGACCGACTGCAAAACTAAGGCGGTGTTTGATAGCGAATTTGCGGTGATCTTTATTAATGAAAATGAAACGCACGTTAAGCAGCGTCAGCTCTTTTTTCACGAGTTTGGGCATGTGCTTAGACACTACGGCGACCAGCGATATATGAACGATTCCTTCATTAACTTGCAGGAGCGACAGGTTTATCATTTCAGCCTTTACGCAGCTATGCCGGAGAATCTGTTTATCCGTTGTGCGACTGTTGATGAAGCTGCTAAAGTGTTTGAGCTACCAAAAGGCATGGTTGCCGATCGCTTCGATCAAATACAACGTAAACAATTACGTGGCGCTCAATACAACACACTACAGATAGCTGAATCAAAATCTAGTTACGACCCGGACAGTTGGTCTAACGAAACACACCGCGTACTACAGCAGCTGAAACGACAAACAGGACGGGAGGTTATTGATGAAAGTCTTATACGATGATTACGATGGTATCCGCAAACCCTTTCGCGCTTTGCTGGAGGCATCTTTTGACGAGCCTACAAAATGGTACAGCTTAAGCAGCGCCGAGAAAGTGGATACCGACCTTGTTGATGAAAACCTTACATCGGTAACAATCACCTCCAGCCACTTGATCAGAAACAAAGACCATAACCAGTTAGGTGTGGACGTGGCAAGCGTTGAAAGTTTTTGCCGTTATATTGGAATTGGTGATGAGTTATATGAGGTGGATTACTTTTTAGTTATGCTTGAGGACATTGAGGAGGTGATGCAGCTAAATCTACGCACAATTCTTTAAGGAGGGATCACTATGGGTTATGTGCGCTGGAGAGGTAAGTCATATTATTACACCGTAGACATTGGAAAGGATCCAAAGACCGGAAAGCGCAAGCAAAAATCGAAGGGAGGTTTTAAGACAAAGAAAGAGGCAGAACGTGCAATGCAGGATGTTGAGCTGCAGATTTACAGGGGTGACTATGTACACACAAAGAAGATAACATTTGAAGATTTTGCCGAGGAATGGATGGAGATCATGCAAAACAATTATCGCGCTTCTACTTTTTCAGTTTATGCTGGCGTTATACGCAACCGCATTGTGCCGGAATTTGCTAAGGCGAAGTTAGGCGATATTAAGCAAATTGATTTGCAGCGCTTTTATAACCGCATGGACGAAGAGGGGCTGAGCGCTAAATATATTAAGCTTTTACACAATATCCTTAGTGCAATGTACCGCGATGCTGTAGCTTGGGAATACGTTACTAAAAACATCACTAATAATTTAAGTACACCTAAAGGTAACAAAAAGGAAATGAAAACATGGACGATTGAGCAAAGCAGGTTTTTTCTGGAACACGCTAAAAACGAGACAAAACGATATCCAGTTTTTGTATTAGCTATCTGGACAGGCATGCGTACAGGTGAAATTCACGGATTGAAGTGGAAAGACATTGATTTTGAGCGACAGACAATCACGGTGCGTCGAACAGTAGCTTGGGCAGGTAAACAAGGACACATTCTGCAAGACGTGAAAACCGAGGGTTCACAAAGAACAATAAAGATAAGTGACTTTGTAACAGACGTACTGAAGCAACACAGGTTAAAGCAAAAAGAACTTATGTTTAAATTACAGCGCGAATTCAAAGAAGATCAGTGCGTTTTTTTGAGTTACAACGGCAACCGTATCGACCCCAGAGGTACTAGCAGGCGGTTGTTTGAAATCAGCCAAAAAATTGGTTTGCCAAGAATAAGGATGCATGATCTGCGCCATACACACGCATCAATCAGCCTTCAATTAAATCAACATCCTAAAGTTGTTTCGGAGAGACTTGGCCACAAGTCAATTGACATCACACTCGACCTATATAGCCACGTAACCGAGACATTGCAAGAAGAATCGGTTGAACAATTTGAGCGAGCGATGAATGAAAAATGACCACTTCAAAAGGTCAATGTGGTCAAATTGTGGTCATTTGGGTTTTGCGTTGTCGTGATCATTAATTGACTCACAGCAAAACCCTTGTCACATCAACTTTTATTCAATTTCATGTTGGTTGCAATCAGCGCAGTGACCATATATTTCAAATTTAT
>NZ_PYAV01000019.1 GCF_003014715.1 Salsuginibacillus halophilus
GCCAGGAGCATCGCTGGGTAGCTACGTGCGGCCGGGATAAGTGCTGAAAGCATCTAAGCATGAAGCCCCCCTCGAGATGAAATTTCCCATCACGTCAAGTGAGTAAGATCCCTCGAAGATGACGAGGTTGATAGGTCGGAAGTGGACGTGTGGTGACACATGGAGCTGACCGATACTAATCGATCGAGGGCTTATCCTATAGACACAATTCAAGACGCACTTCATTGTGGAAGCAGTTGTCGGTTATCCAGTTTTGAGCGAACGACGCTCAATCAGCTTGGTGATGACGGCGAAGAGGTCACACCCGTTCCCATGCCGAACACGGAAGTTAAGTTCTTCAGCGCCGATGGTAATGAAGGGGCAACCCTTTGTGAGCGTAGGACGTCGCCAAGCAAATCAAGTAGTCTCCAGTTGAATACTGGAGGCTATTTTTTTATTTATATTCATGTTTCATTCTATGGTATAGTAAAATAATATATCATTTTTGTAGAAATCTTAAAACTTTCAGTAAAAGGAGGGAAAAGTGTGTGGATCTATTTATTCAAGTACAAGAGATAGAAGTTTATGTGGTGATGCTTCTACGCCTTTTGATTGCAGCTGGCTTGGCTGGAGCGATCGGTATTGAGCGTGAGTATAAGCATCATCCGGCAGGATTTCGTACACATATGCTCGTAGGTGTAGGGGCATGCTTAGTTATGCTGATGGCGATGTTTGGTTTTGAATCGTATTTGGATCAACGCCCGGATGAAGTCGCTTATGACCCTTCACGTTTAGCAGCTTATGTAATTAGTGGTGTAGGTTTTCTAGGCGCTGGTACAATCATTGTACAAGGTGTGTCTGTGCGCGGTTTAACAACAGCAGCTTCAATTTGGGTTGTCGCCGGTATTGGTCTAGCTACTGGTGCTGGTATGTATTTTGCCGCTGGTTTTACAACAGTTATTGTTCTTATGAGTTTATTTTTCTTAAACCGGATTGATGGGTTATTCAAGTCACGTGAGCGCTTAGATGAGATTCAACTACGTGTTGACCGATTTCAACATACGCTTCATTATGCCATCCGTGAATTAGAGGATATGGGTGTTTCAGTTACGAAGGTGAAAAGCCAAGCTCACCCAACGGAAAGTGATCGAACAGCTTATCAAATTGAGGTAAGGCGCTCTACGGAGGTTGAGCAGGGGCTAATATATGAGCGATTACAAAATATTGATGGTGTAGAAGAGACTATTATTACAAAGCCGGGGCGTCTACAGGTATAAATACTTTACAATTCGATCCCCAGCCTGAATCCCTTGCATTTCGCAAGGGATTATATTATATTAAAAATAGTTAAAGTCAAAGATAGTCAAGGTCAAGGAGGAGGGAGGGAGGTAGACAGAATGCGCAACACCTCTGATATTATTGAGCAATATTTAAAAGCGGTTTTAACCCAGAGTGAGCAGGATTTAATCGAGATTAAGCGAAGTGAAATAGCAGAAAGGTTTCAATGCGTCCCTTCACAAATAAATTACGTCATTCGTACACGTTTTACGGTTGAAAAAGGCTATTTCGTGGAAAGTAAGAGGGGAGGGGGCGGTTATATCCGGATTTCTAAGGTGACCCCCTCCGACCAAGCTGAACTTTGTGGTCATCTACAAAAGCTCATTCAGGATAAAGTAGATCAGCACACAGCAGAAAGTATGATCGCACGTCTTCTTGAAGAAGAAGCCATCACGCCCCGGGAGGCGAAGATGATGGAGGCTGCGATCCAAAGAGAAGTGTTGTCTCTGACTTATCCTCAAGATCGTGATTATATACGGGCGAATGTGCTGCGTGCGATGCTGTATCGTTTGCAGTATGAGATGTAACCGTCCGGCATAAAGGTTGAGAGAGGGGGACGAAAATGCTCTGTCAACAATGCCAGAAGCGCCAGGCGACGCTGCATTTTACAAAAATCGTAAACAACGAAAAAACGGAAATGTCGCTTTGCGATCAATGTGCAAAAGAACGTGGCGATCATGTGCCAGGTGCAAACAGCTACTCGATCCATGAACTTTTATCCGGCTTGCTGCACAGCGACAGCCCAACCTCACAAACAGCGGCTCCGGCCCGTAAGTCTCGTCACCCTGCTTGTCAGTCATGCGGCATGACTTATGAGCAGTTTCGAAAGGTTGGGAAATTAGGCTGTGCCCGCTGTTACGAAACGTTTGAAGCGCGTTTGAAGCCGGTATTAAGCCGGGTGCACAGCGGTTATCACATGCACACTGGAAAATCACCCAAACATGCGGTGCCGCGCCGAAATGTGCAGCAGGAGATCGAACAGCTGCAAGCTGAAATGCAGGAGCATATTGTAAATGAAGAGTTTGAAAAAGCAGCTGAAGTAAGAGACCGTATCCGGGCATTGCACAGCCGTGATTCCCTTGATGAAACGGGGGATGCATAATGTCATTAAAAAAATTTATTGCCGAGGCGGTCAGCCCTTGGATGAAGCAGAAAGGTCCGGCATCGGATATCGTGCTCAGTTCACGCATTCGGTTTGCCCGCAACTTAGAAGGTTATCCGTTTCCAGTAACTGCACCGGAGGAGTCCGCCCAAACCTTAATGAACTATACGACTGCTGAAATCGATTTATCAAGTTTTCAAGCTGAGCGGCCTCTACATGCGGTAACGATGGATCGTTTGTCTTCAAATGAGCGGAGGATTCTTGTTGAGAAGCATTTAATCAGCCCTTACCTTGCAGACAAATCCACACATGGCGCGCTTCTTTTGAGTGGAGATGAATCGATTAGCATCATGATTAATGAGGAAGACCACCTGCGGCTGCAGTGTTTACTGCCGGGTTTTCAACTAAAAGAAGGTTTAGAAACTGCTAATAAAGTTGATGATTGGCTTGAAGGAAAAGTGACGTACGCTTATGACGAAGAGCTAGGTTACTTAACGAGCTGCCCGACGAATGTAGGGACTGGTATGCGTGCTTCGGTCATGATGCATCTGCCGGCACTTGTAATGACCCAGCAGCTCAATCGGATGATGCCGGCGGTCAACCAGGTGGGGCTTGCTGTAAGAGGGATTTACGGGGAAGGCAGCGAAGCTTTAGGTAACCTTTTTCAAATCTCAAATCAAGTGACGCTTGGAAAGTCCGAGCAGGACATTGTGGATGAACTTGAAGGCGTTGTAGATCAGCTGCTTCAGCAGGAAAGAAAAGCACGGGAGCACTTGTTGAATACGTCACGGCTGCAGCTCGAAGACCGAATGTACCGATCTTACGGACAGCTCCGGTTTAGCCGGATTATGGAATCAAAAGAATCAGCCCAGCGTTTGTCCGATGTCCGCTTTGCGATTGATGCTGGACTCCTTCAAGGGGTGTCCGGCGATATTTTAAACGAACTCATGGTGCTCACCCAGCCGGCAATGCTGCAGCAGTACGCCGGCGCCGCGCTTTCCCCAGGAGAGCGTGATGAGCGGCGGGCTTCGTTGATTCGGGAGCGGCTTAAGCTTGAAGAACAAGGTGATGAACTTAGTGGAGGTGGAAGTGAATGATGTTTGGTAGGTTTACAGAAAGAGCGCAGAAAGTTCTTGCCCTCGCGCAGGAAGAAGCGATTCGGCTCGGACACAATAACATTGGTACAGAACATATCCTTCTAGGGTTAATCCGTGAAGGCGAAGGTATCGCAGCAAAAGCGCTGCAGGCACTCGCGCTTGAACCGGAGCAGATTCAAGAAGAAGTTGAATCCTTGATTGGTGCTGGTCAAGAAGGCGCAAAGACGATACATTACACGCCGCGGGCCAAAAAAGTGATTGAGCTTTCGATGGATGAAGCGCGCAAGCTCGGCCATTCTTACGTCGGTACAGAGCACATCCTTCTTGGTTTAATCCGCGAAGGTGAAGGTGTTGCTGCTCGCGTACTTAACAACCTTGGTGTCAGCTTAAACAAAGCCCGCCAGCAGGTCTTGCAGCTGTTAGGAAGCAACGAATCTTCTGCCAACAGCGCAAATCAGCAGGGTGGCTCTGCAGGTGCAGGCACAAACGCGAACACACCGACGCTCGACAGTCTTGCCCGCGATTTAACCGCAGTAGCAAAAGAAGAAAGCTTGGACCCTGTAATCGGACGCAGTAAAGAAATTGAGCGCGTGATCCAAGTCCTTTCCCGCCGGACGAAAAACAACCCGGTGCTCATTGGTGAGCCGGGTGTTGGTAAAACGGCGATTGCAGAAGGTCTTGCGCAATCCATCATCTCAAACGAAGTTCCGGAAATTCTCCGCAACAAACGTGTGATGACACTTGATATGGGAACGGTTGTCGCCGGCACAAAATACCGCGGTGAATTTGAAGACCGCTTAAAGAAAGTCATGGAGGAAATCCGTCAAGCTGGAAACGTTGTTTTGTTCATTGATGAGCTGCACACATTGATCGGTGCCGGAGGAGCAGAAGGTGCTATTGATGCATCTAACATTCTTAAGCCGTCCCTTGCTCGCGGCGAACTGCAGTGCATTGGTGCGACGACACTAGATGAGTATCGCAAGTACATTGAAAAAGACGCAGCTTTAGAGCGTCGTTTTCAGCCGATTCAAGTGGATGAACCGACCAATGATGAGTCTACCCAGATTTTGAGCGGCCTGCGCGACCGTTACGAAGCACACCACCGCGTGACGATCAGCGACGAAGCGATCGCAGAAGCTGTGCGCATGTCCGACCGTTATATTCCTGACCGTTTTCTCCCGGATAAAGCGATCGACTTAATTGATGAAGCAGCTTCAAAAGTACGTCTCCGCTCTTACACGGCACCGCCGAACTTAAAAGAGATGGAACAGAAACTTGAAGAGACACGGAAAGAAAAAGATGCAGCAGTGCAGAGTCAGGAATTTGAAAAGGCGGCTTCTTTGCGCGATAGTGAACAGCGTCTGCGTGAGCAGCTTGAAGAGATGAAAGATGAATGGAAAGAAAAGCAGGGGCAAGAAAATACTGAGGTCACGAATGAAGACATTGCCCAGGTCGTAGCAAGCTGGACCGGTATCCCGGTATCAAAGCTCGCTGAAGAAGAAACCGACCGGCTCCTACGTATGGAAGACATTCTGCACAACCGGGTCATTGGCCAGGATGAAGCGGTCAAAGCCATTTCAAAGGCAGTCCGCCGCGCACGGGCTGGTTTAAAAGATCCAAAACGTCCGATCGGATCGTTTATTTTCCTCGGTCCAACCGGTGTCGGTAAAACGGAGCTTGCCCGGGCTGTTGCAGAGACGCTCTTTGGTGATGAAGAGTCCGTGCTCCGCATTGATATGTCCGAGTATATGGAGAAACACGCGACCAGCCGCCTCGTCGGCTCACCACCGGGGTATGTCGGCTTTGAAGAAGGCGGACAGCTGACGGAAAAAGTGCGGCAGTATCCGTACTCTGTCATTTTGCTTGATGAAATTGAAAAGGCGCACCCGGAAGTGTTTAATATCTTGCTGCAAGTGCTTGAAGATGGGCATTTAACAGACTCTAAAGGCCGCAAAGTTGACTTCCGAAATACGGCGATTATTATGACATCCAACGTTGGTGCAGCTACATTGAAGCGCAACAAATTCGTTGGCTTTGCAACCCAGGAAGAGGGCAAAGATTATTCGGATATGAAAGACAAAGTGATGGGTGAATTGAAAAACACATTCCGTCCGGAGTTTTTAAACCGGATCGACGAACTTATTGTCTTTCACAGCCTTGAAAAAGAGCACATTAAAGAAATTGTCGGCTTAATGGCTGAAGAGCTCCGCAAGCGCCTGCAAGAGCAGGAAGTGGACTTTGAGCTGACAAAAGCAGCTCAAGACCGGATTGCTGATGAAGGCTTTGATCCGGAGTACGGGGCACGCCCGCTCCGCCGGGCTTTACAGAAGCAGGTGGAAGACCGCCTCTCTGAAGCACTCCTAAAAGGTGATATTCAAAAAGGGCAGTCTGCAGTAATTGATGTAGATGAAGAAGCGGACGACTTTGTCGTTACCATTCAAGAACAAACACCAGCTAATTCATAAACAAGGAACGATCTTCCTTAGGTAGGCAAGACGCCTCCCTTACTTTTATCCGGAACCGGCAGGGAATGCTGCCGGTTTTCGGCATATACATAAAGAAAGCAGGGAACCTCATGGCAAAAACGAAGACGAAGTTTGTCTGTCAAGAATGCGGCTATGAATCAAGAAAATGGATGGGCCGGTGCCCGGGGTGCCAAGAATGGAACACCATGGTTGAAGAGATTGAAAGCCCCGAGCCAAAGCAGCGGGGTGCTGCCCCTTCTGCCAGTCCTGCCCGGTTAAGCGGTGCCAAAAAACCACAGTCGATTAATCAAGTTTCAGGGGATGAAGAACCCCGGCTGAAAACCCCGCTCAGCGAATTAAACCGGGTGCTTGGCGGCGGAATTGTGCCGGGCTCACTTGTCCTTGTCGGTGGTGACCCCGGTATTGGAAAATCTACGCTGCTTCTGCAGTTAAGTGCAGCCCTTGCCGGCATGAATGAATCTGTGCTTTATATTTCCGGTGAGGAGTCACTAAAGCAGACAAAGCTGCGTGCAGACCGCCTCGGCGTTGATGCAGAAACGCTTTATGTCATGCCGGAGACAAACATGGGCGTTATTGAACAGGCCATTCATGATACGAAGCCGGCGCTTGTGATCATTGATTCGATTCAAACGGTGCAATATGATGATGTCACTTCTGCGCCAGGGAGTGTAGCACAAGTGCGCGAATCTACCAATGCGTTTATGAACATTGCCAAGCAGCAGGGGGTCGCGGTCTTTATTGTCGGTCACGTCACAAAGCAGGGCTCTATTGCTGGACCGAAGATGTTAGAGCATATGGTGGACTCGGTCATTTACTTTGAAGGCGAGCGTCACCATACGTACCGGATTTTGCGGGCAGTGAAAAACCGCTTTGGATCGACAAATGAGATCGGTATTTTTGATATGGAAGAGTCGGGACTTGTAGAGGTGAAAAACCCTTCAGAAATCTTTTTAGAAGATCGTTCGCAAGGTGCTTCAGGGTCGATCGTTGCTGCCGCTATGGAAGGCACACGGCCGGTGCTTGTTGAAATCCAAGCACTCGTTGCCCCGACCACTTACGCAAACCCGAAGCGGACGGCGACAGGACTTGACCAAAATCGGCTTAGTTTATTAATGGCGGTTCTTGAAAAGCGGGTTGGTATGCTTCTCCAAAATCAGGATGCTTACTTGAACGTGGCCGGTGGGGTAAAACTTGATGAACCGGCGGTAGACTTAGCCATGGTTGTGGCAATTGCTTCAAGCTTCCGTGATCAGCCGACTCAGCCGACAGACGCTGTGATGGGTGAAGTCGGGTTAACAGGGGAGATCCGCCGCATCTCCAAAGTTGACCAGCGCATTAAAGAGGCAGCAAAGCTTGGCTTTACACGGGCGGTCATTCCAGCGAAAAATGAAGGCGGCTGGACGAAGCCGGACGGGATTGAAATTGTACCGGTACACACCCTTGAAGAGGCACTTAAAGTCACAGCCGAAGGAAGCCGTGGCGTCTGGTAACAAATATGAACAATGAAAGGGGGGCAGCCGGATGAACCGTGAAAAAGATGCGTTTATCGAAGAAGTATTAAAGTTAGTCGCGCCGGGCACACCGCTTCGTGATGGTCTGGATAATGTCCTGCGCGCCAACACCGGCGGTTTAATCGTGCTCGGTCATACAGAAGAGCTGAAAGACATCGTAGACGGCGGCTTTGATATTCATTGTGAATTTACACCGGCGAATTTATACGAACTGGCCAAAATGGACGGGGCGATTATTTTAAGTGAAGATGCAAGCCGCATCCTTTATGCAAATACCCAGCTTGTGCCAAACAATGCGATCCCCTCGTCTGAAACCGGAATCCGGCACCGTACAGCTCAACGTGTGGCTAAGCAGACAGGAAGTGTTGTCGTGTCCATCTCGCAGCGTCGCCATATCATCACCCTTTATCAAGGAGAGCATCGTTACGCTTTAAAAGATATGGGCGTCATTTTAACGAAAGCGAACCAAGCGATTCAAACCCTTGAAAAATATAAAGTTGTACTTGATCAAAGCTTAACGAACCTTGGCGCTTTGGAATTTGAAGAACTCGTATCTCTTCAAGATGTAGCTCAAGTGATGCACCGTATTGAGATGGTGCTGCGCATTAAGCAGGAGATCCGTCGTTATGTGCAGGAATTAGGTGTAGAAGGACGGCTTGTGACGATGCAGCTGAATGAACTTGTCGCAGATATGGAGCAAGAAGCGCAACTGCTTGTGAAAGACTATGTCAAAGATCTCAAGAAGGCAGACGCGATTGTGAAGAACCTGCAGCAGTTAAGCAGTGCAGAACTGATGGATGATCAAATGATTATGAAGCAGCTCGGCTATCAGCGTCCGAAAGAGCTGCAGGAACATACCATTACGCCGCGGGGGTACAGAATTTTGTACCGCGTGCCGCGTCTGCCATCATCGGTTGTGCATAACCTCGTGTCGGCTTTTGGCGGATTGAGTGAAATTGCCGCAGCGACACCGGAGATGTTAAATGAAGTCGACGGTGTAGGTGAAGCCCGGGCGCGTGCAATTAAGGAAGGCATTAACCGCATTCAAGAGCAATTGTTTATTGACCGGAATGTTTAGCAGAACTTGTCGTAAGGTGTGAAATAAGGTATAATATAAAATTTATAAAATTGACAACTTTTGGCCGCCTTGCTATTCTTTAAGTTAAGCTCCCCCTATAGGTTTCAGTCTTTAAAATTTAATGTCAATTTGTGCGTTGGCGTTTGAAACACTTTCAAGAAGGTATAATGGGGGAAAGGGAGGTGAATGGTGTTGTTAAAACGAATTGTTCAGTTATTTTTCTTACTTGCCGGAGGGACACTGGGTTTCGTCTTTATTCCTGAATTTTTATCTCTTATGAATGGTGATACTTTTCCGGCATGGCTTGGGAACCCGTATGTAGGAGCAGTTATCGGGTCGGTTGTTATCTTTTTAGCTACGTTTTGGAGTGCTTCTTACATTGTACAGTTCATGCACAAGATTGAGGAATCTATTGTAAAAGCCCCTGTTACCGATGTATTGTTCGGTACGCTTGGCCTTGTCTTCGGTTTGGTCGTTGCCTTTCTCGTTGGAATCCCGCTCAACACGATTCAAATTCCAGTTTTAAGTGAATTACTACCAATCTTCATTACATTCTTTCTCGGTTACTTCGGATTTAAAGTCGGATTTAAAAAGCGTGATGAGTTAACACAACTGATCGGTGCTGGAAAAATTCCACCAAAGGAGCGGAAAAAAGGTACAGAGGCTGTTGAAGCGTCTGAAAGTGACGCTGCCGCAGGTGCTGCAGCAGACAAACATACCGCGCTTCCTAAGCTTTTAGATACGAGTGTCATTATTGATGGCCGGATCGCTGATATTTGTCAAACCGGCTTTGTGGAAGGAACACTTGTCATTCCGGAATTTGTACTTGAAGAACTACAGCAGATTGCTGATTCCTCAGATGGTTTAAAGCGTAACCGGGGCCGGCGCGGCCTTGATGTCCTTAACCGGATTCAAAAAGAGATTGAGGTCAATGTAGAAATTACAGACGCAGACTTTGACGATATTCAAGAAGTAGACAGCAAACTTGTGAAACTTGCAAAGAAGACTGGCGGCATCGTTGTAACAAATGATTTTAACTTAAATAAAGTTTGTGACCTGCAAGGGGTCGCTGTCCTCAACATTAATGACTTGTCCAACGCCGTAAAACCGGTTGTACTCCCTGGTGAAGAGCTGCACGTTCAAGTGATTAAAGATGGTAAAGAGTATAATCAAGGTGTTGCATACCTGGATGATGGGACAATGATTGTCATTGAGGAAGGCCGCGAGCATATTGGTGCTGCACTTGAAGTTGTAGTGACCAGCGTCCTGCAGACGAGTGCCGGCCGCATGATTTTTGCAAAGCCAAAACTTATGGAGCAGGCGCTTTAATACGTACGGCCGCTTGTTAGCAACGCGAATGAACAGTTGCTTTCAGCGGCCGTTCAATTGTATGATAAAGGCTGCTGAAAATCCGTTAGAGAAAGAAGAGGCATAAATTATGAACTATGCGGTTGTCATTCCGGCTGCCGGTCAAGGGCGCCGTATGCAGGCTGCTGTGAATAAAGCATTCCTTACCCTCCAGGGGCGCCCGATCATCGCGCATACACTTGCTGTTTTTCAGGCGGATCCGCGTTGTGAACGCATTGTGCTTGTCGCCAGTGAAAATGAGCTTGATGAAATGCAGGCGTTAGCAGAAGAAGCAGGCGCAACGAAAGCCGACCGGGTTGTTGCAGGTGGCAGTGAGCGCCAGGATAGTGTGCGCGCCGGTGCTGCTCAAGTGATGGACGCACCGCTGCTTCTTGTACATGACGGTGCCCGTCCGTTTGTTGCAATAGAACGAATTCATGCGCTGCTTTTAGAAGCCGAGCAGAGCGGGGCAGCACTTCTCGCTGTACCTGCGACGGATACGATCAAGCAGGTGGATCAAGAAGGCCGCGTGAAACAGACGTTGAAACGTTCGGAACTCTGGGCGGCCCAGACGCCGCAGGCTTTCCGTCCGGAAGTGCTGCAGCAGGCTTATGCATATGCTGATGAAACAGGTTTTCAAGGCACCGATGATGTAAGTCTTGTTGAAGCTGCCGGTGGCGAGGTGGCGGTTGTTGAAGGTGATTATGATAACATTAAGCTGACAACGCCGGAAGATATGACGCTGGCAGAAGCAATTCTAGCCAAACGGGCAGGGGAGGCAGGAACGTGAGAATTGGACAAGGGTATGACGTACACAAGCTTGAAGATGGGGAGACGCTGATTCTGGGCGGCATCCGTATTCCGCATACACATGGGCTTTCCGGTCACTCGGATGCTGATGTGCTTTTGCATGCGATCACTGACGCCGTCCTTGGGGCGCTCGGTGAAGGTGATATCGGTCGGCATTTTCCGGACACAGATCCGGCGTATAAAGGGGCGGATTCAGCAGCGCTTTTGCAGCAGGTGGTTGCCATGGCAGACGAGCGCGGTATGAAGCTTGGCAACATTGATGCAACATTAATGGCACAAAAGCCGAAGATGGCCCCTTATATTGAAGATATGCGCGCGCGCATTGCCGAGCTTTTTCAAGCGGAAACGACACAAGTCAATGTAAAAGCAACAACGACGGAAAAACTAGGGTTTACCGGGCGCGAAGAGGGTATGGCGGCGCAGGCGGTCGTACTTCTGACAGAAAAATAGCACTTCGTTTTCGGTTTGGTTTATAATCGTAGTGAGTATGATAAAATGCGGTTATCGATAGATGGACGAAATTTAATGTTTGGTAATAAATTTAAAAAGCTTTGTCATCAGTTTTAAGAGGAAGGTGTCACTTATGTCAAATGAAGTAAGAGTCCGCTTTGCGCCGAGTCCGACCGGCCATCTGCATATTGGAGGCGCACGTTCTGCGCTGTTTAATTATTTGTTCGCCCGTGCCCAAGGCGGCAAGTTTATTGTACGTATTGAGGATACAGACCAGGCGAGAAACATCCAGGAAGCGACAGATAAGCTTCTCGACAGTTTAAAATGGCTTGGCTTGGAGTGGGATGAAAGTACAGATATCGGCGGCCCGCACGGACCGTATCGTTCGATGGAGCGTGTCGATATTTACACGTCTTATATCAATCAGCTCATTGAAGCAGGCTGGGCGTATTACTGTTACATGACGGCAGAAGAACTTGAAGCTGAACGGGAAGCGCAGCTTGCCCGCGGTGAAATGCCGAAATACAGCGGCCGTGATCGTAATTTAACGAAAGAAGACCGCGAGGCCTATGAAGCAAAAGGCTTAAAGCCGGTCGTCCGCTTTAAAGTGCCAACGGGTGAAACAGTCGTCATTGATGATGTGGTCCGTGGACACGTATCTTTTGACACCGACGGCATCGGTGACTTTGTTATCTGCCGCAGTGACGGCGTACCGACGTATAACTTTGCGGTTGTCATTGATGATCACTTAATGGAGATTTCCCATGTTGTGCGTGGTGAGGAGCACCTTTCCAACGCGCCGCGCCAGGCGTTAATTTACAAAGCTTTCGGCTGGGAGCCGCCGCGTTTTGCGCACGCTTCCCTCATCTTGAATCCGGATGGCCAGAAGATGAGTAAGCGTGATGAAACGATTATGCAGTTTGTGGAGCAGTACCGCGACTACGGCTACCTGCCGGAGGCACTTGTGAACTTCCTAGCCCTGCTCGGCTGGTCACCAGGTGGCGAAGAAGAATTGTTCACAATGGATGAGCTTATTGAACAGTTCAGTTTGGAACGCGTATCAAAAGCGCCGGCGATCTTTGATACAAATAAACTTGCCTGGATGAACAATCAGTATGTTAAAGATGCAGACCTTGACCGCTTAACTGAATTAGCACTGCCGCATCTGCAGCAGGCAGGTTTAGTGTCTGACAGCTTAAATGAGGATGATTATGCTTGGGTCAAAGAACTCGTCAGCTTGTATCAAGAACAGATGCATTATGCTGGAGAAATTGTAGAGTTGTCCGGGTTGTTTTTCAAAGACGAACTTGCATATGATGAAGAAGCAAAAGAAGTACTTGGCTGGGACAATGTCGGCCCGGTGCTCCGCCACTTCCGTGAAGAGCTGCTCGCACTTGAAGCCTTCACGCCAGAAGCTGTCAAGCAGGCGACAAAAGCTACGCAAAAAGCAACAGGTCAAAAAGGCAAGCAGCTGTTTATGCCGATCCGTGTGGCGGTCAGCGGTCAAACCCACGGCCCGGAGCTTCCGCGGGCGATTCACCTGCTCGGCCGTGATGTTGTTGCCGCTCGACTTGAGCAGGCCGCTGCCATTGCTGAGAATGCTTAACAACTAAACATGCCCTGCGCGCTGAAAAGGATGAACGTACAAACGCCCGCTCCTCTTTGCAGAGACGACCGCCCCGGCTGAAAGCGGTTGAGAGGATGACGTTTGGAATTGCCCCTTGGAGCCCTTGATGGTGCCGAATCTGTCAAGGCGGTTGTGCCCCGTTACAGGCACAAAAGCGGAGTCGTGTATCGCCACGACTTAAGCAGAGTGGGACCGCGCAAACGAGGCGTCTCTGCACCTGTACAGGTGCAGTGGCGCTTTTTTCGTATCGGGCCAAGGAAATAGCACCAATGAACAAAGTGATGTGATTGAATAAGCTGAGAACGAGAAGAGAGGGAGAGGCGATGCTACGAACATTTTTAAACGATATCGATGTTGTATTTGAACAAGACCCGGCCGCGCGCAGCCGGATTGAAGTTGTGCTCACGTACTCTGGTGTGCATGCAGTATGGGGGCACCGGGTAGCGCATTGGTTGTGGCGAAAAAAACTGTTTTTTCTCGCCCGGCTTTTATCCCAGGTGAGTCGCTTTATTACAGGGATTGAAATCCACCCTGGGGCTAAAATCGGACAGCGTCTGTTTATTGACCACGGCATGGGGGTTGTCATCGGAGAAACTTGTGAAATCGGTGATAACGTAACGATTTATCAAGGCGTCACCCTCGGTGGTACCGGGAAAGAAAAAGGCAAGCGTCACCCGACGGTTGAAGACCACGTCTTAATTGCAAGCGGTGCAAAAATTCTCGGCTCAATGACCATCGGGGAAAACTCAAATATCGGTGCAGGGTCTGTCGTGTTAAAAGAAGTTCCGCCAAATGCGACGGTTGTAGGAATTCCGGGTAAAGTTGTTGTAAAAAATGGGATGAAAGTGAAAGAGCAGCTTGACCACCATAAGCTGCCTGATCCGGTGTCGGAGCGTTTGAAGCAGCTTGAAGAGGAAGTGGCTGAACTGAAAGAAGCGCTCGCTGTTACTAAGCAGCAGGATGAGCCGCAAAACGGTGAATCAGTAAGGAGTGAAGAAGATGACAATTCAAATGTATAATACGCTGCGCCGGCAGAAAGAAGCATTTGCCCCGATGGAGGAAGGGAAAGTTTCGATGTATGTGTGCGGACCGACCGTTTACAACTACATTCACATCGGCAACGCCCGGCCGGCCATCGTGTTTGATATGGTGCGCCGGTATTTCATGTACCGCGGCTATGAGGTGACGTATGTATCCAACTTCACCGATGTTGATGACAAGATTATTAAAGCAGCTGAAGAAACTGGAGAGGATGTTTTAACGCTCGCAGAAACATTTATCCGCGCTTATCACGAAGATACCAAGCCGCTCGGCGTGCTGCCGGCAGATAAACACCCGCGTGTTACTGAAGCGATGGATGATATCATTGTTTTTATCGAGCGTTTAATTGAAAAGGGCTATGCGTACGAAGTAGCTGGTGATGTGTATTTCTCCACCCGCTCGTTTACGTCATACGGCAAGCTCTCCGGTCAGGATTTAGAGGACTTACAGGCTGGGGCGCGCATAGATGTGGATGAAGCGAAGAAGGATCCTCTGGACTTTGCGCTCTGGAAGCAGGCGAAACCAGGAGAAATTGCGTGGCAGAGCCCGTGGGGTGAAGGCCGGCCGGGGTGGCACATTGAGTGCTCAGCCATGGTGCAGAAACACCTCGGTGAAACGATCGACATTCATGCCGGCGGACAGGATCTTGCCTTTCCGCACCACGAAAATGAAATCGCGCAATCCGAAGCCTTAACCGGGGAACCGCTGGCACACTACTGGCTGCATAACGGTTATATCACCGTCGATGACGAGAAGATGTCAAAGTCACTCGGTAACTTTATACTCGTGCATAACATTATTCAACAGCACGACGCGAATGTGATCCGTTACTATATGCTGCAGTCTCATTACCGTAATCCGATCAATTTTAATGACGAATTGATTGAATCGGCTCAAAACAGCCTCAACCGGATTCAGACGCTCGTCGATAACATTAAGCACCGCCTGCAGGAGAGTGCAGATCTCGGAAGTGAAGGCAACTGGCTTGAAGAGCTTGATCAGTACCGGTATGCGTTTGTCCGTGAGATGGATGATGACTTCAACACGCCAAACGCTTTTACGGTGATCTTTGATTTTGTAAAAGCAGCCAACCGCTATCTTGATGAGGCTCACTCTAACGTACAGGTGCTTGAAGGTATGCTTGAACTGCTCCGTGAGTGGGAAGAAGTGCTTGGCTTGACGTTTGAGCGTGCAGAAGAAGTGCTTGATGAGGAAGTCGAGGCGTTAATTGAACAACGCATTCAAGCGCGCAAAGATCGAAACTTTCAAGAAGCTGACCGGATTCGTGATGACCTTGCTGCCCGGGGCATTATTTTAGAAGATACAGCGCAGGGTACGCGCTGGAAACGGGGTTGATGATGGAACCTTTGGAGACGATTGTTGACCCAAAACAGGCAAACCCTATTCTTCTAGCTTACGTTGGTGATGCTGTACAAGAAGTTTATGTCCGCATGCACGTGATCAATCAAGGGGTTGCTAAACCAAATGAACTGCATAAAGCATCGACAGCATATGTATCTGCTTATGCCCAGGCGAAGGCAGCGCATGATTTTATCGAGCAGGATGTGCTTACGGCTGAGGAAGCGGCTGTCCTTCGTCGCGGTCGTAACGCGAAATCAACTGTGCCGAAAAGTGCAGATCCTGCAACGTATCGATATAGTACAGGTTTTGAAGCATTAATCGGCTATTTATATTTAATGGACCGCCAAGAGCGCTTGCGTACATTAATTGCGCAGGCGCTGAAGATGGCGGATGAAGGAAAGGAAGGAGGAAGTGAACGTGAGTGAAGAGTGGATTATCGGAAAAAATGCGGTGCATGAAGCGCTTGTAGGTGGACGGCCGGTTCATAAAGTCTGGATTGCAGAAAATACGAAACGTCAGGCTGTGCAAAAAATTGTGCAGCAGTCAAAGGAAGTAGACGCCCTCATTCAATATGTGCCGAAAAAGAAAGTGGACGAGCTTGCCGGCACCCCGCAGCACCAAGGTGTCGTAGCATCTGTCGCAGCTTATACGTATGCTGATATTGATGATTTGTTCGCTAATGCTCGTGATCGGAATGAACAGCCGTTTTTCATCGTTCTTGATGGCGTGGAAGATCCGCACAACCTCGGGTCGGTACTTAGAACCGCAGACGCTGCCGGGGCGCACGGTGTGATCATTCCAAAGCGGCGTGCAGCCGGCTTAACTCAGGCAGTCGCTAAAGCATCCACCGGGGCGGTTGAGCACGTACCTGTAGCGAGGGTGACCAACATCGCCCGCACCCTTGAAGATTTAAAAGAACAAGGCCTTTGGATTGCCGGCACAGACGCCGCCGGCACATCGGATTATCGTGAGCTTGAGGCGGATACAGGACTAGGGCTTGTGATCGGAAGTGAGGGGAAAGGGATGAGCCGCTTAGTAAGAGAGGCGTGCGATTTTCTTTTAACCGTACCGATGTTTGGTCAAGTTACCTCGTTGAACGCTTCGGTAACAGCCAGCCTGCTCATGTATGAAGTTGTCCGTAAACGTGAGCTGAAAGGGCAGAAGTGATCATGAAAGATGTCATGATTGTGGACGGCTATAATATCATCGGCGACTGGCCGGAATTAAAAACATTGCGCGACCGGGACTTAAATGAAGCCCGCGATCAGCTCGTCCAGCGGATGGCGGAGTATCAAGCGTATAAAGGTATTGAAGTGAAAGTGATTTTTGATGCGCATATGGTGCCGGGGGTGGGGCGTGCGTACCACCAGCATCAAGTTGATGTGCAGTACACACGGGAAAACGAAACAGCGGACGAGCGGATTGAAAAGCTCGTCCGCGAGATTAAAAATGTCCGCACAAGGGTCTATGTTGCGACATCAGATTTTGCGGAGCAGTCGTTAACGTTTGGCAGCGGCGCCCTCCGTATATCGGCCCGGGAATTGCGGATCGCATTAAACCAAGCCGATCAAGCGATTGAAAAAGAAGTTGCCGAGACGAAGCGTCAATCTGCAGGGTCACGACTCAATTTACCCGATGATGTCGCCGAATATTTTGACAAATTACGTCGGAAGGGCCGCTGACCTGTTGACGCTTTCATAACGGGTACTATATAATATTTCTATATTTATACATTTCAGTGAAGGGCGGAGGGATCGTAGTGAGCGTCAACCTCATGGAAAAACGGCACGATAACTTCGAGCGAGTATACGGCGAAGACGAAACGCTCGTACAAGGAGCTAAAGGCGGCGACAGCGCCTCACTAGAAAAGCTCGTCAATAAGTACAAAAACTTCGTCCGGGCAAAAGCGCGCTCTTACTTTTTAATCGGGGCGGATCACGAAGATATCATTCAAGAAGGGATGATCGGACTGTACAAAGCTGTGCGCGACTTTAAAGGGGACAAGCAGTCCTCCTTCCGCGCTTTTGCTGAACTATGTATTACGCGGCAGATTATCACAGCTATTAAAACGGCGACGCGTCAAAAGCATATTCCGTTAAATTCTTATGTTTCTTTAGACAAGCCGTTGTATGATGAAGAAGCTGACCGGACCCTGCTTGATGTTTTGTGCGGACAAACAGTCACAGACCCGGAAGTGCTGCTGGTCAATCGCGAAGAAAGCGAAGTTGTAGAAGGTCGTATCCGTGAAGTGTTAAGTGACCTTGAGCAGAAAGTACTCAGCCGCTACTTGGATGGCCACACGTATAACGAGATTTCTGCAGAGCTCGACAGGCATGTTAAGTCTATTGATAACGCCCTGCAGCGTATCAAGCGTAAGTTAGAAGACCGGGTTCAACTCACCCGTTTGTCAAGTTATTAGCAAAAAATTTGTCGGAATTTTGTGTATCTAAACAAAATGGACAAACTGAACAGTCGCCTTTTTGTCAGGGGGAGGTTGGTTTGTCCTTTTCCGATAACAGGTTTCATGCGCTGAAGCGTCACTTGTAAGATTGACAGTACTTCATTCGTATGATAATTTTAAACGGTATATGTATCAGATTTTCAAATGACGAACACGCAGTTAAGCAAAAATATAAGCTTAGATGGACGCATGGACAATAACCGCTGAAGGTCCGCCACCCGGGCTGCGGTTGTTTTTTAATGTCAGCCGCTTTTTGGCGGCCCGGTACACACAAAGCTTCAAGTGAGGAGGTGGCGCAGATGGCGGAGGAATCGAAAAGTCCAATTAAGTTTTTACGCGATGTCGGCCGGGAAATGAAACGGGTGACATGGCCGACGCGCCAGGAATTGGTGAAATATACGGGTGTTGTTCTTGCAACCGTACTATTTGTAACGGTCTTTTTTGCGCTCGTGGATCAAGGTCTGTCCTATCTCGTGCGTACATTCCTGCAATAACGAACTTTGGTGACAGTGGAAGGAGGAGCCGTCCGGCCCTATGGAAAAGAACTGGTATGTTGTTCACACGTATTCAGGTTATGAAAACAAAGTAAAGAAGAACTTGGACAAGCGCGTCGAGTCAATGGGGATGACTGATAAAATCTTCCGTGTGCTCGTGCCTGTTGAAGATGAAACAGAAATTAAAGACGGTAAAGCAAAAACGGTAACGCGCAAAACGTTCCCAGGTTACGTCATCGTTGAAATGGTTATGACAGATGACTCTTGGTATGTTGTGCGCAACACGCCTGGTGTAACTGGGTTTATCGGCTCGAGTGGCGCAGGGGCGAAACCGACCCCGCTGCTTCCGGATGAAGTTGACGGTATTCTTCGTCAAATGGGTGAAGATGCACCAAAAGCTGAAGTCGACTTCGACATTAAAGAAGCGGTCCGCGTGAAGGAAGGGCCTTTTGCTGACTTCACTGGTACGGTGGAAGAGATCGATGTTGAAAAGCAGAAAGTGAAAGTGCACGTAAACATGTTCGGCCGTGAAACCCCGGTAGAGCTTGAATTTCATCAAGTTGAAAAGATTTCGTAAATCAAGTCTTGATGAACGCTTGCTGAAGTGATAAGATTTTAATGTTTGATATGGCTAAAAGATAGGTCAACCAAGCGTTGAGCCTGTCGAAAACGTGGGAGGGCTTATTAAGTCTGAATAACCACATCACGGACTAAGGAGGTGTGTCGCGTGGCGAAAAAAGTTGAAAAAGTCGTCAAACTGCAAATCCCTGCCGGTAAAGCGAACCCGGCGCCGCCAGTAGGCCCGGCTTTGGGACAAGCTGGTGTAAACATCATGGGATTCTGTAAGGAATTCAACGCCCGTACTGAAGATCAAGCAGGTATGATTATTCCTGTTGAAATCACTGTATATGAGGACCGTTCGTTTACCTTTATTACGAAGACTCCACCAGCTGCCGTTCTGCTTAAAAAAGCAGCCGGAATCGAAACAGGATCCGGCGAGCCGCATAAAGAAAAAGTAGGCTCTGTCACTCGTGAACAAGTTCGCGAGATTGCTGAAACAAAGCAGCCGGACTTGAACGCAGCAGATGTTGAAGCTGCTATGCTTATGGTGGAAGGTACAGCGCGCAGCATGGGTCTTAACGTAGAAGGCTAAGTGCGCTTGTTGCAGAGGTTGCGAGCAAATTCGCAACCTTTCTTCGTGGGAGGTTCTGCCGTTATAACCACAACAGAGGAGGAATGAATGATGGCGAAGACACGTGGTAAGAAATACCAAGATGCCGTCAAATTGATCGATCGCGATGCAACACACAATGCAGAAGAAGCGATCGAACTTGTGAAAAAAACTTCAATTGCGAACTTCGACGAAACTGTTGAAGCAGCAGTGCGCCTCGGCGTTGACCCTCGTAAAGCGGACCAACAAATCCGCGGTGCGGTTGTACTACCGCACGGTACAGGTAAAACCCAGCGCGTTCTTGTGTTCGCAAAAGGTGAGAAAGCAAAAGAAGCTGAAGCAGCCGGAGCTGACTTTGTCGGCGAAGACGACTTGATCAATCAAATTCAGCAGGGCTGGATGGACTTCGACGTTGTTGTTGCAACGCCGGACATGATGGGCCAAGTTGGTAAGCTCGGTAAAGTTCTCGGTCCAAAAGGCTTAATGCCGAACCCGAAAACAGGTACGGTAACGATGGAAGTGGAAAAAGCTATCGGTGAAATCAAAGCTGGTAAAGTTGAATACCGCGTTGATAAAGCAGGTAACATCCACGCCCCAATCGGTAAAGTTTCTTTCAGTGATGAAGCGCTGCTTGAAAACTTCCGCACGTTGATGGATACATTGATGAAAGCGAAGCCTGCTGCTGCCAAAGGCACTTACGTGAAAAACGTTGCAGTTGCTTCGACAATGGGTCCTGGTGTTGAAGTAGATATCCCGTCACTGAACTTAAAGTAAGCTGTTGACATTAAGTGCTTGAAGCGCTATGATGTATAAGGTTTATAAACAATTGAATTTCACGCCGTAGACAGCAGGTGCATGTTTGCTTAATATCCTGCCGAGGCTCGTTGATGGATATGCTTTTTCTGCGCATTCGTGTGTAGGAGAGCCGGCGAGTGCCTTAGTGTCTGCGGACGCTGAGGCACTTTTTTTGTCCGGTGTCCCTGCGGTGTGAAGCAGAGATGTAGGAGGTGTAAAAGGATGAGCACAGTCATTGAACAAAAACAACAGGTTGTTGATGAGATCGCTGACAAGCTTGAAAACACAGAATCAGCTGTTCTTGTTGATTACCGTGGTTTGACAGTAGAGCAAATCAATGAACTACGGAATAAGCTGCGTGCGGAAAACGTCGACATGAAAGTGTACAAGAACACTTTGACGCGCCGTGCCACTGAAAAAACAGGTTTGACTGAGCTTGATGAATACCTTGTAGGCCCAACAGCGATTGCTACAAGCCGTGAAGACGCTGTAGCACCAGCGCGTATTCTAAACGAATTCGCGAAGGACCATAAAGTTCTTGAGCTTAAAGCTGGTATCATTCAAGGTCAAGTTACATCCACAGAAGATGTTAAGCAACTCGCAGAGCTTCCGTCCTACGACGGCCTTGTTTCTATGCTGCTTAACGTTCTACAGGCGCCGATCCGCAACTTCGCTCTTGCCAGCAAAGCAGTGGCAGATCAGAAGGAAGAAGAAGGCGCGTAAATCCAGGGTATGCCCTGAAAAACAATTATTTTAAAGGAGGATCTCCAATGAGTAACGAACAAATCATTGAAGCGATCAAAGAAATGTCCGTTCTTGAATTGAACGATCTTGTAAAGGCTATTGAAGAAGAATTTGGTGTCACTGCAGCAGCTCCAGTTGCTGTCGGCGCTGGCCCTGCAGTTGAAGAAGAAGAACAAACAGAATTCGACGTTGTTCTTACTGACGCTGGAAGCTCCAAAGTTAACGTTATCAAAGTTGTTCGCGAACTTACAGGTCTTGGCCTTAAAGAAGCGAAAGCTGTTGTTGACGGTGCTCCTGACACACTTAAAGAAGGCGTTAGCAAAGAAGACGCTGAAGACATCAAGAGCCAGCTTGAAGAAGCAGGCGCTTCCATCGAAATTAAGTAAGCTTGCCCCTGCGGGTCGAGGGCTTCCCTTTCACAGGGGAGCTCTTTTTTAATGCGGCATGAACGAAGTGCATAAACGTCTTTTTAGTGTGGGTCGTGTCGCACGGGATGAAGATAAAGTGTAGTGAAGGAGGGGTGCCGGTGTCTGATCACTACTTTACAGAGCAGCCGAGTGTTGAAAGCCGGCCGGAAAAGATTCGAGCTGAACTGCGCGGCCGGAATTTTATGTTCACGACTGACCAAGGAGTTTTTTCTAAAGGGGAACTTGATACAGGCAGCGAGCTGCTTGTTGAGGAGTTTATGTTTCCAAAAGTGAATGGCCCGATCGCAGATGTAGGCTGCGGGTACGGCGCCATTGGTCTGCCGCTTGCTGCAGAAACCGAACGGGCTGTATGGCTGTTTGATGTAAATGAAAGAGCGCTTGCGCTGGCTGAAGCAAATCGGGATGTAAATGGGTTAGCGAATATTCACGTCCAGGCGAGTGACGGCCTTCAAAATACACCGGATCAATTGTATGCAGCGATTGTAACAAATCCGCCGATACGTGCGGGTAAAGCTGTTGTGCACCGCATTTTTGAAGAGGCAGCTGCGCGTTTAGTTTCTTCAGGTGAATTTTGGGTGGTCATCCGGAAAAAGCAGGGGGCGCCATCAGCGAAGGAGAAACTTGCTACGTTGTTTTCGGAAGTGGAGCTTGTGAAGAAAAATAAAGGATATTACATCTTAAAGGCAGTGAAGTATTGAAGAGGTTGAAAAACTGTGTTATTATTATTTAATGCGTATAACTGCCTTCTTCTGTTTTGAGAACAGTTGATTTGTAATTAAGTATAAAAGATGAAGGCGTTGGAAACAATACGATAATCGCTTTTTGTCATGTTTTCATTCTTTCTGACTAAGTGAGAATGAAGAATTAGGTGGTAGCTTGCCCGGGCGCGCAGTGATTTTATGCACGCTTGGGCAGTTAAGATATAACTATCCCACGGCTTGCCGTACGAGGGTGAATAAAACCTGCAGGCGGCGGAGAATACGCGAGTGTTGAGGGGTGAATCAGTTGACAGGTCAACTCATTCAGTATGGACGTCACCGCCAGAGAAGATCCTATGCGCGGATTAACGAAGTTCTGGATCTACCGAATTTAATTGAGATTCAGACAGCTTCGTACCAATGGTTCCTGGACGTAGGGATCCGCGAGATGTTTCAGGACATTTCGCCGATTGAAGACTTTACAGGTAACTTGGTTTTGGAATTTATCGATTACAGCCTCGGAGAACCGAAGTATTCGGTTGATGAAGCACGTGAGAGAGACGTGACCTATGCGGCGCCGCTGCGCGTGAAAGTGCGTCTAATGAATAAAGAAACTGGTGAAGTGAAAGAGCAGGAAGTATTTATGGGTGACTTCCCACTTATGACTGACACCGGTACTTTTATCATTAACGGCGCCGAGCGGATTATCGTTTCTCAGCTCGTACGTTCACCGAGTGTGTACTACAGTCAGAAGTTCGACAAAAACGGTAAGAAAGGCTACACAGCAACGGTAATTCCAAACCGTGGCGCTTGGCTTGAGCTCGAAACCGACGCAAAAGATATTGTGTACGTACGGATTGACCGTACCCGTAAGATTCCAGCGACCGTTCTTATGCGTGCGCTCGGGTTCGCGTCGGACCAGGAGATCATTGATCTTCTCGGCGACGAGGAGTATTTGCGCAACACTCTTGAAAAAGACAACACCGACGGCACAGAAAAAGCGCTGCTTGAAATTTACGAGCGCCTCCGCCCTGGTGAGCCGCCGACGGTTGATAACGCGAAAAGCTTGTTAAATACCCGCTTTTTCGATCCAAAGCGTTATGACCTTGCAAATGTCGGACGTTACAAAGTCAATAAAAAGCTGCACATGAAGAACCGTCTTTTCAATCAGCGTCTTGCTGAAACGCTTGCTGATCCGGAAACAGGTGAAATCATTGCAGAAGAAGGTGCGCTCATCGACCGTCCGAAGCTCGATGAACTTATGCCTTATCTTGAAAGCAATGTCGGCTTCCGCAAGTTCTCAGTCGCCGGTGGTGTCCTTGATGAAACGGATGTTACCGTTCAATCCATCAAGATTTATGCCCCGGATGACCAAGACGGCGAACGCACGATCAATGTGATCAGTAACGGGGAAATGGATCGTGATGTGAAAAACATTACGCCGGAAGATATGGTCGCGGCAGTGAACCATTTCTTTAACCTGCTGCACGGTGTTGGTCAGACCGACGACATCGACCACCTTGGTAACCGCCGCCTTCGTTCTGTTGGCGAGTTGCTGCAAAACCAGTTCCGTATCGGATTGTCCCGTATGGAGCGTGTGGTTCGTGAGCGCATGTCAATCCAAGACCAAGGCTCTTTAACACCGCAGGCGCTTATTAACATCCGCCCGGTGATCGCTTCAATTAAAGAGTTTTTCGGCAGCTCCCAGTTGTCTCAGTTCATGGACCAGACCAACCCATTGGCTGAACTTACGCACAAGCGTCGTCTTTCTGCGCTTGGACCAGGCGGTTTGACACGTGAACGCGCAGGCTTTGAAGTTCGTGACGTACACTATTCCCACTACGGGCGTATGTGTCCAATCGAAACGCCGGAAGGGCCAAACATCGGCTTAATTAACTCGCTTTCTTCTTATGCGAAAGTTAATGAGTTCGGGTTTATGGAAACCCCTTACCGCCGCGTTGACCGTGAAACAGGGATTGTGCTTGAAGAAGCGGATTATCTCACAGCAGATGAAGAGGACCACTACGTTGTCGCACAGGCAAACGCCCAGCTTGACGAAAATGGTCGTTTTTCTGATGAGAACATCGTTGCCCGCTTCCGTGGTGAAAACACGGTTGTACCGCGCGAGCAGATCGACTACATGGACGTTTCACCAAAGCAGGTTGTCTCAGCTGCAACGGCTTCGGTACCGTTCTTGGAAAATGACGACTCTAACCGTGCTTTGATGGGTGCGAACATGCAGCGTCAGGCAGTACCTTTGCTTGAGCCGGAAGCACCGCTTGTTGGTACCGGCATGGAGTACGTTTCTGCGAAAGACTCCGGTGCAGCGATCCTTGCTAGACACCGTGGCCGCGTAGAGCGTGTCAGTGCGAAAGAAATTACAGTTCGACGGATTGAACTTGTTGATGGTAATGAGGTTGAAACGGACCTTGACCGTTATAATCTGTCCAAGTTTATTCGTTCCAACCAGGGGACGAGCTACAACCAGCGTCCGATTGTACATGAAGACTTGATCGTTGAGCAGGGCGAGATCCTAGCTGATGGTCCATCCATGGACAATGGAGAAATGGCGCTTGGCCGTAATGTTCTCGTCGGCTTTATGACGTGGGACGGCTACAACTACGAGGATGCCATCATCTTGAGTGAGCGTCTCGTGAAAGATGACGTATATACTTCGGTGCATATCGAAGAATACGAATCTGAAGCGCGCGATACAAAGCTCGGACCTGAAGAGATTACGCGGGATATTCCAAATGTCAGCGAAGAAGCGCTGAAGAACTTGGATGAGCGCGGCATTATCCGGGTTGGTGCGGAAGTTAAAGACGGCGATATTCTCGTCGGTAAGGTTACACCAAAAGGCATGACGGAGCTCACAGCTGAAGAGCGTCTCCTTCACGCAATCTTTGGTGAAAAAGCCCGTGAAGTTCGCGATACATCCCTCCGGGCACCGCACGGTGGTGACGGCATTGTGCTGGATGTGAAGATCTTCAACCGTGAAGATGACGATGAACTTTCACCAGGGGTCAACCAGCTTGTCCGCGTTTACCTTGTGCAGAAGCGTAAAATTCATGAGGGTGACAAAATGGCCGGACGTCACGGAAACAAGGGTGTTATCTCCCGGATTCTTCCGGAAGAAGACATGCCGTACCTGCCGACCGGCGAGCCGATTGATATCATGCTTAACCCACTCGGTGTACCATCTCGTATGAACATCGGCCAGGTGCTTGAGCTTCACCTTGGTATGGCTGCACGCAAGCTTGACCTGCACATGGCATCACCAGTATTTGATGGTGCTCGCGAAGAAGACGTGTGGGAAACGCTTGAAGAAGCCGGTATTGCCCGCGATGGTAAGACAATGCTGTATGACGGCCGCACCGGTGAGCCGTTTGACAACCGCGTGTCTGTCGGTGTCATGTATATGATTAAACTGGCGCACATGGTTGATGATAAGCTGCACGCTCGCTCAACCGGACCGTACTCCCTCGTTACGCAGCAGCCGCTTGGCGGTAAAGCCCAGTTCGGCGGTCAGCGTTTCGGTGAGATGGAGGTATGGGCGCTTGAGGCCTACGGCGCAGCTTACACCCTGCAGGAAATCTTAACTGTGAAATCCGACGATGTTGTCGGCCGTGTGAAAACGTACGAAGCGATCGTTAAAGGGGAAAACGTACCGGAGCCGGGCGTTCCTGAATCCTTCAAAGTATTAATCAAGGAGCTTCAGAGCCTCGGTATGGACGTGAAAATGCTTTCAAGCACGGAAGAAGAAATTGAAATGCATGAACTTGACGACGAAGAAGATGATGACCCGAGCGAAAAGTTGAACTTAAAGCTTGAATCTGGCGAAAACGTATAAATTTCACACGGCGTAATTGAAGGAAGCGGATCCCCCTCGGGGGTTCGCTGTTCTTCGCTTTCACTGTAATTGTGCGTATTGTTCGGACAACCTGAAAAGTTGGAAAGGGAGGTTGACCCCTTGATCGATGTCAATAACTTCGAATACATGAAAGTTGGTCTTGCTTCGCCTGAAAAGATCCGTTCTTGGTCTCACGGCGAAGTTAAAAAGCCAGAAACAATTAACTACAGAACGTTGAAACCGGAAAAAGACGGCTTGTTTTGTGAACGCATTTTTGGTCCAACCAAAGACTGGGAGTGCCACTGTGGTAAATACAAGCGCGTGCGCTACAAAGGCGTTGTCTGTGACCGGTGCGGTGTAGAAGTTACCCGCGCCAAAGTCCGTCGTGAGCGCATGGGGCACATTGAACTGGCAGCGCCGGTTTCACACATCTGGTATTTCAAAGGCATTCCAAGCCGGATGGGCCTTGTGCTGGATATGTCGCCGCGTTCTCTCGAAGAAGTGATTTATTTTGCTTCTTACGTTGTTACAGAAACAGGCGATACACCGCTTGAATACAAGCAGCTCCTTTCAGAAAAAGAATACCGCTCCTATTACGATAAGTACGGCCGCGGTTTCAGTGCACAGATGGGTGCTGAAGCGATTCGCAAGCTCTTGGGCGATATTGACCTCGAAAAAGAGGTAGGTATGTTGAAAGAAGACTTGGAAACCGCGCAGGGACAGCGTCGTACCCGTGCGATCAAACGCCTGGAAGTACTAGAAGCCTTCCGTCATTCCGGTAACAACCCGGCCTGGATGATCATGGATGCGCTCCCGGTCATTCCGCCGGAGCTTCGTCCGATGGTTCAGCTGGACGGCGGACGCTTTGCCACGTCCGACTTAAACGACCTGTACCGCCGCGTTATTAACCGTAACAATCGCTTAAAGCGTCTTTTGGACCTTGGTGCACCAAGCATCATTGTGCAAAATGAAAAGCGGATGCTCCAGGAAGCGGTAGACGCTATGATCGATAACGGCCGCCGCGGACGTCCGGTAACAGGGCCAGGTAACCGTCCACTGAAATCCTTGTCACACATGTTGAAAGGTAAACAGGGACGTTTCCGTCAAAACCTGCTCGGTAAACGTGTTGACTATTCCGGTCGTTCCGTTATCGTCGTTGGCCCTAGTTTGCAGATGTATCAGTGTGGTCTGCCAAAAGAAATGGCGCTCGAACTGTTTAAGCCGTTTGTCATGCGCGAACTCGTCCGTCGTGGCGATGCACATAACATTAAAAGTGCAAAGCGCCGGGTAGAACGCGTACAGCCGGAAGTATGGGATGTGCTTGAAGAAGTCATTAAAGAGCACCCGGTTCTTCTCAACCGTGCACCGACACTTCACCGCCTTGGAATCCAGGCGTTTGAACCGGTGCTTGTTGAAGGCCGCGCCATTAAGCTTCACCCACTCGTATGTACGGCTTATAACGCCGACTTTGATGGTGACCAAATGGCTGTTCACGTGCCGCTCTCTGCTGAAGCACAATCAGAGGCACGCATCTTAATGATGGCTGCCCAAAACATCCTTAACCCGAAAGATGGCAAACCGGTTGTTACACCATCCCAGGATATGGTTCTTGGTAACTATTACTTGACGATGGAGCGCAGTGATGCCAAAGGCGAAGGTATGATCTTTAAAGATACTGCTGAAGCCCTGGCTGCTTACCAAGATGGTTATGTGCACTTGCACAGCCGTGTGGCACTGCCAGCTGGATCGCTCAATAAATCTGCTTTCTCTGAAGAGCAGAACCAAAAGCTTCTCGTAACAACGATCGGTAAGCTTATCTTTAACGAGATTTTGCCGGAGTCGTTCCCGTATGTAAACGAACCGACGGCAGAAAACCTTGAAAAAGCGATTCCAGAAAAGTATCTCTTGGAACAGGAAACGGATGTACGCCAAGAGATTGCAAGCCGCGATACCGTTTCGCCGTTTAAGAAAGGCTTTCTTGGAGACATCATCGCGGAAGTCTTTAAAAACTTCCAGATTACCGAAACGTCCAAAATGCTTGACCGCATGAAAGACCTCGGTTTCTATTACTCCACAAAAGCTGGAATTACGGTCGGCGTTTCCGACGTTGTAGTTCTTCCGGATAAGCAGGAGCTGCTTGATGATGCTGAAGAAAAAGTCTCTCGTGTGATGAAAAACTTCCGCCGCGGTTTAATTACCGAGGAAGAGCGTTATAACAACATCATCGGTATCTGGGGCGAAGCCAAGGACACGATCCAGGAACGCTTAATGGGTACGCTTGATGAGACAAACCCAATCTTTATGATGAGTGACTCCGGTGCACGTGGTAACGCGTCGAACTTTACGCAGCTCGCTGGTATGCGTGGTTTGATGGCTAACCCATCCGGACGAATCATTGAGCTTCCGATCACGTCCAATTTCCGTGAAGGCTTAACGGTTCTTGAATACTTTATTTCGACACACGGTGCGCGTAAAGGTCTTGCCGATACCGCCTTGAAAACAGCGGACTCAGGTTACCTCACCCGCCGTCTTGTTGATGTTGCCCAGGATGTCATCGTCCGCGAAGATGACTGTGGCACAGACCGCGGCTTGAACGTCTCCGCGCTTCAAGAAGGTGTCGAAGTTATTGAAAATCTGCACGATCGTCTTGTTGGCCGTGTCGCATTTGAAACGGTGCGCCACCCTGAAACAGATGAAGTGCTGATCCGCCAAGGTGAGCTGATGCACGAAGATGATGCGAAAACGATTGTTGATGCTGGAGTCAAAAGCGTTAACATCCGCTCCGTGTTCACGTGTGATACGCACCACGGTGTATGTAAAAAGTGCTACGGTCGTAACCTTGCAACAGGCTCCGACGTTGAAGTCGGCGAAGCTGTCGGCATCATCGCCGCGCAGTCGATCGGTGAGCCGGGTACCCAGCTGACAATGCGTACATTCCACACCGGCGGGGTTGCCGGCGACGATATCACGCAAGGTTTGCCGCGTATTCAGGAGCTCTTTGAAGCCCGTAATCCGAAAGGTCAAGCAACTGTCAGCGAAATCTTCGGTACGATCAAAGATATTCGCGAGCATTCAGATAAGAAGGAAATCGTTGTGCAAAGCGACATTGAATCCCGGACGTACACTACAGCGTACGGCGCGCGGATGAAAGTGGAAGTTGGCACAGAGGTAGAACCTGGTTCACCGCTTACAGAAGGTTCAATCGATCCGAAAGAACTTCTTAAAATCTGTGGCATCCAGGCTGTTCAAGATTACCTCCTGAAAGAAGTACAGAAAGTTTACAGCATGCAGGGTGTTGAAATCGGCGACAAGCACGTCGAGGTCATGGTCCGTCAAATGCTGCGTAAGATCCGCGTAACTGACTCTGGTGAAACGGATATTCTTCCGGGCACACTTGTTGAAATGAAAAACTTCAACGATGCCAACGTCGGTGTACTTGAAGACAAAGGTCAGCCGGCCGTTGGTGCACCAGTCATTCTCGGTATCACAAAAGCGTCCCTTGAAACCGACTCCTTCTTGTCGGCAGCATCTTTCCAGGAAACAACACGTGTCCTGACCGATGCCGGAATCAAAGGGCGCCGCGACGAACTACTCGGCTTGAAAGAAAACGTGATTATCGGAAAACTTGTTCCGGCAGGTACCGGTATGATGCGCTACCGCCAGCTTGAAGCGAACAAAGGCGATGGTGAGGTCATTGAAGCCGGTAGTACCGCAGGTGAAAAAGCAGTTACTCAGGAATAAAAATAGTGTTGACATCCACTTGAACCAGTGATATTATGTCTAAGTGCGCCTAACACCTGTCCTTTGGAGGATGTCGATGTCTTATGAAAAAGTGACACAGGCCAAAGAAGTGATTATCGGTTCGAAACAATCATTAAAAGCTTTGGAGGCGCAAGCAGTGTCCGAAGTCATTGCGGCCGAAGATGCTGAGCGCAATATTATAAACAACGTCATCACAGCTGCTGAAGCAGAGCAAGTTCCTGTGCAATGGGTGTCTTCAAAAAAGAAACTCGGCAGGGCATGCGGCATAGATGTCGGAGCGGCAGTTGTCGCACTGAAAAAGTAGTTCTGTTTTTGCTCCGGTGAGGGGGCGCAGCCCCCTCCTGGACGCAAAAACTTTACTTTTGTCTTTGTTTGAACCACCTGGCTCGGTGGTCTTGATTACTACGATCGAAAGGAGGAAACAACATGCCTACTATTAACCAATTGGTACGCAAAGGCCGTGAGTCTAAGCAAAAGCAGTCTGACGCGCCGGCGTTGAACAAAGGTTATAACAGCTACAAGAAAATCCAGACGAACCAGTCTGCCCCACAAAAGCGCGGGGTTTGCACACGTGTCGGTACAATGACACCGAAGAAGCCGAACTCGGCCCTTCGTAAGTATGCTCGTGTTCGTTTGACAAACGGAATTGAGGTAACTGCCTACATTCCTGGTATCGGCCACAACCTGCAGGAGCACAGCGTTGTTCTTTGCCGCGGCGGCCGTGTTAAGGACCTTCCGGGTGTACGTTACCACGTTGTGCGTGGCGCACTAGATACAGCTGGTGTACAAGACCGTAAGCAAGGCCGTTCGAAGTACGGTACGAAGCGCGGTAAGAAGAAGAAGAAGTAATGCATGTTTAATGTGATTTAAAAACGAAAGGAGGAATGGCGCTATGTCTCGTAAAGGTCCAGCACCTCGCCGGGAAGTTCTGCCAGATCCGCTTTACAACTCGAAATTGGTGACTCGCCTTGTGAACCGTATTATGCTCGACGGTAAAAAGGGTAAAGCACAAAACATCCTTTATAAATCCTTCGAAATTGTACGGGAGCGCAGCGGTGAAGATCCAATGGAGATTTTTGATCAGGCTCTGAAAAACGTTATGCCTGTTCTTGAAGTTAAAGCACGTCGTGTTGGTGGCGCTAACTACCAGGTACCGGTAGAAGTTAAACCAGATCGTCGTACAACGCTTGGATTGCGTTGGATTGTAAGCTATTCACGTCTTCGTGGTGAAAAAACCATGGAAGAGCGTTTGGCAAACGAAATTCTCGATGCAGCAAACAACACAGGGCAAGCTGTCAAAAAGCGTGAAGATACGCACCGCATGGCAGAAGCGAACAAAGCATTCGCTCACTACCGCTGGTAAGTACAGCCTCCTGTATAAATTAAAGAAACCACTCTTCGATGGAAGAAAGGAGAAAGTAAAGCTATGGCAAGGGAGTTCTCCTTAGAAAAAACGCGTAACATCGGGATCATGGCTCACATTGATGCCGGTAAAACGACAGCCACGGAGCGTGTTCTTTATTATACGGGCCGCATCCACAAAATTGGGGAGACCCACGAAGGGGCTTCCCAAATGGACTGGATGTCTCAGGAGCAGGAGCGCGGAATCACGATCACTTCCGCGGCTACTTCCGCTTCTTGGAGAGACCACCGTATTAATATTATTGACACGCCGGGTCACGTCGACTTTACTGTAGAAGTTGAGCGTTCCCTCCGCGTTCTTGACGGCTCTGTAGCTGTTCTTGACGCACAATCTGGTGTAGAGCCACAGACAGAAACTGTGTGGCGCCAGGCGACAACATATCATGTACCACGTATTGTTTTCATCAACAAGATGGACAAAGTCGGTGCAGACTTCATTTACTCTTGTGGCACAATCAAAGAGCGCCTTGGCGCAAATGCACAGCCAATCCAGCTGCCAATCGGTGCAGAGGATGAGTTCGAAGGTATCATCGACTTAATTGATATGCAGGCATTCTATTACACGGATGATCTCGGTACACGTACTGAAGCGCGCGAAATTCCTGAAGAATATCAAGCGCAGGCAGAAGAGTACCGCGAGAAGCTTGTTGAAGCTGTTGCTGAATTCGATGAAAACTTGATGATGAAATACCTTGAAGGTGAAGACATCGAGAAAGGTGAGCTTAAAAATGCAATCCGTACAGGTACATTGAACGTTGAGTTCTTCCCGGTACTTGCAGGTTCTGCATTTAAGAACAAAGGTGTTCAGCTCATGATTGATGCTGTTATCGATTACTTGCCTTCCCCGCTGGATGTTCCGGCGATCAATGGTATTTTGCCTGATACAGAAGAAGAAACAACACGTGAAGCAAGTGACGAAGGGCCGTTCTCTGCGCTTGCATTTAAAGTTATGGCAGACCCTTACGTTGGTAAGCTAACATTCTTCCGCGTATATTCCGGTCAGCTAAGCGCTGGTTCTTACGTACGTAACTCCACGAAAAACAAGCGTGAACGTGTTGGTCGTATTCTTCAGATGCACGCCAACCACCGTGAAGAGCTAAACACGATTTACTCTGGTGAAATTGGTGCAGGTGTCGGCTTGAAAGATACATCCACAGGTGACACACTCTGTGATGAAAAAAATCAAGTTATCCTTGAAGCTATGGAATTCCCTGAGCCGGTAATTAAGCTTTCGGTTGAACCGAAATCAAAAGCCGACCAGGACAAAATGGGTATGGCACTTGCAAAGCTTGCAGATGAAGACCCGACATTCCAGACGCATACGGATGAAGAAACCGGTCAGACGATCATCGCAGGTATGGGTGAGCTTCACCTTGATATCATTGTTGACCGTTTGAAGCGTGAGTTTAAAGTTGATGCAACAGTCGGTGCACCGCAAGTATCTTACCGTGAAACGCTTCGCACAACTGCAAACGTTGAAGGTAAGTTCGTCCGTCAGTCCGGCGGTCGCGGTCAGTACGGTCACGTTTGGGTTGAGCTTGGCCCGAGCGAAGAAGGTGCAGGCTTTGAATTTGAAAACAAAATCGTCGGTGGTGTTGTACCGCGTGAATACATTCCGTCTGTACAACAAGGTCTTGAAGAATCAATGCAGAACGGCATGCTTGCAGGCTACCCATTGATTGATGTAAAAGCTAAATTGTTCGATGGCTCCTACCACGATGTTGACTCCAACGAAATGGCGTACAAAGTTGCGGCATCCATGGCGTTGAAGGAAGCGAAGAGCCATTGTGATCCAGTACTTCTTGAGCCGCTCATGAAAGTAGACGTCATCGTTCCAGAAGATTACATGGGCGACGTTATGGGTGACATCACATCCCGCCGTGGTCGCGTAGACGGCATGGAAGCACGCGGTAACGCACAGCACATCAAAGCTTTCGTTCCGCTTTCTGAAATGTTCGGTTACGCAACTAACTTGCGTTCAATCACGCAAGGTCGCGGAAACTACTCCATGTTCTTTGATCACTACGCAGAAGTACCAAAGAGTATTTCTGAAGAGATCATCAAGAAGAACGCTGGCGCATAAATCACTTGATTTTGATTGTCACAGCATGGCATCTATTGTAAGCTGAGGAAGGTGGGCAGGTTTGTCTTACCTTTCCTGCTTCTATAAAAAATTACCTGAAATTAAGGGAGGAAATATCCATGGCAAAAGAAAAATTTGACCGGTCGAAAACGCACGCGAACATTGGCACAATTGGTCACGTTGACCACGGTAAAACAACTTTGACAGCAGCAATCACAACTGTACTTCAGAAGCGCTCCGGCGAAGGTGAAGCTATGGCATACGACGCAATCGACGGTGCTCCAGAAGAGCGTGAGCGTGGGATCACTATCTCCACTGCACACGTAGAGTACGAAACTGAAAGCCGTCACTATGCACACGTTGACTGCCCAGGCCACGCTGACTACGTTAAAAACATGATCACTGGTGCTGCACAGATGGACGGTGCGATCCTAGTTGTATCCGCAGCTGACGGCCCTATGCCGCAGACTCGTGAGCACATCCTGCTTTCCCGTCAGGTTGGCGTACCAGCAATCGTTGTATTCCTTAACAAGTGCGACATGGTCGACGACGAAGAGCTACTTGAACTCGTTGAAATGGAAGTACGTGACCTTCTTTCCGAGTACGACTTCCCTGGCGACGATCTTCCAATCGTACAAGGTTCTGCGCTTAAAGCTCTTGAAGGCGACGAAGGCTACGAAGACAAGATCATCGAATTGATGGCTGCAGTTGACGAGCACATCCCTACACCGGATCGTGACAAAGACAAGCCATTCATGATGCCTGTTGAGGACGTATTCTCCATCACTGGCCGTGGTACAGTTGCGACTGGCCGTGTTGAGCGTGGTGTCCTAAACGTAGGTGACGAGATCGAAATCATCGGTATCGATGAAGACGCTCGTAAAACAACAGTTACTGGTGTTGAGATGTTCCGTAAGCTTCTTGATTATGCAGAAGCAGGCGACAACATCGGCGCGCTTCTCCGCGGTGTAAACCGTGAAGACATCAAGCGTGGTCAGGTACTTGCGAAGCCTGGCAGCATCAAGCCTTACACAAAGTTTAAGGCTGAGGTTTATGTTCTTTCCAAAGACGAAGGTGGCCGTCACACACCATTCTTCGAAAACTACCGTCCACAGTTCTACTTCCGTACAACGGACGTAACTGGCGTTATCAACCTTCCTGAAGGCGTTGAAATGGTAATGCCTGGCGACAACGTTGAAATGACAGTAGAATTGATCGCACCAATCGCGATCGAAGACGGCACGAAGTTCTCCATCCGCGAAGGTGGCCGTACAGTAGGCGCCGGCGTTGTTGCTGAGATCATCGAGTAGTTTCTTAAACCATAGCTAGCTAGCTCGAAAACCCCCGGGGACGCCCGGGGGTTTTCTTATGGAGTTGAGAGAGTGAACGCCCAACCGGAGAGTCCGAACGCCCAATCATAGAGGAGCAGTCTTCAGTTAAGTGGCACCTTCCTATAGTGGCCTATTATATAGAAGAAACTCGTCATTTGAAAACTGGAGCGGCCGCCCCCAGAAATGGAGCGCAGATCGCGGAAAATGGAGCAGGCGCAAGCAAGTTGGAGCGTGATGGACTCCTGTCAATAAAGTGGACACTATATGCCACAGATTGGCACATTTATAATTGCAATCTGCTGCTTAATTTTCTCAAAAAACGGGGCTCTC
>NZ_PYAV01000020.1 GCF_003014715.1 Salsuginibacillus halophilus
AAAAATAAAGTTATAAATCATTGTTCAAATAAACGTTAGAAGCATCGAAAAATAATTTAAATAAACAATTATATATTCGAGCACAAGTTTATTTGTTTATTTCTTTGTATGAAGGAAAGAAGAATTGAATAAACGTTGTTTTTTTAATTTGTTTAATAGTATATAGGCGCTCGCAGGAATCAATACAGCGTAGTATTGCTGTACTTCCATCACAAGCCTTGTATAACCGCTAATTTCACCTACTTTCAAAACCACTTGTTACTTTGATAATCGAGATATTTCGTTAACCGTAACAAAGGTATAAGATTATAAATATTTGTTTCTTTTTATAAATAAAGTTTTATAAACTTAAATATACGAGTGAATATTAATATATATATTCATTCTAACCATAGAACATTTTTTCATTATTTGTTTTGTTTAAACGAAGAAAACAAGATTTCAAAGAACGTTCATTTAATAAAATCATTAAAAAAACGTAACAAAGAATATCCTGACCATAAAAAATATCGCACCCCGTTTGGAATGCGATACCCCTTAATTGGTTTTATCTGTAAGTCGGCTGTACAAGAACATCCAATCCCCTAGTGTTATTTTCTAGGTTGCGGTCACTTGATACTGACTCTAATCTCTCTGAACCTCCTAACAGGTTATGCATGTTGTACCACTCTCCGTTGATCTCGACAAATGGCATAGCGTGTGTCGCCGTTGCAAGCATCGCCGTGTTAAATCCGAACGAATCAAACAATGCCATCTTAACGTAGGAACTGGTCTGGCAGTCTGTTTTACCCTCTACCACTTGATGATACGCGGAGTAATAACCGTCCTGCATGGATACACTTTCTGCGTCACCGCCGGGTATACTACTTAACATATTTCTTAAATAGAATATTGTTTCAGCTTTCTTGTAATCATCATAGTTATTTAGATCAAAACCAAACTCATCGAAACTAGAAAATAAACTATCAGCTGATTGATTCCCTATTTGATTGTCCCTGTCTGATTTATCACTTAACTCAACATGATCCTTACCTGTTTCTAGTCTTTTGTCAAAATGGTCACTGTATATTCCACCTAGATTTCTTTCATCATCATACATAGATACACCACGGTGATCCTCTAAGTTATAAATGAAATCCTCTACGATATCCATAACCTGATCGTACTCCGCTTGGGTGGCAGAACCATACGTATGCGTACCGTGCCTCGTCTCAATCGGCTCATCCTGCGGAATACCCGTGTTAATCTCGTTGCGACCCGTCACCGTTACCCCTACAACCTGACCGCCTTTCTCCTCAAGGTTGTCGTTTAACTTGAACGCATAATCGCTTTGGTACTCCGAATGGTGAATACCTTCGCTATTAGCCTTTGACCTATCCTCTTCAAGGAAATCATTATAACGTTTCATGAAGGAAGATATCTGACCCCGCTCTAATTCAAGGTCTACCCCGAATGAATCGTATGTCTTAGGTGCATCACCACTGCTATCAGTCATGCCGTTGGTAATATCATCTTCATACATCCAGTCTACCGCTTCCTCGAGGTATGCAGGTCTGTCTTTGTACATAGACACCATTGCCCTCGCTAAATCACCTCTCGTCACTGTCTGTTCCGGGTTTTTAAACTCATGCCGTGAAATACCATTGTCATAAGCCATACCATAAGCATTACCCGACCAATGATTCACAGAAGATGTATAACCGCTTAATTCATCACGGTCAAGATTACGCATCATAATGGTTAACATTTCACCCTCGGATAAATCCCCCTCCGGATACAACCAATCTCCCTGCTGCTGTGTCTGTGGGTGCAGGTCATAACCGCTGATCAAATCATTCTCCATGGCCCACACAATATCATCAGACCAATACTCGCCTTCCGAGAAATCTTCATAGCTATGCGGATTCACCGACTGCTCACTTTTAATATCTGATTCAGCTGCAGCTTCGTTAACAGCACCGCCACCAGCATAAATCAAACCTGAAGCAAGTACAGTACCGCACAGAGCATTCGCCATAAACCACTTGTTCATTACAGTAGCCCCTCTCTAGCTTTATGTATGAAATTTTTTAGTAAAGATCCCTGTCCCAAAAATATGTTATAAGACTTTTGCACTTGTTATTTTCTTCATCGTAACAATTTTAAAACATAAAGTAACTAGGCTTTCCAGGATTTCGTTGTAATTCCTTTCAATTATGATACACTTAATCTAACCGTTACGTTTTTATATATTTATTTGAATAAAACGTAACAAACAATGTTTGCCATCTTGGAAAGAAAGCGGTGGTTGTATGACGTTCAGTTCGATCCCCGAATTGTACAGGGAAAAGCAGAACCTCTCTGCCAGCAGCAGCGATTACAAAATCCGTCCTGGGAGGCTTGTACGTACGCATGAAGAGCTCCCGGCCCACTACACCTTCAGCGAGATTGAAAACACTGTCTATTTTAAAGAGACTGCTGTACCTAACTTTGCCACTCACTTTGCGAAAAACGAGCTGTTACCTGCAGTTGTCCTCGATAGTGAAGAAGCTTTAGTTGAAAATGATGTATTAAGAGGACAGATGTACGGTCATAAATTGGGCGTTACAGCTTTAGCGTTTGCCAACCTGCACACAGAATCAGACATTGAAGCGTTCGCACAAACATACGGTCTGCTCGGTGTGCGACAGCAAGAATCTTTCAAGCTTGAGTCATGCCTCAGCCTTTTTGAACCGGTATCTTTTTGGAAAAAAGAAATGAAAGAGTTTCAACGAATGCTTAAGCTGTATAAGTTTCACTTGGATCAACTTGAAGAACGTGATATCTATAAAAGCGGTAACTACAGGATCACAACGGTTGAATATAGTGGAGGCACCGAAACTCACCTTACATGGTTCGATGGTAAATTTTTTTACTATGATAAAGAGCTTCGAACCTTAAGGGATGAGTTTAAAAACCCGATCGGGATCAGTTTGGCTTCGTATATTGTCTCATCATATATATCGCTCGATTTAAAAATGAGCGGTATAATTCATCCTGCTGCAGAGCAGAAAATGAGAGCCCGCAATGATAAGTACAAAGAGGATCTGAGGACATCCACCCTACTTTCAGCCATTTATATCGACTTATGGGAAATGATGAAGCGTGGGACTCCTATCGAATACTGCCACTATGAGGCGTGTCGTACAGTGTTTCAGCCGGCAAACAAACGTCAGCGATTCTGCTCAAATGCCTGCAAACAGGCGAATTACCGTAAAAAACAAAGCTAATTCTTTATAAAAAATATAGAAAACAACCTTTCTTCGTTTCTTCAAACATTGGTTTCACTGCTGCTGTTTGATATAATGAGGGAGGAACTACCGGATAAACGGCGAAGATATTGATTATGAAATCTGTTTCTGTTTATTTCTTCGTACGTTGTTAAGAAGAAACCTTGTTTTGTAGAAAGAAGGGTTGTTATGTCGAAGCGTATCGTAATGGGGATTCAAAAGGGAGGCTGCGGTAAGAGCACAACAGCCGGCGTCCTCGCTCACCTTTTGGCACGTGACGGCTATAAAGTGCTGGCAGTGGATCTCGACTCACAGGGGAACTTAACCGAGCTTCTTTCCCAGCAGCCGTCAAACGAGTTTGTGGAGCACTCTGTACTTGAAGCGATGCAGTATAAGGATCCTGAATCCTACATCGTTAATCTCAGCGGAAACATTGATCTGCTCGCTGCCAACAACTTTTTGGCCACTTTCCCTCGCTGGTTATACACGGGGGTATCTTATACGGATGAAAAGATTCCGTACCGCGGCAATCCGAGCCTGCTGTTAAATGAAGTGCTCAAACAGGTGGATGAAACATACGACTATATCGTGATGGACACACCGCCGTCATTGAGTGAGCAGACGACAAATGCACTCTGTGCAAGTGATTATGTCGTTGTGATGTATGAGTGCTCGAACTGGTGTTATTCAGCCATCCCGAACTTCCTTGATTCAGTAGAAGCAGCAGACCGGGTGACACCACACGACTTAAAGATTGCCGGCATACTGCGCACGATGAATGATGTCCGCCGTAATGATGCCAAAGCATTTAATGAAATGATTGCGGAAGACTACCCTGATCTTGTCTTTCCTACGATCATTACCCGCCGTGCCCCGACCGGCCGGCTTGCCTTGTACGGCTTTGAAGAAAATCCTGAGTTGAAGAATGCACTTGAACAATACGAAAGCTTTTATGAGGAGCTGATGCAGCGTGTCCAACAAAGTGGATGATATTAAAAACCGTAAGCGTAACCAGAGTAACGTTTCTCCGTCTGAAGCATTAAACCAGCCGATTGATCCTGAAGAGACTGTTGAAGAAGAAAACGTTTCTAGAAAGGAAGGAAAGAAGATGACAACGAATCAAACAACCAAGATTGAAAGAAAGCGTGTTTCCTTTGACTTAAGAACTGACCTGCACAAACGAATGAAGATGCAGGCGCTTCAAGAAGAACGTAATATCTATGAGATTATCGAAGAAGCTGTTGAAGCGTACCTTGAGGAGAATGAGTAAATAAATTTTAGCTGCAGCTGGCATAGGAGCTGCAGTTGTTTTTTATCTTAAGTTATTTAATATTAAATTAAATTAGTATCCCCTTAGCTTAGAAAATGAAGTATTTAAATAAAAGCGGAAAGTTTCTTCGCTTTTGTTTTTTATTGTTTCTTGTTCAACTAACACACCCGTTTGTTTAATAAGAAATCTTCTTAATCGAAAAACTCCATATGTTTTTTCTCTTGTTTGTAGTAATCCAATCTATCTTGTAGTGTACCTGTATGAAGTTCAAATTTGTGACCATCTGGGTCTGTAAAATAAATGGACTTTCTGTCTCTTTCATCTCTTGGACGACCTGATAAAATGTTCACATTTAATCTTCTTAGCTTCTCATACATTTCATCAAAGTTGTCTTCTTCAATTGAGAATGCAATGTGTGTATAGGATTGGTGTATTTCATTACGAGGTATATCTGCCTCAACATTAAGTGCAAGCCACATTCCATTTAAATCAAAGTATGCAGTGTTTCTACCTTTTACTAACAAATCAGCATCAAATACATCTTTATAAAATTTAATAGAAGTTTCTAAATCAGAAACTGAAAATAGAAAATGATTAACCCCTTTTATCGACATAGTATCACCCCAATAAAAATAGTACTTTATACTCGACCATGACAGAAATCCTCTTATGGTATTCTCCCCGTTAGTTTAAGTACATCCTTTCACAATCTCTTTCCTGGTTTTAACATATCAACCTGCTCTTTAGTGTAACTTTTTTAGCTTAATTCATCCAGGTAAGGTTGAAGGTGTCTCGAAGTCAGCCCATGAAAAGTACCGCCTACAAGTGTATTAGTATTTGATAACACTGTATGAAGTCATCTGAGGTGGTCAGGATTTTTCTTGGGATTATATACTAGGAATTGGAGTTTATAACCCCTGCCATCCAACTTTCTATATGAACGACAACCATCGCTGATAATAGTTGAGCCGCAGTTGATTTGACGTTCTGCAAAATCAATCAAAGTCTTGCTTTTGATATTTGGAATGACTTCCATTTTTAAATTATTGCGATCATATCATCCTTTCAAAGCTATTATAAGAACTAATACTTTTATAATTAATTTGGTTCAAAACCTTTTATGTGTTTCGCACACCCCTTGTTCAAACAGTCATTGTTCCACTTCGCCCCGTAAAATTCCGGAGAATAGGTGTTTATAAAGCTGCCTTAACTCATAAAATTCCGGAAAATATAAGTTATTGAACATAAATCTCCGGACGGATTTTGATGCAAGAAGATGTAACCTTATAGATCGCTCTTATCCACGTACTTATACACTTAATCAACAGTATTCAACATAATATGTCCGATTTTTTATGAGTCTTGTGCTGGTTATCCCGAGTGGAACAGCTGTAAATAGCTTCGGTACCTTTAGCCGGTGTTTGCTGGGAGCTGATGAGATTGCTCAAATCATCATTGGCGGGTGAATTGTTGTATAATCTTGCAGTTAAAGAGAGTGGTCGAGGGTGTGCGTATGAGAAGAAATAGAACGATATACGAAAAGGTTCTAGTTTGCTCCACGACAAACAGCCCCCGGCCGCAGATTCATTTCAGCGGGAGGGCTTGATTTTATATGGCAGGAGCCGGCTGCTTCACCGGCTGAAACTTAAGGGTCTCGTCACACTCGAACTCGATAAACTGCTCAAGCGGGAGCTGCGGTTGTGCTTTCACTGTACCGTCTGCAAGCTCGTAAATAAAGTCGCAGAAATCCCCTTCGCTTTGATAGAAGCGGGCGTCGCTGTCAACAGCATTAAGAAGCTGTTGTTCATGATACCTATAGACTTCCGGGTTCAGCTGCACCGCCCAGGCCATATTACGGGCTGAACGGACGAATACGCTCTCGTTGTAATCGTTAACGGCCGTATATGCTTCAATACTGTAGCGATCCGTCGGCAGGTACGTACGTGTAACGCTGTCGGAAGCTGCGCGGAACATTGCTTTTAACTCACGGTCGTTGTACCAGCTGAAGTGGTTGGCAAACGTAAACAGCCGCTGTTCCGGATCATCTTCACCCGGATTTACGATGTAATGACCGATGCCTGCCTCATAGGCAAGATCAATGATTCGGTTTTCCCGTACTTGCCGGGCTTCTTTTTTCAAGAAGTGTGCCAGATGTTTCGGATAAAAGCCGTGGTACTGAGCGTGCTGAAGCACCCGGCGTAGGATCTGCCGGATCAGGCGGTGGCCGGAGGACTTCAGCGTATTAATGAGCAGATTCATATCCTGTTCGAGCTCTCCGATCCCGAGCTGCTGAAGCACCCGGCGGATAAAAGCCGCTTTGCGCGGATAACGCTCTGGTGGGTCCAGCGGCTCACGGAGGCGCTCGCCGTCTGCATTGATGAGCATGTCCTGTGGTACTGCAAGGTAAGCTTTATGTGCGGCGCCTTTGCGGTACTCAAGTTTACTTACCCGGAGAAAGCTGGCTTCAGTTAATTCATTTAGACAAGCCTGAACCTGATTCGCCTGGTTCTTATTTAAAAGGTGCATTAAGCCTCTGTCTCCGCGGATGTTGCGGAAGATAAAGCTGTTATTTCCCTGCTGCATGGCGGTTAAGAGAAACAGTTTTCGCGCTGCAAGCGTCAGCTGACTAAACTTTTCAGCAAAAACGACGGGAGAAAGTGCCACGTAGCGGTGCGGTGTACCATCGTCTTTTGCAAAGTGATTCAGCTGATACGTCGTTTCGCCGGTGATGTCGTTTTCATAGCGGTGCACAAGCCCGCGTGCGATAAACTTATCAAGCGACATATAAAGCTGGCTCCGGCTCGCCGGTTTTTCAAACCATCTCCCGGCAGCTTCAGCGATCCGGTGGAATTTCGTTTCGCGGATCACACCGTTTGTATTGCACACTTTATGTAAAAGCAGCATGAGGTCAATATCTGTGCGGGTGACGTGGTACAGCGAACGATCCATCCCGCACTCCGGTGCAACGGCCATCAGCTCCTGCCAGAATGGAAAGCTAACTGCCACCGCTGTTGTCGCCTGTCCGTTCATCCCCTGCTCATTGTGCAGAATCATACCACGTCACCTCCTTCGAAAAAGTCGTTGCACTTATTATATCATCCGGTGCATTTCAAAAATGGCGCTCTTAAAGGGTGAAATGCACCGGTGCAATCTGCTGAATCCCTTGGCATATATAGGCTGGAAAATTCCTTAAAATTTTTTCGTGTGCAGGGCAGTAATAAAAAAACGGGGGTATTTTACCATATATTATGAAAAAACAGTGCGTTTCCGGATGAAATTCATCATTGTCAGTTGATGTCGAATGTTCTGCAACCCCTATCGAAACAGATGTTACGGAGATTTTATGAGCTGAATCGTGTGCAGGGCAGTAACGAAAATCGTGTGCAGGGCAGTAATAAACGTTGTAACCCTTGATATGTAAGGGATACAGCGATCGTGTACAGGGCAGTAATAAACAATGCACCGAAGAAGGTAGTCAGCGGCAGCACTGGGTGGTGTGCAGAGGAGTAATAAAAGAACAGCCCTCTGATAATAGGGATCAAGACGTGTGCAGGGCGGTAATAAATGAAGAACACTATTATATCAGGTGTAAGGCGTGTGCAGGGTGGTAATAAACAGTGCACCGGCAAAGCCAGTCGGTGAAAGAACTGCGTGGTGTGCAGGGGAGTAATAAATGAAGAATACTATGATGGCAGGGGCTAAGGCGTGTGCGGAGCAGTAATAAATGTAGGATACTATGATGTCAGGGGATAAGGCGTGTGCAGGGCGGTAATAAACAGTGCACCGGCAAAGCCAGTCGGTGAAAGCACTGCGTGGTGTGCAGGGCAGTAATAAACCTCGCCTATATACTCGCCGTATGTGGCCATATATGAGATAATAAATGCAATATATAAACGTGAGCTAGACCTATAGAGAAAGGTGGAAAAGGCGTGAACCTTGCGGAGTTTGAAAGTGTGGCAAAACAGTTGTTTCAAGAAAATGAAGCCATCCATGAGCAGTGGTCACGTATCTTTTCCGAAGTATCGACTGCAGCTGAAGCAAGAGAAAGCTCTAGATCTCTTATGGCGCTCTATACGCTGATTACAACGGTTGAGCATGAAAAACAAGCCCCTGCAGAAGATGCATTATTGTATAAGGATCAGCTGGAACATCTGTTGAAGCCATACGTGGATGATGATGCAATAACTCAGACGAAGAAGGAAATAATTGAAGAGCTGCAGCACTCGGAGATAATGGAATCTGGTTCATTCAGTTCGTACCAACAGATGCGGGAATCGATCAGCATGAATAAATTTAAAAATGGCGAAAAGCTCGAACCGGTGGAGATTGATGTGGGCAACCAGCGGCACGTTGCCGAGATCCGGACCGAAAAAGGCAGCGGTGTGATGCTGAACAATGCTGAAGCAGCACAGTGGGAGCAGCTTGTTACCTCCGCAATCACGTCCATGGATGATTTAACAGCAGACGCTTTTGATGTGATTTCACTGCTCTGGATGAAGCAGGCTGAGCACCCTGCCGATATGATCCATTTCAGCCATGAAGATGTGTTGGAAATGCGTGGGCTTGAGAAAGCTACATCAGCATCCGGACGGCAGTATTACCAAAAGAAGCACCGTGATGCTGTGATGGAGCGTTTGACTGCTTTAACGTCCATTTGGATACATGCGGAAGAAGATGAAGATGTAGAGCTTGTTGATGATGATGAAGCGTCGAACTATAAGAAAGCGAAACTTAAGCGTCTGTTCCAAATTGATAACGTAACCGTTGCACGGGAGCGGAAGACAGATGAAATGGTCGGCATATATGAATGCGATATACGACCGTCTGATCTGCTGGCAGGCTACTTGCGGGGCTCGGAAAAGACAACCGGTGTCTTGTCGATGAAAGCCCTGCAGTACAACCCAAACACAGAAAAGTATCAGAAGCGGCTTACGCGTTATCTGTCATGGCAGTGGCGTATCCGTTCCAGCAGCGGCCGGAAGAATTACGAGCGCCCCTTCACGATCGGTGGCAAGCGCGGGCTGCTCTCGGTAATCGGCTTTGAAACAGGAAACACAAAGCCTCAGCGTATTAAAGAGCGATTCGAGAAAGTGCTGGATAAACTGCTCGCTGATAATGTAATTGCAGGATGGCGGTATGAAGAAATCGATGAATCCAGGATCGGTCAGCAGAATCCGGGCTGGCTCGAAAACTACTGGATGAAACTAAAGATCATCATAGAACCGCCGGTGGATGTCAAACAAGCGCTGAATTCTCCTATGCTGCACGGTGATAAAGAAATGCAGAAGCTTGGCCAGCAGCTGGATTTGAACCCGAAGCACACCGGAGAACAGCTCAATCTCGGCCTAGAAAAAGAAGCAGAAGAGGAAACGATCGTTACCCCGGACAACCTGCGGATAACACGGAAGAATCTCGGTAAGTCGCTGAAACAGACGGCACGCGAGATTGGCGTGGCTCACACGACGCTTTCCAGGTTCGAGCAGGGACGGAGCAAACAACCCTACCGGAACAGCCGAGAGAAAATCGAAGCGTGGCTGAAGGAGTATATGGAAGAATGAAAGGATGGTTGAATCCATCCTTTTTTATATCAATAAACGAACGAAGAAACGTTCTTTTAAACGAAACAAGTAATAATGGTATGTTCAATATTACTTAAAGAAACACAGCGAGCGAGCTTGTTGCAACAAAACCTTTAGCCCGCCGTTAAATTATATGCTTTTGTTGATGAGAAATCCCGTCAACATAGTAGTTTCAGGTTTGTTAAGCTTGTTGCACTTTATAACTTTTGTGACAATGGCTTACACATTTTGTTGCACTTCCATCCCTAAGCGCGATCCTTGCCGGTTGGGTGGCTGCGTGTGCTAGGCTCGTCTGCCGGAAAGGCGGGCGTGTTGTTGAGCCCGCTTTCCGCAGGAGCCGAAACGCACACGCGGATCAGCCGCTACGGAACCGACCGGCAAGGAGGAAAGCAAAGGGACCTATGCTTAAGCATTCCCCAGCAGGTGGCACATCACCAGCCGGCCCGACAAAGCCCGGAGCGAATGCGGTACGCATGAGCCGGCTGCGGCGGAGGGACGGCGGTCTATAAGGTAGAAAATATAAAAACAAAGTGATTTCGTTATTTGAATAAAGGAATATCGTTAGAAAGAAATAAAACAGTAAACATACACCTTTGGTAAATTTCATTAGCCCAGCGTTAGCTAGTTTCCTGTTAACCGGTACTGTGGAGTGGTAAAGAGCAGGGTAGATTTCCTTTAACGAAAAAGTGCCACCCTTCTCAAATCTAAGAAAGTAGCACTTATGCTTAAGCTAACATCATGTTTCACCTGTTAATAGTACGAGTTGGTCAATGAAAAAGAAAGTGACGACTAGTATTAAGATGGAGAGTAAGATGCGGTTCCCTTCTCGGCGCAAGAGAGAAGCAAATACATACAGGCAGAGAAAAAAAGATCCGGCAGCTGATAAGACATACGGCGGAAAAGTCATTAAGGGAATGAAGCGTGCGGCTATTTCAGTAAAAAGAACGAGTAGAAATAAAATAAAACTGCTCTGTTTAAGAAGTCTAAGTTTCCCGATTATCCCATTTTCCTGTATGTTGCTGTTGCCTAGAATATCAGGCAGTTTCATTTTCTCCGGTTCTTGATTAAATTGTATGTACCCCGGTTGTAGGTAAGGAGCTGTTCCATCATGTGTCTGAAATCCATAATAGAAATTTTCAACGCCAAAGGGGAAGTCGGGATAGTCTTCTGGCGGCTTCACTTCCTCAAATGAGGGAGTCAGTTCCAAATTTGCATCTACGCTGAAGGCAATTCGGTTTCCTTCACTTTCTCCAATATGCCGATTTGGTGAACCATTCACCCCCATTTGAAAAGGAAGGAACAGTCGATTGTGAAGCTTCTTTACATTATTTGCAATACTCGTATCGACCGGAAGCCATCCAAATGGTTCATAATATACTTCATTCCAAGCATGTGGACCTGCTTCATTAGCCCAAGCTCCAAATAAAGTACGAGCAGGGATACCAAGTGAACGACAATATGAAGTGAATAACAGTGAAAACTCTCCGCAGTCTCCTCGCCTTGTTTCTGACATGAAAGAAGCTCCACGCTGTTTAGGGGGATATTGATAATTCATGTGACTCACGATATGAGTATAAATCTTCTGGATCTTTTCCCACTCCGTTTTGGCACCTGCTGTTAATTTCTTCGCTTTTTGCCGCATGTCTTCATTCACTGGAGACATCACCGTAGAGCGTAGGTAAAAATCTCGTTCTTTTTCCGAGAGTGGGGAGAGGATGTTTACCGTCTCCTTTTCTTTTGAGGGTGATTTACCTTTCCAACTGAGCCGGTACAGATCGATTTCATAATTGATTGTAATTGTGTCACCCGGGTCGACATCGGCCCATAACAAATCGTGAGGGAAGCTCGATCTCGATTGTAGCAAGGAAGACACCCCGTGGCAGGTAATGTTACCCTGCGTACTCGTCTCGATCGGTTGTGGCAGCCAGTACCGAACTGTATCTGACTGCCGATTTGTAAATGACCAAATCCAGCGGCAGCGCTTAGTAAACGAACGTTCTAAAGTCTGTTTCACACGTTTTTTTTCTCCTTTCCTGGTTGCTCCCAAATTGAGCAGTTCTCTTCACAATGCCCAACTGGAATAATTTTTCTGGATGAGGCAACGTAATCGTACAAAGTTGAGCCCAAGCCTGTTTTTAAAGCAATCCATAAAATAGGTAAACTCCACCACATAAGAGGAATACGTTTAAACATCGCAAAGAAGGTGGAAAAACCTTCAGTTTGTTGTTTCTTTTCTTCAATAATACCAATCATTCGTGTATTTGCAGCTTGCGGATCGAGCTTATAAGCATTTACAACAACAGGATCTCGGAACGTTTTCAATTGAATGAGCCCGAGAGTATCGAGAGCTCGGATCCGTCTTGCAACTTGCTGACATAACGGACACCAGCTATCATAAAAAATAATCATACGTTTTCTAGTTACGAAAGTTCGTCTACGAAGAGAGCGAGTACGGTATCTCATCCAAGACAACATCAACCTTGGTATAAGGCTTATTTTATGACGTAATGCGCGGTATTCTTTATCAGAAATCAAGATGCATTCTAGTGCTATCATTATTAATGAGAACGTTACTAATCCCATTCCAAACATAATCCCTATGTGAAAAGAAAACATACATATTATAGCAATATACTTAGTATATCGATTCCAAAGCATAAATGGAAAGCCTAGCTTGATGACTATAGAAAAATACGTAGCGAACACCATCAAATATAAATTTGAAGAGAGTAGATCTTGAGCATAAGGCATTGAAAATTGTTCTACTTGCAGAATATAGTATAGAGCGGTTCCATTTTGCCACATTTCCCCCATTACCTGATAAACACCAGACATAAAGTACAAAATAATTAATTGAAAAGCGCATGCGAAGACGGCTAGGTTGTGTACCAAATTTCTAATTTTTTTGACCTCTGGGAAGGAGCTCAGCATATCTTTTCTAGTAACAGAAGAATGAATCGAAAAGTAGTGTGAAGATGCTATAAAGATAAAATAAAATAATACTATCCGCAGAATATTATCTCCGCCATCTAAAATAACACCATTCCGTTCAAATAAAGACCAAATAAAAACAAACTGAAAGATACTAGTCAGCCTGGTGCGATAACCAAGTGTGAAAAGAATAGCTACTATAATTCCAAGATGAAAAATTATATCAAAATATATGAGTGACGTATGATATGCGTATAAAGAAAAGGGTAGCGTAATAGTGGTTTCTAAGTATTCTGCATGACTTAAATAACCGCTATCATGCCAAAGTGCATACCTTTGCTGATAATGAATGAGGTATATGTATAGTGTAATAACCCCTAGGGCAATTCGTAGCAGGCTGGCACCAATCAAGAACTTTGGCTGATACAGTCCTTCTATTAAGTGTTTGTTATCCCAACGAAAAACATTCATTCGTTTCACTCTCCAATATTAATAAGGGGATGCCACTTGTGTATAAGCTTTCCATGGTAGTTCAATATAATGACTCTCAGATTCATAATCCTCATTATTTCGTTCTGAGAAAGGAACTACTTCCGTGATTTCTAACCGAAGTTGGACTTCTGCTATGTTGTTTTCTTCATGCAATCTTCCTGCCTCTGAAAATGCATATCGGTACATTTTATGTTTTGCCCTTTCTTGATGTAAATCCAAGTGATTTTCAAGATTTTCTTCTAAAATCAAATGATCTTCCTCATCATCTGTTAGGTTATCTTTAATCAAGGAACTAGTAGCGTCTTCTTGAAAGAGTGATATGACACTAGAAGTTGGAATGCGCACAAGTCGGTTATGTGGTGAGATTAAGTTCGAATGATTTTGTTCTATCATAGGAGATGTAATATCATACCAGTCGCTTTTTTCACCGTTGGCTTTTTTTATTTGCATATAAATAATTCGGTTATCAGCTACGGGGTCAGGTGCGAATAATTCCCATGTTTGGTTAAAAACAGGTTCCATGTATTGGTATACTTGGGTGTTATGTTTGGCTGAAACAGGGTTGAAAGGGATGACATCAAGCAAGGTAAACAAGAAATGTCCCACAAATACAGTAATACAAAAAAAGCTTGTTACCCTGAATACTAATTTTTTAACCATATAGTGATCCCCTTTTCAAAATGGCTAAAGTGGCATGCAACACTTCATGCCACTTTAGCATAGAGATAAAGTAAATAATGTATTAGTTGTCAAAAACAAAGTCTAAATCTGCTTCACTAGCAGCGGCTACATTCTCGCCACCGAAAGTAGTTCCTAATGTAGAGTTGTAAGCATCTGCACCAGCTGCCGCTGCTGCACCAGCTGCTGCACCACCTCCAACCCATTTAGCTCCCTTTACTGCTGCTACGCCAAGAGCTGGAACAGCTTCAGGTTCTACGGTCTCCTCTTCAAGTGTTTGTGCATCTACAGAAAGAGATTTCGCACTAAAATCCTCTGAATCTGAGGAATCGGCAGCAACTGAAGAGCCAATTGTACCGCCAATAATGCCTGTAACAGCTAGACATAGAAGAAACTTTTTCATTTAATTCACCTCCTGTACAAATATATTTCACAACAGCCATTTGATCTTTCTTCTAGTACCCGCTAAGAAGTAGGGTTATATATCTTTCAACCCCTGTTAAATGGCTATGAATGCAATATAGCATAAGCCTTAACACTATGAATTTTCGATAATAGTCTTTTAGCGACATTTAAATAATATGTAAAGGAAGATTTGCAGATAATTGTAAAAATAATATACGTTTTGTTATAAATGGTGATTGGAGCGGGGGATGACTGTAATAAAGCTATTTAATTAAGAACTTTGATATTAATCACAATTATTGAAGCAGCTCAACCAATATACCCTAGAGGGCTAAATAACAGAAAAACATTTCAGCAGGATCATCAGGATGAAATTGGGCATCTGCGCCACATAGGTTACAATAAGTCGGTTTTTAAGATGCGAAGTGAATTGATTGAAAGAAAATTTTAAGATATAAAAGAGAAGCATGATCAGCGCTGGATGAATCCTGGTGGGTTGGAGGAGAACGGGGTGTAGGTCTTAGGCGGTGCTCGTTTGTGTTGTGATGAACTTAAAGAAAATGGCCATGTGGAAATGAGAATCCACATGGCCTCGTTATTTGTTGAATTTCATTTATCTAAGTGCAGGTTTTAAAATTGATTAAACTTACATTCCCAAAGATCATAAATACTGCTGTTAGTAGTGACGTGGTGGTATGTTTGAAGGAATAATTTCGAGGACAGTATCAGACTTAATTTTTTGTTCTAGATCTACTGATGCTTCGATGGTTTGCGATTCTGAGAAAAGACCAACTCCTGCAACTAAACAAGCGGCAAGCACTGCATATTTAAATTTTTTCAATGTTAGTTCCTCCTTTAGAATTATGTATGTTTCTATTATAAGTTTATAAAGCAATTTCTGTTTTCGCTATAATAATAGATGACGTATAAATAGCTTGGGATATATTCTTTTTGCTTATATATCATTTTATAGTATACTTTTTATCATAATATGGAAAAGGGGGTTCGACAATGATGACGCAAAATTTTGAAGATATTCTAGGTTCCACACTAAGATATTTAAGGAAGCAGAAAGGAATGACACAGAAAGAATTAGCTTTAGGTGTCTGTACCCAAGCACAGATTAGTAGGATTGAAAATGGAGAAATGCTTCCGAGTGCACTTATTTGTTTTGAGCTTGTACATAAACTTGGTATGGGGATTGATTATTTTTATTCATTAGTTAAGAACCCGCGAAGTGATTATATGCTTGTTTTTAAAGAGGAAGTAGAAAGGTTGATTCAAAATAGAGACTACAAAGAACTCGATAAATTAATACAAAGTGAGAAAGCCAACCCTCTCTTTCAGAATCCGGACGATCAGCAGTTTATGTTATGGCATGAAGGCATAGCATCTTTTCATTATCATCAAGATTATAAACAGGCCTTCGCTCAATTACATGAAGCACTTTATAAAGTTATACCGTCAAATCATGAATCATTATATACCGTGCAAGAGATCAACATTGTTCACAGTCTTGGAGTCTTCTATTATGTACTAAAAGATTACGACAACGCATTAATTACTCTGGATCAAGCATTGGATTTTATAGACAAGCGCTTGATTCAACCATTAAATTCAATAAAAATACGTGTTCTATTCACCAAATCCCAAGTGTTAACAGATAAAGGTGAATATGAAGAGGCATTGAAAACTTGTGAAAAAGGGATTACATTGGCACTAAAAAACGAAACTTTCAAGTTGCTAGGGGAGTTGTACTACCAAAAGGGATATGTTGCCTTATTTCTTTCACAAAAAAATACCGCTTATAATTGTTTGGTGAGGTCTGCACAAGTCTTTGAGATAACAAACAACCCCCACATGACAGCGTATCCATATGAAATTATAAGTTCTTATGATTTAGATGAAACAAAGTAGAAGCAAACGAAATAAAAAAGTCTTTAAATAATGTTTCATCCCATAAAAATTTCAATTACTGTATTGGTTTTTTAAATAAATACAACCGGGTATTCTAATCCCAAAGTGTAGATTATTGGAGGATATGTTATGACCGACAATTTAACCCCCGAGCAGCGTACAAAAAACATGAAGGCCATAACGTCGGTATCAAAGCTGGAAGATGCGGTATGTTCGGAGTTATGGCGTCGCGGATGGCGGTGCCGGCGTAATGTAAAGAACTTAAAAGGAAAGCCCGATATCGCGGTAAAAAAGTATAAAGCAGCTGTTTTTATTGACTCCTGTTTCTGGCATGTCTGTCCGCTGCACAGTAATATTCCGAAGACAAACCGGGAGTTCTGGGAAGCGAAACTGGCGCGAAATCAAGAGCGTGACCGTGAAGTCAATGAACAGCGAGGGAGGCATTTGGTTAGCATTGTATGATCTATAACAATATTTTTATAAATAAAGAAACGTTTAAACGTTTTTATGAAGATAAGAAGAAGTGAATGGATGAACATACATGAATAAGTGAATTCATTTCTTCTCAATGCTTCACAGCAACATCCATAATCAACCATTATCCGAGTCTGAATCCTTTCAGCGATTCCTCGATCTCCTCATCAGTGATTCCGATATACCTTTTCGTAATACTGGGAGCAGAGTGGTTAAAAATACTCTGTAGCATCGCTACATCCTTCGTCTGCTTATAAAAGTGATAACCGAACGTTTTTCGCATTGTGTGGGTGCCGATGTCCTGCCGCCCGATCCAGTCCCCAGCTGACTTCAACAGGCGGTAGACCTGGGTGCTCGAAACATGGCTGCTTCCTTTTTGGGAGGGAAACAGGTAAGCGTGATCAGGTTTACCGTCGATATAGTTATCAATTTCACGACGGATGCTTTCAATTGTCACTGTCCGTTTCTTAGCCGTTTTGCCTTCCTGAATGGTGAAGCTTGATTTATCCCTTACATCAGCTACACGGATTCCTACGATATCTGAAACACGCAGGCCGGTATTGATACCGAACAAAAATAACATCACATCACGCTCCGAAAGCCAGCGCTTCTTTGGTGTCCCTTTAGCCCCCCGGCGGATCGCAATCACCATTTCTTTAATCTCATCCTCGCTTCGAAGCGGTTGAACATTAATCAGGTGCTGCTTCTTGACCATAGCTTTCACCTCTGCACATATTTAATGGAAGAAACTCGTTTAACCTCAAGATAAAACAGCTGAAATAAGCAGCTAATTGAAAAAGATATAAGCTCTTAAATAAACACTAATAAAAGTATTCTTTTGAATATTATATCATAAAACCGTACATTTAATCTTGATAATAATTAAAAACCCTGTAAAAACAGTATTTAAAAAGTACGCTATTATCTAATAAAATACATTTTAATTAATAAAATGAACTTCACTAACGAGGTTTTCCTTGATTATAAATAAAATAGGACTTGATCGTTTATAGGGTAACGATCAAGTCCTATTTCTTCATTGTTACAGATTTTCACTTTGATTATAAGGTGAGTACATCTCTGTCAGTAGCTTGATGTCTTTCGTGATTATCTAATAGCTCACGAATTGAACTAGCTACGTGCCAGGCAAGCACTGGTGGAACTGCATTTCCGACTTGCTTGTACGTATGAGTAGCAGATCCCATGAACTCAAAGTTATCAGGAAAAGATTGTAACCTAGCGCATTCTCTTACGGTTAACCTTCTCCACCCGCTCATGTCTTCTGGGGTTTCAGGGGTATAAGTTCTATAATGAGCTTCTATATTACCATGGTGTTCAGCTCTAATAGTGACAGAAGGAGCATAAGCGCTGATTTGCATATTGCCTTGTAACCTTCTTCCAGGGTAAAATTTCGCACGGGACAATTGGTTATGATTAAATATTGTCTCATCGTCTTCCCGTTGCCAAATATCATCAATAGCCTCTATAGCAGTCATCCATTCTTCTACGTGGGTAGGGCTAGGAGGGTTGTATTCTCCCATTATATCTTCTCTGATTCCAACTATGAAAACACGTTTCCTAATTTGGGGAACACCGTAGTCTGCAGCATGAAGTAGGTGGTGAGATACCCGATAGTTAATGGTTTCACTTTCATGATCTATACTACTTAAATCTTGTTTAATTGTATTTAGTACAATACCTTCATTCATGTTTACTAATCCTTCTACATTTTCGGCTACAAATACTTTCGGAGCCAAACGTTCAATAGTTTTCTTCATTTGTAGATAGAGCTTACCTCTTTGAACAGTAATCCCCTGCCTTTTTCCTGCTACACTAAAATCTTGGCAAGGAAACCCACCGATTACGATGTCGGTATCCTCAGGGTTTGGTAAACTTTCAGGAGATTTGTCCAGAAGCGATTCGATATCTTCATTCAAAATATGGTCACCTATATTTTTTCTATATGTTTCACATGCTTGAGGATATATATCGTTAGCCCAAATGATATTGAAGTCATTGCTAGGATAGTCCTTACCAAAAACATGGAATCCGCCTTGAAAACCTAGATCTAATCCTCCACACCCGCTAAATAGCGATACAATGTTCATATAAATTTCTCCTATCAATTTCAAAGTGAATCTTAAATGTTATATAATGTCTATAGTTGCATTTTGTATAGTAACCCTTAATTATATTTTATAACTCCTGTAGTTATATGTCAAGGTATGTGATGTGAATAATGATAATTTTTAAGTTAGACGATCTATTGAAACAGCTGGATTGTACAGAAAGCCGGTTATCTAAGCAATCAGGTATTAGACCGAATACAATTAATGACATGTGTCATAACAAGACTAAAAGAATCGAAATGAATACTTTAAGTTCTATATTAAAAGCGTTAAATGAAATTTCAGAAGATGATGTGTGTATTGAAGATTTAATAGAGTATGTTAAGGAGGATAAGTATGGTTGACCGAAAAACAATTGAAATTATTTTAAATGAGACAAAAAGCAAAATTGAAGAGAAAGAAGACCTATCTCAATATCAATCAGGTGAAGGATTCGAAAAGTTTGTTGTCGAAATCCTATCATCTATATCAAAACCCTATGGAATAGAAAGTATAGAACATACAGGGAAACAAGAATTTCCTGATATTATAATAGATGAAAAATTCGGTATTGAAGTTAAATTTACAAAGAGCAATAAATGGAAGGTTACAGGGAATAGTATTTTTCAAGGAACTAAGTCAAAAAATGTATCCGAAGATATTTTTCTCTTCTTTGGAAAGAAGAATAACAATCAGATCTTGGTTAAATGGGATGAGTATAGCAATTGTTTATCTACTGTTAAAGTAACTCATTCACCTAGATTTTATATTGATATGGATATCCCCGAAAATGATACAATTTTCAGTAAAGTCGATGTGGATTACAGTGACTTCACCAAGTTTAATGATGAGGAAAAAATAAAAAAAGTGAAGGACTATATGGTTAAAACTCTTTCTAAAGGTGAAAAGCTATGGTGGGTTGATGATGTTGATGATGAGGAGGCGATGAATCCTATAATAACTGAGTACAATACTCTGGATCAACAATATCAAGATATCTTGAGAGCTGAAGGATTTGTTGTATGTCCCGAAATTTTCACGGCTGAGGGATCTGGTAAGAAGGACAAATTTTCACAGTGCGCTTTATACTTCTTGGTTGAGCACCAAGTAATCAATTCGTCCCTAAGAGATACTTTTACTGCAGGTGGAAGAAAGTACATAACAATTTCAAATAGAGACATAAGAGTATCACGTGTGCTAAAAAATTTATATGATAGCGCTGATCAGGTGCGTGAATGCTTACAAGCGATTGACTTGGAAGTACTTAAAAATTACTGGCCTAATGATTTACTGGATTTCGATTCATTACAAAGAAGTAATATCGAAGATGAATGGAAAAAAGTTATTAATAAATATGGTGACGAATCTTTACCGGAAGGCTTTAAAGTTTCGGATGTTTATTGCGCAGGTCTTAGTAAATAATTATTGAGAAAGCTAGTTAAGTGAACATACTAATAAAATAATGGTGGGTTGCACATGAAAAAAGAATTTGATAGCGCTATAAGAGAACTTGTTTCCCACAATGATGATTATAGAAAACCTCGAGAGGATCTAGGTTATGCAGTTGTAAAAAGTGACCACCCTCTATATTATGCTGTAGTCAAAAATATACCATTTATATTACAAGAAGAACTAAAAAAACAAAACCTGTATAATATCGATAGCATTGATGTTAAAGGTTCTACCGGGGATGGAAAGGTTGGAGAATGCTATTGGATAGCTCTGCTCGATAAGCGAATCACTACTTCGCCTACTGAAGGTATGTATGTTGTGCTACTATTTGATGCTTCATTAGAATACTTGTATTTATCAATTGCATCGGGTACCGAAAACCTTTCTTTATCTAAAATAAAGCAACAAACTGAATTACGAAGACAACACTTTAAATCTCACATTGATAAGTTCTCAAGTTATAGTGAGTTTTATACAGAAGATATTTTTTTAGGAAGTTTACCAAGGGCTAAAAAATTCGCTGCTAGCAGTTGTCTCCATAAGGCTTACAAAGTTGAAAGCCTTGATTTCGAGGAATTGATAAATGATATCTGTTTGTTGAACGATTTGTTTTATGAGTATGTTTATGAACAATATATGAATGAAAGCTACAGTTTACAAGCTATAAATACAACAGAAACATTAAATTTCCAGACTAATACAGGAATTGATCCAAAGAAATATGCAAGCTTACGTAAGGAAAAAGAAAAACGTGATAAGGTTACAGGAGATAAAGCAGAGGAGCTTATTGTCAATAGAGAAAAACAATTGCTAGAATCGTTCGGTGAACCAGGTTTAGCAAAAAAAGTAGAGTGGGTTTCTCAGCAAAAAGATGGCTTAGGGTATGACATTAGCTCGTTTTTTCCAAGTGGGGCAGCGAAGTATATAGAAGTAAAGGGAAGTAAATTTTGGGTCTATCAATTCACTTATTATATTTCAAAAAACGAGTTAGATGTTGCTGGAGTTTTACGTGATTCATATGTCTTATGTCTAGTGAGTAATATTGGATCAACAGATAAGGACGAAATAAACATAAAAGAAATAATAGATCCAGTTGGTAAAATAAACATAACCCCGTTAAATTATGTAGGTAAACATTCTATGAACGATTAAATTAATCCGCATGAACTATGAACAATTTTAAAAATTTGTTCCTCCGGTCTGGAGCAATTTTAGACTAGTTGAGGGGGGATTTTATGCCAACGATTGATACGTTAAGTTTCACACGAGACTGGGTGAAACGCGAAGGAAAGAAGCAGTTTAATGATATTAAAATGGCAGTAGAGAATGGAAAAAGCGAAGAAATGGTACAAAACATTTTGAATGAAGAGGTACCCCAAGAAATTATTGATGCCTATAACCAACATTTTTCAGACACACTCGATAGCTTGAGCAGAGAAAGTGTTTATCTAAAAGAAGAAGAGAGCCGCAGCGATTCTTAAATATGCGGCTCTTTTTTATAATTAGTTCCTTTTATGAATATCATGAAATTCAAATGAAACATCATTTTCTTTAGGGACAACTTTTCCATTTGAATCAATATTGTGCACATCGGATAGTCTGATAAACCAGTAGCGTCCAGGTGGAGTTTGTTTGTTTTCTACTTTTAACAAGATCTCCTTTTTTGCAACTTCGCATACAGCATCCGACACACTGGCTACAAAATCAAATAAATTTAATTCGTTGTTACTTTCTTTATATTGAGCCTCAGGATCGTAAAAAATCCACCAGGTGTTTTCACCAAACTCACCGGTATTTCTTTTGTGCTCTCCGTTTAAATACGCAGTTCTTTGTGCTATTTCCAATGCTGTTTGACGGCGGTAAATTGGATAATAAGCGTCTATTGTTTCTTTGTATCTTTCATAAATCTTATCCATCGATTCACCTTCTAAATCAGGTATATCGTTTTCATTTAAATAATAATTTTGGTTCTCTTCGTCCATTTTACAACCTCCTCACGACAATAATATAGATTAAAAGCTATTGATAGGTGGAAATCTCGGCTTCTGGACAAACAGTCATTTTCATACGTAGACGGCCGTTTGCTTCAATAAGATCAATATCTGCAAAAGAGAAAAACCAATACTTTCCTTCAGGTAATTTGTCATGCTGTACCTCTTCAAATGTATCAAGTACCGCCGTATGCACCTCTTTTTAAATCGAGCTACCTATAATATCGGATAAATAAAACTTAATGTTTGCAAAATCAACTTTTTCGATAGATTCATGGTGAAGAATTAACCAGCTGCTACCCATGTAATCCCCCTCTTTCTTATTTTGATCCTAATCTATCATTGTTATAATCACACTCATACGTCATTGAGTGACCTCCTTCTGTAATTTATTATTTAAAACAGTAACAATAATTTAATTAATTAACAAACATGATGGGAACGCCTGTATTTTGCAATATAAAGCACTTAAAATTACTGTTTCACTACTTACTATTAACAAAGGAGAATAGAAATTGTTCCAAGTTAACCACCAGTACACTAAAAAAGATATTTATGATGTTTTAGGGGTTCCAAAAGAACGCCAGGCCGGAAACTGGAATACAGGATACACTAGTTATGACAATCATTCATTTATTTTTGCCAATGTTGACACTATTAGTCGGACGGGACACGACCACAATAATCACTTTCATGGGGAAGATTTAATATGGTATGGAAAAAAAGGGTCCCATCCGGCTCAGCCATCAATTCAAAAGTTAACTGCAACTGACTTTAAGACTCACTTGTTTGTCAGACGTGATAGTAGCAATACCGCATTTATATACCTTGGTGAGGTAGTGCCTAAAAAGATTGAAGGAGAAAATCCTGTAAAAATCATATGGTGCGCTACAACCGATTTAGAAGAAGATGTAAGCGAAAGTGAGCAGGGTGGCAATAACTCATCAGTTTCAGTATATCGTGAGGGTAAGACTAAAAGAGCCAGTGTCAATATCTATGAGCGAAACCCCCTGGCACGCGCCGAATGTTTAAACTACTATGGCTACAATTGTGTTGTTTGTGATTTTAACTTTGAGCGAGTATATGGAGAGATCGGTAAGAACTACATCCATGTTCATCACCTATACCCTCTCAAGGATATCGGTAATGAACATGAAGTTCATCCTATTAAAGACTTGAGACCAGTATGTCCAAACTGTCATGCCATGCTTCATAAAAAAAGGGATCTATACTCTATTGAAGAACTTCAGGCGATACTAAACCATTAATTGTGATACACTTAACCTACATTGTGCTTCTCGCGCTGAGACTGGACGTTTTCGTTCCGGGGGCAGCGCTTTTCTTCGTTCTCCCACCCAAAAGAGCGTTCTCTCACGCTGAGACCCCATTCGCCTGCTTATTCCAATGTCAAATATACTGTGAGTGTGAAAAACATATAAAGAAGGGATTGTTGTGATGAAAAAGGATGCAGTGCAAGTATTTGTGAGTCGTGGTGAGGCGTTTATTCCCGTATATGAACCAGGAGCCGGTGATGCGGTTCGGATTCTACTGTGTGACGGGGGAAGTGAGGACTTTCCCATGAGTTCGGATGCGTTTCTCAAAGCGCTGTTTGACCATTACGGTTTGAGTGTGCCTGCAAGCAAACGCCGTTACGGCTACTTCCTCCAGGGGAAGCGCCAGCTCGTGCCGATGCCGGTATCCGACGGCATTACTTTGATTCCCTACCACACCCGCGAAGCGATCGGAAAGCAGACGCGCACGGGCTGGGTGCGGGCCGCAGCTATCACTTCGCTGCAGCAGGACCGGGAGCAGGAAACTGTGATCGCCACGAGTGCGCACAGCTTCGCCGCCTTCCACTCCAAGCGTTTCTGCTTCGAGCAGCTGAAGAATGCACGCTGGCTCGAGCACTGCTACAAAGAGGTTCACAACATTGATGCCGGGGATAAAACGCCGTGGAAATTCTTCACCGATGTGCGGGGTGCGGTATGAGCCGGTTCACACGCTTTGATGCGCCCGCTTTTGCGAAGTGGCTTCGCGGAGCGGGTATACAGCGCACGGTGAATCACATCCAAATTCATCATACATGGCGCCCACGCAAGACGGATTACACCGGCGAAGCAACGATACGCGGCATGCGCGACTACCACGTCAACACGAATGGCTGGCAGGACATCGCCCAGCACCTTTCCATTGCGCCGGACGGAGGCATCTGGGACGGGCGCAGCTTCGAGCTAAACCCGGCCGGTATATCTAACCATAACGCAGGCGGTGTGTGCATCGAGATCATCGGCGACTTCGACGACGGTGAAGAAGTGCTTGAAGGAGCGCAACTTGCGGCCGTCACCGCAGCGGTCCGTTCGCTCATGGACGTGTTCAGCCTCAATGAAAGTGCTATCGTGTTCCATAACGAGCATTCCGGCAAGACCTGCCCGGGAAGCGGCATCACGAAGCCGTGGTTTTTACAACAGCTGAAGGAGGTGGACGACATAACGACGCAACAGACGTACACCGTCACCGATTTTCCAGATGTGCCGGATGACTTTTACGGGGCCGCATCGGTTCAGGCTGTCAAAGACCTCGGCTTGATCAAGGGGCACGCAGACGGCCGGTTTGGCTTCGGCGAAGAAATTACAAGAGAGGAACTTGCGGTGATCCTGCATCGTTTCATGCAGATAGCTGAATAAAACGTACGAAGTAACGGCGAAAAACCTGCGCTACCGGAGTGAGAACCGGTTCGCAGGTTTTTTTGCGCCGGTATACACTTAAGTTGCTCCACTAAAGAAACGCAAAGGAGGTGAGATGATGCAGCTTGAAGAATACCCGCATACGCTGACCCTGCGCATGGGCTTCAAAGACGACGAAGACGAGAACTTCTACCGTTCGATGAGCCGGTTGAAATTGTATTCGGACTCCGAAAAGATTTTCGCTTTCGCTCAAGCCGTTGCTTCTTTAACAGACGGCGAACTGTTCGCAGTGAACCTGATCAGCAACACAGAGCTTGTGGAAGTCCCGACGTTTGAAGACTAATCCATTGATAAACTGATAGGAAGGAGGAACACATAATGAGCAGCCAAACATTACAGCTCCGCTTTGTTACGGAGTTTGGCAACAACGCTACAGTCTCCATCAGTACGCCGAAGTACCCGGCTGATGCTGAGGAAGTCCAGGCGGCCATGGAAACGATGATCGCAAACGACGAATTTAAACGCAGCGGCGGACAGCTCGCGGAAATCCGCGATGCGCGTATTGTCTCCCGTGACGTTGAAGACATCGAATTTGAAGACTAATACACACAAAGGGGAGGAGCCGGGCGCTTCTCCTTTTTGTTTGAAAGGAGGTGAGGTTATGGACTGGGCAGCCATGATCGCCGAAGTCAGCTTTCCGATACTCGTCACGTTTTATCTACTCAGCCGCATTGAAGGCCGGCTGAACGATTTAACCGGGGCGATTCACGAGTTAAAGCTTACCGAGCGTTCTGCGCGTTCGTATATGGCACAAGAACATCCGCCGGCCGTTGCCAAGGAAAAACCTGCAGCACAGATCTGACACAAGCCGGTTCTGTCAGATTGATCACATCTGTGCGCAGCCCCCGCTGCTTCCGGACTTCCGGGCAGCGGGCGTACATATTGAAACACCCTGATGAATCTGACGCTTTTGAAAGGAGGAAGTGCTTTGCAGACCGTTGAGCCGATCCGCGAACCAAACAAGATTGAAGCGATGAAACGCCTGCTACGGAGCACTTCGCTGCGCAACGAGCTGTTGTTTGTTATGGGTATTAACACCGGTATGCGAATCGGGGACCTTCTCTCACTTACGATGGCCGATGTCACCTCCGGCAGATCCCCGGCACAACGCATCGAACGAAAAGAACAGAAAACCGGTAAACAGCGTTCGGTTGTGTTAAACAAAAGTGCACACTGTTCACTTAAAAAATACATGAAAGAAGAACGCCCGGACTGGCGTGGTCACGAACCGCTGTTTATGAGCCGAAAAGGCGGACCGATCACCCGCCAGCACGCCCACTACATCTTAAAAGAAGCTGCCGGTTATGCTGGTATCGAACACATCGGAACGCACAGCATGCGCAAAACATTCGGCTACTTCGCCTACCACGCCGGCCACGACATTACCGTCATCCAAGCACTCTTAAACCACAGCTCGCAGCAGGAAACCCTGCGCTACATCGGCGTCACCCAGGATAACCTCGACGCCGTGGTGCAAGGGCTGGAGCTGTAAAAAAAGAGAAGCCATGCCTCCCCTAGTTGAAGTGCATGGCTTCTCTGCCCTTTTCCGTGCGGTATGTCTTTTCTCTATACTTACTTATTATAACTGGCCCACGATCTAATTTTAAATAAACAAATTAAATAGCACTAATTAGTGAATCGCATCTTTTAAAAACTTAATATCAATAAACGTTGTTTCGTACAAACGTTTATACGAAACTGTTTTCTTTTATAATAAAATGTGTATTCACTTGGCCAACAGCTGATCGACAGGCATCGCTTTCATAGAGAGTGGATAATTAAGGAACAAGGCCGCTGAGCGTTAATGACACAGCTTACGCCCAGGGTACATATCATTCATAAACATACAACGTTCTTATAAAGAAACGTTGGAATCAACGAATCAATATATATGTTGCTATAAGACACCGCCGTCCCTCCGCCGCAGCCGGCTCATGCGTATCGCATTCGCTTCGGGCTTTGTCGGGCCGGCTGGAAGGGTACTTAAACTAGGTTTTATCTTTTAATGGGCGAAATCAACCAGCTTAAGTTTATATGATGAGATGAGTCGGACTAAACCTTTATTACCGATACATTCAATATGATCAACCGGTATGAAAGCATAAGCGCCCTCCGGCATACGCCGACCTTTCACTTCGGAGTATGTACGCAGTGCGGCTTCATTACCCGCAACCTCACTGGTATTGGCAACCACTTGGTACAAATAAAGGCTGTTCTCATCGAAATCCGAGCGTCTCTTAAAGTAAAATACGAGCCAGCTTTTTTCGTCAGTATCTAGATAATAATCCGGATCATCCTCTTCGTCGAGTTCTTCATCATCATCAAAGTACCACTCTTTATCAAAGTCTTCCAACGTAACGCCTCCTTATCTGAATCCTTCAGCAGTTCAAACGTAAAGCTTGTTTCTCCCCTCATCCTTAACAATATATATTGGTGTTAAATGACACAAAAATGAAGTTTGTCCGGCAGAACTTAAAGTTTTACGACAGAAACGTCTTTTATTGCGCTTCGTATAGCTTTGATGTAGTGACAACGGCAAAGCTTTCACAGGCAAGCGTTACTTTATTTGTTCATTATTAAAAAACAACGTTTTATATAAAAAACAAATATTTGTCTCATTTGAAAGGTTCGCTTACGCCTTAGTTGTATGCTTTTTTCACACATATAGACCGCCGTCCCTCCGCCGCAGCCGGCTCATGCGTACCGCATTCGCTCCGGGCTTTGTCGGGCCGGCTGGTGATGTGCCTCCTGCTTAGGATTGCTTAATTATATGTCCTTCTGCTTTCCTCCTTGCCGGCCGGTTCCGTAGCGGCTGATCCGCGTGTGCTTTGCGGCTCCTGCGGAAAGCGGGCTTAACAACACGCCCGCCTTTCCGGCAGACGAGCCTAGCACACACAGCCGCCCAACCGGCAAGGGTCGCTTGAAAGGAGGTCGCGCTGTCGGCATAACGGATGTGAAAGTGCACATTGAGGTTTGTCCCGAGAAATATGGGGTTTCAGCGCCAAAACTGTCATTTAAATAAATAATTTGTAAAAATGTTTGAAAATTATGTTGTCCATATGAGCATTAAGTGCTATGATTATCTCACACCACAGCACTACCTAAGGTGTGTATGGGAGACACCCCCCTCTGTCTCTCACGAATGAATTTCCCAACCAACCGATTAACAACGAAAACTTAATGATATGAAACTGCGGAGGTTAGCCAAGGCATGGAACAGGCACACGTGCGTGCGGAGGTTCCTGCAGCTTCACGAGGAGCACAGCACCTTTTAGATCATCATGGTGATGCAAAGGGCTGGGTTGCACTGGCGACGCATAAGCAGGGAAAGTGGGTGCAGTATCACTACATGCGGCAGGAGCTTGCCGGCGTGTATGAAGGCTGGCACGGAGAAGATGTGTATTTCAGCCAGAACACATTTTCGCATCCCAGGCGTCGTGTGGAGGATCTGCGGGAGCTGCGTGCGCTCTACATAGATATTGATTGTTACACGATTGGCTACGATCCTTACTGGATGAAAGGCCATATTGAAGTGATGTTTTGTGATGATGAACTGCCGGTCCCAAACTATGTGACGTTCTCCGGACGGGGACTGATTCTGACATGGTTGATCGAGCCGGTGCCTGCGAAAGCACTACCGTTATGGCGGCGGCTGCAGGAGCGTTTTTTTGAGGTGCTGAAAGACTGCGGGGCAGATCCGCGTTCGGTGGATGCAGCGCGGGTGTTCCGCGTGGAAGGATCCGTGAACAGTAAGAATGGAAGGGAGGTGGTGCGCGAATACGTGCACGACTACCGGTATCCGATTAAGGATTTAAAGGAGAAATACCTACCGGATTTAACGAAAACGGTTACAACAAAACGCAGGGATTCTAATGTGACACGGCTGATGAACATGCATTCGTTGTATTATGCGCGGCTCGGTGATCTGGAAAGACTGATTCATCTTCGTGGCGGTTATATGGAGGGGTACCGCGAGATGACGCTGTTTCTTTACCGTTACTGGTACTTATGTGCAACTGATGATATACAAAGTGTCATACGTGAAATTTTAAAGTTAAATCAACAGTTTTCGGTACCGCTGGGTGAGGGGGAAGTCCGGCGTGCCACGAAGAGTGCAGAGATGGCCTGGGAGGCGCACAACAGCGAAGCAGCCGATCAAACCGCAAGGAAGCTGGGTTATCCGGGGGCAGGGTACAACTTAAAGAACACAACGATCATGACATGGCTCGGGATTACAGCTGCGGAAGAGGGAGACCTGCATACGATTATAAGCAAGGGGGAGAAAGAAGAGAGAAAGCGGCGCAGGGACCGGGGGCGTCGTACAGATGAACGCCGTTTGGCGGGGTCTGCAGATAGACAACAGTATATATGCGAGGAGCACAAACATACGGAGAATCAACTGGCTCGTGTTGCCGAGGGGCTTGCGGAAGGATTGAAGCAGCGAGAGATTGCGGATTGCCTCGGACTTTCACGAGGGCGCGTGAGCCAACTTGTTTCCCGGCTGAAGAAGGGGTGCGGCTGAAAAGTTTAGCGCTCCGTCGCTCTTATATTATAGGCGATAGCCTAGGAGGCTCATTTTGGTTCAGCCTTAAAGGGGTTAAATCAATGATTGATTAAGGTCTTTGCCTATGCACCGCGCATAGACCTCTTGGACTGACAACTCTTTTAAGCACCTGCAACAGACCACTTGACCTTACAACCAGGGGATGGATGAAACATGGAGGGGATTGCAATGACTGAGACATACGATGGTTCACCAGGATACACAGAGGGTGAGTTAATACATATGGCATTCCGGCTGGCGACACTGACGGATCCGTCGGAAGAGATGCAGGAAGTCTTGGAGAAGCAGGGCGTTGAGGCGGCGTTTCAAGCGTTGCTTGTACTGCGGCAGTCGCCGAAACGGGTGCGGAACGTGGAAGGTTTCTTGAAGAAGGCGCTGGTGATGGGCTGGGGCCCGTCGACAGTGCCGGTACGTCGCTCACGACTGGAAGCACCGCAGATGCCGCAGCAGCGTCCACCACTGCAGCATCCAGGGTATGACTGGCTTGAAGCGGACTGAACGAGGCGCTGCGCCGGCTGGCGCGTGCACAGTTCATGCGGTGCCATACCGCCGGCTGCCGGGACGCAGCGGGCGGTATGGGCTACAGGATAGGGCAGGGGATTTTGTTACGTAGAAAAGAAATAGAAAATACAAACCGTAACGAAGGGCGGGGCTGGCGGCTGTGGGGTGGGCGGGGACGCTTTGTTACGTTTTAAGATATATATAATCTAAAAACGTAACGGAAAGACGCAGTGATGCCGGGATAAGCTTACTATGATTTTCGTTACGTATTTAATGTATTAAATACAAATAACGTAACAAAAAAATAACGTAACAAAAAATTTTGAGCTGTGCAGGCGTTGGGACAGGACTGAGAGACCAAAAAATAAAGTTATAAATCATTGTTCAAATAAACGTTAGAAGCATCGAAAAATAATTTAAATAAACAATTATATATTCGAGCACAAGTTTATTTG
>NZ_PYAV01000021.1 GCF_003014715.1 Salsuginibacillus halophilus
GCCAGGAGCATCGCTGGGTAGCTACGTGCGGCCGGGATAAGTGCTGAAAGCATCTAAGCATGAAGCCCCCCTCGAGATGAAATTTCCCATCACGTCAAGTGAGTAAGATCCCTCGAAGATGACGAGGTTGATAGGTCGGAAGTGGACGTGTGGCGACACATGGAGCTGACCGATACTAATCGATCGAGGGCTTATCCTATAGACACATTCACGAACCAAGACGCAGATCATTGTGGAAGCAGTTGTCGGTTATCCAGTTTTGAGCGAACGACGCTCAATCAGCTTGGTGATGACGGCGAAGAGGTCACACCCGTTCCCATGCCGAACACGGAAGTTAAGTTCTTCAGCGCCGATGGTAATGAAGGGGCAACCCTTTGTGAGCGTAGGACGTCGCCAAGCAAACCAGCCCTCCGGCTAATCAGCCGGAGGGCTTTTTTTCATGGTTAGCGGGAAAAGTTAAGAGTAAATATTACTGATTTCAATGGTGTTTCAGCTACTCCACGATGATGGCAAAAAGGTCATTTGTAGATCGAGGTTTTTGCACCATTTATATAACAATTACTTTTTCCTATCGACAAAAGGTGATATTTTTGCAAATTCGCTAAAGTATGTGTAAGATATGGTACTATAAACAAATATATTATTTATCTAAGGAGCTATGGTTATGTGGGATGCAGGAGTCTGGGATAAAGAAAATAACATATTAAGTATTAAGTGGTCGGGACGGGTGACGCCTGATGAAGTAGCAGCTGCTAACGAAAAGCTTCAACAAATATTACAAGATTTAGCACCCAAGAGTTTCGATGTCGTTGTTGAAATGGAGAACTTAATGGCGTTTTCACCGGAGACACAGGAAGCGATTGTGGAGCATCAGCGTTGGCTGCTTGAAGAGGGGATGCGCTATGCTGCAGTTGTCGTTGATAAAGCAACGGCAAAAATGCAATTAAAACGAACGGCCAAAGAGTCTGGTCATTCAAATGAGTTTCATTTTGATACGATTGATGAAGCGATTGAATTCTTAAAAAATAAGTAGTGACGTTTACAGGGATGGCTTAAAGCCGTTCCTTTTTCTATACATAACTTCAAAGGGGGTGTTTGTGATAAATCATTACGGAGTGTGGGTGCCAGATCAGTTTAAAGCTCATATGAGCACGCAAGGACAGTTGAGCGGTATGAGTTTTGCGGCGAAGGACGTTTTTCGCCTTAAAGGACACCGTAATACTGCCGGAAACCCGGATTGGTATGCCGAAGAGAAGCCTGCGGGTGAAACAGCCGAATCGGTGAAACTCCTTCTTGATGAAGGTGCAGCCTTAAAAGGTGTGACACATACAGATGAACTGATGTTTAGTTTAAATGGTCAAAATGCCCATTATGGTACACCAGTTAATCCAGCAGCACCGGGCCGAATTCCAGGTGGGTCTTCAAGCGGATCGGCTGTGGCTGCATCAGCAGGTAATGTAGACTTTGGCTTAGGGACGGATACAGGTGGCTCAGTAAGGGTACCTTCGGCGTATCAAGGAATTTATGGTTTTCGCCCGACGCAGGGGGCTGTTTCGAGTCACGGGGTGATTCCACTTGCTCAAAGTTTTGATACCCCGGGGTGGATGAGTCGTTCACCGGAAGTGATGCGGGCGGTGGGTCAAGTTTTATTACCAAACGTAGACACCTGGGAAGATCAAGGTTTTAAAAAGTATGTCATGCTAGAGGATGCTTGGCGGCTTGTGTCATCATCTTACCGGGCATTGGCAGAAGATGTATTGGAGGCTTTAGGTGGAATACACTACACCAACCTGCATGCAGATGACGATCTCCAATCCTGGTTTGAGACATTTAGAAATGTTCAATGCATTGAAATTTGGGAAAACCACGGGAGGTGGATTGAACGGCGGCAGCCATCACTGGGCCGAAGTTTAGCTGCACGTTTTCAGTTGGCGAAAACCATTCATCATGAAACTGATCACAGTGAAGCTTATGAAGTTTTGAAGGAAAAGTCAGCCCAGCTATTTAACTTACTCACAGATGATATGCTGCTGGTCGTTCCAACGGCGGTAGGTGCAGCCCCATCGAGAGATTTCGAAGGGCCGCAGGATGAAGCACGGCGGGCAGCAACGATGCAGCTGACCAGCCTATCAGGTAATACAGGTTTGCCGCAGTTGACCGTACCATTAGGATGGATTGAGGGTGGTCCTGTAGGTTTGTCGTTTATCGCCTCTTATAGTAAGGATATTCATTTATTGAAATGGGCGGAGCATCAAGCCTCTACCCATGACTTATTTGTACCGGCACGTGTACAAAATAAATAGCTAAAACAACGGTGGAAAGAGTGGCAGCCGGCCTTTATCTTTCAGCTTTTCAGCGGTTTTATCAAAGTTGATGTTCGGCTGTTTTTCTTCAATCCATTGGAAAAATCCAGATAAAGGTTTTCGACCGATGGGGTGAAGATCAATAGATGTAATGACTTGCTCATTCTCATCAAGTAGATGAAAAGTGTAAACGGTTTTTGGTGCCGAACTTTTACTGCTGCTTTGCCGCCGGCGTACGACAGTTTGAATGGCTTGAACATCTTCATAGGAGAACGTTAGTTTCGATAGTAGTTTTTGATGTACACAAGTATTTTCATAGCCGATTAGCTTTATGCGGAAGGTCATGTAAACGATTGTACTCGCGACACCAACAAAGACACTAAAGATCGCCAAGTTTTCCACGGTACCGTATAGTACAACGATGATAATGATAAGAAAAGTCAGCGTTAGACCTTTAGCAAACGGTGAGCACTGAAATACGCGTTCTGCCATCTGATCCACTCCTGTTTAAAAGTTTGTCCTATATTGTAAGTGAAAAAAGTACCAGCAAGCAATACGTTAAGTTCAGAGCGTAGTACGTTGATGTTTTCAGTAACGGCATCAAAATTGAATGTACCTAGGGGAATATTGTAAATCAGACTGATCTGACGGTAGTAGTGGATGGCGCTAATGCAGTGTTGCAAAGCGGCGGTGGTGTGCAGGCAAGCCTTTTGCACCGATTTCACCGGGCGTTAAGGACGCTTTTCAGCGGCTAACAGCATACGTGCTTCATTGGCTTGGATCAGGGTACGACCATGGTGAGCCAGCAGCAGATTTGTTATACCAATGCTATACAACAGCGCTTAGGTAGGCAGAGGCTTATCAAATGGAGCGCCGCTTTTTTGGTTAGTCCTTTAAAATAAGCAGCAGAAGTAGCCGTTTCAGCCGCTCATATATCTTCAAGTGAGCGGCCTTCTCACAGCAAAATATGGAGCGGTCTATCATGCAATACTGAAATCGTATCTAACAGAAATACCGTCTCGCACTTTCTTCAAAACGAAGGAGGTGCTTTTTTAATTTGACAATAGATTGAAAGTAGCCTACAATTACATTCAGTTGTTCAAATTATATAATATATTTTAAACATATTGTTGTTTATGAAGGAGTGATTGGTTTGGAAGAAGGCGAAAAGCAAATACAGCAGGCACGCGATATTTCAATCAGTGCCATTGCACAGACGATGGTCATTTACGGAGTAACCCCATCCGTAGGGCGGATCTATGGTGTGCTTTATTTTGCAGAAGAACCAATGTCACTTGATGAAATTAAAGACGAAGTTGCAATGAGTAAGGGTAGTGTAAGTAACGGCATACGTGAGCTTTTAGAAACTGAAATGGTTATTAAAGTTTGGAAAAAAGGTGACCGTAAAGATCATTACATTGCTGAAAAAGACTTTTTTCGTAACTTCTTCAGTTTCTTTGTGAAAAACCTGCGGATGGAAAGAAACTTAATTGCTAAAGCAAATGAGCAGGCAAAACCTCTTCTTCGTGAAGTCCAGGAGTCAACGAATGATGAGGAGACGAGGCGTCTGGCGGAAAAAGACTTGGCTCACCTACAAAGTACAGAGATTTATCTAGAATGGTTAATGCGCTTTACAAATGCGATGGAGAACGGAGAGATATTTGAATACTTTCCGAAAAAGGGTGAAGATGAATGAATCCGGCGACGACAGCACTAATTTTAATCGATATGCAAAAAGAGACAAACTACGAGCTTCCGGAATTGGATGGCATCCTAGCTAAAACGAAAACTTTAGCAGATGAATGCCGGGCTCAAGGAATTCCGGTGATTTATACAAGACAAATTAACCGGGCTGACCAAATTGGGTTATCTAAGGGTGAGCCAATTACGTCTGACAACAAACCGTATTATTATAACGATGATTCTGATGCTGTAGAAATTTTTGATGAGATTGCTCCGAAATCCGGTGAGATTGTCATTGATAAATACCGCTGGAGTGCATTTTTTGAAACATCGCTTGACTTAATGCTCCGTGGTCAAGGGATTACAGATGTTATCATGGCAGGCTTTGTAACAGATGGCTGCTTAATGACGAGCACGTATGATGCTTACTTCAGAGATTATCAAGTGCACATGGTTCATGATTTAACAGCAACAACAAGTCAAGGAGCACACATGGCTGCTCATTTAATGATGGGAAGTTGGATTTACAACATCACATTTTACCGAGCAGTAGAGATGGGCCGCTATCTACGGGGAGAGTCTTATCAATCGTTTGCACCTGCTGGTCCGGATTCGCTGCAGTTTGAATCAGATCATCTGGCGCAGGTGTTTCACGAAACGATTGGACAAAATACTTAAAAGGAGATGTTTTTGTGAAGAAGTTTGCAATGTATACGTTAACAGCAGGGGTGCTTGCAGGTTTGAGTGCGTGTGGTGAGGATGATGCGGCAGATGTAGAAGAAAGTAACGGCGAAGATGAAACAGTAGAAGATGAAGGCGAATCACTAGCCGAGCAGCTGGAATATACAATTACCGGGATCGATGCTGGTGCTGGTATTATGGAGAGTGCTGAACAGGCCATTGAAGATTACGATTTAGAAGACTACAGGGTGCAATCAAGTTCTTCAAGCGCAATGTCCTCGATGCTTAGCAGTGCTTTTGAAGATGAAGAACCAATCGTTGTAACTGGTTGGACACCACATTGGAAGTTTGAAGAATTTGATCTGAAATATTTAGATGACCCTGAACAATCATTTGGTGAAGCAGAACGGATCCACACCATTGCCCGTGAAGGTTTGGAAGAGGACATGCCAGAAGCTTATGAAGTGCTCGATAATTTTTATTGGGAACCAGAACATATTGAAGCGATCATGGTAGATATATATAATGACGTTGAACCTGAAGATGCAGCGCGCGAATGGATTGAAGAAAATGAAGATATCGTAAGTGAATGGACGGAGGGCGTCGATGAAGTTGAAGGAGAGGAGATTGAAATTTCCTTTGTAGCCTGGGATTCTGAGATTGCTTCAACGAACATGATCGGGCTCGTACTTGAAGACATGGGATATGATGTTGAACTGACAGCAGTCGAAGGCGCTGCGATGTGGGAATCCGTAGCAACAGATGCAGCGGATGCGACGGTTGCTGCTTGGCTGCCTGAAACAGATGGCCACTATTACGAGCAGCACGAAGATAATATTGATGATTTAGGTGCAAACCTTGAAGATGCACGTGTCGGTCTTGTTGTACCTGAATTTGTTGAAGCAGAATCGATCGGTGATTTAGCAGAAGAATAATGAAGAAGAGAGCGGCCATAAATGGCTGCTCTTAGCGTGTAGACAAACTTTTTAGAAAAGCGGGGGCTGACGTCACTTTTCGGCGGACGCTTGCACCCGGAGGGCACAAGTGCGACATCGGTTTGATCGATCTCACCGTGTCTTCTTATCCCCTGCCATGTCCTCAACTTCCTCGGCAGAAAGTCACTGCCTGTGGGATTTTCGGCTCGCGCTGTTCCTGGTGGCGTCGACGCCGGCTCTCGTCAGTCTTGCGTCATTTGATGGTCATGAATTGTTGAGAGCTTTTTGATCAAGTAATAGCTACATGAATCAGTTTCGTCATGATGCTTCATAAATGATCAAGCGAACCATACATCATACACCAAAGACAAATTTAAAAGTGACCGAAACGAAAGACGGCGACTCCCGGAGGATGAAGCCAAGCCCTCGGGAAATCGTCCGTCGGTAGTGTTGGTCACGTTTATGATTCGATTTTTACCCTTTTCATGCAACATCCTGAGGCTCGAAGCAGTAAGCTGTCCGTGAATGTTTGGCATTGTACTTCGTCTGCAGTCTGAGAGTGGCCATTTACGGCTGCTCTTTTTTTTAACCGAATCTTCCATTAATATAATCATCTGTCCGCTGGTCGGAAGGTCGGGAGAACATTTGTACGGAATCTTCAAATTCCACAACCTCACCGTTAAGAAAGAAGGCTGTCTTATCGGAAATACGGTGAGCCTGTTGCATATTGTGGGTAACGATGATAATAGAATATTTCTTTTTAAGGTTATTAATGAGTTCTTCGACTTTAGCTGTAGAAGCAGGGTCAAGAGCTGACGTGGGTTCATCCATTAAAATAACTTCCGGTGAAACGGCAAGGCATCGTGCAATACAAAGACGTTGCTGCTGACCTCCGGATAAACTAAGAGCAGATGTGTGGAGTCGATCTTTGACTTCTTCCCACAGAGCGGCTTGCTTTAAGCTCTCCTCCACAATAGGACGCAACTTCTTTTTATTTTTAATGCCGTGCGTCCGTGGTCCGAACGCAACATTATCGAAAATTGATTTAGGGAAAGGGTTAGGTTTTTGAAATACCATGCCGATAGCGCTGCGAAGTTCGACAAGGTTAGTTTTCGAGCTGAAAATATCAACATCGTGATAAGTAATGGTACCGCTCGTTTTGACTGTTGGAACAAGCTCTACCATTCGATTTAACGTCTTTAAAAAAGTAGACTTGCCACACCCTGAGGGACCAATAATTGCTGTAACCCCGTTTTCTGGAATGTTCATACTCACTCGCTTTAAAGCCTGATCGGAACCATACCACAAATTTAAGTCGTTGATTTGGAAAATCGATGATTGAGTTGAAGTTGTATGAAGTTTTTGTGTTTTCGCTATATCATGATCATGTTTAGTTAAGTTCATAGTTTTCTCCTTTCATTTCTTTTAAGCAAAATAAAAGATTTATAAGTCTTCATTTTTTGAACGGTAGCGTTGGCGTATAAGGATCGCAGCCAAATTTAACAAAATAACGAGCATAATTAATACAAGTGCTGTTCCATAAGCAATCGGCCGAACAACCTCTGTTTGATCATGCTGGGTTGCCAAGATATAGAGGTGATAAGGCAGGGCCATAAACTGATCGGTCAACTGGCTTGGAGCAACAGGTAAAAAGTAAGCCGCACCAGTTAAAATGATTGGTGCAGTCTCGCCAGCCGCTCTTGCTAGTCCTAGAATCGACCCTGTCGCCATCCCGGGAATTGCAGAAGGTAGTACAAGTTGATAAATGGTCTGCCATTTTGTCGCCCCAAGTGCTAGGCCGCCTTCACGAAAGGATTGTGGCACACTCCGGAGTGCCTCTTCGGTTGAGGTAATAATCCACGGGAGAACCATAATTGATAGCGTAATAGCTGCAGTAAGTAAACCGGTACCTAAGCCTAGAAATGAAGCGAATATGGCAAGTCCGAACAACCCATAAACAATTGATGGCACACCTGCAAGATTTCTAATACATAGACGTATGACGCGGACGAGTGGCCCCTGCTTGGCATATTCATTTAAATAAATCGCTGAGCCAATCCCTACAGGCACAGAAATAACAATTGTTAAAGCAGCGACGTAAAACGTACCAACAAGTGCGGGCCAAATACCGCCGGCTGTCATGTTTGCCTCCGGCCGGCTTGTGATAAAGGACCAGCTGAGGACACCAGCGCCCTGGCTGATAATCCAGTAAAGTAAGAAGGCGAGTGCAGCTACAGTAAGTCCGGCAAATAACCCGCATATCGAAAACCAAAACGTTTGAACCGTCCGTTTATTCATGGCCGATCTTCCTCCTTTGCCGGGAAATGAGTAGATCAGATGCCAGGTTAACAATAAACGTGATGACAAAAAGGATTATTGCTGTAACAAATAGCGAACTGTAATGCAGACTTCCCCATGGCACATCAGAACCTTGAATTGCAATGTTGGCCGTTAACGTGCGTACAGATTGAAAGAACTCAGGCAGCCAGACACCGAAAAATTGAGTGATGGGCATATCGAGTGCATTACCTGCAGCCATTAAAACGGTCATTGTTTCACCGACTGCCCGTCCAAAACCTAGCATAACTCCTGCAAAAACACCGGACATGGCAGCCGGAAGAATGACATTCTGAATGGTTTCCCAGCGACTGGCTCCTAAAGCATACGCTGCTTCTCGGTGTGATTTAGGGACGCTTTTTAAAGCATCTTCAGCGATACTGACAATAGTCGGCAGCGCCATAACTGAAAGAATAACTGAGGCTGTGAAGGCTGTCGTACCACTGGACAATCCGAAAACACCGGCAACGATCGGGCCGATAATGACAAGCGCAATAAAGCCGAGTACGACCGATGGAAAGATCGCAAGAGTTTCTACGACGGGTTTTAGTAACTCCCGCACCCTTTTAGGTGCAATCTCCGCGATGAAGATGGCAGTGAATACACCCCATGGTACGGCGATCACTAAAGCTCCAGTGGTTACCATCAATGAGCTTAAAATAAAAGGGAGGGCCCCGTATCCAGGTTCGCTCGATGAAGGATTCCAACGCTGACCTGTTAGAAATTCTGCGATTCCTACCTCTCGTAAAGCAGGAATTGATTCACGAATGAGAAAAAATAAAATCACACCAAGTAGAATGATTGCTAAAATCCCAAAAAATTTAAAAATATAAGCCATGAAGACGTCGAGAATATTAGATTTAAAAGATTTCTGTGTTAATTTTTCTTTTGTCACATGCTTTAGTCCTTCAGGAAATCCAGTGGATTCTTGAACCGATGGTAAATGTTTGCGTTGCATGAAGCTCCCTCCTTCCTAAAAGAAAGGGTTTCGCTCACCGGCTTATAGCTGACGATAAGCCGGGCGTAACCCCTTAGGCGAGTATCTGGTTCATTACTCGTTTAATCCTAACTCAGAAAACTTTTCTTCGTTCTGCTCTTCATCGTCATCAGTTAAATGATAAAAACCGGTATCCATGAGTACATCGCCGGCACGTTCATCTTGGGTAACCCAAGTTAAATAATGCTCAAGTAACCCATCAGGCACGCCGTTTGTGTAGAAATTTAATGGTCGGGCAATGGGGTAGTCGCCGCTGTTCACATTCTCTTCTTCAAGTGGTGTATAGTAATCACTGTCTTCGTCTGCAGCAATATCAACAGCATTAATGCTGTCATCAAAGTAGCCAATACCAATATAGCCTATAGCACTTTCATCTTGAGCTACAGCTTCTTGAATGGCTGAAGAACCTGACATATACTGTGCGCCAGAACCGAAGTCTTCGCCGTCCATAATGTTTTCATTAAAGTAGACATAAGTACCTGAGTTGGACTGCCTCGAATAGAGTGAGATATCGCCACCGTCCTCCCAGCCAAGCTCGTCCCAGCTGGTTACCTCGCCTACAAAAATATCTTTTAACTCGTCTACGGTTAATTCATCTACAGGGTTTTCTGGATGAGTGGCTACCCCGAGGCCGTCACGCCCAACGATAAAACGGTGCACGTCCACGTTATTGTCTGATGCTTCTTGAATTTCTTCATCTGCCATGAGACGAGAAGACTGTGCCAAATCGACATCATCGTTGATCAAGGCTGCAATCCCTGTGCCGGACCCACCACCTGTAACCGATAAACCGGCAGCTTCATTTGCTTCACTCATGTACGTTTCAGCAAATGCCTGTCCTAAGTTAACCATTGTGTCAGATCCGCGAATTTCAAGCTGACCTGAGGGTGCTTCTTCACTCTCAGTTTCTGTGGTCGATTCGTCTGCAGCATCGTCGTCGGCTTCAGCACCGGTGTCTGCATCCTCTCCACAAGCTGAAAGGACAAATACCCCCGTTAAGCTAAGGGCCATTAAAGGCTTCAACTTCATACAAAGTCCCCCTGTATTTTTGAAATTAAGTATCTTCCGCACAAAGCGGCTGAACAATTCAAATTATAGAGAAGGAATGTAAAGTAACAGTTTTTTAATTGTAAATTTGATATTAACTTTCTATTAATTTTAAAGTTTTCTTTGTAAATCTCTTCATTTGATAAAAGAATATTTAATATAGAAATAACAAGGGAAAAGGTGGTTAAAAAAGCGGAGGATTATTGAAATGGAAGAACAAACGATGCTGGCTTTGTTTATTATACTCGTAACAATTGTGTCTCACCTCCCGTGGATCGGACCATATATTTCTTTGTTTCAAACCCTTTTACACGAGACGGGTCATGCATTGACGGCCTGGCTGGGAGGCGGACGTGTTCACTCTGTCTCACTTTTTCATACGACCGCCGGTGAAGCTGTAACGATGCACCGCGGACGGTTGGAGGCTGTACTTACGACGTTTGCAGGCTATCCATTTGCTTCGCTTCTAAGTGTTCTAGCAGTGGCTGCCGTACAGCAGGGGTGGGAAATTTATGTCGGAGGGGTGTGGGCGGCGCTGCTTCTTTTTGCGCTGTTGTTCTGGATCCGCAACCTAGTCGGCTGGTTTTGGGGAGCTTCAGCTTTGGCACTTTTGGTGGCTTGTTATATGTATATGCAGCAAAGCTGGTTTGAAACGAGTATACAGTTGTTAGCGATTGCTGTGTGGATTCAGGCGCTTACAAGCGCTTGGGTTGTTTTTTGGCTCAGCATCCGAGTGCCTGAATGGGCAGGGGATGCGGCGATTTTGGCAGCACGTACCCGAGTCCCTGCCCAAGTCTGGGGCACGATATTTCTATGCCAGGCGCTCGTATGGTTTGCGCTCGGTGGATTGATGTTAGCCGGCTATGAGCCGGAGGCCTTGTTTACCTGGCTGTTTGAACAGTTTGTTTAGCGCATAACCCCTCCACCGGAAATTTTCATGGATTCACCGACAATATTTTCTGCAGCATCAGTTAATAAAAATATGATAGAGCTCGCGACTTCTTCTGGTGTCGTAATCCGTCCGGAAGGGAGGCTGTCTTCGGTTAACTGCCACTGCTCATCAAACGAAAGACCTGCCTGTTCCGCTTTACGCGAAAGGATGCCGCGGGCCATATCTGTATCTACAAAGCCTGGACAGACGGCGTTTACACGCACGCCGTGCTCAATGGCTTCTAATGCAAAACACTGGGTGAATCCGATGAGTGCAAATTTAGAGGCACTGTAGGCGGTGTTTCCATAAGTGCCACGCAATCCGGATAACGATGAAACGTTTACGACAGCACCGCTTCCACGGGATTTCATATCTGGATAAAGTGTTTGTGTAAGCATTACCGCAGCGTTGTAATTTGCTTGCATGACTTGGTCGAGATCGTTTTCGGTCAGTTCCTCTACGGGTCCACCGCCGATAATTCCGGCTGCATTGACCAGTTTCGTGACGGGGCCGAATGTTTTTCGCGCTTGTTCGGCGAGAGAGGCACGGTCGCTTTCTTTTGTAATATCTCCAGTATGGATGAAAACTTGTGCATCAGATGCAGTCTCTTCGCAAGCTGTTTTCAATGCCTCAAGCTGTTCTGCCCGTCGGCCGTTGATGGTCACCTTTGCGCCGACCTGTACGGCTTCAATCGCTGTTGCCCAGCCGATGCCACCGCTTGCGCCGGTAATTACGATATGGTCATCAAGTAAAGCGTCTGCTGCAAATCTTGTCATGTCCTTGTCCTCCTTCAAGCTCAATGCCTCCTTTATTATTCCCAAAACTCAGAGCCCTTTAACCTTAATAATTTCGACAATCGGAAGGAATTCATGAAACGGAACCAGAAATGATTTTAGGAGAGATGTTGTGACAAATGGTTTAAAAGAAAGGATGAAGCATACATGGAATTTCCCCAGCCGAACGTAGAACAGTTTTTTCAAACCTTAGTGATTTCTGATTTTGCTGTTGCCCCAGATGAAAGCCAGCTTCTATATAGTACAAATATAAACGGTGCGTTTAATTTATGGGCGATGGACCTGCCGCATACATATCCTTATCCATTAACAACAGTCAATCAAGATTCACATGGGATGCAGTACGCAGAAAGTGGATCTTTTGCAGTTGTCGGATTCGATCGTGATGGCGATGAACTTTCTCAGTTGTATGCACTTCATCCTGAAGGTGGGCCGCTTGTGCCGCTGCTTGAAAAAGAAGGCGAACGGCACATGGGGGCTAAATTGACCAAAGACAGTAAGTGGCTCTATTACTCAACGACGCGCGAAAACCCGACCTATTTAAATATTGAGCGCTTAAACCTTGAAACGTATGAGCGGGAATTAATGCTTGAGGGTGAGGAGGCTGCTCATCAACTGACAGCACTTAGCCCGGAAGGTACAAGCTTCGTGTTTGTTAAAGTATATGCGAATACGTATATACTGCCATTTTTGTGTGACAGTGGTGAAGTGGTTGCGCTCACACCGGAGACTGCAGAGCATCATACAGTGAGCGGTATCGTTTACACATCTGAACGCGATGTTTATATGCTGACAAATTATGATGCAGACCGATCCTATTTGGCACGCATGAATCTTGATGAGCGTAGGTTTGAGGTTGTCACAACAGCGGAAACCGGTGAGTTTAGCAATCTAACTTATAGTAAAAAAGAGCATGCCCTTTATGTAACAGCAACTGCCGGCGTAAGTGATTTATTGTATCGTTATGATTTAACCGGAGGGAATCTGACAGCAGTTGAAGCACCAGTGGAAAACATAGTTAAGCTCACTGCGGCGGATAGCGGCACGTTGTATATGCTGGGCCGCGGGGCAACGATGCCGTTTAACTTGTTCCAAAAACGGCTTGGTGAAACATGGGAGCCGTTGACAAATCATAAAGTGCCAGGTGTTCCGCGCGATATCATGTCTGAACCAGAGGTGCTTAATTACCGTTCATTCGATGATTTAGAAATTGAAGCTTTGTTTTTCCCGGCGCGCAAGGAAGCAGCCAACGGCCATACAATCCTTTGGCCGCATGGTGGACCGCAAGCTTCAGAACGTAAAATGTTTCGTTCGTTGTTTCAACTGTTAGCATATGAAGGATACAATATTTTAGCGCCAAACTTCCGCGGGTCTTCAGATTACGGATTATCGTTTAAAAAGATGGTAGAAGGTGACTGGGGTTATGGTCCGCGTCTGGATAACATTTATGCGTTGGAATATGTGATTGAACACGGCTATGCAGATCGAGAAAAGCTGCTTTTAATGGGCGGAAGTTACGGAGGCTATATGGCCCTCCTTTTACACGGCCGCCATCCGGAATACTTTAAAGCAGTTGTGGATATCTTTGGGGTCTCTAACTTGTTCAGTTTTGTAAAATCTGTGCCGGATTTTTGGAAACCGATCATGCAGCAGTGGCTCGGTGATCCTGAAGATGATTACGATCGGTTTGTGACAGACAGCCCAATAACGTATTTAGACCAAATGACAAAACCGATGCTCGTCATTCAAGGTGCCAACGATCCGCGCGTTGTCCAAGAGGAGTCAGACCAAATTGTTGATGCGCTTCGTGAAAATGGCGTTGATGTTGAGTATCTGGTGCTTGAAGATGAGGGGCACGGTTTTTCGAAAAAGGAGAACGAGATCGAAGTGTATCAACGAGTGCTAGAATTTTTCGCACGTTATGTGTGAAAGATAAGTAAAAACCGTGGAGCAGGGCCGTGAATTTTGTTATGATATGTAGGGTATACAAAACATACATTGATAGAGCTTCGACAGAGGAGAGATCCACATATGAAGACAAATAACTTAATGTCGCAGACGGTAGCCCGGGTTATCAGCCCGATTATTCTGCTATTTGCCGTGCATTTAATTGTAGCCGGCCATTATGAAGCCGGCGGCGAATTCCCAGCGGCCTTAATGATTGCCATCGGTCTACTTGCAATTGCAATGTTTTTTGGGTTAAAAACGTTTCGCGATGTTTTCGGTCGCGTCCGGTTTGACTATTTAAGCGGTATTGGTTTAATTGTAGCGCTTGCACCGGGGATTTTTAATTTGACGCTTGGTGATCCGTTGTTTACGAACTATCACTGGTACGTGATGATGCCGCTCTTAGGCGAGGTGCACTTAAGCTCGCAGCTCATTTTTGAATACGGCTTAACGCTTTCCATCGCAAGTGTGGTCATGTTAATTGTGGCAGATTTGAGCCAGACACCTTACGAAAGTGACCCGCTGGATGAAGAAACAGCGGAAACTGAAACAACGACACAATCATAATGAATGCACAAGGCCGCTGCGAAAATCATCGCAGCGGTTTTTTTGGATTTTGGTGTGTCTATTGTGTCCACAGGGTACATTGAATATAACGGCAGCCTTAGAGGAGGTTCGAAAGTGAAGCATATCAATCACGAACAGTATGAACAGTTAAAAGAATATATGAGCTATATTGATGAAGGTCTGGAGAAAGCTAAACTTCCGGAGAAAACAAAGGATGGAATCCGTGCAGAATTACAAGAGTTACGCTCCTTTATTTTTTCCGCACGAGCACCGCGGGTGGCGATTGTCGGCCGGCGTGGGGCTGGTAAATCAAGCTTGATTAACGCAATTTTTGGTGAAGAGCGTGCAGAGGTAGGCGATGTGAAAGCAACCACCGGCGCTGGAGTATGGCATGCGTATGAAAGTGAAGCCGGCGCACTTGAAATTTTAGATACGCGCGGTTTGGGCGAGGGAGAGGCGCCGGATGAAAAATATCAGTATGCGACGTCACTTGAAGAAGTCCAAGCAGCGATCGACGTGCAGTGTCCGGATGCGATTTTATTTTTAAGCAAGGCGAAAGAAGTAGGGAGCCGGCTTGATGAAGACGCCGCCCAACTTGCTGAACTAAAAGAACATATTTACAAGGTCCACCAGTATGATGCGCCAGTTGTCGGTGTTGTTACACAGGTGGATGAGTTGAGTCCTCGTTCTTCTGATCGCCCGCCATTTGATCATCCGGAAAAACAGAAAAACATTATGGATGCAAAAGCGGTGCTACAGGAAAAGTTAACCGAAACAACGTCTGCTCCGGTGAAAGTGATTCCGGTCGCTGCTTACTTTGAGGTTGAAGGCGGCGAAATCACGTATGACCTGCGCTGGCATGTGGATACCCTTGTGGATTATTTAATTGATCAGCTTCCAGATGAAGCGCAGCTTGTCATGGCAAAGCTTGCGAAAGTGAAGGAGATACAAAAAAAGTTGGCCCGCCGCCTTGGTAAACGTGTGGCCGGATTAACCGGGGCGGTTGGCGCCCAGCCGATACCGCTTGCTGATCTCCCGGTTATTACCGGCATGCAGATGACGATGGTAAGTACAATTGGCTTAATCAGCGGGCGCAGTTTAACGAAAAAAGACTTAAAAGACTTTCTTCGTGCGCTTGGCGTGAACGTCGCTGCCGGCTTTGCACTGCGTCAACTGTCACGTCAACTCGCCCGTCTCTTCCCAGTAGCCGGTAATGCCATTTCCGGAGCGGTAGCTTATGCCGGCACTTATGCTTTAGCTGAAGCCGCGATTGCTTATTTTATTGAGGAGCGGTCGCTCGATAAAGTTCAGGATTTATTTCAACGGACGTATGAAAAAACAGAACGCGAATAAAAAATACCCGGGCGCAGGTATAGCGCCCGGGTATTTTCGTCATTTTATCAAATTTCACTTAAGGATCACTGATCCATGTGAATTCACCAATCGGCCAGTAGCGAAGAGCAGCCCCGCCTACGACTTGATCACGCGGAATAAACCCGAGATTTCGGCTGTCAAGGCTGTTACCACGGTGGTCCCCTAAAGTGAAGTAATGTCCTTCAGGCACATCAGCTGCACCATCTGGAATCTGCTCCGTGTTCATCGTACCAGTGCTGGTATTTATACCATCTTCATCTGTTTCAAGATAAGGTTCTTCCACAGCTTCACCATTTACATACAATTCATCATCTACAAATTCGATGCGATCGCCAGGAAGTCCGATAACACGCTTAATTAATTCACGGCCATCATCGAGTTCAAAAACGACAGTTTCAAACCGGTCCGGATCGCGGAAGTGGAAGCTTAGTTTATCAATAATGACACGTTCACCGTCTTCAAACGAAGGCTGCATCGATTCACCGTGGACTTCGTAGTTGCCCATGACAAACATGCGCAGCAAAATGACGACCAAGCCGACGATAACAAACACTTTAATCCAGCTGAAAATCTCCTTCATGACTGGGTTCATATGTTAGACTCCTTTAATTAAAAATTAACTACCTCTAATGTATCATACGCCAGAATTTCTTATATTTAAAGAAAGACTATACTTTCTTTAAGCTTCTCTAAACGTGGGTTTACAGTTTTTCAAAAGTTATATACAAGCGAAACTTTACGTAGTTTATGCTGAAAAAGCAATGTCGTAGAGATGAAAAATATAAGAAATTTTAATTTCTCGGTTTAAAAGAACATATGTTCGTGTATAATGAAGGTGAATAAAATGTAAGAGGTGATGAAATGACGTATGAACAGCAGTGGCAGGTGGTCATGCAGCAGCTGGCTTCTTCACCTGTGGAGACAAAAGCGAAAGTTTTGCAAGCTTTACAAAAAGAGGTAGAGGGAACTAGCTGCAACCGTGCGGAGGTGTCTTATGCGTCCAAATAAATTAACGCCGAATTCCAATCTTCGCTGGTCATCAAGCCGGATGATTCTTCCTGAGCACCGTAAGCAGCACTTAAAACATCGGATTGAGCAGGAAAAAATGGCTCCACCCTCACTTGATGAACAAGCCTGGGAAGCGGTCGGTTGGAAGATTGAACAAGCGGCTTTATCTGATCAAATTATTGCCTGGACTTATTGGGAGAGTGGGTGTCATCACACGGTGTACGGCCGGCTTAAGACCATTAATCAACAAGGTGAAGTTTTTCACATAGCCGACGATAGTGGTGAAGTGATTGTAATTCACTTTGATTGTTTAGTTGACCTATCTGTGCAGGAGTGATTGTGTCTTGTGCGGCACCTAATACATTAATTTAGTTAGGAGGTTCCTATGCTGTTTCGAAAACGTAATGATTTTACTGAAGGTGGAGCGCAGGAAGAAGATGCTATTCGTCCACGTGAAGAGAACACACCGGCATATGCGTATGAAACGAATAATGGGAAAGAGGTAGCGTGTGTGCAGTGTGAGGGTCAGTTATTTTACGAAGAACGGGCGCTGTTAAACACCCGGGGGTTTACCTTCTTCAATCTTGACTGGTTGAACGAAGATGCTAATTTGTTAATATGCCGGGGATGTGGCTATGTACATTGGTTTGTGCAAGATATTCATCCCACGCAGGATAAATAAGGAAGGCCTGCCGAGGTACCATAAGCCCCGGCAGGCTGGTGTCTCTATTGGCTGCTCATTTCCCCTTCAAAGCAAGGCTGGACAATGACAAAACCGTGGCCGTTAAACTCCATCTGGATCGACTCACCACTGCCGCGGCCGAGAAATGTACGGTAGTTCACATCAGTACGAAACTCAGGTTCAAGTGTTCCGGACCAGGCAACGGTGGCGCTCGGGTCGGTCATTACTGGACGTCCGGGTTCTACGAGTAAAGTTAAAGGTTCAAAGTAAGTTGTGAGCGCGATTTTCCCATGACCCTCAAGTGTGATATTAAATAAACCGCCGGACATCATCCCGGCTACGCGCCGCATCATCTGAATATCCCAGTCCACCGTCGGTTCAAAAGCGAGCAAATCATTGCCGTTCACTGTGATCTTTTCCTTTTGAAGGTCGAGAATTGTAATCTTTTTCCCTTGATCGGAGAGGAAGAGCTGGCCTTGTCCGGTGGCTTTCATTAATTCTCCGCCTTCGCTTGTAAATGTCTTTTTAAACATTCGCCCGACTCCGTGTTCCATCATGCCTTCACGTTCAAACTTAATATCGCCGTTATAAGCAATCATCGCTCCCATTTTTGCCCATACTTTATCTTCAAGACTGACTTCTAGAATCCGGTCGGTTTCTAAATCAAAACCTCCCTTGGCTGTACCTTGTTTTTTCGTCTGTTCAATAAACTCTTGGATCGAGTAGTCGCTCATTCATGATCATCCTTTCTTACTTTATCTCTATACGATTCCGAAGTGCGGTTCGTTTCGTTTGTGCAGAAATTTTGCATTTTGCACAAAAGATATGGAAAACTATATTTAAATACCTGTGTGGGTATATTGCAGAGGAGGGGTATCATGACAAACCATCACCGTTTTCCACCGGAGCGTGCTGAGGCATTAATTAATGAAGAGCGCCGACAGTTGCTTCCAACTGATCGTGTCATGGCGTGGATGGCGCCGGATCAATCCATGACAGCAGTAGATATTGGCTGTGGAAATGGGTATTTAACACTGCCGCTTGCTGAGCGTGTGCAGGAGGTGTTTGCAGTTGATGTTGCAGAGGAAATGCTCGATAAGTTGATGGTTCGTGCAGGCGAAGCTCACATCAACAATATTGAAGCGGTTCAGAGCGATATGGAAAATTTACAGCTGAAGGATCATACCGCTGATCAAATTCTCGTTGCCTTTGTGGCTCATGAAATCCCTAATTTATACGAAGCGCTTTTAGAAGCAAAAAGAGTATTAAAGCCGGAAGGTACACTATTTTTGGCGGAGTGGGAACCGGTAGAAACATCCTTTGGCCCGCCAGTAGCTGAGCGTATGGCAGCATCAGCAGTACAACATGTATTAGAGCAGGCTGGGTTTAAGGTTGAGGAAACTTCTTTAAATGAAGCGAACTACGGGTTGAAAGCGACAAAGACTTGAATAAGAGGCTCAATTGAAGAAAAGAATGGCGGCATTTCCGTGTAGGGAGATGCCGCCTAAATGCAAATTCAGTCGCAGTTTACGTATATATTTTTCGTCTCTACTTAAGGGTTAACCTTTCCCTTTTGAGCCGGCGCGAGGCAGGTTCAATTTTTTAGCTAGAAAAAAGGCGCTGTACACACCGATGACAGCCATGAAAGTCCAAACCCAGGCGTGCAGGCTGAAAGAAGCAATCGCACTAAAGTAAGCACCAATATTTGCGCCAAAAGAGATTGTTGCCCCGTATCCCATAAGGAGCCCGCCGCCTAAAGCGGCAGCAATAACCCTTGGTGGTACCGGTCCAAAACGGATTAATCCGCCGAGTGCAAGCGTAAGCAGTGTACCTGTGATCACGCCAAAGTTAAGTACGCTTAAATCGTGCATAAAAACGGAGCGGTCAAGAGCGATCCAGCTATCTTGAGATCCCCAATATGCCCAGCCAGCAGCATCAATGCCGAGGGTTTCAGCAAGTGAAGAACTCCAAAATGTGAAGGCGGCGGTCAATTTCCAAGGAGAGCCTTGAACCATTAATACCGCTGCATTCAAAACGCCTAGTAAAGCTGCACCGGTCCAAAGCGGCCAGGAGCCAAACATCATGCGCCGCCAGCCGGCTACACTAGGTAGGGGCGGCAGAGCCGGCGGGCGTTTTTGCAGCTTATACATATATGTACCAACGCCGATACCTACAAACAACAGCAGCTGTAGAAACACAGACCCCCCATAACCTAAAACGGTATCTGTAGCAAGCGAAAACTCTGGTGGAGCCGGAAGAACGTCATGCCAAAACGTGTAATGGTAAGCGCCGGCAAAGCTCCCTAAGAAAAAACCGGCAAGTGTAAATATAGAAGCTGTACGTCCACCTTCTGCTCTGTATAAAGACGATGGTGCGAGCCCGCTTCCGATTTCCATACCAAAACCGAACAAAAATGCACCCACAACGACACCAAACGAAGCCGGTGCTAGTGCAGGTTGAGGGGCTTGCCCGAACAAACCGACATCAAAAGCGAAAATCGGGGCAAACAAAAGTGAAGCTGTCCCAAGCATGACCATATGAGCCCGCAGCATTTCTGTATTACCGCTCTCGACAATGTGACGATAAACTGCTGAAAAGCCGAAGCGAGCATGAAAAAGCGTAAATCCGATGAGCGATCCGAGGATGAAGAGCAAGGAAAACTGCCAGCCGCTGTAAATGTAAGCATAAGAGCCGAGTAAGATGCCTAGAATGCCAAATATAAAGACAAACTCCCATTGAGCGTCAGGTTTCAGCTGTTCGCGCTTTTCATCGTTTCCTTCCATCTAATCGCCTCCAGCGTCATCGTTTCTAGTAAGATTTTCCCTTTTACGTTTTGATCAAACATCGATAGCTGCGTTGGAAAGCTATTTCTGGATTCGTTATAATTAAAGTACTTAAAGAAGGAGGGGTCATGATGGAGCAATTTCGAGTGATTGAAGTTCCTGAACAACCGGAGTACAGTGCTAAGCAAACGGCAACATTTGGTATGGGATGATTCTGGGGGCCCGATGCCCAGTTTGGGCGTCTTCAAGGTGTGTTAGCGACCCGTGTTGGTTATGCAGGCGGCACAAAAATATCACCAACGTATACAGACTTAGGTGATCATGCCGAATGTATTGAAATTGACTTTGACCCTGCCGTTATTAGCTATCGTACACTTGTGAACGAGTTTTTTGCTAGTCATAACCCGTGCAGCAAGCAATGGTTTTCCAGCCGGCAGTACATCTCCCTTCTCTTGTTTCGAGATGAAGCACAGCGAGAAGCGGCCGAATCTGTGAAAGCATTATGGGAAGAAAAGCTAGAAAAGCCGATCACAACACAATTTTCACCTTTTGATAAATTTTACACTGCAGAGGACTATCATCAGAAATATTATTTAAAGCGGTATCCCAAAGCTGAACAGCTGGTACGGACTTTGTATCCAAAAGAGTCATCGTTCACAAATGCGTTGCTCACGGCGCGGTTGAACGCAGTCGTTAAAGGAGGTTATAAAGTTCAGGATATTCGTGATGAACTGCCAGAATGGGGGTTAAGCAAGGAAGCGGAGCAGGAAATTGACACAGTGCTTCGCAAGATTCGTTGGTAAGAAAAAAGCGGCCTTGTCGATTCTTCAAGGCCGCTTCGGTTACATAAATGGAGCACGTAGCGGGCTAAGGGGAGCTTAAAGCTGTTAACTCCTGCACACTCGGCAGTTGATCATAATGGTGGACGTACAGTTCGCCGCCATCTCCAATAAAACTAGGGATTGTCCATACCGAGCGTTCATCCGCTTCTGCAAAATCGCGGTGAACAAGGTCATGATACCCTTCGCTGTGCAGAGCACCTAAAAATTCTGCACGGTCGATGCCGGCTGCTGCTGCAATATCAGCAAGAACTTCTGGGTCTTCAATATTTTGTTGATCGCGGAATAAAGCAGTAAACACCCCTTTATGATAAGCATCAAATGCCTGCTGCGCTTGAGCTGCTTTTGCCCCTGTATGAGCGAGAAAGGTGTCCATTTTCCGTTCCGGGGGATTTATTGTGATTTGGCAAGTTTGACTTAACTCCTGCAGACGGCGAATAGCCCCGTCTTTGTATCCTTCCGGTTTGGACGGTGGTGAAGCATTATCAGGCATGCGCCAAGCTTTCCAGACGGCTTGAATGTTTGTTTTTTGCAGCTTAACGACTTCGGTATAACAAAACGGACAGTTGTAGTCGAAAAAGATCGTAAGGTATGCCGTCATTTCATTCATCCCCTCAAATTAATCATTGAAATCGTAGGAAGTTTTCTCCTGAATGCTCCCATCTCGTTGGTGTACAACAAGGTGGGTCTCTTTTTTATATGCAATTTCACGAGCGCGTTTTATAGCTTCACTTTTATCTTCGTAAACTTCAGCTGGTTTTTCGGCACCTTGGGCTTGTACTGCCCATCCATCTTCATGTGGAAGAACGTGCTCTCCTTTTTCCATTAATTCAGGACGGCTGCTATGACTTTTGCGATCACGGGTTTGTAAATCATTGCTCGTCATTTGCTTTACGTTTGAGACTTCCTGTTGATCCGCATTACGATACCACTCCTTCCCTTGTTCGATCGCAATGGGGATCGCTTCGTCTTCTTCGTAACCTTCATCAAGCATAGCATTTGCAATGTCGATTGCTTTTTTTCGTACCGCTGTTTCTAAATTTTTAAATGCACTCGGATAATTATGTTGGTCCCAAGGCATAAGCGGCCTCCTTTAAAATAACATCCTGCTAATTTCTTCCGCTTCTATGCTAAATGTAAACATGTAATTTCTACCGTTTCTTGGTGCGCATAATGAGCGCTGAAATTGGTAAAACGAAGGTTAACATTTCAATCAGGCTCGAAGTGTCAGAACGGAGGATGCGTTTTGGATAAAATAACCTTTGTGTTTTGGACAACGCTGGTGATTCTGCTTGCTATTGTTGGGGTGGGAGTGGCGGCCCCGGATTTTTTAGAAAACTGGACGGGCGTTATGCAAGCGTGGATATCAGATACGCTTGGGTGGTACTATTTACTCGTTGTTACAGGGTTTGTGATTGTATGCTTCTACTTTGTTGTCAGCCCTTACGGTAAAATCAAACTCGGTGATCCTGATTCAGAGCCGGAATACCGGACAGCCACATGGTTTGCAATGATTTTCAGTGCCGGCATGGGGATTGGGCTTGTGTTTTGGGGGGCAGCAGAGCCAATGGCGCATTTTATGGACAATGCACCGACAGCAGAAGCGGGTACAGACGAAGCTTTGCTTGAGTCCATGCGCTTCACTTTTTTTCATTGGGGTGTACACGCTTGGGGAATTTATGCGGTCGTCGGACTTTGTCTTGGATATTTTAAGTTTCGTAAAGATATGCCCGCATTAATCAGCCATACATTAAACCCGATTTTTGGTAAACATACAGACGGATGGATAGGGAAAATTGTCGATATTATTGCCGTTACTGCAACGATTATTGGGGTGGCAAGTACACTCGGGTTTGGAGCAGTGCAGATCAATGGCGGACTGGATTATTTATTTGACACCGGCAGCGGGTTTGGCGTGCAGTTAGCGATTATTGCAGTTGTCACTGTTTTATTTATGATCTCTGCATGGGCTGGATTAAATAAAGGGATTAAACTTTTAAGCAACGTAAACATGGTTTTAGCAGCGCTTTTGTTTATTTTTATGTTTATCTTTGGTCAAACGTTGTATTCGTTAAACTTTTTCACAAACACTTTCGGCGCTTACCTGCAAACACTGCCAAGTATGAGCTTTCGTATGTCGCCACTCTCTGAAGGAGAACGAGACTGGATTAACAGCTGGACAATCTTTTATTGGGCTTGGTGGATTGCCTGGTCACCATTTGTCGGCTCGTTTATCGCTCGTGTCTCAAAAGGGCGATCGTTGCGTGAATATATTTTAGGGGTGCTGCTTGTTCCGTCGCTTGTAGGTTTTCTCTGGTTTTCGTTTTTTGGAGGAAACGCAGTTTATTTACAGGACCAAGGCATTGCCAATCTGGCTGACTTAGCCACAGAAGAAGTTTTATTCGGTGTTTTTGCTGAATTCCCGTTAGGTGCAGTGATGTCGTTTGTTGCGATCGTATTAATTTCAACATTTTTTATTACTTCAGCAGACTCGGGAACATTTATTCTTGGTATGCAAACAACGCATGGCTCAATTAAACCTCCACGTTATGTGAAGCTGATCTGGGGACTGATGTTATCGGCGACAGCGTCGATACTTCTTTATTCTGGGGGTCTGCAAGCACTTGAAAATGCACTAATTATTGCTGCCCTCCCCTTCTCAGTCATCATGCTTTTAATGGTCTATGCGTTATTCAAAGAGCTGCGACGTGATCTTCAGCAGTTAAAAGAAGAAAATAAAGCATAGTTTTAACCATAGGTTTTTTGGTGCTCTTTTTTACGCTCTTGATACGTTGGATCAGATTTAACTTCATCGAGTTTTTCTTGAAAAATTTGAGCAGCACCGGCTTTTTCTTCATCGGTATGGCGTTCGTTAATTGATCCATCTTCTGCGTACTTCTTTCCGCCAGGATAATTGGCATAGCGACGAGATCTTGTATATCCCATCTGTAAATATTTACGGGCCATATCCATACCGACAAAGTCATCAGCTTCTTTATATTCTTGAAATAACTCGTGAATTTTATCAGCAGAGGCCTGGGTAGCTTCACGGTTTTTAAAGCGCCAATGGGGGAGTAGTTCACTCTTGTATGGTTCCACGTTAAAGACGCCTTGCTCGCCGCGGGCGATGCGGTAGTACTCTGGGTATTTACGGTAGTTTGTTTCTTTCGTTTTGTGGACCATAAGTTACAATCCTTTCCGTTTAAGGATAAAGCCGTGCACAATCTAAAAAGTGGTGATAAAATAAAGGAAATGTATTTATGAAAGGGACCGCCTCTAGCAAAAGAGGCGGCCCATCTTAATTTATTCACCTTTTATTTTTAATTCAACGTTAACATTGCCGCTAGTCGCTTTGGAGTAAGGGCAGACTTTATGTGCCTCACCAGCGAGTCCTTCAGCTTCGTCCTGTGACACCCCATCAATTTCAACGTGCAGGACGACACCGATTTTAAAACCGTTGTCTGCTGGGTCTTTTAATAGACTGACTTCGGCATTAATGGCGGAATCAATCTCTTTACCAGCCTTGTTGGCGACTAGGTTTAAGGCGCCATCAAAGCAGGCTGCGTAGCCGGCAGCAAACAGCTGTTCAGGATTTGTGGCATCAGCAGGTGGCTCGCTGCCTTTTGGCATAGCTAAATTAAGGTCAATTACACCATTGTCGGAAGTGACGTGGCCGTCGCGGCCGCCTTTAGCCTTTGCTTGTGCGGTAAACATAACATCGGACATTTGTATAACACTCCTTTTAAATTAATTACGGTCTGCTTCTTTATTTTAACGTTTCGAGTGATTTCTAAACATGTATGCGGGGCAGGCTCAAGTTTTTTGTGCAATAAGTAATCAAAAGTTAAGGCCTTCAAGGAGGAAGAGAAAGATTGCAAAAGTTTGAAGATCAAAACCTGCGTTTTATTTTACGGGCGATCGACCATACAAAAGTAGGTGTGGTTGTGACAGACCCTGAAGAAGAAGACAATCCAATCATTTATGGAAATCAAGGTTTTATTGAAACTACAGGATATGAACCTGATGAGTTTCTCAACCGGAACTGCCGTTTTTTGCAAGGGGAGGATACTGACCCGGCAACAATCGCACATATTAAAGATAAGCTTGTGAAAAAAGAGCCCGTGTCAGTGGAGATTTACAACTATCGTAAAAATGGTGAAGGCTTTTGGAATGAATTAAATATAGATCCGATCTATATAGAAGAAGAAGGCAAATGGTATTTTGTAGGTGTCCAAAAAGACATCACAAAACAAAAACAAGCTGAAAACCGACTAGATGCATCACTGCAAGAAATCCAAACCCTTTCAACACCTGTTGTACCTGTAGAAGACGGGGTTGCCGTACTGCCATTGATCGGAACGATGACTTCAGAGCGCTTCCACCAAATGCTTGAGCATTTGCCTGACGTGATAGCCAACTTAAATGAGGATTTTCTCATTGTAGATATGTCAGGATTGCAAACAATAGATGGAGATATTATGGAAGGCATATTTAAGCTGCACCATTTAATGCAGCTGCTTGGTACACAGTTGTTAGTCACAGGCATGTCTCCGCGCTTAGCTATGGAAGCACAAGGAGCACCCAAGGATTTATCGACATTAACGACCTATCGAAATGTAAAAGAAGCCCTTCGCTCACTTACGGGGTGAGTGAGTGGAAGGGTTTAAGGTTAGGTGTGTTCTTTGATAGTGGCACAGACGTTTTTCTCGACCTAAGGGTAGTTTTCGTTTATGCGAAAAAAGTTATAAAAGTTATTGACGACAGAGATTGTGTCTAATAACATAGGTTATCCGCTGAAGAGATTAGTAAAGCTCACAGCGGAGGTTAACAATATTAGAAGAAGGTTGTTGACGACAAAACAAAGAACTACTACACTAATAAATCCGCACCGAAAAAGGCGCGACACACATCGAGCTCAAAAAAACTTACAAGAGTTATTGACGACATGTGGTTAAAGTGATAGTATAGTAAATCCGCGCTCATGATAGCGCAAAAACAGCGAGCCGCTTCAAGCGAAGCAGCGCTGAGAAGATAGATTTGTTTAAAATAAGTTGTTGACTTTCAAGTTGATAACTACTAAAATAGGAATCCGCGCCAATAAAGCGCGAACATGATTTGCCCTTTGAAAACTGAATGAAAGCAAGTGCGCCCGTCAATTTAATTGACGTTAAACGAAACACATCAAATCCCTTCGATTTGATTGGTGCTAAGCATCACTTTATCGGAGAGTTTGATCCTGGCTCAGGACGAACGCTGGCGGTGTGCCTAATACATGCAAGTCGAGCGCGTGAAACCAGTTGATTCCCTTCGGGGATGACGCTGATGGATCGAGCGGCGGACGGGTGAGTAACACGTGGGCAACCTGCCCTGCAGATCGGGATAACCCCGGGAAACCGGGGCTAATA
>NZ_PYAV01000022.1 GCF_003014715.1 Salsuginibacillus halophilus
GCCAGGAGCATCGCTGGGTAGCTACGTGCGGCCGGGATAAGTGCTGAAAGCATCTAAGCATGAAGCCCCCCTCGAGATGAAATTTCCCATCACGTCAAGTGAGTAAGATCCCTCGAAGATGACGAGGTTGATAGGTCGGAAGTGGACGTGTGGTGACACATGGAGCTGACCGATACTAATCGATCGAGGGCTTATCCTATAGACACATTTACGAACCAAGACGCAGATCATTGTGGAAGCAGTTGTCGGTTATCCAGTTTTGAGCGAACGACGCTCAATCAGCTTGGTGATGACGGCGAAGAGGTCACACCCGTTCCCATGCCGAACACGGAAGTTAAGTTCTTCAGCGCCGATGGTAATGAAGGGGCAACCCTTTGTGAGCGTAGGACGTCGCCAAGCTGATTTATTTTTATATTATATGATATTCCACAGTAGCTCAGTGGTAGAGCCCTCGGCTGTTAACCGAGTTGTCGCAGGTTCGAATCCTGCCTGTGGAGCCATTTTTATGCTTCCTTAGCTCAGTAGGTAGAGCGCATCCATGGTAAGGATGAGGTCACCGGTTCGAATCCGGTAGGAAGCTCCATTGCAAATACTTATATGACAGGGGTTCCGGCGATTGCTGGAACCCCTTTTTACGTGGAAATAAAGTCAATTGATAACCTTAACAAGAAAACTCGAATCCATCTAAACGTCACTTCAAAACCCTTACCCCTATTATTGAAAAGGAAAATATAGTTAACGATTTCCTTATATATATAGATCTAGCTAACTTGTTGTAGTAAAATCATCAATGGTAAGTAACAAGGTGCGATAATCTATTTTGTGAAAGATTTGACCTACAAAAAGGGGTAAGAGAAATGAAGTATGTTTGGAGTGCAGCAGCGGCTGCTGCATTATTATGTCTTGGCTGTGAGAGCAGTGATTCTAAATCGCCGAATGAGGTTTCGGGGAAAAGTTCCGGGTTAACAACTGCTCACGCAGAGTCGGAGGCAATTGAAGAGCTTCAGTCGAAAGAAATAGAGCCGCGAACTTCCTCAAGTGAAACGGTTTATGAAGAAGAAGAAGCAATACATATGATTTTTGCAGGAGACGTTATGTTTGAGTGGTCGCTTGAAGATACTGTAGCCCAGCACGGTCCTGATTACCCGTTTGAACATGTGAGCGAATCTGTGCAGCAAGCTGATTATGCGATTGCCAACTTAGAAACAGCTGTAACGGATCACGCGCAGCCGTATGAAAAGATCTATAACTTTCAAGCGGATGCAGATCATTTAACTGGGCTCGTTAACGCAGGGTTTGACTTTGTTTCGCTTGCAAACAACCATACGATGGATTATCGCGAAGCAGGTCTACTTGATACTGTGGAATCTTTAGACGAAGCAGGTCTGGATCATGCAGGGGCCGGTGCTGATAAATCTGAAGCGTATGCCCCCCATACCGTTGAACTTCACGGTAAAACGATAAAAATTTTAGCTTTCTCTGAAGTTTTACCTAGTGTGGATTGGTATGCCGGTGAAAATAAACCTGGGATTGCCAGCGGTTATCAGCGTGAACGAGTGGTGCAAAAGATCGCAGCGGCAGATGACTCTGCAGATTACGTCCTCGTATATATGCACTGGGGCAATGAAGGTGAGCATACCCCGGAAGAGGCGACAAGAACGTATGCTGAATCCATGGTTAGCGCTGGAGCAGATGCTGTGGTTGGTACACACCCTCACGTCCTGCAAGGCTTTGAATTCTTTGATGATCAGCCGGTCGCTTATTCAATCGGGAATTTTTTGTTTCCGGATTATGTTGAAGGACCAACGGCTGAAACAGGCTTACTTCATTTTAAATTACAAGATGGCGATGTAGCGATGAGTTTTGAGCCGTGGCATATCGATCAAGACCAAGTTGTAGATCAAGGTGAAGCTTATCAAGGTAAAGTTATGCAGTTTTTAGCTGACCACTCGTATGGAGTGAGTATCAATGGCTTTGACATTCATCCCAAGCCGTAATTGGCGCAGAGAGGCTTCTTCAAAGATTTAAACTGTTTCTTTTCCACAAATGAAAGAGGTGCAAACGTATTTAACGCAGAAAAGGACTTCGTTCACAATTTCGGCCAATTCAGTTTCATAATGCAAGTTTTCGGAAAAGGTATAACAAGAAGCTGAAAAAGGAGGCCGTTGCAATGATTCGTACGATTTTAATGATTATAGGTTTAGTGGTAGTTATCAGCGCTATTCTTTCCATGCTTTAATTGGATTATAACTGTTAAATGGAGCATTCCCTCCAAAAAAAGAGCGCCCTGCCGGTTTCAGCAGCGCGCTCTTTTTATTATACGATATCGAGTGGCTGCTTTGTAGAGGGTGGGGGAAAAGCAGCATCGAGACGTGCGAGTTCATCATTGGTTAAGTTGATGGCAGCGGCGCGGGCATTTTCCCAGACCCGTTCGCTTTGATCTGTTTTCGGGATTGCAAAAATGTCTGAAGCCTGCACCACCCAGGCAAGTAAGATTTGCAGTGGGTCTACCCTTTGTTCATTTGCAATGCTTTGAACAACGCTATGCTCATGCACTTTTCCGCCGAGCCGACCCGCTTGCGCCAGCGGGCAGTAGGCCATTGCCGGCATACCGGCACGCCGCATCCGCGGTAACAGGTCATATTCGATGCCGCGCGAACCAAGGTGATAGAGCACTTGGTTGACGGTGCAGTTTTCGCCATTTGGAAGCGCGAGAAGTTCCTCAATATCTGCCTTATCCAAGTTGGAGACCCCCCACCGCTGAATTTTCCCTTCGCGCTTTAGTTGCTCCATACCATCAATCGTCTCCCGAAGCGGCACACCGCCGCGCCAGTGAAGTAGGTACAAATCAATTGTTTCCGTTCCGAGCCGCTGCAAGCTTTGTTCGCAGGCATTGATGAGACGTTCACCACCGGCATTGTGCGGAAAAACTTTGGAGACGAGAAAGACGTCGTCGCGCCGGCTTTCGATGGCTTTACCGACAATCTTTTCTGCGCCGCCATTTCCATACATTTCTGCTGTATCAATGAGCGTCATGCCGGCATCAATACCGGTTTGCAAAGCGTAGATTTCATCATCTTCCTTATCTTTTTGCTCACCCATGTGCCAAGTTCCTTGGCCGAGCTGAGGCAGGCGGGTACCATCAGGCAGTGTGATGGTACGGTTTTGCACGTAGTCTGTAAGTTCGGATTGGTTCAAGGGGATCATCCTTTCATACAAACGAGCTGATGAGTATATTGCTGTGATGATTACGTTTCAAAAATATTTGCTGGTATGGGTATGTAGAATTGAGAGTTCGTTGTTGAAGAGCCGGGAGCATGAGAAGGGGCAGAAGCCTCTTCTCTTTTTTATGCTTCCTTTACGTCGCTTGTGCGAAGGTTGGATTTTAACTGGTTTAATGTATCTAATGCTTTGTAGGCATCTGGCATTGTGTTAAAAATTGCACCTAAAGCGGGATCGTGGCGCCATTGGTTATTCAACGTCTGAAAAATGATAGGTTTCCGGACTTTTAAAAGGGCTGAAATTTCACACAGCGGAATGTGTCGGCTTGGATTCAGCTGCATAATTTCTTGGAAAAAGTTTTTAAACTCCACCTGGACAGCTTCCTGGTCAGGCAAGTAAGCGATCATATGCTCAAACATTTCAATTTTTCGTAATAGACGTTGGTTATCATCCAAAATAAAAACACTCCTAAGTAGAACTAAGTCATTTTTACCCGATAAAAACGTGAATTAAACTTTGTACGTAGAAAGAAATTGCTGCAAATTTTGCGGGTTTATGGCGGATAAAAAAAAGGAAGCGGACAATAAAGGTGTGTCATGATACGATAAAGAAAGCAGGTCGTTAAATCCGGCACGTGTAGGTTAGGTGAGTGTGTATGTCTATTTTATCTGTCGTTGTAACAATCTTATTTATTGCCAATTTCATTTTCGCAGGTATTATCATCTTTCTCGAGCGCCGGGATCCTGCAGCTACGTGGGCATGGTTGATGATTTTATTCTTTGTTCCGTTTGTCGGATTCATTTTTTATATCATTTTCGGGCAGAACTTAAGCCGGAAGCGGTTGTTCTCCTGGAAAGACATTGAAAAAGTCGGGATTTCTGATGTGATTGCCAATCAACTTCAGGCGATTCGTACCAACCGATTTTTATTCCAAGATATGAATGTGGAAAACAATCGGGATTTAATTTATATGCTGTTAATGAATAACGGTGCGGTATTTACCCAAGATAATGAGCTGTCGATTATGACAGATGGCCATGATAAGTTCGAGCAGCTTTTTCGGGATATTGAAGCAGCAGAGGATCATATCCATGTTCAGTATTACATATTCCGTAAAGATGCCCTTGGCGAACGGTTAATTGAAGCTTTAGCTGAAAAGGCGCGGCAGGGTGTGAAGGTAAGATTCTTGTACGATGATCTTGGCTCTCGTAGTTTATCGCGCCGGCAGTTTCGTTCCATTCTTGATTCCGGTGGAGATGTCGGGGTGTTCTTCCCTTCAAAAATCCCTTATGTAAACTTACGGTTGAATTACCGTAACCACAGGAAAATGGTGATTATCGATGGGGAGATTGGCTATACAGGCGGCTTTAACGTTGGGGATGAATATTTAGGGTTATCAAAAAAGTTTGGTTACTGGCGTGATACACAAATCCGTTTGGAAGGTTCAGCTGTTGATACGCTGCAAACCCGGTTTTTCCTAGATTGGAATCAAGCCGTGAAAGAACGAAGTCTGCAGTATGATCCGCGCTATTTTCCGGATAAAGAACCAAAAGGGCATACGCCGATTCAAGTCGTCACAAGCGGGCCAGATTCTGAGTGGGAGCAGATTAAAAATGGATATTTGAAGCTGATTACATCAGCAAAAGAGTCCGTTTATATTCAAACACCGTATTTTATTCCAGATACGAGCCTTCTCGATGCGCTCCGAATTGCGGCGCTATCCGGGAAAGATGTCCGGATTATGATTCCGAATAAACCGGATCATATCTTTGTTTACTGGGCAACTTACTGGTATATGGGTGAGTTGTTAAAAGCAGGTGCACGTTTTTATATTTATGATAACGGCTTTATGCACTCTAAAACGATGGTTGTGGACCGGAAAGTAAGCTCAGTAGGAACGGCGAATATTGATGTACGGAGTTTCCGCTTGAACTTTGAGGTTAATGCATTTATTTATCATGAAGAAACGTCCCGCCAGCTTGCGGATATTTTTGAAGATGATATGACGTATTCTTGGGAGATGACCGAGGAGCGCTATGCGCAGCGCTCACTTTGGATTCGTTTTAAAGAATCGATCTCCCGTTTATTGTCGCCAATATTGTAATTTTAAAACTCGTTGAGGCTATGTCCTGCAACGAGTTTTTTATTTGTAGTGCCCCCCGATTTTTTGTGAGCGCAGCCTTGCCTGCCCGGCCCGGGTTAAAGAAGCCGCATAGAATAACGCCCCCTCACCGTACCTTTCACAAATTTTATCGGTCGTGGCGTTTAACGCTTCCCGGTCTTCATCAAAGGTATGAAACAGTGATAACTGCTTGGCATCGTCCGGCGCGAGGCTGCTAAGGGTGACACCAGCGCTTCGCACAGCAGTAGATTCCCAAAAACGGGCACAAAGCGTTAAAGCAGCATCAGCAATGGTTCGTCCGTCAGCTGTCGCTTCTTCTAACGTTAACTGCCGATGGAAGCCGGCGGGAAGCCCTTCATGGTCATGTCCGTGCAGCGAGGCATGAATCACTGTGCCGATGCAGCGCTCCGAGCGTGTTCGGGCGGCAACTTCTTCACTCAACTCCCTGATGATGACCTTAATTTCCTCCCAAGTTTGGTAGTCGCGCGGAAGTGTCATATGGTGACCGATTGCTTTTCTTTCAACATGCGTGTCTGGATCGACCGGAGCGTCATCTTGACCCCAGGCGGTGCGCCACAGCACTTCACCGTTAATCCCCCAGCGCCGTGTAAGTTCTTCTAATGGATAGTTCGCGAGCTGACCAATAGTGCGGATCCCGATACGGCGCAGGTGATGATTCATCCGCTTGCCAACGCCGAACATATCGCCAATAGGAAGCGGCCAGAGCTGACGGGAAACCTCCTCATCGTATAGGTGAAAAATCCCGATTGGGTCGGGCTTTGCAAAATGATCACAAGCCATTTTTGCAAGCACTTTCGTGGATGCAATCCCGATGCGTACAGGAACAGCAGTGGCGGTTTCAATCCGCGCCTGCATGCGGCGGGCGATCGTTTCAGGTAAATGAACGCCTCGTGTTAAGTGAGTAATATCTGCAAATGTTTCATCAATGCTGTACGGCTCAACAAGGTCAGTAAACTGCTGCATGATTGAGGTGATTTCCACTGCTGTATCAATGTAATGCTGCATTCTTGGCCGGATCACGGTAAGGTTGGGGCATTTTGTTTCAGCATCTCTTAACGTTTCTGCTGTTTTTACACCCCAGCGTTTTGCTTCAGGACAGGCAGCGAGAATGACACCGGTTCGAATTTCAGGATCACCTGCAACAACAACCGGGTGATGCCAAAGTTCAGGGCGGTCACGCTTTTCGACCATCGCGTAAAACGACTGCATATCTAAAAGCAAAATGGCGCGTTCCATCATCATCCCTCGCTTTTGGTCAGCCTTCTCTTCCATTATATACGAACGTTAGTTCTTGTAAACGTGTAATTTCTTCCGCGCAGGTAGTAGATAACATTTGAAAATTCTGTGTTCAGTAGTTGAATCATGGTACAATGAAGTTGTTTAGCAAAGCGAAATAATTTCGTGCTGTTACATAAGGGAGTGATACATATTGAAGGGGAATCAAAACAAATCCTCCCTGATCCAGCGCTTTCCGTTTTTTTATGGCTGGGTGATTGTCTTCATGGCCGCCTGGGCTGTGTTTTTATCCGGTCCGGGACAGACGTATTCAGTGTCGATATTTATTGATGCTTACGTTGAAGAGTTCGGATGGAGTCGGTCGCTGATTTCCGGTTTGTACTCTGGAGCGACTTTGGCGTCAGGTATGTTAATGATTTTTATGGGGCGGCTCGTCGACCGTTTTGGCCAGCGGTGGATGTCAGTAGCAGCTGGTACGATGCTCGGGGTTGCCTGCTTGTTTAACAGCTGGATTATCGGCCCGGTAATGATGATGTTCGGTTTTTTTATGATCCGATTATTCGGGCAAGGGGTCATGGAACTTGTGCCGAACACGCTCATTCCCCAATGGTTTGATGCCAAGCGCGGCCGGGCTTTTGCTTTTATGGAAGTTGGCGGGTTTTTAAGCTCGGCGGCGCTTCCGGTGTTGAATGTCTGGTTAATTGCGTCACTCGGCTGGGCTGGTGCCTGGCAGGCGTGGGCGGTTGTGTTATTTGTGACTTACGTGCCGTTTGCGCTGCTTTTGGTGCGAAACCGCCCGGAAGATTACGGGATTACACCGGACACCGGTCAGCCGTTAAGGACACATGAAGATCGTACGACTGCTGAAGAGGAGAGTAGTGTTACTGGTGCAAAGGATTGGACACTGCATCAAGCTTTCAAAAGTCGGACGTTTTGGGGTGTGCTGTTTTGTATCGGTGTACCAGCCATGGTCAATACCGGGCTTACGTTTCATATCGTCTCGATTCTTGGAGAGCAGGGGCTGACACGTGGAGAATCAGCGTTTATTTTAAGTTTAATGGCGATGATCGCGTTCCCGCTTTCATTTATAGCCGGCTTTGCGCTTGAGAAGTGGGCGGTCCACCGTGTATTTGCTCTCGTGTTTGTTCTTGAGGCACTTGCGGTACTCGCCATTTGGTTCGGTGGCGGTTTTGCGGCAGCTTTAACTTTCGGGCTGCTTCGGGGGATTGCCGGCGGCTTTGGTACACTTTGTATCGCTATGATTTTACCGACGTACTTCGGCCGCAGACATCTTGGCTCCATTAAAGGGGCAGGGATGACGACAACAGTGATTGCATCTTCGCTTGGTCCGCTGCCGTTTGGTCTTGCGTTTGATACGTTTGGCGGATATACAGAAATTTTACTCGTGATGCTTACTTTTTCCTTGGCAGCAGCACTTGTATCATGGCGGAATCCAGGTCCCAAGCAGACGGTTTAAATCTATGATTAGGAGGATGACAAATGAGTTACTTAGTTGTATTAAATAAAGATGAAGATACGGTGTCGTTTATTAATCCGGCCACATATGAGACAGAGAAAGTGATTGAAACGGACTTCAATCCTCATGAAGTTGTTGTTAGTCACGATCAAAAGAAAACGTATGTGACGTGTTCACTCGGCAATGCTGTAAATATCATTGATAATGACAAGCTTGAAATTGTAAGGCGGCTTGAACATCCGGATTTCAATTTTCCTCATGGGGTGGACTTAACAAAGGATGGCAGCAAGCTTTACCTTGCTTCAACGTTCAGCGAAAAGGTTTTTATTATTGATACAGCCACAGATGAAATTGAAAAAGTATTTCCAACGTATCAAGATAAATCCCATATGATTTCTTTCAGCCCGGACGGAAGCCTCGTGTATGTGCCGAACATTGGGAGTCATAATGTTACAGTTATAGATACGAAGCGCGAAGAGGTCGTCAATCATATCCCTGTAGGACCAGGCCCGGAAGGTTTGGCGATTCACCCGAAAGGTCATCACATGTATGTAGCAAATCAAGAGGATGGTACGCTCTGGGTGATGGATACTGAAACATACGAAGTGAAGTATAAACGGCGGATAGGGGCGGTGCCGGTCCGGCTCGTATTTTCACCTGATGGCAAGTATGCGCTTATTCCAAACCGCGAATCCGGGGATTTATCGATTATTCAAACAGAGCAGGAGTTAAAAGGCGAGATCCGTCCGTGGGAAATTAAACGGATCCGCGTTGGTGTGTGGCCGGGTGGAACGGTGTTTGATCCGGCAGGGGACTATGCGTATGTCGCAAATAATAAGACAAACGACATTTCAGTTATTGATATGCATACGCTGACAGAGACAGCGCGAATCCCGGCGGGTATCCATCCCGACGGCATCGCGTACCTAAAGCGCTGAATATCCTGAAAAAGCTGCGATCGATGAGGATCGCAGCTTTTTTTTTATGTTCATTTCGAGGGAGAGGCGGTCCGTTTTTGCCCGAGTGAGCTCCACTGGAGTTGAAGCAGCTCCAACTTTGCGGGGTCTCGGTCCATTATAAGCGTGGGGCGGTCCATTTCCGCCGGAGCGATCCCTGTTTCAAGGGAGTGGCGCTTCAATTTAATTAACGGGCTTCGGCGGCGGCTTCGCGCTGGGCCGGTTCGTGTTTCGTAAACGATGGGTCTGTTTCCTGCGAACGGAAGGTGCGTGAAAAAATAAACAGAGCAATTAAAGCAACGATTCCTAGGCTGAAAAATACGTTGCTGAAAATCGCATGGTCTCCGTGGGCTGCAACTGGATTCAACGTATAGGTTACTGACTGCCAGTCGAGTACCGCACCGAAAATCGCGCTGCTGAATGCGCCGGAGATAAAGTTAAACAAATTAAACAATCCGAAGCCAACCCCGTTTTTCTCTGCGGGTAGGATGGATGATAAAAGTCCGGCTGTGGAACTTTGCACAAGCGGGAAGCCAAGGTAGGCAACAACAATCGCAAGTGCGAGTACAACAGGCAATGCTCCGGCAAATGTTGAGATGAAAAAGACGCCGGCGGTAATTAAAATAAACGCAAGACGCACAACAAAGCGGCTCCCTTTTTCATCCACAAGGCGACCGCCGTAACGGCCAAAGATGCCTGCAAGCATGGCGCCTGGAAACAGCATAAGTCCAATGCCGAGGGTGCTCATATCATACAGTTCCCGCAGCATAATCGGAATCACAAAAATTAAGCCAAACATAGCACTCGTACCTAAAAAGCTCGTTAATACTGTTGTCCGGAATGACGCATCGGCTAGGATGGCAGGGTTAATAAAGGGATCCTCTGCTGTTTTCATCCGCCAGATGAACAGCGGCACGCTGACCGCAAATAGTATAAGAAACCACGGGTTTAAGGTGGTTACATAAGATAGCAGTGAAGCTACAACGGATGCCGTCAACAATCCACCAAAAATATCAAGGCGACCGCCGCGTGTTTCTTCATGAGGAATCCACTTGCGGAAGAATGGGATGGCCAGCACAGACACGGCAGGGAATAAAAACAAATACCGCCATTCCAAAACGCCGCCGATCATGCCGCCGGCAATCGGTCCAACGCCTGATGCGAATGCGACAGTAGAGGCAATAATACCAAAAACTTTTCCTTTTTCAGAAGGAAAGAAGCGGGCAGGGATAATGAACGAGAGCGCCGGAATCGTAGCTCCGCCCATGGCCTGAAGAACTCTGGCTGCTAACAGCGTTGTGTAGTTTGGCGCGAAAAAGCCTAAAAGAGAGCCAGCGGCAAACAAAGCAATCCCGATCGTTAACAGGTTGCGGATCGGATACATATCGGCAAGCTTTCCGTACATTACAGAGGCGATCGCATATACCATGACGTAACCGGTCATGACCCAGCTCACTTGTGAGGGCATTAAACCAAATGTTTCTGAAATGTCGGGAATGGCGACATTAAACATTGTGCCGTTCATAACGGCGAAAATTAAAATAAGTGCAAGAAGCCGGATGAGTTGTTTACGGCTTTGTTCGTTTAATTCATTGTTTTGCGGCAGGGTGGAAGTAGATGTAGACATAAAGATCCCCTCTTTCGTTCTTAAACCGTGAGTCCGCGGGCAAACGTTCGGATACTTGCCTCAATAAAGCGGTCTTGGGTAACATCAGTGACAGCTTGCTGGGGTGAAGAGCCTGAGGCGATAAAATACCCGGCATTCAGCCAAAGCAATGTCATTGCATGAGCTTCAAGATCCAAATCCGGGCGGAGCCGTCCGCGGTGCTGCATCTCTTGAAAGTAGTTAATAATAAACAGCTTTAGTTGCTTAGGGTTTTCAGCGGCGGTTTCGTTTATTTCAGGCATGGTATGACGTTCGTTTAACCCGATAAAAATTAGACTTTGATTTTGTTTCATCAATTGTTGATACGTTTCACTAATTAATATCAAATCGTTTTCAAGTTGATACGTAATATGTTTGGAAAAAAGCGCTTCAATGCACGGGAGGTAAGAATGGGCATCGATTGCTGCAAGCAGAATGTTCTGCTTTGAACCGAAGTGGCGGAATATCGTCATCTCACTGACCCCGGCATGTTCAGCAATTTCTTTGGTTGTCGTGCGTCCGTATCCCTTTTCTTCCATTTGTTCAACACAGGCGCGCAAAATCGCTTCGCGCGTCGTTTCTTTTTCTGCCATGATTGATCCTCCGAACTGGTAGTTAGCACTCACTAACATTTAGCGTATATAAAAATATTTCGTGTGTCAAAAGAAAGAGTATTGCGACTTCCGCTGGTGTATATATTAAAGCCCGAAGCTGCACTATACAGCTCCGGGCCGGGCGGATTATTCGTCGTCGCCGTTATCCTCATCATCATCGTCATCCATGACATCGTCGTCCTCGTCGTCCATGTCCTCATCATCCATATCGTCGTCGCCGTTTAAGTCGACATCAATTGCAATTTCTTCACCAATGGATTCACCGGCTTCATCGGTTGCAGCATCGAAATGGAAGTGCAGGTGCTCGATGTCTTCAGGGGACTCTTCAACAACGTACACAACGTGACCACTGTCTTCAGATGTTTCTGCCATTTCGCCACCAACACCGTCAGATTCTAAAACATCAGGGCTGTACTCTTCGTCGCCTTCGTTCACAGAGACGTAAGATTGGTCAGAATAGAAGACTGCGTATTCATCCTCGGTATTTTCAACGTGAATGTTCGCAACGATTGCTGCCTCGCCGTCTTCATGATCTGTTTCGTAAATATTAATGTAATCAATGTTTACGTCAACACTCCCGGAAGAGCCTTCAGCTTCAATGTCATCTGCTTCATGGACACTGTCGCCAAGGAAATCGATGTCATAATCACCGTCTTCAGCCTCGTCAGCTTCGTCAATATCTTCATCATCTAAGCCTTCATCGTCATCGTCGTCTTCATCGTCGTCTTCATCTTCATCATCATCGTCATCCATGTCTTCATCATCTGCATCTTCAGTTTCTTCTACATCTGTGTCGTCAGTATCGTCCATGCCTTCATCAGCTGGTTCCTCGCCATTACAAGCTGCTAGAACGAGCACAGAAGCCATACCAAAAGTTAGTGTGAATTTTTTCATATTATTGTTCCCCTTTCGTCACTTATAAACAAAATGTCCTATATCATCGTAGAAATCTTTTTCCCATAAAACTAGAGATTCAAAATCATTTCGAAGATTTTACAAATTACAAGTTATTTTTTGATAAAAATCAGGAATAGTGGCTCATTTATTTCGCATGTCGAAAGATTTTGGCCGTCTTTAACCGAGAGGCATAGCCCGTAGAAAGACTCTTGAATTGTCATCGGTATGATCTCAACATCCGCACAGGAAAACCCTCCCGCTCGAAAGACAGAAGGGTTTTAAGAACAAAGTATTGAATTCTACTGTTAAGCAGAAATGTTTTATGCTTTGTTGAGCTTTGTTTTACCTTCAAGTGTGACAAGGTTGAAGTTTTTGTCTTCATTGTTATCAACACTTGAGACAACAGCTTGTCCGGTGTAGGTCCCATCTTCCGTTTCAAACTGGAAGTTGCGGTGGATGTTGTCGCTTAAGGATTCAAATACGATCCCATGGTTATCCACGCCGCGGAGTTCGGCTGTCCACTGGTCACCTTCATTGTTTAACTCACCGGATTCAAATTGCAGCTTCTCATTATCTGCGGTACGAATTTCATCAATTTTCATGTAAGAGCCTCCTTTAATCATCAACTGGTACTTAGAATTGTTTCCCGTAACTTTTAAGGCTAAAACTAAGAAAGTCAGGGACTTAAGCATGAAGCGTTATAACGGTCGAAATCGCACATTCTCGATTTAAAAGAGTTATGGTAAGATGATATGGTGAGTTTTTGTGTTTAAATGCAAGTCTCAACATAGAATAATGAAAGATAGGCGTACATTGCGTACGAAGAAATGGAGCGTATGTTTTGTGTTTATAGATATTGACGGGGTCCGCATTCATTACCACAGGTCCGGTGAAGGACAAGATGTGGTGTTGCTGCACGGCTGGGGAGCAAATATTCAAGCATTTGCACCGGTGCACAACAACCTTGAAAATCATTTTACAGTTTGGTCGATTGACTTTCCGGGTTTTGGGGAAAGTGAAGAACCGCCGGAGCCGTGGACGGTGGGTGATTATACGGAATTGATTCGAAAGCTGTTTGTTGAACTTGGTATTGAGCAGCCGGTATTGGTTGGTCATTCATTTGGCGGTCGGGTTTCTATTAAATATGCGGCAGCTTACAAGACAAAGAAGGTGATCCTTGTGGATAGTGCCGGCGTAAAGCCGAAACGAAAACCTTCTTACTATGTGAAAGTTTATAGTTATAAAGCATTGAAACGAGGGTTAAACCTTCCTTTCCTTCGTCGTTACCGGGATGACATTTTAATGAAAGTAAAAGGTCGGGTAGGATCTTCTGATTACCAACAGGCTTCAGGTGTGATGCAGCAGACGATGGTTAAGGTTGTGAATGAAGATTTACAGCATCATATGCCGCACATTCATGTGCCTACATTGCTCGTTTGGGGCGAAAATGACGAAGCAACGCCGGTATCAGATGGTCAAGTGATGGAAAAAGCAATTCCGGATGCAGGTCTTGTCGTTTTAAAAAATGCCGGACATTATGCGTACTTAGATCAGCTGCAGCAGTTTCTCCGCATCTTAGATCACTTCCTGCAAGACGAAAAGGAGGAGGGTGCAGCGAATGGTTAACTTAATGATGTTACTCTTTTTTGCAGCTTGGGCTTTATATATCACTTTGCGTGTACGTAAAGGGGTGCACATGCTGCAGTTAAATGCTTATCGTAACGAGCGGTTCCTCCGCTGGGCTAATCAAAACCGTTTCCGGGCCTTTCCGGTAACGTCCTTTTTCGCGCTGGCCGCGTTGATCGCTTTCTGGCTCGCACCGTGGGCAGGTTTTCTAATTGGCGCACTCATTTATGGTTTAGCATGCTATTTCAGACCGAAAACACAGGAAAAGAAAAAGCTTGTGTATACGTCGCGGGTTAAACGTCTGCTTGTCACAATCGGTATACTACACGTTGTGCTTGTTTCAGTTTCCTTTTGGATCAGCGCAGGTGAAGAGAGCAGTCTGATCTGGACCTTGCTTCTCCCGGTGCTGGCTGCGATTGGCAGTTACTTATTCATTCTTGTTGGTAATTTTGTGAACTGGCCGATCGAGCGCCAGATTAATCAATACTACTTCAATGATGCAGAAAAACGGGTACAATCCATGCCGGACTTAGAAGTGGTCGGTATTACCGGAAGTTACGGCAAAACAAGTACAAAGCACGTTTTAGAAACCGTGCTTTCCGCCCGCTACAACGTTTTAATGACACCGGAGAGTTACAACACGAAAATGGGTGTGACAAAAACGATCCGGACGATGCTTAAACCGTATCACGAACTGTTTATTGCTGAAATGGGAGCCAAGCAGGAGCATGATATTGAAGAAATCTGCGAGCTTGTTCATCATAAATACGGCATTTTAACAGCTGTAGGTGAGCAGCACTTGGAAACGTTCAAGTCCCTTAGCAATATTCAAAAGACAAAGTTTGAAATTGTAGAAACGCTGCCACATGAAGGGACCGCTTTTTTAAACAAAGATGATGAAAATATTATGAGCTACGAACAGCAGAATAAATGCCGGACCATTTACTACGGTATCGATGCTTCGGATCTGCATTATCGTGCCATGGATATATCATATTCTTCTCGCGGTACTGCTTTTACAATTTTAAAGTACGATGGTTCAACGGTAGAAGTCGAAACGAAACTTCTCGGACGGCATAACATTTACAACATCTTAGCTGCTGTAGCTGTTGCATCAGAAAAAGGGATGGACCTTGAAACAATTGCCCGGGCGCTGAGAACATTGCAGCCGGTAGCGCACCGCCTGGAATTGAAGAAGTCCTCCGGCAATATCACGATTGTAGATGACAGCTTTAACTCCAACCCGGTGGGGGCCGGCATGGCGCTTGAAGTGCTCGGCAGTATGCCGGAGAAGAAGGTGCTTGTAACCCCGGGAATGATCGAACTCGGCGAAAAAGAGTACGAATTGAATAAAGCACTGGCTGAAAAAGCAGCAGATGTATGTGATTATATTATTCTAGTTGGTCAAAAGCAGACAGCACCCCTGCAGGATGGATTGCAGGAGAAAAATTATCCGCAGGATCAGTATTATGTAGCAAGTGACCTGCAGGATGCGCTCGAGCGTATGCAGCAAATCGCAACAGAGCCGTCTGTTGTACTGCTTGAAAATGACCTGCCGGATACGTTTAACGAATAATCCAGCAATAAGGAGGTACGGACCGCATGAAAACAAGAGTCGGCGTATTTTTTGGTGGCGTCTCGGTTGAGCATGAAGTTTCTGTTATTTCTGCTTTACAGGCGATGCAGGCCATGGATCAACAGCGCTATGAGCCGGTCCCGGTTTATATTGCAAAAGACCGCACGTGGTACACCGGGGACGTTCTCTTTAATATTGAGAATTTCAAAGATTTAAAGCAGCTGCTTCAAGATGCACAGAAGATAACCGCGGCAAAAGGCGAAGAAGGTGCTGTGCTGCTTCAGAAAGATCCACAGCCGAAGTTTGGTAAAAAGACGGCCGCTGAAATTGATTTTGCCCTGCCGGTTGTGCACGGTACTTTTGGTGAAGACGGCGTACTGCAGGGGATGTTTGAATTGTACGATCTCCCGTATGCCGGCTGTGATGTGACAGCTTCAGCGGCAGGGATGGATAAAGTGAAAATGAAGCAGGTTCTTCGTGATCAAAAGGTGCCTGTACTTCCGGAAGTGTGGCTCTATACATCGGACTGGGCCGAGAACCGTGAAGGATGGCTTGAGCAGATGGAAAGCATAGCAGGGTATCCAGCGATCGTGAAACCGGCAAACTTAGGCTCAAGTGTTGGTATTGGGACAGCTTCTAACCGTGCAGAGCTAGAGGACGCCGTGGAAGAAGCATTTCAGTTCACAACGAAAGTGATTGTTGAGCCGATGATTCAAAATATGCGTGAAGTGAACTGTTCGGTGCTGGGAGACTATGAAAGCGCAGCGCCATCGGTCATTGAAGAAGTCTTGAAAACTGAAGAGATTTTAAGCTACCAGGATAAATATCAAGGGGGCGGCGGTGCCAAAGATGGCGGCAGCGCTGACCCGCAAAAAGGCGGAAGCAGCGGCGGTATGGAAAACACTGACCGGATCATTCCGGCTGAAATTGCCGAAGAAAAGCGCGAGACGGTTGAGGATCTGGCAGTGCGCACCTTTAAGGCGCTCGGCTGTAACGGCGTTTCCCGCGTGGATATTATGATGGACGAAGATACGGGCCAGGTTTATGTAAATGAAATCAACACGATCCCAGGCTCGCTATCATTCTATTTATGGGAGCCGGCAGGAAAAGACTTCACACAACTTACGCATGAGCTCATTCAACTCGGGTTAAAGCGTAAGCGTGAACGGGAGCGTCTCACGTTCTCCATTGACTCCAACTTATTTGCGATGCAGGGCGGCGGAGCTAAAGGAAGTAAAAACGGAAGCAAAAGCTAACTGAAGCCTGCTGCGGATGCCAATCTGCAGCAGGTTTTCTATTTAAAAAATCGTTGTTTTAGCCGGTGTGAAAGGGTGTTGTGCAGTAACATGCAATCAGGTTAACGAGCCGCAAAAATGTATGAATCATTTTAAAAATAAAAATTCAAATCAACCCTTGCAATTACTTGATAAGATAGCTATAATATAATTTGTCAGCGGGACAGACCGCATCACTTAGACAAAAAAGGCCCGTTGGTCAAGTGGTTAAGACACCGCCCTTTCACGGCGGTAACAGGGGTTCGAATCCCCTACGGGTCACCAATATGGAGGGGTAGCGAAGTTGGCCAAACGCGGCGGACTGTAAATCCGCTCCTTCGGGTTCGGCGGTTCGAATCCGTCCCCCTCCACCATAACGAGCCATTAGCTCAGCTGGCAGAGCATCTGACTTTTAATCAGAGGGTCGGAGGTTCGAATCCTCCATGGCTCACCATTTGCGGAAGTAGTTCAGTGGTAGAACACTACCTTGCCAAGGTAGGGGTCGCGGGTTCGAATCCCGTCTTCCGCTCCATTTTGTTGATAAGTCCATTCGCCTTTTATAAAGTAAGCCCTTGAAGTAAACCCACTTCAAGGGTTTTTTATATGACATAGATACATAAAGAACGCGCCCTGGTTTATGAGCCCGGGCGCGAAGTTTGGATGGGACATCTATAACGAAGCAGCACATGGATAAGAGTGACACGGTTGTCCACCTTGAACCAGTATTTCATCGTACTGATTAAGCAGTTCATCCAAGTGATGGCTTAAACGGATCATTTCTGGAGAAGTTAAAGAATCCTGTTTTGACGTTTCGTTCAAGGCATTCCTTAAGTCTTCAATTTCAGCACATAGAGCCTTGATCTTCATGGCTCTGAGACACCTCCTTTCAAATGCAACTGCGCCTTTGTGGAAATTATACCCTGTAACAATTTGGTTCAAACTTACTTTATGATCCCAAATATCCATGATTTTCTGAATAATTATGATATAATAAGTGTTGGTCTATTTAGGCATTGATAGATTTTTAAGCTGTGCCGGGCCTTTGGTCACCGATGAATTGCAGGTGGAGGTGGATATTGATGGAAGATGATATTCACGTAAGTATTGAAGAAGTAAGGCAGGGAAATGATCAGGCGTATCGTGCGATCGTTGATACATATACGGCTCCGATCTATTCTCATGTCTGCCGGATGACCCACAATTCACATGAAGCACAAGAAATTGCACAGGAGACGTTTTTGCGTGCTTATATCAACTTAAACCGCTATGATGTCAATCGCAAGTTTTCAACGTGGCTGTACCGGATTGCAACGAATTTAACCATTGATCGCATCCGCAAGCGTAAACCGGACCTTTATTTGGACGCTGAGCTTCCTGAAAGCAGCGGCATGAATGGTTACAATGCAGTAGCTGCCCCTGTTGTGTGCCCGGAAGATAAAGTGGTGCAGCAGGAATGGCAGGAGCAGGTACGGCATGCGGTTATGGCACTTCCGCCCAAGTACAGAAAAGTGATTTTGCTGAAGTATATGGAAGACTGTTCTACCGAAGAGATCAGCTGTCGCCTGCAGCTGCCGGAAAATACAGTGAAAACCCACGTTCATCGTGGGCGTGAAGCTTTGCGAAAACAGTTCATCAAGGTGGAAAGTTTATAAGGTACATGAAAATTTGTGCTAAAGCGGGCTGCACTGCCTGCTTTCCGGTGACAAAAACTTTTATAAACAAACTATTTTTTGTAACTTACATATATTTGTTATTTCGATCAACTTCATAATAAGAGAAATTATATCCCTCAATGTTCACTTCTTCATTTCAAGAAGGCTGAAATGGGGGATTTTGTGCTATAATGAGATATAAGTGCATTTGGCAGTTTTGTGCATGCGCTCCACTAAAAAACTGGAGGCTCAGATATGTTTTTTGGGCAAGACTTACAATTTTTCAGCCTGCTCGGTCAGGCTATAGATATACTGCTTGTTGCCTTTGTTGTTTATAAGCTGATTACAGTCATCCGAGGTACACGGGCGGTCCAGCTCGTTAAAGGGATTACAGTCATTTTGCTTGTATGGTTTTTAAGCAGTTTCTTTGGCTTGCGTACCTTGCAGTTTATTATGTCGCAGTTAGTTACATATGGTTTGCTTGCGATCATTATCATCTTCCAGCCCGAATTACGCCGGGCACTTGAACAGCTCGGGCGCGGGCGCTTGTTTCAGCGGGCCGGTGATCAAGAAGAAGAGGATGCTTTAAAGACGATCGAGGCAATAATCAAATCTGTTCGTTATATGGCGAAACGCAGAATCGGTGCGTTAATTTCAATTGAAAATGAAACCGGTATGAACGATTATATTGAAACCGGCATACCAATGAATGCAAAAGTAACCCAGGAACTTTTGATTAACGTTTTTATTCCAAACACCCCGCTTCATGATGGAGCAGTTATTATGCGCTCAAATGAAATTTCAGCAGCTGCCTGCTATCTGCCGCTATCGGAGAATCCGTTCATCTCTAAAGAACTAGGCACAAGGCACCGGGCCGCGCTTGGTATCAGTGAAGTAACAGATTGTTTAACGATTGCAGTCTCTGAAGAAACCGGCGGGATCTCTGTCACTAAAAATGGCGATCTTCACAGAGATCTAGATGAAGAAACGTTACGCAGGATGCTGGAGACCCAGCTGCTTGGTGAGTCAAAGAGTGCTCCGGCACCGCGCTGGAACTGGGGAGGGCGCAAAAATGGATAAGATGTTTAATAATCATTGGTTTGTCAAATTCATCTCCTTGTTGATTGCGTTTATGTTATTTATGATGGTGAACATGGATGACTTCAACAATCAAGCCGGGGTACTGCCGACGGTTAACGAAGGCACGTTAAATTTAGAAGATGAAGAGATCACAGCTTATTATGATGAGGAATCATATGATTTAGTTGAATTAAATGAAACGGTAGATGTACAGTTAACAGGTCCCCAAAGCGCACTCCGGTTGTTTCAGATCACCCAGGGTAACTACGAAGTGTATGTAGACCTTGAAGACCGGGGGGCAGGCGTTCATCATGCGACTGTCGAGCACCAAGGGTTTCCAGCAGAGCTTGGAATCTCAGTTGTTCCTGAATTTGTGCGCGTCGAACTTGAAGAGCGGATGACCGCATCTTTACCGGTTAATGCCGAGTTAAACAATGAAGAAGACATGGCACCTGGCTATGAAGCTGAGACGCCGGTTGTTGAACCAAGTGAAGTTGAAGTGACCGGGCCGCGCTCTGTTCTTGATGAAATTGAAGATGTATATGCTTTTGTTGATATGACCGAAGCCGACAGTGACGTTACCCAGGACGTAGATGTGGTTGTCTACGGCGAGCTGGGCAATGAACTTGAAGTGGACATTGTACCGGAAAGTGTAGAAGTTACAGTACCTGTCACAACTCCTTCGGTTACAGTGCCGGTGAATTTAACCCGCGAAGGTGAGCTTCCGGAAGGGCTTGGAATTGAAGATATTGCGCTTTCGCCAAATGAAATCACGTTGTATGGACCGCTTGATGTGATTGAAAATATTGAAACACTTGATGGTGTTGTTTTAAACTTAGATGACGTTACCGAATCGGGCACGTATGAACTTGATGTTCAAGCGCCGCCGGGCGTTGAACGTGCAGAGCCGGAAACGGTTGAGGCTGACGTGGAAGTTGCGGAGGAAGATAACCGTGATTTCTCCGGCGTTCCCATTGATTTCAGTGATGTACCAGATGATGCTGATTATTCGGTTGAGGCACCGGAAGACCAAGCTGCAGATGTAACGTTGTACGGTGCTGAAGAGTTTTTATTAGGAATGGACCGAAGTGATTTTCGAATTTATGTCGATGAAGATACAGCAGATGAAGACAACGAGGAATGGCCGATTCAATATGACGGTCCTGAGGAGACGCGCCATGAGCTCTCCCCGACTGTTGTCGAAGTAGAATGGAATGAAGAAGACTAGCCGGAGGCTGGCAATTTGAAGGAGAGATGCACGTATGGGCAAGTATTTCGGAACAGATGGCGTACGGGGCGTAGCGAATACAGAGTTAACCCCGGAGCTTGCTTTTCAGCTCGGGCGCGCCGGCGGCTATGCATTAACTGAAGGTCAGGAGAAAGCGAAAGTTGTCGTCGGACGTGACACCCGGATTTCCGGAGAAATGCTCGAAAGCGCCCTTGTGGCAGGTTTATTGTCTATTGGCGTTGAAGTCATGCGCCTTGGAACGCTCTCAACACCAGGTGTAGCGTATTTAACCAAAGCGTTAAGTGCTGAAGCAGGTGTGATGATTTCTGCTTCACACAACCCAGTCGAAGATAATGGCATTAAATTTTTCGCTAAAAGCGGTCATAAGCTAAGTGAAGCAGCAGAAGAGCGGATCGAAGAACTGCTTAACGAAAGCGATGAACTACCACGCCCGACCGGTGGTAGTGTTGGGAATGTGAGCGACTACTTTGAAGGCTGTCAAAAGTACATGCAGCATTTAAAGCAGTCGGTGGAAGAAGACTTCTCCGGCTTGCACATTGCGCTTGATTGTGCGCACGGAGCCGCGTCTTCACTGGCACCGCGTTTGTTTGCTGATCTTGATGCAGAAATCTCCACGATGGGGAACAATCCTGACGGAATCAACATCAATGATGGCGTCGGTTCAACAACCCCGGGACCGCTTGCAGATTTCGTGAAGGAAAAAGGCGCAGATGTCGGTCTTGCTTTTGACGGGGATGCTGACCGTCTCATTGCTGTAGACGAGAAAGGAAATATCGTTGATGGCGACCGGATCATGTTTATTTGTGCAAAGTATTTAAAAGAAGAAGGTCTTTTGAAAAAGCAGACGCTTGTTACTACAGTAATGAGTAACCTCGGCCTTTATAAATCACTTGAAGCTGAAGGTATTCAAACAGCACAAACCCCTGTAGGAGATCGTTACGTTATGGAAGAAATGATTGAGAATGACTATAACTTCGGCGGTGAACAGTCGGGTCATATCATTTTCCTCGATCACGTAACGACAGGTGACGGTATGATGAGCGCCCTGCAGCTTGTTAACATTATGAAGGTGAAAGGCAAGTCTCTTTCAGAGCTTGCAGCAGAGATGCAGAAATTCCCACAGAAGCTTGAAAACGTCCGTGTTGTTGACCGCGATGCGATTCACACAAATGAGGCGATTCATGCAGAAATCCGCGAGATTGAAAATGAACTCGGTGATCAAGGGCGGATCCTGGTACGTCCATCCGGTACCGAACCACTCGTGCGCGTGATGGCTGAAGCAGAAACCGAAGAAAAATGCGACCGCTATGTTGAGCGTGTGGCTCAAGTGGTGCGCAGTCATATGGGCGTTACTGCCGAATAGAGGTTTGTCGTAAGCACCGGTGCAGCACAAATTTCGTGCAGCCGGTGCTCACTTATGACGTACATTTTTTAGTGACAAGGCATAGGATAAAGCAGTGATGTTTACATGTCGAAAGCAGCGGGAACGTCCTCGGTGTGGCACAGTTTTGGCTGGGTCGTTTTTCGTATTGACCGGCTGAATAAGGAAAGATATGCTTAAAGAAACATTTATTAATGGAAGGGAGGTCGGCGACAAGTTCATAATCAAAGCGCCTGGACTGTCCGCGGACGAAGCAGCTGGACAGTTGACGAGGAGGAGGTTCATCGATGATCGGCGGATGCCTCCCGGTTGCAAGCCACAACCGTAAGCACAAGAGGGAAAACAGAAAGGTGACTTTCTGGACAAAGCCTTGTGCGCTGGCACAAAAAACGATGATAAAGAGCGGGGCAGCAGGTGCCCCGTGCATCTCGCTGCCTCAATTAACAGGAGGATGACGAGATATGTGTGGAATTGTAGGATATATTGGAGAACAGCAAGTGCCGGAGATTTTGCTGAAAGGTTTGGAAAAGCTTGAGTATCGCGGTTACGACTCCGCAGGCATTGCCGTCGCTCAAGAAACAGCAGCGGATGTATATAAAGAAAAGGGCCGGATCGCAACACTTCGTGAGGCTGTAGATCAAACAGCCGCAGGTACAGCAGGTGTCGGTCATACGCGCTGGGCAACCCACGGCGCACCGAGCAAGACAAATGCCCACCCGCACCAAAGTACATCCGGCCGCTTTACGCTTGTGCATAATGGTGTTATTGAAAACTTTGAAGAGCTGAAAGCGGAGTACCTTCCGGAGACAGCGCTTGTCAGTGAAACCGATACTGAAATTATCGTGCAGCTGATGGAACATTTAGCAGGTGAACTAGGCGATATCCCGGCCGCCTTCCGGAAAACGCTCAGCCTGTTGAAAGGTTCTTATGCGATTGCGCTGCTTGATAGTGAAGATCAAGACACCATTTATGTCGGCAAAAATAAGAGCCCGCTTCTCGTAGGTCTGGCTCAAGACGGTAATGTTGTCGCATCTGACTCGATGGCGATGCTCCACGTTACGAAAGAATTTGTCGAGCTTATGGACCAAGAAGCGGTGATTGTAACCCGCGATGCGCTAACGATTACAAACCTTGAAGGTGAAGCGGTACAACGTGACTCCTTTATCGCTGAACTTGATGAAAGCGACACAGAAAAAGGAACGTACGCGCACTTTATGTTAAAAGAGATTGATGAGCAGCCGTTTGTCATCCGTAACATTATTCAAAAGTATCAAGATGAAAACGATGATATTAAACTCGATCAAGAAGTGCGTAATGCCTTAAACGAAGCGGACCGCTTGTACATTATCGCAGCAGGCACGAGTTATCATGCCGGCCTTGTCGGTAAAGAACTAATGGAAAAGGTAGCCGGTAAGCCGGTGGAAGTCCATATTGCAAGTGAGTTCATGTACAACATGCCGCTTCTAAGCGATAATCCGCTCTTTATCTTTATCTCTCAAAGTGGTGAAACTGCAGACTGCCGCGGGGTGCTGGTTAACGTAAAAGAACAGGGATATAAATCTCTTACAATTACAAACGTACCAGGGTCTACCCTTTCCCGCGAGGCAGACTTTACGCTGCATACGTATGCCGGCCCGGAAATCGCAGTGGCTTCAACGAAAGCATATACTGCACAGATGGCGGTATTATCGATTCTCGCAATGGACGGAGCGCGAGCAACTGGCAGCAGTGAAGAATTCAATGCAATTCATGAATTAAGCATTGCCGCAAACGCGATGGAAACGCTTTGTGATCAAAAGAACATTATGGAACAAATCGCCCGTGATTATCTATTTGATGCCCAAAGTTGTTTCTTTATCGGCCGTGCCTTTGACTACCATGTCGTGCTTGAAGGAGCGCTTAAGCTGAAAGAGATCTCCTACATTCAAGCAGAAGGATTTGCCGGCGGTGAGTTAAAACATGGTACAATCGCTTTAATTGAGGACGGCACGCCGGTTGTTGCGCTAAGCACACAGGAACACGTAGATGCCAACATCCGTGGCAACGTACAAGAAGTTGCAGCCCGCGGCGCCAATACGTGTGTAATCAGCACGGAAGACACACAAAAAGAAGGCGACGAAGTTGTACTTCCGAAAGTACACAACAATTTAACACCCCTTGCTTCGGTTGTGCCGATGCAGCTGATCTCTTACTATGCAGCATTGCACCGCGGCTGCGACGTTGATAAGCCGCGTAACCTTGCCAAGAGTGTAACAGTCGAATAATCACAAATTTATAAATGTGTGCTTGTGTCCACCTAAAACTCTCACTTTCCATTTTGAACTCCCACGTTCCAAAGTGAAACTCGAGTTTCCAAAGTAGGATCAAGCGCCAGCCATATCGCGGCCCCTGAATCAGCCATCAGCGGGTCGCGTTCTTTATCATTTTTCGGCCTTTTCTACCTCCCTCAGAATCTTTTTCAAGCCTATTCTCATGCGATTTTTAGCGTTTTTACCTGACTTCCTCAAGCCTTCTGTCCACCTAAAACTCTCACTTTCCATTTTGAACTCTGGTTTTCCAAAATGAAACTCGAGTTTCCAAAATTGGATCAAGCGCCACCCAGATCGCGACCCCTGAATCAGCCATCAGCGGGTCGCGTTTTTTATCATTTTTCGGCCTTTTCTACCTCCCTCAGAATCTTTTTCAAGCCTACTCTCATGCGATTTTAAGCGTTTTTACCTGACTTCCTCAAGCTTATCTCAAGCCTGGGTTTTTTCGGTGTTTTTCGGGTGAAAATTGGCGGTGATTTTGGAAAGAGAGAGTTCTACTTTTCAAATCCTTTCAAGCCCATAAATGGGATTTATTAGTTAAATTTAGAGGTTATTTTGGAAAGCGAGAGTTCTAATAGAAATTGTGGATAAGTGGGGTGAAAGAGGGGTTAAGGCGAGGTGTGGCAAGGGTTGTGGGGGATTGGGGGTTTTGGAAGGTGAGAGTTGTAGTGGGACATAGTAGTGGTAAGGGGGGAACTTATTAGATGCTAATCAGCATTGTGTGCTGATTAGCTATTCAATTTTTAGCACAGTTATGGGGTGCTATAAAAGAAATAACTCGTGTAATATAGAGAAGCAAGGGGAGTCAATTGTAAAATTAGCTTTATCACGAGTAGTGGGGAGGGGTGTTTGTGACAAAGAAAGGCCTCTTATTGGGCGCAGGCTTCTCTTATGATTTCGGGATGCCTCTAGTGAAAGATGTAACTGAAAAATTTTTTGAAATTCTAAATCCAACACGTATAGATGAATATCAAATGGTATGGAAAGGAGCGAATCCCTACGGATCTGACTACCCCATTGACTCTCAAGCAGTGGATGACATTGTTAACATTTTAAAAAAACATCAAGTGTATATTGCAAAATAGAAGTGCAAAGTTATGAAACGAAAAAGTACATAACGCTGCAGAGCAGAAAAACATAAAAAAAAGACTTGCCAGCCCCAA
>NZ_PYAV01000023.1 GCF_003014715.1 Salsuginibacillus halophilus
CACTCCTTTCTTCAGGTTCATTTTCTCAAAACCATCTGTTCTTCTGCCTTACCAGTATGGACTAGCATTCTTTGTAATAAACCTTCCGGTTACAGCTGAATTCTATTGAATCAAGTTCAATAACAAACGAAAAAAACCGAGAGGTCCTATGTGGCGGAACCTCCCGGTTTTATCAATATAAAGTAATCATTGAAGCACATTGTATTTTTGTTTTTTCTAGCGATCTTACGTTCTCTAAAACTTTGATTAATGGGTATTTCCGTTCGTACAAAAGATAAGCCCCGCAGCATTTTGCCGCGAGGCTTTCCTTCTTCACCTAACCCTTTAGCACTTTGGCGTACCAAGGAGGTAGGTTCGGTATTATTCTTGATCCTCAGTAATAGTTACATCTTCTTCACCAGCAGTATAGATAACTTCATCTACATCATCAGAATCAATGTCATCAACGTCTAGAGTATATTCGTTGTTATTAGTGGCATCTTCATTTACATTATTAACATCGATATCAGACCCATCGTCTTCATTAACAGTCCAGTCATCGCTATCAGTAGAAAGTCCAGTAACTGGGTTACCATTAACATCGCGAGCAGTTACATCTACTTCATCATCCGTTACATTCTCTGTCCAATCAGACTGCTCAGCATCCAATGTACCAATGACAGTCTGATTATCTTCTGTAACATCAACATAGTTAGTTACATCTACTTCAATGTCGTAATCACCAGCTTCTTCGATAACACCTTCTGCAATAGTGATTATGTTTTCAGTTACTGTGAGTGCATCTTCTTCAATAGAGAGTTCAATATCATTTCCATTGTCATCATCGAGTGAAACTGCTGTTACGGCATCAGCCCAGTCTTCTGTACCATCAGTTACATCGAATGTGATGTCACTATCAATTGAATCGTCATCAATCGATACATCTACAGCACCCTCAGTAGTTTCAGTTAATTCATTCTCAAGCGTAGCATCGCTTGTATCAATGCTATGAGCACCAGTGAACGCATCAGCATCAGCTTCGATGTCACCTACAAGTGTAACAGCTCCGGTACCGTCTACATCAACGTCAGTGTCAAACGTAACATCCGTGAAGGTTGTGTCTTCATCTACAGTTACATCCTCATCAAATGTAATATCTTCAAAGGAAACGCCAGTAGTACCTACAGTTACACTATTAGAGGTTACACTATTTTCGTTACCATCTACAGAAAGACCAGACGCTGCACTGTTAGAGAGAAGGCTATCAAGGTTACCACCGTCAATATCACCATTCAAAGTCAAGCTGTCGATGCGGTAAATTTCACCTTCACTGTTAACTCGAACTTCTACATCGTTGTCTTCAAGAGCGGCACCCTCATTCTCAAACAATGTTTGAGCGTCACCAACTGCATTATAGGTCTCACCGTCAATTTCAACAATTGTACCATCAGAGTTAATGTAAGTTACTTCACCTTCAGTTGCATCAGGACCATCATCAACCTCAACCGAGTTCAAGGAACTGAAATCACCGTCAAGCTCGTTAATGGCTGCTTCAGCGTCGTCGTCATCAGCATCTACGAAGAACTGAAGCTGGTTGTTCAGGTAATCAGTGTCTTCAAATGCTTCTTCTACATCTTCCATTGCAGAGAGGAGGCCGGAGATGCTGCCTGCTGCCTGTTCGCTGTTTACTGCACTTAGCAGCTCATCGCGCTGTTCGATTGTGGAATCAATAGCTTCCTCAATTTCGCTGATGCTGTCGAAATCTTCGTCGCCATAAGTTGCTGTGAACAATGCTGCAATTTCAGGGCGATCGCTACCTAGATCGACGTAAGTGTCATAGTTAATTGCGCGAAGTGCAGCGTCCATTTCACTTTCGCTAGCACTTTCAACATTTGCAATCTGCGTTGTTGTTGTCAATGCAGACTCAATTTCAGCATCTGTCTCGAATTCAACATCTGCAAATGTTGTCATCAACTGACTGCGAAGTGCCTCGCCTGCATCGTTATCGGCTAAGAGATCTGCGTTGAACTCGTCTGTGTCAAGATCAAGTTCATTCAGTGCTTCACGAAGACCTTCATCATCTTCGTCTTCAATCGCTTCAACCACAGCTTCGATGTCATCTGCGATTTCTTGAGCGTTTACTTCATCGATGAAGTCTTGAACTTCGTCGGAGCTTGTGAAGAGTGCATCTTGATCTTCAAATGCTTCAAAGTAAGCTTCAGCGTTGTCTTCAGTTACGTTTTCAAAGCCTGCATCGCGGAATGCGTCGGCAATATCTTCGTCGCTGGACTCATCATCAATGCTGTCAAGTGCATCGTTAACATCAGCTGTCGTTTCTAGATCTTCAAGGTCTTCAAGCAGCTCGTCGCTGTCGTCGATGAGATCTTCGAATGCTTCAAGAAGTTCTTCTGCATCTTCGATGTTATCTTCTGTCGGCTCTTCAACTGCGAGGTCGTAAGCTTCCATCGCAAGGCCTACGTTAACGTCTTCGATGATTTCTTCAAGCTCTGCAAGCGTTTCCGGCTGTGCATCTTGGATCGCTTCGAAGTAGTCTGTAAGTTCAACGCCATCTACGCCATCTACAAATTCGCCGTCAACATCAGCATCGTCGTCGTTAACAATCTCATCAACATCGTCAGCAGCGATTGTTGTTTCAAGGGAAGTTAGCGCTTCTAGGAACGCTGTTTGAGACGCTGTTGTGTTCAACGTTTCAAGGCTTTCCTCTACACTTTCTGCGAACTCTTCATTCGTGCGGTCAACCGCACTTTGAATCCGCTCTACGGTGTTTGTGAAGCTGTCATCAATTTCAGCAAAGTACTGGGAGATGAAGTCTTCGTTCACATCAGCAAGATCCAGCTGTGGCGCCTGCAGTGCTTCTAAAAGCGCGTCCTCATCATCATCATCAATCGCATCATTCACTTCATCAACTGCATCATCCACTGCATCATCAGTAAAGTCAAACTCTACCTGGCTGTCATCGTCAGCTGGTACGTAAGTCACTTCGATCTCGCCTTCTTCACCTGCTAGATCGTCATGCGTTACTGTGAATACGCCTTCGCCTTGTGCTTCTAGGTCGAAGTCTTCAAGCTCAACTTCGTCACCATCTTCAATGTTAAGCGTGATGTCGAAGTCTTCACTGGAAAGGCCAGTTACATCTTCATCAAGCTCGATGTTGAAAGAAGTGGAGTTGTTCAACGAGATGTTGCTGATGGAGAGGTTTTCAACCTGCTCGTCAAGGTCAGCTTCAAGCTCTTCAAAGTCAGCAAGGCCTTCAATTTCAGCGTCTTCGTCGAAGTCAAGGATCTCGTTGATCAATGCGCGAGTGTCTTGTACTTCAGCGCGGTCGGAAAGATCAGCGTCTTCAAGACCAGCGATTGCTTCTTCAGCTTCTTCGATGTTGCCGTCAAGGTCGTAAGTGTTGTCAAATGAAGCGTCAGTACCTTCAACCGTGATTGTACCTGCTTGGTCAGTCAAGTCGCCGTGAGTAACAACAACGCTGTCACGCTCTTCACTGATTTCAAATGTAAGCTCGCCAGCGTCGATTTCTTCGCCGTCAGCGTCTACAACTTCGATGTCAAGATCGAGGTCGTCAGCGTCAACGTCTTCGTCAAGTGCTTCTTCAAGTGATACTGTGAAGCTTGTTTCACTATCGGACGTTACTTCAACAACTTCTACGTCAACGATCGGGGAAGTTTCAACTTCGCCTTCTTCATTTACTTCAGCACGAACATAACCAGTTGTGTCAACCTCTTCAGCGTTTTCAACGATTTGGTCGAAGTCGCCATCGTAGTCACGGTGACCTGCTGCGTACTCACCAAAGCTTACATAAGAGCCTTGTACGTTTACTGCTTCGTAATCCGGTACTTCAGAGTCGCCAGTCAAGAATTCAAACAATGCGTCTGTATCCTGGTTGCCCCAAGCTTCTGCAAAACGCTGTGCGTCAACAACGACCGTTTCGCCGTCAACATCAAATGCAACTTCTTGAATTGGGCTGCCGCTTTCGTTCTGCTCTTCTGCACCAGCTGCAGCTGGTGCGACGACCGCTGCTGTTGCTGCCATTGCTGAAAGTGCGGAGATCGACAATACTTTGTGTGGTACTTTACTCATTCAGGAGTCCTCCTAAAATTTATTGCGCTTCGCGGATATCCACGTAAGCGTGATATAAGTCTTGTTCTGGAATTTCTTGGACGTTGTACGTCGTCCAGCGTTGTTTTGCCGGCTCGTGCTGCATGCGGATCGACCGTTGCGGCAGGCTCACATACAAGCTTTGTGAGCTGTTGATATGTAAACCAGCCGCTTTCAAGTTTTCCTCCGGGATGACGATGTTGAGCATACCCGGCAGCACCGTATCTACACGGCCGACATCACGTAAAGTGGTATGCGTCATAGCTTGCATGCCTCGATTCGTTTACTGTTCTACTGTTGGGTTTTCAAGGTTATCGATGCTTTCTGGAAGTTCACCGTAAATTACGAAAGCTTCATTGTCTGCATCATACTCGAATGCCTGCGTTTCACCATCGTTGTAGTGAAGTGTCAATTCAGCATCCGCTTCAGTGGAAAGACCAGCAGCTTCAGCATCTTCGAAAGATACATAGACGTTGTAAAGACCAGGAAGACCCGCTTCTTCTTCTTCAGCGTTTACATCTTCAATGGTCAAAGCTTCGTCACCCGTGTCTTCTTCACCGTTGTCGTCGCCATCTTCACCATTTTCGTCTTCATCTTCGTCTTCTTCTTCCTCATACTGAGCAACAACCGCTTCAGCGATCGCATCTGTATCAATGCCTTGTGCACCTGTATCGAAGAATTCGTTTTCTTCTGCATCAAATTCTAGTGTGCGCTCTTGGCCATCAACGTAAAGTGTTAGTGTTTCACCTTCGCCTGTAGCAAAGCCTGCATCTGCAGCTGCGTCAGCAGAAAGAGTGAAGTTATAAGCACCTGGCACACCGATGTTTTCTTCAGCGCCGCCGATGTCCTGGAAGTTGATGTCTTCATCGACGACTTCAACCTCGTCAAAAGCTTGCGTCAAGTAACCGTATGTGAGTTCAACAGCAAAGTCGCCTTCTGTCAGATCGGCTGCAGCGCCTTCTGTGTCAACAACTTCAAGCGTTGCATCGAAGCTGTCATCTGCATCAAGATCAGCTGTCGTGCTTAAGGAAGCTGTATCGAAGTTGTCTACATCGAAATCATCTTCATCAAGGTCAAGCGCGACATCTACAGCGTCGTCTTCAACTGTATCAACTACAGATCCTGTTACTTCTACAACGCCGTCGCCTGCGTACTGCACATTAACATCTGCGAAGTCCGCATCGAGGCTGTCCCAAGTGCCGGCACGGTGTAGGAACGTTGCGAAGTCTTGACGGAGAACGTCACGCGTTGTGCCGAACTCTGTTTCGCTAACCCCTGTTGTGATGTCAGCTGCATAGAGCGCTTCGATGTAATCTTCATAGTAGTTGTCGATGTCTGTGAAGTTATGATCTGGATTTACGTTTGTATCAAGGTCAAGGGCACGTACAAGCATTGCTGCTGTTTCGCCGCGGGTGATTTCAGCCTCCGGGTCGAATGTGCCGTCTTCACGGCCTTGAATGACGCCTTCTTCTACAGCTTTTGCCACGTGCTCGTAGTACCAGTCAGCACTATCGTCATCTGCATCAACGTCAGGGAAGCCTGGATCCTGTACATTGTCTGTGTCCCATTGAAGGAAACGGGAGATGAACGTTGCGGCCTGCGCACGAGAAAGCTCGTCACCAACACCGAAAGTTTCTTCTGTGTAACCTCTAATGATGCCTGCTTCGTCCAGCACGTTCACCGCTTCTGTGTAGTACATGTCGGATTCAACGTCTGTAAAGCTTGTTGCATTAATTGTTTGTTCTTCTTCAGCAGTTACCGAAGAAGCAGCAACTGCCGTTACAGCCGCAGCTGTTACCGATGTTGCGAGAAACTTACGGTAAGACTTTGTTTCGCTTGCCATGAATTAATTCCTCCTTTTATAGTAAGCAGACTGCGCAAAACGCCAAAGGGCGAAATATGTAGCAGACTGCTTATTGCAGGTGATTTCACTGCATATCACAACGGTACTTAGGCAGCTGGAAACGCGCTTGGGCGTTGGGCTACCGGCATCTACCGTTCTATGAATCCACAACGTTCAGTATAGATTCCTTGATTTTGAATGTCAACCAAATGAGGGATGAGTGTTCCAATTAATGTTAAGTAGTTAGAAGAGATTCATAGAATATGGATGATGCAGGAAATCTGCGTTAATCCTTATTTTACAACATTGTGTGTTGTTTTCAACATTTTTAGCAAATTTTCTGCGGAATTGGAGCGATTTTCATAGAATTATTACGTTTGAGAACAGAAACACCCCTTTTTGTTAGGATTTACGCCTAGACGCAAGGGAGGTTTGTTACATTTGTCATTAGATCTTAAAATTTCGTTTACAATGTTACAGCTGGGTCTTGGGACTTGCGACTCGAGCCAATGCTGGAGGTGCGCGCTCCATTTTTGCGGGAGCGAGGTCCACTTTCCGGGGAGCGCGCTCCACCGATGGGTGTGTGGAAACCGGCCGGGCGCCGGTTTCCTTCCTTATCAGGGTTGGGAGGATGTGAAAAGCCGGCGGCGGCCGACTTTTTTCCACTTTGAGATGTGGGAGCTCCACTTTTACGCTGGGCCGCTCCATTTCCGGAGATACGCGCTCCACCGCGCTTGGATTTGCTCCATTTTGGCGGGAGCGAGCCCATTTTTCGGAGAGCGAGGTCCACCGGTGGGTGTGTGGAAACCGGCCGGCGCCGGTTTCCTTCCTTATGAGGATTGGGAGAATGTGAAAAGCCGGCGGCGGCCGGCTTTTTTCCACTTTGAGGTGTGGGAGCTCCACTTTCGCGCTGGGCCGCTCCATTTCCGGGGATCCGAGCTCCACCGCGCTTAGATTTGCTCCATTTTTGCTGGAGCGAGGCCCACTTTCCGGGGAGCGCGCTCCACCGCGCTACGCGCTAGTGCAGGAGCATCCGCTTTTGCACGGTAACGCATCACCGGGCCGGGGGTCAGGCACCAAAAAAACCCGCCGCGTCAGCTGACGGGCGGGATGTCTTTGTTTAAGGTGCGGGTGAGAAAGGCAGCGAGTTCGGCCCGGGTGACCGGGTTATCTTCTTGGAAGCTTCCGTCCGGGTAGCCGCTTATGATACCGGCGCCGGCGACGCGGTGGATCGCGCCGTAGCCGAAGTAGCTTTCAGAAACGTCGTCAAATGGCATCGCTTCATCCGGTGATGGATACACGAAGCTGCGCTCGAGTACGGCGGCAGTTTCGCCGCGGGTGATCTCTTCATCCGGTTGAAAACCGCCGTCCGGGTAGCCGCTGAGCAGCCCGCGGTCTGTTAATGTAGCGATCGCCTCGGCAGCGAAGTGTTCCGCCGGCACATCGTAAAAGTCCTCACTTTCTCCTTCAGCGCTAAAGCGGGCGGTGCGCTGCAGCATCGCCGCCGCTTCAGCGCGCGTCACCGGGTCATCCGGACGCATCATATCGTTATGCCCTTCCATCACACCGTCGTTAAACATGCGCACGAGGTAATCAAAGTGCCATTCGCTCCCTGTAATATCATCAAACAGCTCGTTCATCGGCTGGCCGTGGCCTGGCAGCTCGCCTGGCTCTTCAATCGAAATCATTTCTTCTACGCCGGCGAGCTCTTCGCCGTCACGGATTGGAATGACTTCGTAGCCGTGCGATCCCGGGCCGGGTTCATCCGTGAACGCGGCCTCGCCAGGTTCAACGCGGCCAACGTCTTCGAAGTCGCGCCGGATCAACAGCTCATCGAATGTGGCGTCGTCCACTTCGTTCCACGTAAGCGTCACGACATTGTGATCTTCTGTGCGTTCGATTTGCAGCCCGCTAATCTCCTGCTCCCCGCCTGTTTCAGCAATGTTTAAGGTTTGCTCGATGGTGCTTGAGGCGGCACCGTCTTCTGCGATGGCGGTGAGTTTGTACGTGTGTGTGCCGGGGCCTGGGTCGTCGGCGTAACTGGTGGCGCTGCCGGTGATCGGGCCGAGCTCGGTGCCGTTTCGGGTGAGCTCGTAGTAATCAGGTGTGAGGCCAACTGGTGCGTCCCAGGTGAGTTCTGCCTGGCCGAAATCGATTTCTTTGACGTCGAAGTTGAGCGGCGGCTGGATGTCAGGGTCGGTCGTGTCGTTGTCGCTGCTGCCGAAGTTTTCGGGCATTTGGATGAGGCCGTAGCCGTATGTTTCTGTGTGTTCGGTGCTGTTCGTTTCGGTGCGGATGTGCTCGCGAATGTCGGCTGCTGTGTCTTCAGGCCGGGCTTCGTGCAGCAGGGCCAGGTGACCGGTGACGTGTGGAACGGCCATGCTTGTGCCGTTCTTCACCAAACGTGTGCCGTCATTGGATGTGCTCTTGATGTTGACGCCGGGTGCGGTGAGTTCAAGTTCCGGTCCGCTTGCGGAAAATGAGGCGCGCTCGTCATCGTCGTTCGTGGCGCCGACGCCGATCACTTCGTCAAATTTGGCCGGGTACTCCACCCCGTTTGTGCTGTTATTCCCGACGGCGCCGACGATGAGCACACCTGCTTCTTCAGCTGCCTGCACGACGTCGTCCATGACGGAAGGTTCGGTGCCGGCGCCGATGCTTAAGTTAATAATATCGATATTCTCGTCAATCGCCCACTCAATCGCTTCAATGGCGGCGGATTGGTAGCCTTTGCCTTGTTCGTCGAGGATGCGGGCGCTGTAAAGTTCAACGTCTGGTGCGATGCCGTACATCCCGCTGTCGTTATGAGCGGCGCTGATCGTGCCGGCGACATGCGTGCCGTGGCCGTAAGCATCCCCCGCGTCTTCAACATCCGGGTGAAACGATTTGGCGCCGGCTACTTCGAGGTCGCTATGTCCCTCGTAGATCCCGCTGTCGAGGACGGCAACTTTGACGCCGTCCCCTGTGTAGCCGTTCACCCACGCGTTGCGGGCGCCGATCCGGTCAACGCCCCAGTCGACGTACGGGGTGAGACCGGTGGCCGAAGCGGCGGCAAGCGGTGCTTCTTCCGCTTCGGCGGCTTCGGCCGGCGGGAGTTCGATGGCACCATCGGCGGTGATGTCGGTGACGCCGTCAAGGTCTTTGGCGGCGGCACGGGCATCTGCGTCGAGTTCGGCGCGGACGGCCGGGATGTGGCTGTAACTATGTACATTTTGTGCGCCGGCTTCGGTTAAGGCGGGAGCATCGACAGCGGCCTCGTCCTCGAAGAGGATGAGGCCGCTGTCGGCAGCGCCGGCGGCCGGGGCCGCGCTCGCGAAGGCGAGGGCGGCGGTGAGGGCGGTGGCAGCGGTGAGGGGCAGGCGGCGGGCGGCGGGTCTGCTTGGTTGAAGCATGGATGAACTCCTCTCTATGCTAAGCGCTCAAGTGAGCCTCTTTTAAGTAAGTAGTTTCATTATAACGTAGATTTGGAAAATTCTCGACGGTGGCGCGATGCATTTTCGGGGAGGGGTGCTCCAGTTCTGCTGGAGGCCGCTTCATTTTTGCTCGATGCCGCTCCATTTTCAGGCAAGCGCGCTCCATAGACGGGCGGGCGGCGGTAAAGTTGAAGAAACCGGCGGCGGCCGGTTTCTTTCCTCCAAATTTGAGTTGGGCAAAGCCGGCTGCAGGCCGGCTTTGATCCACTTAGGGAAGTGCGCGCTCCACTTTTGCTCGATGCCGCTCCATTTTTGGGGAAGCGCGTTCCACCGCGTTTGGATTTGCTCCACTTTTGCACGTGGCCGCTCCATTTTCGGGGGTGCGCGCTCCACCGCGTTTGGATTTGCTCCACTCTTACACGTGGCGGCTCCATTTTCGGGGGAACGCGTTCCACACGCACGGGCGGGCAGTCCAGAAATAGAAAAAGCCGGCACTCGGCCGGCTTTTTCTCCTACTTGATTAGGTTTGATGGGGTGCCTGACGCCGCTTTCGCGCTGTGATACTGTACAGGAGGGTCTAGTTGTTGGCTTTACTTAATTTCAAAGTCCATCCTTACATTTTCACTTAGCTTATCGCCCTTAATGGAGTGAACATTTTTGACCCAAAGTGTATAAGTCTCTTCGGTAGTATATTTCGAAACCGGAAGTAATTTAAGTTCAGCAGAACCACCATTTGTACGATCAATAATGTAAAGCTGAGGTTGCACTTCTCCCAACTCATTCGTTACAAATACATTTTCTTCTTTTATTGTATCGTAACTAACTTCCTCATTAAATTTTACAGTCCAAGATTTACCTGGGCTCACACCTTCTTTTGCAGCTAGCGGCTCAAAATTGTCTAGATCTGGCTGATCAGCATGGATTTGAACCGTTTTTGTTGACTCTATATCTCCAAGTGACGCTTTTACTTTTGTTTCACCTGGTTCCTTAGCAAAAAAATCCCCGCTTTCTTCTGATAAGATACTTCCATTCACAACATCCCAAACTAAATCTTTACTATTGATATATTCAGAGTCCCCATTTTGATAAATTACTTTTATGTTCGGGGTGTAATCACTAGAAACCTCCAACTTAGGCCAAGATTCGATTTCTATATCTACTATAGGATTGTGATTCTCCATACCATAAACATAAGTGCTATTACCTAAAGATCCTGCTACTATATCCTCACCGGCTTTAAAATTTAGAAGCTGATAACCTGCATTAATTTGCAAGACTGGCTCTTGAGTGTACATATTGTACATATGATAACCTTCTTCTCCATACGGTTCATATATAACATAGTTCTTGCCATAAGTATAGATTCGTGAACCGGTTGTCGGATAACTAGCGCCTGTCATATCCAAATCTAATGAGTAATCATTAGCAACATCTAAAAACTTCGGTCTTTGACCAGGTGAAGAAAGTATTAGGTAGTCCTCATCTCCACTATACACTGCTCCACCAACTGTTTCCCAACCTAAATCTTCCGGTGTTTGCTGCTCAACCACAGCTCCACTAGTTAAGTCTCTTACTGTAAATCCAATAGTTTCATGAACTACAGCAACTTCATTGCTTTTTTCAAGATAACTAAAAGACTTTATATCTTCTGCAAACCTCATTTCTGTTATAATGTTACCCTGATCCAAATCAAACACTTCAATTACTTTGCCTTCCGAAGCAATTAAATAACCTTCCTCAGTAAATTCAACTTCACTATACTCCCCCAAACTATCTTCCCAAAAAGCTTCTTCAGAAGCATTCCAAATATAAGTGCTGTAACCTACTGTTTCTTCAAGGGTTAGAGCTATCCACTCTTCATCATCACTTACACTTATTGAAATAAGACTTTGATTACCAAAAGCCGGAGCCGAAATCGAACCTAATTCTCCTCCGCTTTGACTATCCCATTTTCTAATGTTCCCCAATTCATCTCCCGTATAGATAGTCGACCCTGATTTGGAAATTTCCACATCTTTGATCTCCCCCATGTTCTCTATATCAAATAACTTCGTTGCTTGAGGAACTTTAGCATCCGCTGAAGCATAAAATTCCCCAGAAAATAGTACGCTAATTATGAATAACAAAAAAAATTTACTATGGAGATTATTCAATTAGAATCACCCTTATAAGCTTATTTTTTGTAACTTGTTACTAGAGATATAAGATTATTTAACATAACTACGATTAAGGTCGATAGCCACTCCACTATAATAGGAACATTCTAAGTTGTCTTCTGACAATGTAACCCGCCCATTATCGCGTGTAAGTGTCATTTCACATCCATAAGGATCATATACGAGTGAAGCAGTATGAGGACCCTGCTTTTCGGCTACCCCCTCAATCTGTCCAACATGTGTATAAGCTACATCTGCTTCAAAGGAGAAATACTTGTCGTTTTCATCTGTGATTACCAACCCCCCCCGAAGATCTGGATGGTCATCAATTGTATAATACCCTTCCCATAGCGAAGTTTCGATACCATGCTCTTCACCAATTATAACGCGCTGATTCACTTGATCCCATTGAACAGATACTCCTGCGGCCTCTACAACAAAACGAAGCGGTACCACAGTGCGCCCTTCATAAATGGTTGGGGGTACATCCAATTGGTGCATGCTTCCGTTCACAGTTGCCATTTGGCTGTTGATTTGCATTTCCATTTTAGTATCACCAGCCGTTGTGATCGTTTGTGTTGATTGCTCCCAATCTACCATAACCCCAAGCGATTCAAATATAGGACGTAGTTCTACCATAGTACGACCTTCTGTAATATGAGCCGAATTTGTGAATTCAAGCCGATCACCATCCACATATACATCTATGCTAGACGCTTCAGCTTTAGGTGAGAGGATAAGTAACGACGCAAATAGCAACATTGCAAATGAAGATATAACTTTCATATGTAACACCCTTTCTATTTTTGTCCAATAAAATAGTTCAAAAGCCTATCATTTGGTTTTTATTATACATATAAATAATCAAAAAGTCTATTTGAGAAGATATCTTTCTTTATTAGTTCCAGAAATATCTATTGAAAAATAGTGCAGTCCAGAAGTGAAAAAAGCCGGCGCGGGGCCGGCTTTTTCTCCTGCTTGATCGGGGTTGGTCGGGTGTCCGAGGCCGCTTCATTTTCGGGGAAGCGCGCTCCATCGCGTTTGGATTTGCTCCACTTTTCCACGTGGCCGCTCCAGTTTCAGGGGTGCGCGCTCCACGCTGCGCGGGCGGCGGTAAAGTTGAAGAAACCGGCGGCGGCCGATTTCTTTCCTTCAACTTTGAGTTGGGCAAAGCCGGCTCGGGGCCGGCTTTGATCCACTTAGGGAAGTGCGCGCTCCACTTTTGCTCGATGCCGCTTCATTTTTGGGGAAGCGCGTTCCACCGCGTTTGGATTTGCTCCACTCTTGCACGTGGCCGCTCCATTTTCAGGAGAGCGCGCTCCACACGCACGGGCGGCGGTAAAGTTGAAGAAACCGGCGGCAGCCGGTTTCTTTCCTTCAAATTTGAGTTGGGCAAAGCCGGCTGTGGGCCGGCTTTGATCCACTTAGGGAAGTGCGCGCTCCACTTTTGCTCGATGCCGCTTCATTTTCGGGGGTGCGCTGAAGTTAGTATAAATAGTGGACACGGCACATTGGCACATGGTTACATGAAAGACAACAATGATAAAGGGCGTGAACCTTATGGCCAAAGCTAAG
>NZ_PYAV01000024.1 GCF_003014715.1 Salsuginibacillus halophilus
ACTCCTATGGTATCATGACCTAGAAGGTCTTGAATATGCACCAACGGCATCCCTTTTTCCGCTAAGTGAGCCGCGAATGTATGGCGCATCGTATGGGGCGTTACCTTAAAACCTAACTGCTTTGAGTACCCTTCAAACATCAACCGGAGGGTTCGACTTTGCAGGGGTCTTCCCTTTGAATTCAAAAAAAGGTATGGCTGTTCATCCGCTCGTTCCTTTAGATAGTCCTTAACTTGCTGTTCACATTCAGGTGTAAATAACACAAGCCGTTCTTTCTTCCCCTTCCCTTTACGAATTAAGATATGCCGACCTTCCCAATCAATGTCGGTCTGCTTCATCGCAATCAGTTCACTTAACCTTACCCCAGTAGCGTAAAACATTTCAATAATGGCCCGCTCACGTCTGCTTCGATTAGTTAACATCCTTAATTGCATGAGCTGCTCTCTTGTTAAATACTCAGGAACTCGATCTTTTAATTTCGGTAACTCAATGGCATAAATCGGATTTTTCTCCACCATCTGTTCTTCAACACCGTAATCAAAAAACAGTCGCAAGGAAGCTATTTTTTGATGAATCGTCGCCGGTTCATAGTGATTCAAATGAGCCATCCATTTCCGAACATCAGAAGGACGAACATCTTGCAAAGGGATTTGTGCAAAGTCCAGGAATTCTATAATGTTTCGCTTATAAGTGACCAGGGTTTGTTCCTGCAGTCGGGATAGATGCTCTTCCACAAATGTCTCAAGAATGATTTCCGTTTCATTTGTCATTATCGTTCCCCCTTATCCCATGTACTTTCTGTACATCGAAACCAATTCATCTTTAGGAAGACGGGCATAAACACGTGTCGTATCTAAGTTGCTGTGACCTAACTCTTCAGCAATAAAGGATAATTCTGCTCCTTTTGATAAGAGCGTCGTCGCAAACGTATGGCGCAGGCGGTGAGGTCCTAACGAACCAGAGAGATTCGCCTTCTTTCCCATGTGACTTAAAATAAGGTGGACGCCAACACGAGTGATCCGTGAACCTGAGCGATTTAAAAACAATGCTGGTGTTTCTTCTGGCAGAGTATCCATGTATTTCTCAAGCAGGATGGCACATCGTTCTGAGAAATGAACGGTCCGAATTTTACTTCCCTTTCCTTTGACTTGCACTGTACGGGTATGAAGATCAACATCGGTCTTATTTAATGCGCAGGTTTCCCCCACTCGACAACCGGAAGTAACGAGAAACTCAAATAAGATTTGATTGCGTAAAGACGATTTCTCGGATTGTAACTGTATTCGTGCCAACTCATTTTGGTCTAAATATTTAGGGATTGGCTTGGGTAAGCGAGGCCGCCAACGACTTTTTAACGGCACTTGATCAATATACTCCTCAGCTTCACAAAACATAAAAAATGAAGATAAGATACTCATCCATGTCGAAATGGTTGTTTCTTTTTTCCCCTGGGTATGTTCTCGCAGCCATTCCAAAACATCTTCCGGTTGAATGTCCTCTATCGGAATCCATACCTCAGAAAAGAAACGATCTAATACCCGTTTATAACTTTCCAGTGTGTGTTCACTTCGGTTGGCAAGTTCCATATGAAGATAATACTTTTGAAGTATCAGTTTATTATGGTGAAAGATTTCTTTCTTCTCATTCATAAGCTTTTCTCCTTTTTATCCACCCATCAATTATTGTACTGATCATATTGTTTTTTCCGGGCTTTCTCACTCAATCTGGTATAAATCCGCGTCGTGTTAATATTGACGTGACCTAACAACTCTTGGATATTGCTTTGCGGCATATCCTTTTCTGCCAAGTGTGCTGCAAATGTATGTCGTAACGTATGCGGTGTCACTTTGAAGCCGACCGCCTCTGAAAACTTACGAAAAAGCTGTTCCACATAAACCCTGCTCAACGGCTTCCCTTGCGGGTTAACAAATAAATATGGACTGTCAACAGTCCTGGTGGAAAGATACTCATCTAACCTTGCGCCACAGGCCGTTGTAAATAAGACGAAACGTTCTTTATTACCTTTCCCTCTGCGTATCCAGATTTGCTGGGTGTCCCATTTAATATCCTCTTGTTTAATATTTAAGAGTTCACTGATGCGTACACCCGTGGTATATAACATTTCAACAAGCACTCGTTCCCGAGGCCACTGCATCGTGTACTCCATTAGTTGAGCCAACTGCTTTTTATCTAAATAGTAAGGAAGCGAATCTTCTAGTTGGGGTGTAGGAACATGTGTTGTAGGATCTTTTTTTATGATGTGCTCTTCCAAACAGTAGCGATAGAACGATTTAGCCGCTGCTAGTTTTAACTGTACCGTTCGAGGCTTAAGTTCCTGTTCCTGCATATCAGCGAGCCATGCACGAACATGAATCGCTTTAACCTTGTCATAAGTGAGATCACAAAATGAAAAAAACTGCTTGAGTGCAATGGTATAGCTCCTGATAGTTTCTGAACTAAACTGCGCTTCATTATCCGCAAAGAATTGGCGAATAACTTCGTCATTGGTTTTCATTTCAATCTACCCCATTATTTTTTGATAAGCTGTTCTCAACTTTTCACTAGGAACACGGGCGTACACTCTGGTTGTGTTTAAGTCGGTGTGACCAAGCTCTGCCCCGATAAACTCCAGGTCAGCCCCTCTAGACATCATAGTCGTAGCAAATGTGTGCCTGCACCCATGTGGTGTAAATCGTTGGAGCAGTTCCGCTTCTTTCCCGACACGCACCACCGTTTTGTAAATCCCAATCGGCTGCAGACGATCCCCCGAATGTGTAAGAAACAAGGCATCATCTTTACTCGGCGGTCGGTGGTTCAGGTACGCTTTTAATAGGAGCGAACACTCGATCGAAAAGTGCACCGTTCGTACTTTCTTCCCTTTGCCTCTCACTTCAGCTGTCCGTTTGTTTAAGTCTATATCTGAAACATTTAAATGAGAGACTTCCGAACGCCGGCAGCCTGAAGACAATAAAAAGGAGATAATTGTTCGATCCCTAAGCGGCAACCCTTCGGCTTTCATTTTTACAAGCGCTACTTCTTTGTCAGTTAGATACTTAGGCAGAGCATCAGGAAGTTTCGGCCGCCACCTTCTCTTTAGCAGCGGTTGATCTAAATAATCCTCCGCTTGGCAGAAAGAAAAGAACGTAGAAAGTGTCGAAAACATTAAAGCAACCGTCTTTGGCTTGCGACCCTTGGTATAGTCATTCAACCAATTCAACACCTCGTCAGAGGTTAGGTCGGTTAACGGCACATTCACTGTACGAAAGAACATGTCTAAATTCCGTCTGTATTTCACAATCGTGGTTTCAGACTTGTTGGACACTTTTAAGCTCAACAAGTATTCGTTAATTACTTCTCTCGTATGTGAATCCAACTGCTCGTTTACAAGCACCCAGTATGATTCACCCACGATGTCCACTCCTTTCTTCAGGTTCATTTTCTCAAAACCATCTGTTCTTCTGCCTTACCAGTATGGACTAGCATTCTTTGTAATAAACCTTCCGGTTACAG
>NZ_PYAV01000025.1 GCF_003014715.1 Salsuginibacillus halophilus
ACGTGATGGGAAATTTCATCTCGAGGGGGGCTTCATGCTTAGATGCTTTCAGCACTTATCCCGGCCGCACGTAGCTACCCAGCGATGCTCCTGGCGGAACAACTGGTACACCAGCGGTGCGTCCATCCCGGTCCTCTCGTACTAAGGACAGCTCCTCTCAAATTTCCTGCGCCCACGACGGATAGGGACCGAACTGTCTCACGACGTTCTGAACCCAGCTCGCGTACCGCTTTAATGGGCGAACAGCCCAACCCTTGGGACCTACTTCAGCCCCAGGATGCGATGAGCCGACATCGAGGTGCCAAACCTCCCCGTCGATGTGAACTCTTGGGGGAGATAAGCCTGTTATCCCCAGGGTAGCTTTTATCCGTTGAGCGACGACCCTTCCATACGGGATCGCCGGATCACTAAGCCCGACTTTCGTCCCTGCTCGACTTGTCAGTCTCGCAGTCAAGCTCCCTTGTGCCTTTGCACTCTGCGAATGATTTCCAACCATTCTGAGGGAACCTTTGGGCGCCTCCGTTACTGTTTAGGAGGCGACCGCCCCAGTCAAACTGCCTACCTGACACTGTCCCTGAACCGGATCACGGTTCGAGGTTAGGATTTCAGTACAGCAAGGGCAGTATCCCACCAGCGCCTCAGCCGAACCTGGCGGTCCGGCATCCAAGGCTCCTGCCTATCCTGTACAAGCTGTACCAAAACCCAATATCAAGCTGCAGTAAAGCTCCATGGGGTCTTTCCGTCCTGTCGCGGGTAACCTGCATCTTCACAGGTAATACAATTTCACCGGGTCTCTCGTTGAGACAGTGCCCAAATCGTTGCACCTTTCGTGCGGGTCGGAACTTACCCGACAAGGAATTTCGCTACCTTAGGACCGTTATAGTTACGGCCGCCGTTTACTGGGGCTTCGATTCGGAGCTTCTCCCCGTAAGGGGATAACCCCTCCTCTTAACCTTCCAGCACCGGGCAGGTGTCAGCCCTTATACTTCGCCTTACGGCTTCGCAAAGACCTGTGTTTTTGGTAAACAGTCGTTTGGGCCTTGTCACTGCGGCTCCCCTGGGCTATAAACCCTGGGGAGCACCCCTTCTCCCGAAGTTACGGGGTCATTTTGCCGAGTTCCTTAACGAGAGTTCTCCCGCGCGTCTTAGAATTCTCATCCCGCCTACCTGTGTCGGTTTGCGGTACGGGCACCTCTCTCCTCGCTAGAGGCTTTTCTAGGCAGTGTAGGATCAGGAACTTCGGTACTGATATTTCCCTCGCTGTCATTGCTCAGCCTCGTGGTCGACGGATTTGCCTGTCGACCGGCCTAACAATTTAGACGTGCTATTCCAACAGCACGCTTGCCCTACCTTACTGCGTCCCCCCGTCGCTCAAACGGAGAGGAGGTGGTACAGGAATTTCAACCTGTTGCCCATCGCCTACGCCTTTCGGCCTCGGCTTAGGTCCCGACTAACCCTGAGCGGACGAGCCTTCCTCAGGAAACCTTAGGCTTTCGACGGAAGGGATTCTCACCCTTCTTTTCGCTACTCATACCGGCATTCTCACTTCGAAGCGCTCCACCTGTTCTCACGATCAGACTTCGACGCCCTTCGAACGCTCCCCTACCACAAATACCTAAAGGTATTTATCCATAGTTTCGGTGATACGTTTAGCCCCGGTACATTTTCGGCGCAGAGTCACTCGACTAGTGAGCTATTACGCACTCTTTCAATGGTGGCTGCTTCTAAGCCAACATCCTAGTTGTCTAAGCAACTCCACATCCTTTTCCACTTAACGTATACTTTGGGACCTTAACTGATGGTCTGGGCTGTTTCCCTCTCGACGACGGACCTTAGCGCTCGCCGTCTGACTCCCGGGGACCAAGTGTCTGGCATTCGGAGTTTGACTGAACTCGGTAATCCGTTAGGGACCCCTCATCCAATCAGTGCTCTACCTCCAGCACTCTGCTCCCGAGGCTAGCCCTAAAGCTATTTCGGGGAGAACCAGCTATCTCCAAGTTCGATTGGCATTTCACCGCTACCCGCAGTTCATCTCCGTAATTTTCAACTTACGTGAGTTCGGGCCTCCAGCAGGTATTACCCTGCCTTCACCCTGACCACGGGTAGATCACCTGGTTTCGGGTCTGCGCCGACGTACTATGTCGCCCTATTAAGACTCGCTTTCGCTGCGGCTCCGCCTGTTCAGCTTAACCTTGCACGCCGGCGCAACTCGCCGGTTCATTAAACAAAAGGCACGCTGTCACCCATGAACGGGCTCCAACTGATTGTAGGCACACGGTTTCAAGATCTATTTCACTCCCCTTCCGGGGTGCTTTTCACCTTTCCCTCACGGTACTGGTTCGCTATCGGTCACTAGGGAGTATTTAGCCTTGGGAGATGGTCCTCCCGGATTCCGACGGGGTTTCTCGTGCCCCGCCGTACTCAGGATCCACTCCGGAGGCATGCGCGTTTCGATTACAGGGCTGTTACCTTGTTTCGCGGGCTGTTCCAAGCCGCTTCATCTACACGCACGCTTTGTAACTCCAAAGGAGTGTCCTTCAACCCCGGACAATGTCCGGTTTGGGCTGTTTCCGTTTCGCTCGCCGCTACTCGGGAAATCGCTATTGCTTTCTCTTCCTCCGGGTACTAAGATGTTTCAGTTCCCCGGGTCTGCCTTCTACACCGTATGTGTTCGGGTGTAGATACGGTCTCATTATAGACCGTGGGTTTCCCCATTCGGATATCTCCGGATCAAAGCTTACTTACAGCTCCCCGGAGCATTTCGTTGTTCGTCACGTCCTTCATCGGCTCCTAGTGCCAAGGCATCCACCGTGCGCCCTTTGTAGCTTAACCTACTTTTTCGGGTT
>NZ_PYAV01000026.1 GCF_003014715.1 Salsuginibacillus halophilus
TGTATTTTGCAAGAAAAAACTACACAATGTTGCAGCCAAAACATACATAAGATTGCCAGCCGGTTAAACTCTTACAAAGTTTAGGTTTTTTTCGTTGATAATGCATGAGTTACACGGTAGCTCTGACCGGTAAAACTAATCAGATGCGCATGGTGAATAATTCGGTCCACCAGTGCAGCCGTCAGGCGGGGATCACTGAAAATACGGTTCCACTGGCTGAACTCCAGGTTTGATGTGATGATTAAACTTTTCTGTTCATACCAGTCAGTCACACATTGAAACAACAGTTCAGCACCTTCCTTACTGAAAGGGATATAGCCCATCTCATCAAGAATAATCAGATCAACCTTCGCAAAACGGTTTCGAAAACTCTGCAGTTTGTCCTCCCGCCAGGCTTTCTCAAGTCCTTCTACCAGCTCCGAAACGCGGAAGAATCGAACTTCAAAACCTGACTGACAAGCAAGGCGACCTAAAGCTGTCGCCAAGTGGGTTTTGCCCGTGCCGGGTGAACCGCTTAACACAACATTCTCGATATTTCGAATGAAGTTAAGGCTCGCCAAGTCCTCATGAGTTAAATGATCGGGCAGAAGAATCGAAGGATCCCAGTGAAAATCTTCGATATTTTTTGACGATAAAAACCGCGCCTTTTTGATGAGGCGTTCCGCTTTGGCTTCTTCCCGAAGTCGAACTTCCTCCTCAAACAACTCTTTTAAATACTGTTCTGGTGACTCGAAAGGAATCTGGTCATAAACTTCTGCTACATAAGCGAGACGCAGCGGCTTACACATTTCTCGAATTTCATCCGTCATCATGCTGCACCTCCTGTACGTGCTGAGGATGCAGTTGGTCATAAACGGACCAGTCGATATCAAAGCCAGAATGATCAGGTGCTTCCTCCTGAGCCATGAGATCATAAAACTGCTCATTGATCGCCTGAATGTCGTGCTTCACAAGCAGCTGAATCATCCAGCGAATACGCTGTTTACGGACGCTGAGATCGTGCGTTAATAAGTAGTTACGTAGTCTGCCCGGAAGGTAAGCTGTATATCTTGAATGATTAACCACCCTCGGTTTCACGAGCCAATCTTTCATGATACTAAGCCATGGGAGCGCCCTTTCATTCCGGCTATAAGGTCTCGGACCCTCATACAATATTTCACCAGCAGGTGAAACAGCCTTGAAGGTATCCCAGTACAAAACGAGATGAACAAAAGGAAAACTACTTCCTCTCGGTATTAAAATCAACGTTTGATCAAGGCGCACTTCACCGTACTTATTTGTTTTGGCTCTCGTTTCTCGAAAAACGGGATAACTCTTTTCGGGCAATGACCTAAGCACCTTACGCTCTTCTTGCCACAATGCTTCAATGGTTACGTTCTTTTCATAGTGAAGGCGTCGCCGGTCAGCTTTAAGCTGTTCATATAACCTTTGATTTAAGTCCTCTAAATTTTGAACAGCAGGGGCTGGGTTGATCATCTGATAGCGCAAATAGCCCACTTTGTTTTCCACATGCCCTTTTTCATGTCCGCTGTATGGGTTGCACACAATTACTTTAACTCCGTAATGAGCCGCAAACCGCTCAAACTCTTCAGTCAAAACCGCTTCTTCACTGTGCTTTCGCGGTTGCGCTACCGCAGGTTTTAAGTTATCAATCCAAATCTCTTGAGGCACGCCTTCCATCTGTTCAAAGATACGCTTGAGTCCGTGCAGTAAACATTCCTGGTTTTCACTTGGCAGCGGTGCAGCGAAAGCCGAATTACTGTACGGAAGCGAGAGTACAAGCAGTTTTACATCGATATTTTGTTGGTTTTCAACAACATCCATCGTGCCGAAGTCTAATTGGGCAGCACCTGGAGGGTGCTCAAGACGCTCAAGATTCGAAGACGACGCATCTTCATCTCCACTGTGGCCACCTCCTTCATGCTGAATAAAGTTACAGACAGTTCGGTAAGAACCAGGAAAGCCCATATCCTGCAGCTGTTCATGCATCTTTTTACGACTCCGGCGTGATTTTTTCGGCAGCTTTAAATCTTCCTGGATCCAGTCACGTATGATCTCGCCCCATTCGTGATCGTACATTAAACCGCGCTTTTGAAAGGTTGACTCTTCAGGCACCTGATCTTCGTCAGCGTACTTTTTCGCAGTTCGCCAGTTTGTGCGTGTCCGCTTTGCAATATCATTAATGGAACAACCTTCTCGATTTCTTAAGTCTTTGATATAATGTTGTTTAGGCATTGTCAGCACCCTTTTCAACCTCCACTTATGTTTTGTTTAGTCACTCAACACAGTAGAGGTAAAATTTGGGGCTGGCAAGTCTTTTTTTTATGTTTTTCTGCTCTGCAGCGTTATGTACTTTTTCGTTTCATAACTTTGCACTTCTATTTTGCAATATACA
>NZ_PYAV01000027.1 GCF_003014715.1 Salsuginibacillus halophilus
GGGATGACGCTGGTGGATCGAGCGGCGGACGGGTGAGTAACACGTGGGCAACCTGCCCTGCAGATCGGGATAACCCCGGGAAACCGGGGCTAATACCGAATGACCGGAAGAATCGCCTGATTCTTTCGTAAAAGCTGGGATTTATCCTAGCACTGCAGGATGGGCCCGCGGCGCATTAGTTAGTTGGTGAGGTAATGGCTCACCAAGGCGACGATGCGTAGCCGACCTGAGAGGGTGATCGGCCACACTGGGACTGAGACACGGCCCAGACTCCTACGGGAGGCAGCAGTAGGGAATCATCCGCAATGGACGAAAGTCTGACGGTGCAACACCGCGTGAGTGACGAAGGCCTCAGGGTCGTAAAGCTCTGTTATCAAGGAAGAAAACGTACTGTGCGAATAGAGCAGTACCTTGCCGGTACTTGATCAGAAAGCCCCGGCTAACTACGTGCCAGCAGCCGCGGTAACACGTAGGGGGCGAGCGTTGTCCGGAATTATTGGGCGTAAAGGGCACGCAGGCGGCCTTTTAAGTCTGATGTGAAAGCCCGTGGCTCAACCACGGAATGGCATTGGAAACTGAAAGGCTTGAGTGCAGAAGAGGAGAGCGGAATTCCACGTGTAGCGGTGAAATGCGTAGATATGTGGAGGAACACCAGTGGCGAAGGCGGCTCTCTGGTCTGTAACTGACGCTGAGGTGCGAAAGCGTGGGGAGCGAACAGGATTAGATACCCTGGTAGTCCACGCCGTAAACGTTGAGTGCTAGGTGTTAGGGGTTTCGATACCCTTAGTGCCGAAGTAAACACATTAAGCACTCCGCCTGGGGAGTACGACCGCAAGGTTGAAACTCAAAGGAATTGACGGGGGCCTGCACAAGCGGTGGAGCATGTGGTTTAATTCGATGCAACGCGAAGAACCTTACCAGGTCTTGACATCTTTTGCCCGCTCTGGAGACAGAGTTTTCCCTTCGGGGACAAAATGACAGGTGGTGCATGGTTGTCGTCAGCTCGTGTCGTGAGATGTTGGGTTAAGTCCCGCAACGAGCGCAACCCTTGACCTTAGTTGCCAGCATTCAGTTGGGCACTCTAGGGTGACTGCCGGTGACAAACCGGAGGAAGGTGGGGATGACGTCAAATCATCATGCCCCTTATGACCTGGGCTACACACGTGCTACAATGGATGGTACAAAGGGTTGCGAGGCCGCGAGGCCGAGCCAATCCCAAAAAGCCATTCTCAGTTCGGATTGTTCTCTGCAACTCGAGAACATGAAGCCGGAATCGCTAGTAATCGCGGATCAGAATGCCGCGGTGAATACGTTCCCAGGCCTTGTACACACCGCCCGTCACACCACGAGAGCTTGCAACGCCCGAAGTCGGTCAGGTAACCTTTTTAGGAGCCAGCCGCCGAAGGTGGGGCAGGTGATTGGGGTGAAGTCGTAACAAGGTATCCCTACCGGAAGGTGGGGATGGATCACCTCCTTTCTATGGAGTAACTACGAGCCGGTCTTTTGAGACCGGCA
>NZ_PYAV01000028.1 GCF_003014715.1 Salsuginibacillus halophilus
GCCAGGAGCATCGCTGGGTAGCTACGTGCGGCCGGGATAAGTGCTGAAAGCATCTAAGCATGAAGCCCCCCTCGAGATGAAATTTCCCATCACGTCAAGTGAGTAAGATCCCTCGAAGATGACGAGGTTGATAGGTCGGAAGTGGACGTGTGGTGACACATGGAGCTGACCGATACTAATCGATCGAGGGCTTATCCTATAGACACAATTCAAGACGCACTTCATTGTGGAAGCAGTTGTCGGTTATCCAGTTTTGAGCGAACGACGCTCAATCAGCTTGGTGATGACGGCGAAGAGGTCACACCCGTTCCCATGCCGAACACGGAAGTTAAGTTCTTCAGCGCCGATGGTAATGAAGGGGCAACCCTTTGTGAGCGTAGGACGTCGCCAAGCATACATATTGGAGGGTTAGCTCAGCTGGGAGAGCACCTGCCTTACAAGCAGGGGGTCGGCGGTTCGATCCCGTCACCCTCCACCATTTCAAAAAATATACGCCGGCCTAGCTCAACTGGTAGAGCAACTGACTTGTAATCAGTAGGTTGGGGGTTCGAGTCCTCTGGCCGGCACCATTTCATGAGCCATTAGCTCAGCTGGCAGAGCATCTGACTTTTAATCAGAGGGTCGGAGGTTCGAATCCTCCATGGCTCACCATTAATTTAAATAATAGCGGATGTGGCGGAATTGGCAGACGCGCTAGACTTAGGATCTAGTGTCCTTGTGACGTGGGGGTTCAAGTCCCTCCATCCGCACCATACAAAATATTCGCGGGAGTAGTTCAGTGGTAGAACACCACCTTGCCAAGGTGGGGGTCGCGGGTTCGAATCCCGTCTCCCGCTCCATTATGCGCCTGTAGCTCAATTGGATAGAGCGTCTGACTACGGATCAGAAGGTTAGGGGTTCAAGTCCTCTCAGGCGCGCCATTTTAACTTAAGTGCGGGAAGTAGCTCAGCTTGGCAGAGCACTTGGTTTGGGACCAAGGGGTCGCTGGTTCGAATCCAGTCTTCCCGACCATCTGCTAAAACGCGGGGCCTTAGCTCAGCTGGGAGAGCGCCTGCTTTGCACGCAGGAGGTCAGCGGTTCGATCCCGCTAGGCTCCACCATAAAATTTACTATTGCGTAAGCAATGATAAATTGATACAATGCAAAAGTCGCTGAAAAACGACAAAACATTTGCCCTTTGAAAACTGAATGAAAGCAAGTGCGCCCGTCAATTTAATTGACGTTAAACGAAACACATCAAATCCCTTCGATTTGATTGGTGCTAAGCATCACTTTATCGGAGAGTTTGATCCTGGCTCAGGACGAACGCTGGCGGTGTGCCTAATACATGCAAGTCGAGCGCGTGAAACCAGTTGATTCCCTTCGGGGATGACGCTGGTGGATCGAGCGGCGGACGGGTGAGTAACACGTGGGCAACCTGCCCTGCAGATCGGGATAACCCCGGGAAACCGGGGCTAATA
>NZ_PYAV01000029.1 GCF_003014715.1 Salsuginibacillus halophilus
CACTCCTTTCTTCAGGTTCATTTTCTCAAAACCATCTGTTCTTCTGCCTTACCAGTATGGACTAGCATTCTTTGTAATAAACCTTCCGGTTACAGATGAATTCTATTGAATTAAGTTCAATAACAAACGAAAAAAACCGAGAGGTCCTATGTGGCGGAACCTCCCGGTTTTATCAATATAAAGTGATCATTGAAGCACATTGTATTTTTGTTTTTTCTAGCGATCTTACGTTCTCTAAAACTTTGATTAATGGGTATTTCCGTCCGTACGAAAGAAAAGCCCCGCAGCATTTCGCTGCGAGGCTTTCCTCCTTCACCTAGCCCTTTAGCGCATCACCGCGCCGAGGGTCTGACACCGAAATTATTATTTGATATCGCCGTAATCTACAGTGAAGTCTTCTCCATTAATTGTTACTACAATTTCATCATCATCTGCTGGCTCACTTGATAAATCAGCAGTATTACCATTACCTACTACGATAGTATATACACCGTCTCCTTCATGGTTGAAATCACCATCTACATGTTCAGCATCATCACCATCGATGGTAATACTATCAACTTCACCTGAAGTTAGGTCTGTTATTTGATTACCATAGTTGTCCTTAACTGTCGCTGTTAGAGTTAGTTTCTCATCACCACCATCATATGAACCATCATCTAATGAGCTTTCTGAGGCACTTACAGATCCTTCAACAACTTCTAGTTCATCTTCAGTGATGTCTTCATAGTTGTCAGCAACAATTGTAAGATCGTACTCATCAGCATTTTCTACTACACCTTCATCAATAGTCAACGTTGTATCTCCACTGTCAACATTGAAGTCGTAGTCTTCTTCTGAAACTGTAATCTCCGTGCCATTATCATTGTCAAGCTCTACTGCTGTTACAGCATTTTGATAATCGGCAGTTAGCTCATCACCGTTGAAAGTGATCTCTAAGTCACTATCAACGCTATCTGCTGTAAGAGTTGTATATTGCAAAATAGAAGTGCAAAGTTATGAAACGAAAAAGTACATAACGCTGCAGAGCAGAAAAACATAAAAAAAAGACTTGCCAGCCCCAA